>NZ_JACHNB010000001.1:7137500-7765585 GCF_014205225.1 Actinoplanes octamycinicus
GCATGTGCCTTTTTAGCACGCTCATGCCATATTGTTTTAGCATCGTGGTGCTAAATACGAGGAGGCGTGATGAACGGGTGGGTGCTGGGCGGGATCATCGTGGTGGCGGTCGCCGCCGTGGTGCTCCGGCGGCTGATCGGCGAGCCGGTCAACCCGCGCGACCTGTGGGTGCCGCCGGTCGTGCTGACCGGCATCGGCCTGTGGATCCTGGTCCGCACCAGCGGCCTGCGTCCGGCCGACTACGCGTGGCTGGTCGCCGGGTGCGTGCTCGGGACCGCCCTGGGCTACTGGCGCGGCCGGGCTGTCGTGGTGTTCGAGAAGGGCGGGGCGTTGTGGCAGCGCTACGACGGCAGGACGTTCGCCGTGGTCATCGGGTCACTGCTGGTCATGGCCGGATTCGGCCTGGTCGCTGCCCGGCTGGGGATGCGGCCCGAGGCCCGGCCGGTGCAGCTCGGGATCGGGCTGAGCTTCCTGGGCGAGGCCCTCGCCGTGACCCGGCGCGGCCGCCGCGCCGGGCGGCTCACCGATCGATCGCCGGCTCCTCGATGACCGACGCCCGCAGCGGATCGGTGGGGCGGATGGCGGCGTCCTCCAGGCGCTGTTCCAGGTCCTCCAGGTCGTGGGTGTGCCGGTGACGTTTCTCCGCCTCGGTGATCGGCAGCAGCCACAGCACCCGGGCGTGGCCGGCCGGGAGGGCGCACTCCTCCAGCTCCGGCCCCCACGGGTAGGGCAGGCTGACCAGCAGGTGGTCGCACGCGGAGCCGGGCAGCCAGGGCCGGCCGATCGGCACGGTGTGGCCGTGGCCGAGCTCGTAGTCACCGCCGCCCGCGTGGTAGTAGGCGACCATGGTCAGCGTCTCGACGTGCACCTCGTCGTCGGCCGCCGGGGCGTGCAGCACGAACTCCAGGCCGTGCCCGTCCCGCTGGGTGGCGTCCCACAGTCCGGCGGTGGCGTAGAGGCGGCCGCCCTCCGGCGGGCGCAGGCTGAGGATGTGCAGGTCCGGCACGGTGGTCCAGATCGGTCCCGGGGCCGGCGCGAGGACGGTGACGTCGCTGCCGGGGAAGAGGTTGCCGAGGTGTTCCAGCAGGGCCCGCGCGGCCGGGGTCAGCTCGTGATCCACACCCGGCAGTGTGTCATGCCCGACTTGTGCCTCCTTTCCGTGCGGGACAGAACCCGGGCGGCCGCCTCCCGATCAACGCAAGCCGGGTATAGCGTTCCGCGACATCGAGAACGGGGGCACCGGCATGACATCCACCTTCCATCGCACGCTCAGCGCGCTCGTGGTGACCGGCGCGCTGGTCCTGACCAGTGGCGGCGTCGCGGCCGCCGCGCTGTCCGCCAAGCCGCTGCGCGCCGAGGTCGCGCCGACCGAGGTGCTGGCGAAACCGCTGCGGGCCGAGTGACCACGGTCGCCGCTCCACCGCGCGGTGGAGCGGCGACCCTTCGTCAGCGGCCGGCGGCGTAGGAGTCGATCTCGGCCAGCACAGCCGCCTTGCCGGCGGCGTCCAGGAACGAGTAGCGCACCGCCTGCCGGGCCAGCTCGGCCAGACCCTGCTCGTCCAGGTCGAGCAGGTCCGCGGCGACCTGGTACTCCCGGTTCAGCGTGGTGGAGAACATCGGCGGGTCGTCCGAGTTGACGGTGACCGGCACCCCGGCCGCCACCAGCGCGGGCAGTGGATGCTCGGCCAGCGACGGCACCGACCGGGTGCAGACGTTCGAGGTCGGGCACACCTCCAGCGCGATGTCGTGCTCGCGCAGGTGGTCCATCAGCTCCGGGTCCCGGGCGGCGGCGATGCCGTGGCCGATCCGTTCCGCCCCGAGGTGCCGGACCGCCTCCCAGATCGCCTGCGGGCCGGTCGACTCGCCGGCGTGCGGCACGCTGTGCAGGCCGGCCGCCCGGGCGGCGGCGAAATGCTCGGCGAACTGCGCCCGGGACACCCCGGCCTCCGGACCGCCGAGTCCGAAGCTGATCAGGCCCTCCGGGCGCTGCTTGAGCGCCACCTCGAGCGTCATGTCGGCCGACTCCGGCCACGGCGGGCCCGGGATGTCGAAGCACCAGCGCAGCTCGATGCCGTGATCCCGGGCGGCTCGCCGCCGGGCGTCCTCGACCGCTTCGCAGTACGCCTCGGCCGGGATGCCGCGCTTGATCGACGAGTACGGGCTGAGCGTCACCTCGGCGTACCGCACCGCCTGGGCGGCCAGCCCGGCGCCGATGTCGTAGGTGAGCGTGGCCACGTCCTCGGCGTCCCGGACCAGGTCCACCACCGACAGGTACACCTCGATGAAGTGCGGGAAGTCGGTGAACGTGAAGTAGTCGGCGAGCAGTGCCGGGTCGGCCGGCACCGCGGTGCTCCCGGCGTACCGCGCGGCCAGGCCGGCCACGGTCTCCGGGGTGGCCGACCCGACGTGGTGGACGTGCAGCTCCACCTTGGGCAGGCCGGCGATGAAGTGGGTCAGATCTGGTGCCATGTGTCGGTCCCCGATGCGAGTCATCACCGGGGCGCCCGCGGGCAGCCTCCGGTGGGAGGCGCCCTTACGACCAAACGCGAGCCGAGCGTGGCGGACATCGTCCGTCGCAGCGCCCCTCGGCCCGCACCCGCGACGCTAACAACGCCGCTCGCGGTTGTCGAGAACGATCCGCGCGAGCGCTCTCAGCTCCCTCTCAAGGTCGTCGTCGGCACGGCCGCCGAGCTCGAACTCCAGCCGGTCGAGCAGCGCGAGGAGCCGGTCGGTGACGGCGCGGTCGCCGGTCTGGGCGAGCGCGCCGAGCAGCCGGTGGCCGCACTCTTCCGGCCGCAGCGATCGGGCGAGCAGGCGGCGGCACAGGTCGTGGGCAACGATCTCGGCGCTGCGTTCCAGGTCCGTCGACGCGATCTGCCAATCCGCGAGCATCGCGCGCAGCAGCTCGTCGGCGTCGTTCTGGTGCAGCCGGGAGGAGGACTGGATGGCCAGCTCCAGCGTCGCTCCACCGGACGCACCGGCGGCGAGCAGGTCGCAGGCAAGCAGCACCGCTTCCCGCGGCTCCACCCGCTCGATCACCAGCTGCGCCGACGCGAGCCGCAGCCGCCGCTGAAGATCGTGGTCCGGCCGCCGGGTCATGCTGGAGATCGTACGAACAGCCGGCCTCGTCACGCCCGGCAAACGTGACCACACTGGAGGGATGCCGACCCCGCCCGAGTCGCATCCCTCCGAGCGCGGATTCTTCGTCCTCTCCCAGCAGCAGTCCGGACTTCCACCGCGTGAGGCGATCATCCGCTTCCGAGAGGTGGTGGACGAGGACCTGAACTGGGCCGATCACCGTAAAGCGCGGTTCCGGCGGCGGGCCGTAGCAGTGAAGGTGTCCTCGCTGGTGCTGGCCGGTCTGTCCACGGTGGCGCTGGGCGTCGACCCGGACGGGCACGGCCGCGTGCTGGCGCTACCGCTGGTGGCCGCGGTCACCGTGCTGGCCGGCCTGGAGCCGTACATGAGCTGGCGGAGCCGGTGGGTCTCGATGGAGGAGGCCCGCTACGAGCTGAACCGCCTGCGCGACGAGATCGACTTCTACCTGGTCACCACCACCGCGAGCGACCAGGATCGGAAGCGGCTGGCCCGGTACTTCGCCGATCAGCAGCGGATCTGGCGTGGGGTCAGCAAGCAGTGGCGGGACTTCCGGGCCGCCGACACGGCCGCGCCCGCCGCCAAGGAACAGCCGGATGCCACCCAGCAGTAGAAGGAGCGTTCATGGATCAGGCAGTGCGGGCGGACAGGTGGGCGACGGTGCCGCGGCTGCTCGGGGAGCATCGGTACCTGGTGCTCGGGACGGCGGACGCGGACGGGAATCCCTGGGCGACGCCGGTGTTCTTCGCCGCGGACGGGGTGCAGCGGATCGTCTGGGTGTCGGCGCCGGGCAGCCGGCACTCGCGGAACATCGCGGTGCGGCCGACGGTCAGCATCACGCTTTTCGACACGCGGGTGCCGGTCGGGCAGGCCGAGGCCGTCTATCTGGAGGCGACCGCCGAGGTCATTTCCCAAGGCGACTACGGTACGGCCATCGCGCTGATCAACGCCAAGCTGCCGGACGATCGTCAGCTGGCGCCGGAGGATCTCGGGCCGGGCGGGCCGCTGGAGGTCTATCAGGCGACGGTGAGCCGGCATTTCGTGCTGGTGCGCGGCGGGGACACGCGGTTCGACAACGTCACCGACGCCCGGCTCGAGGTCAGCCCGCCGGCAGCTTCTTGACCAGCCAGATACAGGGGTCGGCCTCGTCGTGGCGGGCCCCGGCGTCGTCGAGGTAGTGCCAGTGGTCCACATAGCGGCACTCGGTCATCGTGTAGCCCAGCCGGAGGTAGAGGGCCGCGGCGCGCGGGTTGTCGTCGGCGACGCCGAGCCCGATCAGCGGCAGGCCCCGGTGCCGGGCCCGTCGCTCCGCCTCGGCGAGCAGCGCGGTGCCGACCCCGCGACCCTGGTGGTGGGGCGGCCAGACCTGCAGGCCGTTGATCTCCGGGCAGGCGAAGGCGGCGCGGACGGCGGGTTCCTTCGGGCCGGTCCAGAGCAGCTCGCACGAGCCGAGCGGGCCCTCCGCCGACCAGGCGATCAGGAATGAACCGGCGCCGGCGGCCTGCCGGGCGAACCGGGCCGCGTGCCCCCGCGTCCGGCCGGTAGGCCGCCACCGCTCCAGCCGCTCGACGTCCTCGGCCACACACTCGCGAATGTCCACACCGCCTAGCATCGGGCGTCATGATCGTGTGGATCAACGGCACCCACGGGGTGGGCAAGACGACGACCAGCGCGCTCGTGCAGCGGCTGCTGCCGGACTCGCGGGTGTTCGACGCCGAGAAGGTCGGCGAGACGCTGATGGACATCACGCCGGGGCTGCCCGCGACGGACAACTTCCAGCACTGGCCCCCGTGGCGGCCGCTGGTCGTGGAGACCGCCCGGCAGGTGCTCGCCTACACCGGCGGCACCCTGGTGATGCCGATGACCGTCCTGGTCGAGCGGTACTGGCTGGAGATCAGCGCGGGCCTCGCCGGGCACGGCATCCCGGTCCGGCACTTCGTCCTGCACGCCGACCGGGCGACCCTGCGCGGGCGGATCGAGGCCGAGCACCGCATCCCGTCGCCGTTCCGGCTGCGGCACCTGGAGCCCTACGCCGAGGCGGCCCGTACCTGGCTGCACGCGGCGGCCGAGGTCGTGGACACCACGCACCTGACGCCGGGTGAGGCCGCCGAGCGGATCGCGGCGGCGGTCAGCTCCCGGTGACCGTGTCCCAGGCGGCCATCGCGCAGTCGATCACCGATTCCAGTTCGGTACGCGAGGCGCCGTCCCGTGCCTGCAGCGAGAGCCCCTGCACCACGGTCGCGTAGTAGCGGGCGGCGGCGTCGAGCGTGGCCGGCGCGGCGGTGAGCTCGCCGTCGGCGGCGCCCCGGGCGAGCCGGTCGCGGATGGCGGCGAGCTGGCCGCGCCGGCGCTCGGCCAGGAACTCGCGGACCGCGTGGTTCTCGACGGCGCCGGTCGGCGCGGCCAGGATCAGCATGCAGTAGTGCGGGGTGTCCGGCCCGGTGATCTGGTCGGCGGTGGCGCGCAGCATGGCGTGGATCGCGGCGCGGGCGGCCGGCTCGTCGTGCAGGGCTCGGCGGGGCGGGGCGCCCGCGGTCGTACCGTAAAGCTCCATGACCTTGCGGAAGAGGTCGGCCTTGCTGCCGAAGCAGGCGTAGATGCTGGCCGAGGCGATGCCCATGGCGTCGGCCAGGTCGCTCAGCGAGGTGCCCTCGTAACCGCGCTCCCAGAAGACGTCCAGCGCCCGGCGCAGCGCGGTGTCCGGGTCGAAGGTGCGGGGCCTGCCGCGGGTAGCCATCCGGCGGTTCCCCTCCTTTCTTTGTCGATCGATCAAGTTTAGCCTGGAGCCTAATTGTTGGTTGTTCGACAAAAAAAGGAGACCGACCATGCGTGCGCTCCAGCAGACCTCCTGGAACGGTCCACGGGACCTGCGCCTGATCACCGACGCACCGGTGCCGCGGCCGGGTGCGGGCGAGATCCTGCTCCGGGTGACCGCCGCCGGGGTGAACTTCGTGGACGTCTCGCAGGCGCGCGGCGCGTTCGCGGGCGGGCCGCAGCCGCCCTACCTGGCCGGGATCGAGGCCGCCGGGGAGGTCACCGCGCTCGGCGAGGGCGTGACCGGCCCGCAGGTCGGCGCGCACGTGGCCGGGGTGGCGATCGGCGGCGGCGCCTTCGCCGAACACCTGGTGCTGCCGGCCGCCGCGGCAGTCCCGGTGCCGCCCGGCTGGACCGACGAGCAGGCGCTCGGCCTGACGGTGAACTGGCCGACCGCGCTGGCGGCGCTGAAACCGCTGGGCGGGCTCGCCGCGGGGCAGACCGTGCTGATCCACGCGGCGGCGGGCGCGACCGGGCAGGCCGCGGTGCGGATGGCCAAGCACTACGGCGCCACGGTGATCGCCACCGCCTCCCCCGGCAAGCACGACGTGGTGCGGGCGCTCGGAGCCGACCACGTGCTCGACTCCCGGGGTGGCGACCTCGCGGCCGAGGTGCTGCGGCTCACCGGCGGCGTCGACCTGGTGCTGGAGTCGGTCGGCGGCCCGGCGCTGGAGGCCAGCCTGGCGGCGGCCAAGCGGGTGACCGGCCGGGTGGTGGTCTACGGGCTGGCCGGCGGGGAGGCGTCGATCAGCAACTGGGACCTGGTCTACCGGCACCAGGTGCACGTCGTCGGACTCAACATCGGCGTCCTGATCCAGGCGGCGCCGCGGCTCTTCGGTGAGCTGATGGGCGAGATGTCCGGCCTGGTGGCGGCGGGGGTCCTCGGTCCGGTCCAGCCCACCGTGCACGACCTGGCGGAGGGACCGAAGGTGCTCTCCGAACTGGCGGCCCGGGCCACGGTGGGCAAGCTCGCGCTGCGGCCCTGACCCGGTCACACCCCGGCCAGGAAGAGGACACCGGTGACGACCAGGCCGGCCTCGACCAGGAGGACGAAGACGCGGTCGCCGATCCGGCCGACGATCTTCTTGCCCGCCCAACCGCCGGCCAGGGTCGCCGGCACCGTAGCCGGCGATCGTGAACAGGTGCACGGTGAGGGCGCTGGCCGCCTCGGTGCCGCACCACGGGTCCGGACCGCGGCGCGTCCCGCGGCAGGCCGGCTGGGCGCCAGGGGTGTCTCGAACGGTCCGAGACACCCCTGACGCCCAGCCACGACCGTGACGCGCCTGCGAGCCCGAGCAGGGATCACCTCGGACGGGACGGCCGGTCCGGCGACGACGTCACCAGGGCACGGCGACCACCCGCACATGGTTGTCGTCCGGATGGTAGTGCGAGATGAACAGCGACGTCGACGTGCTCAGCTCCGGATGGCCGATGAACGCGTAGCACCAGCTCTTCGTGGTGCTGGCGCAGCCGGGCAGGACCGCTTCGGCGCCGGCCGTCCACGGGCCGGTCGGGGCCGGGGCGTTCCACACCCGGTAGTGCCCGGCGATCGTGGTCTGCTCGATCGCGACGTAGCCGCGGCCCGGGAAGACGTGCACGTCCACCCCGAACGGGCGGGCGCCGGGCAGCGCCGAGGTGGCCGCCGCCGGGTCCGCCGACCAGGCCGAGCCGGTCCACCAGCGGTAGCTGCTCGCGGTGGACCAGCCCGCGCTGGCCGACCACGGGGTGCGGGCCAGCACCACGGTGCCGTCCCCGCAGGCGCCGAAGGCCGACGAGGTGCACAGGAACGTGTACAGGTAGAGGTAGCCGTCGGCGGCGAAGGTGGGCGAGCCGAGGCGGCGCTGCCAGGCCAGCTCACCGGTGGCCGGGCGGGGGAAGACGGTGGCCGGGCCGACCAGCTGGTTGGTGGCCGGGTCGTAGAACGTGACGCCGTAACTCTGCGTGGTCCAGGCGTTGTTGTGGACGCAGACGTTGGTGTAGGTCAGGAACAGCAGCGACGAGCCGCTGCGCCCGCTGATGGTGCGGTTCGGCCCGCGGGTCAGGCCGGTGATCCAGGAGGCGGCGTACGACGAGGTGCCGCTGCTCCCGCAGGCGGTGCTGGTCCCGGGCAGCACCAGCCCGGCCGGCGCGGGCAGGAACGGGGCCGGCGCCCGGGTGCTCGGCACGGCCGGCGCGGCCGGCGGCGTGGGCAGCTCGCTGAGCGTGCTGGGCACCTGCCCGGCGGTGTAGGAGCCGCGCGCCGCGGTCGACCCGCCGATGAAGCCGATGATAGTCCCGGCCGGGTTCACGATCGCCGTGTCGCAGAAGGTCCACAGCGCCTGCCCGCTCGCCGACGGGATCGGCGCGCTGAACCCGCAGTCGCGGCCGACGGTGTTGCCGCTGGCCGTCTCGTAGCGCGACACCACCCGGGCCGGTGGCGGCGCGTCCGCCAGCGCCACGCCGGGCACGGTGAGCACCGCTCCCCCGACGAGTGCGGCCGTCAGAGCTCTTCGTATTCGCATGCTGCCCCCTCAGTCAGTCATCGCTGTCGATGCACAGACTCGCACGGGACCCGGCTCGTGAGGAACCTTCATGTCGCGGTCGGGACTTGCCTCTGACGTACGGGGAAGGTTTTAGCGTGCGCGCATGCGTGAGATCCGAGTGGCCGCAACCGGCCGGCTGACCGTGTCCGACACCGACGTGCCCGAGCCGGGGCCGGGTGAGGTGCTGGTCCGCAACCGCTACTTCACCGTCTTCGCCGCGCTGCGCACCCTGCTGGCCGGCGGGGTGCCCGGCGCGCCGCTGCCCGCGCTGCGGCCCGGCGACACCCTGGTCGGCCCGGCCATCGGCGAGATCGTCACCGGTCCGGACGCCGGCGCCCTGGTCCGGCACCTGCGCGGCTGGCGCGAGTACGCGGTGCTCCCGGCCGCCGAGGCTGAACCGCTGACCACCGCCCTGCCGGACCCGGTCGCGCACTTCGCGCAGGGCGCCACCGCCTACGGCGCGCTCACCCGCGCCGCCCCGGTCCGGGCGGGCGACACGGTGTTCGTGTCCGGCGGCGCCGGATCGGTCGGCACGATGGCCGGGCAGATCGCCCGGCTGCTCGGCGCCGCCCGGGTGATCGGCAGCACCGGCTCGGCGTGGAAGGCCGAACGGATGCTGGCGCTCGGCTACCACGCCGCGGTCACCCGGCCGTTCGGCGAGCGGCTGGCCGAGGCCGCCCCGGACGGCGTCGACGTGGTCTTCGACAACGTCGGCGGCGACGACCTGCGGGCGGCGATCGCGGTGGCCAACCGGTCCGCCCGGTTCGCCCTGGTCGGGGCGCTGTCCGGGCAGCTCGCCGAGCACGGCACCGGTACCACCGGGCCGGTCGAGATCGACTCGTACCAGCTGATCCTCAAGCAGATCACGATGATCGGCTACAGCGCCGGCGGGGACGCCGCGGTGCGCGCCGAGTGGGACGAGCGGTTCGCGGCCTGGCTGGCCGCTGGCAGAATCGAGTTCCCGCACGTGCTGGTGGACGGCATCGAGCAGGCGCCGCAAGCGTTGCGCGACGTGTGGGCCGGCCGCCACTTCGGGACCGTGGTGGTGGCGCTGAGCTAGGAGGGGGCATCCGGGTGCGGATCGGGGATGCGGCGGCAGCGGCCGGCACGACACCGCGGGCACTGCGCTTCTACGAGGAGAACGGGCTGCTCCCGGCGCCCGGGCGGACCCCGACCGGCCAGCGGGTCTACGGGCCCCGGGAGCTCGGCCGGGTCCGGGTGATCCGCGAGCTGCTCGGGCTGGGGCTGACCATCGCCGACCTCCGGGCCTGCGCCGACCGTCTGGATCTGCTGGAGGACGATCAATTGCCACCGTACGGCGGGCCGGGCACCTGCGCGCGCCCGGCCGGCATCGTCCACCGTCGGATCGCCGCCCTGGACGCGGAGATCGCCCGGCTCAGCGACCTCCGCGACCGGCTGGCGGCCCGGGTCGGCGGCGACGTCAGGGGCGCGGCAGCGTCCTGATCGCCCGGCACGCGCGCCTCGGCTGGAGCGCTCCGGCGTATCCTTCGCCGGTGACAGGACTGCGGTTCCGGACGCGCGGATCCGACTCGCCGTGGGTCGACGCCGTGTGGACGTGCACGAGCGAGCAGGTCACCTCGATGACCTCGGTCGCCGCGGTGCGCTGGGGCCTGGTCTTCTGGGAGCAGGCCGGCACGGCCTGGGCGGCGGTCACCGGCCCGGAGACGCGGACCGGCACCGCGCCGGTGCCGGAGGGCGCGACCTTCACCGGCATCGACTTCGCCGTCGGCACCTCGCTGCGGGCGGTGCCGACGCCGGCGCTGACCGACGGCGGGATCACCCTGCCGGACACCACGCACCGGACCTTCCGGCTGGACGGCGCTCGCTTCGAGACCCCCGGTCCGGACGACGCCGAGGCGCTGGTCGAGCGTCTGGTGCGGGCCGGGATCGTGGTCCGCGACGAGGTCGTCGCCGACGTGCTGCGGGGGCACCGGCCGGACCTCTCGGGGCGCACGGTGGAGCGCCGCTTCCGTACCGTCACGGGTTTGACCCAGGGCGCGGTCCGGCAGATCGAGCGGGCCCGCACCGCGGCGCAGCTGCTCGCATCCGGCGAGCCGGCCGCCGACGTGGTGGCCAAGCTGGACTACTTCGACGAGCCGCACCTGGCCCGGGCGTTGCGCTCCTACGTCGGGCGGACCGCCGGGCAGCTGCGCGACGGCGCCGGCGGCGCGATCGCCCTCGACCTGCCTCAGCGCCGGACGTCGTAGACCAGCTTCAGGATCCCGTTCGAGTAGGTCTCCGACTCGCGCAGCGTCAGCATGTGCTTGTCCCGGTCGGCCCGGCCGAACAGGCTCTTGCCAGCGCCCAGCAGCACCGGGAAGACCAGCAGGTTGTACTGGTCGATCAGGCCGGCGTCGGACAGCCGGCGGGCCAGCTCGGCGCTGCCGTGGATGAAGATCGCGCCGCCCTCGGTCTCCTTGAGCGCGGCGACGTCCTCGGTCGAGCGCAGGATGGTGATCGGTCCCCACCCGTCGACGAGGGCGTCGTCGGGCATCGTGCTCGACACGACGTACTTGGGCAGCTCCTTGTAGGCGGCGTGGTCCTGCGAGCCGGGCCAGAACGGCGCGAACGCCTCGTAGCTGCGCCGGCCGAACATCAGCGCGGTCGTGCCGGCCAGCTCCTCGCCCTTCAACGACCAGGCTTCCGGGACGAAGTCGAGGTCCTTGACCACCCACCCGCCGCTGCGGTGCCCCTCCTCGGGCCCGCCGGGCGAGTCCACGACGCCGTCGAGCGACATGAATCCGGTGTAGACCAGGTCACGCATGGTGCTGTCTCCTCCTGCTCGGCCGAACTGGCGAGGTCCACGCTAGATCCCGGCCGGCCGGGCTGTCTTGGACGGAAACGACACCGGCTCAGCGGGTGCGGCGGCCGGCCAGCAGCGGGCCGATGACCGAGGTGCCCGGGCCCAGCCGGCCGCCGGGACCGGGCAGCTGGGTGGTGTTGTCGATGGTCAGCGGCTGGTGGCAGTGGGCGCAGGTGGTGACCGCGGTGGTGTCCCGGCCGCAGTCGCGGTGGTGCACGCGGACCGGCGGGCCGTCCTGGCTGTACCACCGGTCGCCCCAGTTCATCAGGGCGAGCAGGACCGGGAAGAGCTCCTTGCCCTTCTCGGTCGGCACGTAGTGCTCGCGGGGCGGGTGCTGCTGGTAGCGCTCGCGGGCCAGCACGCCCTCCTCGACCAGCCGGGACAGCCGGGCGGTCAGCACCTTGCGGGAGATCTGCAGGTCCTCGGCCAGATCGTCGAACCGGGTGATGCCGACCAACACGTCCCGCATGATCAGCGCCGTCCAGGCGTCGGCGAACAGGTCGGTCGCGCGGGCGATGGAGCAGGCCACGTCGGTCAGTCGGGTGCGGGTCACACGGAGGAGCCTACTGCGCGTAGAGTTCCCTTAGGGAACTCAAGGAGGAGGCGGCATGTCCGGACCACGCCTGGAGCTCGACACCCGCTCCGCGGAT
Organism: Actinoplanes octamycinicus; assembly: GCF_014205225.1. Classification (NCBI taxonomy): domain Bacteria; kingdom Bacillati; phylum Actinomycetota; class Actinomycetes; order Micromonosporales; family Micromonosporaceae; genus Actinoplanes; species Actinoplanes octamycinicus. The sequence continues at coordinate 7,149,407 of NZ_JACHNB010000001.1, forward strand.
GCCATCGACGGACGGCATCTGCGCGCGGTCGCCTTTCACGAGGTGCGACTTTCGTACGTACGCGGAATCCCCGGTCTCGTCCGGCCGCAGGCCCGGACCCTGGTGGTCGGCGGTGGCCGGGGCGTGCTGGCGGCCGGACTCGCCGGGCTCGGCCTGGAGGTGACCAGCGCCGACCCGTCCCCGGTGGCGACCGAGCTGGCGAAGGCGTCCGTGCCGGGCTCCGGGACCGCGCCGAGCTTCGTGACCGCGCCGAGCGAGGAGCTGCCGTTCCCCGACGCGGCCTTCGACGTCGTCTACTGCGCGGACACCTTCGAGATCACCGGCGACCTGGACCGGGTGGCCGGCGAGGTGGCCCGGGTGCTGCGGCCGGGCGGCATCCTGGTCTACGACACGGTGAACCGCACGGTGCCCGGCCGGATCGTCTACCTCGGCGCGTTCCAGGGCATCCCGTTCACCCGGATCATGCCGCCGGGGCGCTACTCGGCGGCCCGCCTGCGCCCGCCGGCCGAAGTGCAGGCCACCCTGGCCGCGCACGGGTTGGACAGCCGCGATGTCTGCGGTTTCAAGCCGGCCAGCCTGGGCCGCCTGGTCAGCGCGGTGCTCCGCCGCCGCCGCGGCCGGCTCACCGACGACGAGGTCGGTCCCCTGACCGGTTTCGTCCTGGACCCGAAGGGCCCCCCGGTCGTCACCTACCTCGGCTGGGCCGCCAAACCCGGACCCAGCCTGCCTGACCCCGGGGCATCCGCTGCCCCGGGGACCGGATCGTGGGACGACGAGCAGCACGACCAACCGTGACGCCTGCGGCCGACCGCGGTCAGCGGGCGCGGTAGGCGGCCAGGCCGCCCAGCTCCTCGCTGGCGATGAAGACCGATCGGACGTTGAGGATCGCCTCCTCGACGTGGGCCGGGCAGCCCCACGCCGCGTCGCCCCACGAGTCGGCGATCTTGATCTCGGCGGGCTCGGTGCAGCCGGCCCTGCCGCCGAGCTGGCAGTGCTCCGGGTGCGGGGCGGCGGCCTGAGCGGCCGCGGCGGCGCGCAGGCGGTCGGCAAGCTGGGCGGCGGCGGTGGCCCGCTCCTCGGCGTCGGCGCGCAGCTCGCGTTCGGCGCGGATCGCCTTGGCCAGTTCGGCGCGGGCGGCTTCGGCGCGCTCCTCGGCGGCCTGGCGGGCCTGCTCGCCGTGGTGCCGCTCGATGGCCAGCGCGGCGGTGCCGGCGAAGACCCGGGCCAGGGCGAGGTCGGCGTCCTGCGGGACGCGGGGCGTGCGGTGGTACATGGCGAAGGTGCCGAGCAGGCTGCCGTCGCGGGCCAGGATCGGGGTGGACCAGCAGGCCGCTACCCCGGCGCGGCCGGCCAGGTCGCGGAAGTCGGCCCAGAACGGGTCGGTGGCGATGTCGGTGACGATCACCGGCTCGCGGCGGTGCGCGGCAGTGCCGCAGGAGCCGACGCCCTCGCCGGTGGCGATGCCGTCGATCGCCTCGTTGTAGAAGGCGGGCAGGCTGGGCGCGGCGCCGTGCCGCAGGTGCCGGCCGTCCTCGTCGGCGAGCAGGACCGAGACCAGCACCTCGTGCGGGGCGAGCCCCTCGATGCACCGGGCCATCCCGTCGAGCGTGTCGGCGAGCGGGGCCTGGCGGGCGATCTCCTCCAGCAGCGCACGGTGCTCGGCCATCAGCCGCTGGGCGTGCTTGACCTGGGTGGTCTCCACGCCGATCACCCGGATCCCGATCACCTCGCCGGCGGCGTCGCGGCGCGGCTCGTAGGTGAAGTCGAAGAACGCCTCGCGCGCCTGCGGCCCGTCGCCGAGCACCACCGGGGCGTCCCGGCCGGTGTACGGCTCGCCGGTCCGGTAGACCCGGTCGAGCAGGTCGAGAAAGCCCTGGCCGGCCAGCTCGGGCATCAGCTCGGCGAGCTTCACCCCGGTGCGCGCCCGCCCGTCGCCGATCGCCGCGAAGAACGCCGGGTTCGCCGCCTCGACCACGTGGGCCGGGCCGCTCAGCGAGGCGAACACGGCGATGGACTGCCCGAACAGCGTCCGCAGATCCTCGTCCACCGTCATTGTCGCGCCCCCTTGCCCGATCAAAACCAGGCCAGCGTACGGGGTGGGCCGTCGTCCGGCGACCGGCGGCTCGCCGGGCACCCCATGACATCTGTCATGCATTGACACACTCCGATCCCCGGCCATACCGTCCGAGCTATTAGGAAACCTTTCTAATAGTTCGGAGAAGCCATGCGACAACTGACCGCCGCCGTCCTCGCGGCCGTCGCCGGCGCCGCCACCACGGTGGCCCTGGTGCCCGCGTCCGACGCCGCCGCGGCCCCGCTGCCGGCGCACGTCTTCGCGCCCTACTTCGAGGCGTGGACCGGCGACAACCCGGCCACCCTGGCTCAGCAGTCCGGCGCCAAGCACCTGACCATGGCGTTCCTGCAGGCCGCCACGAAGGGCTCGTGCACCGCGTACTGGAACGGCGACAGCTCCAGCCCGGTCTCCGCGGCGGTCTTCGGCAGCGAGATCGCCACCATCCGGGCCGCCGGGGGCGACGTGATCCCGTCCTTCGGCGGGTACACCGCCGACAACACCGGCACCGAGATCGCCGACAGCTGCACCAGCGTGAGCTCGATCGCGGCGGTCTTCCAGAACGTCATCACCACCTACGACGTGACCCGGATCGACCTGGACATCGAGGACAACTCGCTGACCAACAGCGCCGGCATCGACCGGCGCAACAAGGCGATCAAGCAGGTCGAGGACTGGGCCGCGGCGCAGGGCCGGACCGTGCAGTTCTCCTACACACTGCCGACCACCACCTCCGGACTGGCCGACTCCGGCCTGGCCGTGCTGCGCAACGCGGTGGCCAACAACGCGCGCGTCGACCTGGTCAACATCATGACCTTCGACTACTACGACGGGGCCACCCACCAGATGGCCGCCGACACCAAGACCGCCGCGACCGGGCTGCACGACCAGCTGCGGCAGCTCTACCCGGGCCGGACCGACGCGCAGCTGTGGGGCATGGTCGGGGTGACCGAGATGATCGGCATCGACGACTACGGTCCGGCCGAGACGTTCACGACGGCCGACGCGCCGGTGGTGGCGCAGTGGGCGACCGAGAAGGGTCTCGGGCTGCTGTCGTTCTGGGCGCTGCAGCGGGACAACGGCGGCTGCCCGGGCGTGGGCGGCAGCGACAGCTGCTCCGGGGTCAGCCAGTCGACCTGGCAGTTCAGCAAGGCCTTCGCGTCGTTCACCTCGACCGGTTCGACCTCGCCGACGTCGCCGACCTCGCCGTCGCCCTCCTCCCCCTCGTCGCCGTCGTGCACCACCCCGGCGTGGACCGCGTCCGCCGTCTACACCGGCGGCCAGACCGTCTCCTTCGCCGGCCGCCTCTACCGGGCCAAGTGGTGGACCCAGGGCGAGTCACCGGCCACCCACAGCGGACAGTGGGACGTCTGGGCCGACAAGGGACCCTGCTGACGACCGATCCGCCGGGTCCGGGCCGCTGCCCGGACCCGGCATTCTTGGGTACGCTGAGCGGCACCATGAACGTCGTCCTGACCGGCAAGCTGACCGTCGCCCGACCGCCCGAGCAGGCGTTCGAGCTGTTCACCGCGCGCGGCGAGGAGCGCTGGGTGCCGGGCTGGCAGCCCCGTTTCCCGGCGCCCGCGCCCGACGACTCGGCCCCCGGCACCGTCTTCGAGACCAGCGCCGACGGCCGCACCACGACGTGGGTGGTGGCCGACCGGACGCCCGGCCGCCGGGTGCGCTACGCCCGGGTGCTGCCCGGCGTCACGGCCGGCACCGTCACGGTGGAGCTGGCCGAGGGCGCCGGCGGGCACAGCGACGTCACGGTCACCTACGAGCTGACTGCGCTGACCGCCGCGGCGGAGCCGGAGCTGCGCGAGTTCGCCGCCGGCTATGCCGGGATGCTGCGTCACTGGTCCGACGCGATCGCCGCCGCGCTGACCGAAATGGATGGCGGCGAGTAGGCCCGGGCGATAGGTTGCCTGCCATGTTCGACCCGCGGAAGTCCTAGCCGTCATCCCTGACGCGCGGGTGGAGTCTGCCCTTTTCCGCCGCGTGTCCTCCGGATCCGTGACGGCGCACTCTCCGACAGGACTTCCCGATGGACCTCCGTACCTCTCCGTCTGCCCGGCCGCTGTGGCGGCACCGTGACTTCCGGCTGCTGCTCGGCGGGCGGCTGATCTCCCAGCTGGGCGACCAGCTCCAGTTCCTCGCCCTGCCGCTGCTGGTCGTGACGCTGACCGGCTCGTCCGCCCAGGCCGGCCTGGTGCTCGGCCTGCAGACCGTGGTCTACCTGGGCTTCGGGCTGGTGGCCGGCGCGCTCGCCGACCGCTGGGACCGCAAGGCCACGATGATCTGGTGCGAACTCGGCCGCGCGCTGCTGACCGGCAGCATCCCGGTCGCCGCCGCGGCCGGTGTGCTCGGCATGCCGCAGCTGTTCGCCGTCGCGGTCGCCAACGGCGTGCTCAGCACCCTTTTCGGCGCGGCGAACAGCGCCGCGCTGCCGGCCATCGTCACCCGCGCCCAGCTGCCCACCGCACTCGGCGCGATCGGCGCGGCGTCGAACACGCTGCGGATCGCCGGCGCCTCGGTGGCCGGCCTGGCCTACACGCTCGGGCGGATGCTCCCGTTCGCGGTCAACGCCGTCTCGTTCCTGGTGTCGGCGGCAGCGCTGCGGGCCATCCGGGCCGGCTTCCAGCAGGACCGCGCCCCGGCGGCGGCGTCGCCGCGCGAGCTGATCGCCGACATCCGGCACGGGCTGTCCTGGCTGTGGCACCGGCCGGTGATCCGGACCCTGGCCCTGCTGGACGCGGGCGACAGTCTCCGGTACGGCGCCGGCTACCTGCTGATCATCATGCTCGCCCGGGAGCTGCACGCGAGCCCGGCCCAGGTCGGCCTGGTCTTCACCGGCGCGGCGGCCGGGGCGCTGCTCGGCAGTCTGCTGGCGCCGGTGCTGGCCGGGCGGTTCCCGCTCGGGCGGCTGTCCATCGCGATGCTCTGGGTGGAGGCGCTGGCGTTCCCGTTCTACGCGCTGGCGCCGGCCTGGTGGCTGCTGCTGGTCGTGGCGTTCGCCGAGTCGGTGGTGGCGCCGGTCTACACCGTCGCCCTGGACTCCTACCGGATCGGGGTGACGCCGGACGCGCTGCGCGGGCGGGTGACCGGCGCGATCGACACGCTCACCACCGGCGCGGCCGCCGTCGGGACGATGGCCAGCGGCGCGCTGATCGCCGGCATCGGGGCGCCGGCGCTGACCTTCGTGCTGGTCGGGTGGCTGACGATCCTGGCGCTGGTCGCGACGCTGAGCCGGACGGTCCGCTCCGCCACCGCGACCGGCTGACCCGGCGGTCCGCTCCGCCACCGCGACCGGCTGCCCCGGGCGATCCGCACCACCACCGCGACCGGCTGCCCCGGGCGATCCGCACCACCACCGCGACCGGCTGACCCGGGCGATCCGCACCACCACCGCGACCGGCTGACCTGGGCAATCCGCACCACCACCGCGACCGCCCGCCACGATCCGCGGCCGGGCGGCACCGTTCCGCCGCGCGGGTGCGGCTCTGGTCGCACCGAAAGGATGGGTTGCCGGTGGAAGCGATCCGGAGCCGCGCCGCCCGCCTGGAGTCAGGCGGCGTCGCGGTCGCGGGTGCGGCCGGACAGGTCACGCAGCCACTTGCACAGGGCGCCGGTGACGGCGTCCTCATACTCGGCGAGGGCGTGCGGGGCGGACACCGTCGCCGTGGTGTGGCGGCGCCGGCGCTGCGGCTCCAGGACGGCCAGGCAGCCGGCGATGACAGTCTCGAAGGTCTCGCGGTCGGCGGCCGCCATGGTGAGCAGGACCCGGTCGAGGACCTCCGAACGGGTGAGCTGCTGCGGGATGTCGAGCAGCCAGGCGCGCTGCCGCTCACGACCGGTTTCGGTCAGCGTGCAGACGCGCGGGGCGCGGCGGGCGGCACCGTTCAGCAGCCGGACGTGACCGAGCCGCTCCTGGCGGTTCACCGCGTTCACCACCCGGTTGATCCCGACCGCGTGCTCCGGGCCGAACGTGGCGGCGTGCCGCTGCTGCAGCTCGTACGGGGTCGCGGGCCGATCAGCCAGGAAGACCAGCAGCATGTCCCCGAGCGTTGCCGTCATGGCGCTGCGCCGCCTCCCGCAGACCCAAACATCTACATGGATGTAAAAGTTAACACCCCCGGTGGGTCCGCGTCGTTGCCCCCGCACCGCCGTTATGCTGCTCGGGACCGCCGCGCCGTTCGTAAGGATCCCGACTTGACATCTCCCCGCCCTCAAGGACGGGGATTCCAGCGGTCACCCGCCGGGTTTCCTGTTTCACAGCCTGCTGCCCCGGACGGAGATTCCCCCGTTGAGGTCTTACGCCAGCTCCACAGGCAGACACCGCCAGCCCGGCGGCCAGGATGTTGCGGGCCGCGTTGACGTCGCGGTCGTGGGTGGCGCCACAGGGGCAGCTCCACTGGCGGACGTTGAGCGGCATCTTTCCCGTGAGGTGCCCGCAGGCCGAGCAGACCTTGGACGACGGGTACCAGCGGTCGATCACGACCAGGTCCCGGCCGTACCAGTCGGCCTTGTAGGTGAGCAGCTCACGGAAGGTGGTCCAGGCCGCGTCGCAGATGGCGCGGGCCAGGGTGTGGTTCTTGACCATGTTGCGCACGGCCAGGTCCTCGATCACGAGCGTTTGGTTCTCACGCACGAGTCGGGTGGTCAGCTTGTGCAGGTGGTCACGGCGCCGGTCGGCGATGCGTGCATGCACGCGGGCGACCTTCAGCCGGGCCTTGGCCCGGTTCGCGGAGCCTTTCTCCTTGCGGGCCAGATCGCGTTGCGCGCGGGCCAATCGGCGCCGGTCGGCACGCTCCTGGCGGGGGTTGGCGACCTTCTCCCCGGTGGAGAGGGTGACCAGGTGGTCCAGACCGGCGTCGATGCCGACTGCAGCCCCGGTGGCCGGCGCGGGTTCGATGGCGTCCTCGCACAGCAGGGCCACGAACCAGCGGCCCGCCGAGTCCCGCGACACGGTCACGGTGGACGGCGACTGCCCTTCGGGCAGCGGCCGGGACCAGACGACCTCCAGCGGATCGGACATCTTGGGCAGGGTCAGCTTGCCGTTCTTCCAGCGGAAGGCGGACGCGGTGAACTCGGCCGAAGCCCGCGACTTCCGCTTCGACTTGAAGCGCGGGTACCTCGCCCGTTTCTCCCAGAAAGCGGAGAACGCCGCTTGCAGATGCCGCAGGCACTGCTGGAGCGGGACAGAGGAAACCTCGTTGAGGAACGCCAGTTCCTCGGACTTCTTCCAGGCGGTCAGCATCGCGCTGGTGGCGTTGTAGTTGACCCGTTCCTGCCGCTGACACCAGGCGGCGGTGCGGGCCTGCAGGGCCAGGTTGTAGACCTTGCGCACACACCCGAACGTCCGGTTCAGCAGATCGGCCTGCTCCGGAGTCGGATAGAAGCGGAACTTGAACGCCCGCTTCACGCTGCGCCTGGACAAGCCGCACACGTTAGCACATTTGTTCGTGAGGGATCGTACGAGCAGTCTGTGGGAGGACACCAAACCGCCTCGACGGCGAACGAGCCATCCCTGACCTGCACCGCAGGAGTTCCGTTTTCTCTCCGACCTGAAGGCCGGAGTATCCACGGAGGAATCTGATGACCGAGGGCTCGTCCGCCGGTGAGCTGCGGTTCGAGGTGCTGGGACCGATCCGGGCGTTCCGGGGTGACCAGCCGATCGACCTCGGGCCGCCCAGCCGCCGGGCGGTGCTCGCCGCCCTGCTGCTGCAGCCGGGCCGGCCGGTGCCGCTGGAGCGGATCGTCGCCGCGCTGTGGGACGGCGACCCGCCGGAGAACGGCGCCGACGTGGTGCTGCGGTGCATCGGGGAGCTGCGGCGCACCCTTGATCCGGAACGGACGTCGCTGCTGGCGCTGACCGACGGCGGTTACGTGCTGCGGGTCGGCGAGGAGGCGGTGGACGCGGGGCGGTTCCGGGCGTCGCTGGCGCAGGCCCGCGCCGAGCACCAGACCGGCAATGTGGACACCGCGACCGGGGCGGTGCACCGGGCCCTGGAGTTGTGGCAGGCGGAGCCGCTGACCGGGATGACCGGCTCGATCTTCGAGGCGGCCAAGGCGCGGCTCAAGCAGGACCGCGCCACCGCGTCGCAGCTGCTGGCGGCTCCCGACCCGGCTCGCGCCGCCACCGCGAATCCCGGCGCCACCGGGAATCCCGTTACCCCGACTCGCTTTTCTGCGTCCGCCTCCGTCCCGGCTTCCGCGCCCGCTTCCGCTTCCCCGGCGCCGGCCGCCGCCGACCCGGCCCCTTCCCGGCCGGCCGCTGCTGAGCCGCAGACGAAACCGGCCGCCGCTGAGCCGTCGCCCGCGAAACCGGCCACCGCTGAGCCGCCGGCGAAACCGGACTATCCCGACGCGGTCGACCCCTGGGACGGGCACGACCTCTTCCCACCCGACCCGATGTCGATCCTCTGACGACTCATCGCAGCGGACCGAAGAAGGCATGCAGGTCGGCGACCAGCAGGTCAGGCGCCTCCAGGGCGGGGAAGTGGCCGCCCCGATCGTGCTCTTTCCAGTAGCGGATGTCCGGGTAGCGGCGGGCCGCCCAGCGCCGCGACGACCGGGGCAGCTCGGCCGGGAAGATCGACGCGCCGACCGGCACGTGCACCGGCCCGGCGTCCGCACGGGTGATCCACCGGGAGACCTGCTCGATGCTCTCCGCGTAGAGGCGGGCGGAGGAGGTGGCCGTGCCGGTCAGCCAGTAGAGGGTCACCTGGTCGAGGATCTGGTCGGGAGTCGGACGGGTCGGCTCGTCGCTCCAGGCGAGGAGTTTCTCCGCCATCCAGGCACAGAGACCGGCCGGTGAATCGGTCAGCGCGAAACCCACGGTCTGCGGCGCGGTACGGTGCACCTCGGAGTACGCCGAACCGGTCCGGGACCGCTCCACCAGCCGGGCCAGCGCGTCCCGCTCGGCCGGGGTCAGGTCGTCGTCCGCGGCCGGACCAGCGAGGGGCGGAACCAGGTGGATGCCGCACACGTGGGCGCTGTCCGTCGTCGCGAGCAGCGTCGAGATGCTGGTCCCCCAGTCACTGCCGGCCGCGCCGTACCGGAGATGGCCGAGCTCTTCCATGATCTGGGCCCAAGCCGCCGCGATCCGCTCGATCCCCCACCCCGGGCCCGCGGGTTTGCCGCTGAAGCCGTAGCCGGGCAGTGACGGGATCACCACGTCGAAGCCGGCCTCGGTGAGCGGCCCGACGAGGCCGACCAGTTCCAGCACCGAGCCGGGCCAGCCGTGGGTGAGGATCAGCGGCAGCGCCCCGGGCCGCGGCGATCGGGCGTGCAGCACGTGGATCGGCAGGTCATCGACCGTGATCAGCAGTTGCGGGTACGCGTTCAGCCGCGCCTCGGCGGCCCGCCAGTCGTACCCGGTGACCCAGTGCTCGCACAGCTCCCGCACCGTCCGCAGCGGAATCCCCTGCCCCCACGCCGCCTCCGGCCATCGCGTCCGGGCCAGCCGGTCCCGCAGCTCGACGAGATCCGACTCCGGCACCTCGACCCGGTAGGGCTCAATCCCGTTGATTCGCATCGATCGACTCTACGTCCGGCGCCCACGAGCACCGCCTTCCTCGGATCCGGGGACTTCGCCAACACCCTCCTGGGGGCTCAACCGTCGAGACGCCGAGGATCGAGGTGGTGCTCGTCCAGTGATGCGGGAGGTCCCGGCCGCCAGGAGCGGCCGGCGAGGTGATCCTGCAGCAGGTTGTGGCGGAACTGGTAGACGCCGCCGGCCCGGCGCAGCACCCCTCGGGCGTGCGCCTCGTCCAGGGCGCTCATCATCCGCAGGGGCATCCCCCGGAACCCGGCCGACACCAGCCGGGCCAGGCAGAACTGTCCCCAGGCGCTGAAGCTGAGCACCGCGGCCAGACCGGCCGACCCGGCCACGACGGTGGTGACCGGGCCGAGGTCGGCAGCCGCACTCAGCGACGCGGTGACCAGCCCGGCGGTCAGCCCCCGGCCAGCGCGGTCACCCGGTCGACGTGCAGCGAGCGCGCCGGCCGGGCCGCCGCGGACGCCACCGCGGAACCGGCGACCACGGCGCTGACCGTGCCGGCCGACACCATCATGCCCAGCCCGAAGAGCGGCTGCCCGACGGCGGCGCACACCGCCCCCAGCGGGAGGCCGACCACCAGGAACATCCGGCCCACTCCGGCGGCGGTGAACCGCCGGGGCAGCGACCGGTCGGAGAAGAGCAGCCGGGCGTAGGCCACCGTCAGTCCGACGTACGCGCCGGAGAACCACGGCAGCACCCAGCGCGGCGTCGCCCCGGCGTTCACGGCATCGACCACGGCCGGTATCGAGGCGCACGCCGTGATCAGCGCGACGAGCACGGCGAAGGCGACCGAGACGAACTGGACGGTGGGAGCCGGCCTCAGCTCGCTGAAGTGCCACCAGGCGAGTTCGTACGTCCGCTGCGCCCGCAGGTGCGCCGCCACCTCGCCGAGCCAGCGGCGGATCCGCGCCGCGTCCTCGGCGGTCCTGGCCGGGCGCCCGGCCAGAGCGGTCGCGTAGGCGGCCGGCACAAGATGCTCCAGCAGGTGCTGCTCGATGCCCTCCCGGGTGGCGGCCCACCCGGCGCCGAGCAACTCGCCGGGGTCCCGCTCCCGGCCCTGGTAGACGGTGCGCGCCAGCCAGATCATCAGCGGCGTGGACAGCGCCTGCGCCAGCGGCCCGTCCGGCGTCCCGGCCAGCCGGTCGACCACCGGCTGCCAGCGGCGGTCGGTCAGCGCCGCGCTGTCGGCCAGATGCCGGGCGGCATCGCGGGCGGCGACCGGCTGGATCTCCACCACCGCGGCCGCCGGCACCGGGCCGGATCCGGCCACCGCGGCCTCGTAGGGACGGGTGCGGCAGGTGATCACCAGGCCGTGACCGGCCGACGCCGCGATCCCCCGAATGGCGGCCTGCTGCAGGGAGTCGGCCATCTCGTCGAGGCCGTCGAGCACCGGCAGGATCAGCCCGCGGGCGACGAGATCCCGGGCGAGGGTACGCGGCGCGCCTCCGGGGCCGGGCACCTGCCGGGCCAGCCGGCGGTCGATCATCGTGACCTGCTCGGCGACCCAGTCGTCCAAGCCGAGTACCGGGTTCCAGCCCGCGGCCGACAGCACGACCGGCACCGGCTCGTGCGCCGCGCGCCGGGCGAGGACCTGCAGAGCGAGGTTGAGCACCAGCATCGACTTGCCCGCGCCGGGCTCGCCGAGCACCACCAGGCGGCGCGGGCCGCCGGGCGTGGTGAACAGGGCGCCGATCTCGGCGTACTCCCCGCGGATCTCGGCCGGGCCGGCGCCGGGCATGCCGCGCACCGACGCCCAGCTGGCCATCACCGCCTGCGCCCGCGGGGTGGACAGCCAGCGCACGTTCAGCGGCCACGGGTCGCGGACCCGCCGGGCGTGCTGCTCGGCCTGCCACTGCTCGTGCTGCGCGCCGGCCAGCCAGGCCAGCGCCGCCACGGTGGGATCGCCGGCCGGCCCGATCCGGGTCCCGCCGAGCCGCCACAGCCAGGACAGCGCGCCGATCGCAACCGCGGCCGCACCGGCGGCGCCGAAGACCACGCTGGCCCACTTGTCGGCGCGGTCCAGCCCTTCTCGCTGCAGGAACCAGGCCAGGAACAGCGCCAGCAGCACCAGGGCACCCAGGGCGGCGGCGAACCAGAGGCGGGGATGTCGGGACGATCGTGGCACCCGGACATGTTGCCCGCGAACCGGACGCACCGGCATTGACCGTACGGATGATTCATCGACCGGAGTCGAAGAACGTGAACAACCTTCGCGCGGTTCGGGCGACGTCAGGCCGGGGCCGGCAGCCGGCACGGCGTAGGTGCTGAACACCGATTCACTGTGCCCAAAATGCCGTATATCGCCGCAATCCGCCGCAGAAAGCAGCAAGAATCCTGAGTAGCGTCCATAGTCCGCCCTCCGGCCATTCTGTCAAGGAATCGTCCATGACCCGACCCGGCATCGGCAAGATCCGTGAAGTCTCCAGGGCATCGGTCGTGACGGCCGGTCTTCTCCTCGCCACGGTGGCTGCCCCCGCCCAGGCGGTTGGCGTGCGCGAGGATGGTCCCGTCTCGATCGCCGTCCCGGACGTCGAGGTCGTCGTGGGCGGCGCCGCGCTCGATCCGCTGGGACCGAGCCTGTGGTCGACGACCGGCGTGACCTCGCTGACCGAGGTGCGGGTCGTCTACGAGCTGCGCGGCGCCGCCGGGGTGCGGCTCACTCCCGGTGCCGGCGGCGGTGAGTGCACCCGGCCGGCACCGGCCCGGGTCGTCTGCACCGATCCGCGCGGGCTGACGTTCGAGGGCGAGACGGTCGAGCAGTACCTGCCCGTGGTGGTAACCGCTGCCAGGTCGGCCGAGGCGGGCGACACCGGGACGGTGACTGTCACGTTCTCCGCCAGCGGGCTGACACCGGTGACCGGCGTCGGCGAGGTTCGCGTCGTCGCCGGCCAGGACACCCTGCCGGTCACCGGATCTCCGGCCGGGCCGGTGGCCGTGGCCGGCCTGCTGCTGCTCGGCGCCGGCGCCGCGGGGGTGCTGGCCACGGGCCGGCGCCGCGCCCGCAGCGCCGGATGAGAGAGGCGCGATGAGCGGGTTCTCCCGCCTCTCTCGCCCGGCGAGGATCGCTCTGGTCGCCGGGTCCGTGCTGGCCGGATTGCTGGGTGCCGCGTTCGCCATCCTGTCGGCCTGGCTGGAGCTGCTGTTCGCCTGCTTCAAGACGACTCCCCCGGCGAACCCGGCCGTGCTGGCCACCTGCGTCGCCGGCTTCTGCGCGTCGATGGCGGTGCCGGCGCTGGCCTGGCCCCGCCTGCTGCCCGGCGCCCGGCGGGCGGGCCTCGTCACGACGGTCCTGCTGACCGTGCTGATGGGCGGAGCCGGCGCCACGATTGGCATCTACCTGGCCGTATCGAGACACAGTTTCCGATGCTGACCGGGTCCGCGCCATCTTCTCGAGGGAGCCGTCGCGGGTGCGGCCGCGAGGCGTACCGGAAAGGACCTGACCTCAGGCGCGGAACCGGCTGACCGCGTCGGTGAGCCGTCTGCTCATCCCGGCCAGTTGCCGCGCGGCCTCCTGGGCGGCCTGCACCCCGGCGCTGGACGCCTGCGCGGCCTGGGCCACCCCGGCGATGTTGCGGGCGATGTCCGAGGAGCTGCCGGCCGCGATCTGGACGTTGCGCCCCATCTCGTCGGTGGTGGCGTTCTGCTCCTCGACCGCCGAGGCGATCGTGGTCTGCAGCGCGTTGACCCGTTCGATGACCGCGCTGATCCGGCCGATCGCCTCGACCGCGCCGGTGGTGTCGCCCTGGATCGCCTCGACCCGCCGGGAGATGTCCTCGGTCGCCTTGGCGGTCTCCTGGGCCAGGTCCTTGACCTCGCTGGCGACCACCGCGAAGCCCTTGCCCATCTCGCCGGCCCGGGCCGCCTCGATGGTGGCGTTGAGGGCGAGCAGGTTGGTCTGCTCGGCGATCGCGGTGATCGTCTTGATGACCGCGCCGATCTGCGCCGAGGACTCGCCGAGCTTGCTGACCGTCTGGGTGGTCTGCGCCGCGACCGCCATCGCGTCGGCCGCCACGGTGGCCGCCTCGCTGGCGCTCACCGAGATCTCCCGGATGCTCTGCGCCATCTCCGAGGTGCCGGTGGACAGGGTGCCGATGCCGCGGGACACCTCCTCGGCCGACTGGGTCACCCCGACCGCCTGGCCGGCCGCCGCGTCGATCGAGCCGGCGATCTCGGTGGCCACGCCGGTCAGTCGGCTGCTGGAGCCGGACAGCTCGGCCGCGCACTCGTCGATCTCCCGGATCATCTGGACCAGCGAGTCGAGGCTGCGGTCCAGGGCGCTGCCCATCTGCGCGATCTCGTCGGATCCGGTGCTGCGCACCCGGGAGGTGAGGTCGCCGTCGGCGACGCGTTCGAGCACATCGACGGTACGCCGGACCGGGCGCACCACCGAGGCGGCCACCGCGAGCGCCAGCGCGACGCTGAGGATCGCGCCGAGGATGAGCAGCACGATGGTCACCGTGCGAGCGGTGCTGTAGGCGTCGTCGGCCACCTTCCGCTCCGCGCCCACCGTGGCGGTCTGCGCCTCGATCGCGGTCTCGATCAGCGACGGGATCCTGGTCTGCAGCTCGGTCGCCTGCGCCGCCACCTGCTGCAGCCCGGCCAGGTCACCGGCACGCTGCAGCGCGCCGAGCTGGTCGAGCATCCCGATCAGGGTGTCCAGGTCCTGGTTGAGCGTGGTGACCGCGGTCCGGGCGTCCGGCGCCAGCGGCTGGGCCAGGGCGTCCGACACCGCGCCGGTCAGCGTCCGCTGCAGCTGGGGCACCTGCGCCAGGAAGGCCGCCCGCTGGTCGGCGGCCAGGGTGGTGGACTGCGCGGCGACCCGGGTGAAGCTGTACCGGAACCAGGATGCTTCCAGCTTGCGGACGGCGGCGAGCGGGATCGCCCCGTGCGTGTAGATCTTCTCCGTCTCGTCGTGCAGCTTGCCCAGCTGGACCAGGCCGGCGACGCCGAGCGCGACGGTCACCGCCGTGACGATCAGGAACGCGGCGAGCAGGCGGCGCGCGATCCCGCCCCGCAGGCCCGGGCGGTGGCCCGGATCGAGGTCACCCATCGGCATGACGAACCACCTTTCGTCTCACCTTCCCGTTCGGCCGCGAACCAGACGGGCTGAGCAGGCGGCACTTTTACGGAGGAAATCCCCCCGGGTGGTGATGGACGGTATTTTCCGGGTATGCCCGCAGATTCGCGGCAGGTCAGGCGGGCGGGGGCTCGCGGCGGACGGCCAGGAGGGCCACGTCGTCCTTGGGAGGATCGCCGGCCAGGGCGGACAGGACCGCGGTGCAGGTCTGGTCGGGCGGGCCGGGATGGACCACGTCGAGCAGGGCCTTGATGCCGACGTCGATGATCTGGTGGCGGCGCTCGACCAGGCCGTCGGTGTAACCGAGCAGCAGCGCGCCGACCGGCAGGTCCAAGGCGGTGGTGTGCCGGGAGCGCAGGCCGCGGCCGACGCCCAGCGGGGCGTCGACGGGCAGGTCGGCCAGCACAGCGGGGCGGCCCGGCTCGGCGTAGACCGGCCGCAGGTGACCGGCCGACGACAGCCGGACGGTGCCACGCTCCGGGGAGATCATCGCGTACAGCGCGGTGGTCAGGTTGCCCGCCTCGAAGTGCCGGACCTTGCGGTCGAGCAGGGCGAGCACCTCCGCCGGGTCGTCGCTGATCAGCGTGTAGGCGCGCAGGGCGCTGCGGAGCCGGCCCATCACCACGGCGGAGGCGAGGCCGTGCCCGGAGACGTCGCCGATCACCACGCCGAGCCAGCCGTCCGGGAGGAGGAAGACGTCGTACCAGTCGCCGCCGACGCCGAACTCGTGGCCGGGCAGGTAACGCGCCGCCATGGCCAGGCCGTCGGCCTCGGGCAGCCGCGACGGGATCAGGCTGTGTTGCAGGGCGAGCGCCGCGCTGTGCTCGAGCCGGTGCCGGCGGACCTGCTCGGCCACCCCGAGCCGGTCGGCGGCCAGCTGCAGCAGCAACACCTCCTCAGCGGTGAACTCGCGCCGGGTGAGGCTGCCGACGTGCAGCACCCCGACCACCTCGTCGGCGGCGGCGATCGGCACCCCGAGCAGCGATCGGATGCCGGCCTGCAGCAGCAGCGGGTTGACCACGTCGGCCGGGGTGACGTCGGTGAGGATCATCGGCTCCCGACGCTCGGCGATCCGCCCGGCGAAGCCCTGACCGACATCGATCCGGAAGCCACGGCGGACCTCGTCCTCCAGGCCCTTGGTCGCGGTGGCGACCAGCTGCCGGGTCCGCGGGTCGAGCAGCAGCACCGTGGCGGTGTCCGCACCGAGCAGCGCACGCACCTCTCCGAGCAGCTCGTCGAGGACGTCGGAGACGTCGAGCCGGGACAGGGCGGCATCGGCGGAGGCGTGGAAGCGACGCAGCCGCTCGTAGCCGCGCAACGCATCCGTGGCATCCACCCCATGACCCTATGCCCCGGTAGCGGCCGGGTTGTATCCGGACGGTCCGCTCATCTCGGCGGGTGCGAAACCGATCAGCAGCCACATGCGCGTCTTCTCGTTCCGCAGGCCTTCCGGGTTCCAGCGCGCCGCGCCGTTCCGGCGGGGCGCGATGTGGCTGATGGTGGCCGGTGCGCTGGCCGTGCCGGCCGGCAGCGCCGTGGCGATCACCGAACTGCAGGAGAACGCGGCGCACCGCAGCGCGCTGCGGGTCCTGCTGGCCGACGTGGAGAACGCGGCCTGGCAGCAGAACGCGCTGCGCTCGCGGGCCATGCTCGCCAAGGGGCTGACGCCGGACCTGGCGAAGACGCGACAGGAGGTCGACGAGACGGTCGACGCGATCGCCGCGGACTTCGCCCGGCGTGACCCGGACAGCCGGTACGCCCTGGCGGTGCAGGACGCGTTCGGCTACTACGACGACGCCGTCGACTACGAGTTCGAGCTGCTCGAGGCGGGCGACCTGCTGGCCGCCCAGCGGGCCAACGAGTACCGGGCCGATCCCACGTTCGGGGCGCTGCGCGCGGCCATGGACGACGCCGCCCGGCACTACGAGCGGGAGGCGGACCGGAGCGGCCGGTGGGCGCTGCAGGGCACCGTGCTGATCATGACGGCGGCCGCCACCATGATCGCCGGGCTGGTCACGCAGTCCCACCGGATCCGGGCCCGGGCCTTCCGCAAGGCCGCCCACCAGGCCACCCATGACGCGCTGACCGGGCTGCCGAACCGGATGCTGCTGCACGACACGATCGCCGCGGCGATCGCCACCGAGTCCGCCGACGGCAGCCACGTCGCGCTGCTGCTGCTCGACCTCGACCGGTTCAAGGAGGTCAACGACACCCTCGGCCACCACTACGGCGACCAGCTGCTGGTCCAGGCGGCCCGCCGGATGCGCGACACGGTGCGCGACGGCGAGATGGTGGCCCGGCTCGGCGGCGACGAGTTCGCCGTGCTGCTGCCCGGCGTCACCGGCGCCGCGGACGTGGCGGCCTTCGCGGCACGGCTGCAGGAGGCGCTGCAGGCGCCGTTCGAGCTGGACGGGCTGAGCCTGACGGTGGCCGGCAGCATCGGCGCGGCGCTGCACCCGGAGCACGGCCGGACCGCCGACGAGTTGCTGCAGCGCGCCGACATCGCGATGTACACCGCCAAGGCCCGGCGCACCGGCTTCGCGGTCTTCGACCAGAGCCAGGACAGCACCGACCCGCGGAAACTCACCCTGGCCAGCGACCTGCGCCGGGGCATCGACCAGGGCCAGCTGCTGCTGCACTACCAGCCCAAGGTGGACGCGCAGACCGGCCGGGTCCTCGGCGCCGAGGCGCTGGTCCGCTGGCAGCACCCGGAGCACGGGATGATCCCGCCGAACGATTTCATCCCGCTGGCCGAGCACACCGGCCTGATCACTCCGCTGACCCGGTTCGTGCTCGACTCGGCGCTGCGGCAGTGCCGGGCCTGGCTGACCGCCGGCCACGAGCTGACCGTCGCGGTCAACGTCTCCGCGCACGGGCTGCTCGACCTGGACCTGCCCGCCGAGATCGCCGAGCGGCTGGACCACTGGCAGGTCCCGGCCCGGCTGCTGACCATCGAGATCACCGAGACCGCGATCATGACCGATCCGGAACGGGCCCTGCAGGTGGTCAAGCAGCTGCACGCGCTCGGCGTGCACCTGTCGATCGACGACTTCGGCACCGGGTACTCCTCGATGGCGTACCTGAAGAATCTGCCGGTTCAGGAGCTGAAGATCGACCGCACCTTCGTCAGCAGCATGACCACCAGCGAGCGGGACGCGGTGATCGTGCGCTCCACCGTCGAGCTGGGCCGCAACCTGGGCCTGCGGGTGATCGCCGAGGGTGTCGAGGACATCGCCACCTGGCGCCAGCTGGACGCGGCCGGCTGTGACGCGCTGCAGGGCTACTACATCTCCCGGCCGGTCGGCCCGGCCGACTTCGACGCCTGGCTGGACGGCCAGAAGGCGGAGGCGCCCGCCGCCCTGGCCTGACGGCGAGGACGGCGGGCGGCGGGGATCAGTTCAGGCTGAACCGCTGGTTGGCCTGGCCGTTGCAGTCGTAGATCTGCACCTGCTGGCCGTTGCCGGTGCCCCAGACGTCCAGGCAGCGCCCGGACTGCACACCGGTGATGGTGCCGTTGCTGTTGACGTTCCACTGCTGGTTGGCCTGGCCGTTGCAGCTGTAGATCTGCACGGCCGCGCCGTTGCCGGAACCGGCCGCGTCCAGGCAGCGGCTGCCGTACACGGTCAGCTGCTTGCTGGCGGTCAGCGTCCAGGCCTGGTTGGTCTGGCCGTTGCAGTCGTAGAGCTGGACCCGGGTGCCGTTGGTCTGCGACGCGTTCGGCACGTCGATGCACCGGCCGGACTGGGCGCCGACGATCCGCTTGGCGGTGCCACCCGGGGTCGACGGCGACGGCTCACTCGGCGTCGGCGAGGACGGGCCCGGGCCGGGGCCGGCCGCGTTGAGCGCGTTCAGCACCGAGGTGTACGCGGCCTTCTTGTTGCCGCCGCCGTCGAACAGCAGCGGGCTCTCGTTGGACCGCCACGAGTCGCTGTCCCGCACGCCCCAGACCGTGATGCCGATGCAGCGCGGCACGTTGAGGCAGGCCTGGGTCAGCCCGGCGTACTGCGAGGTGGACGAGTTGGTGACGTCGACCTCGGTGAGCGCCACGTCCACGCCGAGGGCGGCGAAGCTGGACAGCGTGGTCTGGAAGTTGCTCGGCAGCGAGCTGCCGCCGGTGAAGTGTGTCTGCAGGCCCACGCAGTCGATCGGCACGCCGCGGGACTTGAAGTCCTGGATCATGCGGTAGACGCCCTGCGTCTTGCCGTAGGACCAGTTCTCGATGTTGTAGTCGTTGTAGCAGAGCTTGACCGACGGGTCAGCGGCGCGGGCGGCCCGGAACGCCGCCTCGATCCAGTCGTTGCCGGTCGCCTGCAGGTTCGACTGCCGGCGGCTGCCGTCCTCGTTGAACGCCTCGTTGACCACGTCCCAGGCGGCGAGTTTGCCCTTGTAGTGGGCCATCACGCCGTTGATGTGGTCGATCATCGCCTGGCGCAGGCCGCTGCCGCTGAGGCCGCCCCACCAGCTCGGCTGCTGCGCGTGCCAGGCCAGGGTGTGCCCGCGGACCTTGAGGCCGCGCTGGGTGGCCCAGTTGTAGATCTGGTCGCCGGCGTTGAAGTTGAACTGCCCCCGCTGCGGCTCGGTGGCGTCCGGCTTCATCTCGTTCTCGGCCGTGATCATGTTGAACTCGCGGGCCGCGATCGACGAGTACGTGCTGTCACCGAGCCGGCTGGCGGCGATCGCGGTGCCGAAGTAGCGGCCGGACTGCGCGGCCGCCGCGCCGAGGGTGGTCGCGGCGTTCGCGTCCGGCGCCACGATCAGCACGCCGAGCCCGGCGGCCAGGGCGGCGGCGCCGGCCAGCAGGGCCCGGGTACGCAGTGGTCGGCGTGGGAGGGGGGATCTGGTTGCCACGAGGGCCTCCCTTTCTCGGCTCCGCTTTCCGGCCACCGCGCATCGCACGCAGGGCGGGGGCCGCGCGTGTGTGGGGAGAAGCGATGGGGCGCAGAGCCGACTGTCAAAGATGGGCTTCAATGCAGTGCTCATGCTGGCACGGCAACATCCCTGAAACAAGAAGTTCCGGAGAAGTTCCGGGAGTTTCAGGTGGGTGGGTTACCGTCCGGCATCAGCAATAACGCCATTCACCTGCGCTTATGCATCGAGCCGAGCCGCCGCCCCATCTCCGGAAGTTTCGGCCGGAATCGCGATACTTGCAATGGGTCGACCCACGGGGCGGCGGCGAGATAACAGAAACGCGGACATCCATCGATCAGGCGTTGGTGACCTTCCGGATCTCGTCGGCGTCGCGGGACACCGCGCCGGCGTCGTGGGCCAGGTCCGGGTCGTCGGCCGGGCGCGGCACGCAGAGCAGCAGGGCCTGCGGGCGTACCGTGACCCGCAGCTGCTTGCCGGGATCGATCAGGTCGCCGTCGAGCTGGCGGGGCTGGGCCCGGTTGCTGCGGATCTCCACGGTGGCGGCGGTGAAGGTCTCCATCCGCGGCACGGCCTCGCGGCGGCGCAGGACTCCCCAGGCGAGCGCGAGCCAGTGGCGCAGGGTGCGCGGGCTGAGCACCGCGACGTCGAGCAGCCCGTCGTCCGGCTCGGCGGCCTGCAGCAGCCGCATCCCGCCCTGCAGCCGGCCGACGTTGCCGACGATCACGGTGCGCGGGCGCCGGGCGAACGCCGGCCCGCCGTCGAGCGAGATCCGGACCCGCATCGGCCGGTCCCGCAGGTGCCGGACCGCGCCGGCGACGTAGGCCAGCCAGCCGACGTGCTTCTTCGCGGTCTCGCTGGTGGCGTCCAGCATCTGGGCGTCGAAGCCCATCCCGGCCATCACCGCGAAACTCTGGTCACCGACGCAGCCGACGTCGATCCGCCGCCGGCCGCCCTGCAGCGCGACCTCGATCCCGGTGGCCAGGTCGCCGCTGAGCCCCAGGTTGGCGGCGAGCAGGTTGCCGGTGCCGGCCGGCAGCACGGCGAGCGCCACGTCGGTGCCGGCCAGCGCGGAGACGCAGGCCATCACGGTGCCGTCCCCGCCGCAGACGAAGACGATCTCGGCGCCGTCGCGGACCGCCCGGGCGGCCTGGCCGGCGCCGGGGTCCTCGACGGTGGTCTCCAGCCACATCGGCTCCGGCCAGCCGGCCGCGGCGAGGGCTTCGGTGATGATCCGGCGCAGCTCCTCCAGGTCCGGAACCTTCACCGGGTTGACGACGACGGCTGTTCGCGGCGCTGTGTCCATGGCCGGTCGGTTACCCGGAACGGCCGCCGCTCACTCCGGTCCCGCGACGCGCGCCGGCCCGGTGCGCTCAACGTCCCCAAAGAGCGCACCGGGCCGGCTCCCCACCGAATGATGGTCCAGACAGCTCCTTACCGCTGCAGGGTGAGCAGGCCGGGCCGCCACGGCAGCTGGTCGTAGGGACCGCCGGCGCTCGGGCTCTTGCCCTGGTAGAGGAGCTGGAGGTGACACGGGTCGACGGTCTTGGTCTGGTCCGGGTTGGTGCGGACCAGGTCACCGTGGCTGATGTCGTTGGTCCAGGTGGCCCCGCTGTTGGCCTTGCCGGCGAACGGGTTGCTCTCGGTCGCCGCCTGCGGCGTCCAGGTGCCACCGAGGCTGGTGGCGGTGAACGACCGGAAGTAGCGGCCCTGGCTGCCGATCGCCTCGACGATCATCAGGTACTGGTTCTGGCCCTGCACCTTGTAGACCTCGACCGCTTCGAACAGGTTGTTGGTCGAGTCACTCATGATCGTCGTGTACGACGAGCCGAAGCTGCCCGGGAAGTTCCCGATCGGCATGCTGGCCCGGTAGATCTTGCCGTTGTCGCCGGCGAAGAACAGGTACATGTTCTGCCCGTCGCCGATCAGCGTCTGGTCGATCACGCCGGTGCTGGAGCCGGTGATGCTGCCGGTGAACAGCGTCTGCGGCGCGGACCAGCCGTTGGCGTTGGTCGGGTCGGTGGAGGTCTTGTAGCTGAACGCGGTCGGGCCCCACTGGTAGGCGAGCACCCAGATGTTCTTCGGCGCGAAGTAGAGCAGCGTCGGCGCCACGGTGCCCTGGCTCATCCCGTTCTGGCTGGCCGAGGCCATCTCGGACCAGTCGCCGAAGAGGCCGAAGTTCATCGAGCCGTAGCCCGAGCCGGACACGTTGGACGCGTAGACCAGGTGCTTTCCGTTGTAGACGACGTTGGTGAAGTCCTTGAGCGAGACCCACCCGTTCTTCGGGCTGGCCAGCGCGCCGGTGGACGACCAGCGGTAACTCGACGGCAGCGTGCAGGTGCCGCCCGGCGTGGACGGGGACGGCGAGGACGGCGACGGGGAGGACGGCGACGGCGAGGTCGGTCCGGTCCCGCCGGTGCAGGTCACGCCGTTGAGGGCGAAACTGGTCGGGACCGGGTTGCTGCCGGTCCACGAGCCGTTGAAGCCGAACGACACCGAGGCGCCGGTGCCGACCGAGCCGTTGTAGCTCATGTTCTTCGCGGTCACCGCCGAGCCGCTCTGCGTCACGGTGGCGTTCCACGCCTGGGTGACCGTCTGCCCGGCCCCATAGGACCAGGTCAGCGTCCAGTCGGACAGCGGGTCCCCGAGGTTGGTGATCGCCACGTTGGCGCCGAACCCGCCCTGCCACTGCGACGACACGGTGTAGCCGACCGAGCAGCCGGCCGCCGCGGCGTCCGCCGGGGACATCGCCACGACGACCGCGGTCGAGGTCAGCAGCGCGGCGCCGGCCGACACCAGGATTCTGGATCTAGTCATGATCTCTCCCTTCAGACTCGGACCAGGCGCCAGTTGTTGTCGGCGCTGCCGTTGTCGGTTTCCTGAACGACCTGACTCCCCCAGGCGCTCGAGGCGCCCTGCACGGCGAGCACCTTGCCGCTGTTGACGTTGCGCAGCCGGTAGGACCCGTCGCTGTTGGCAAGCGGTGTCCACCGGTGGTCGGCGGTGCCGTTGTCGGCCCACTGCAGGACGCGGGCGTTGTCCGTGGTCGCCATGTTCTCGACGCCGAGGACCTTGCCGCTGTTGACGTTGCGGAACCGCACCGCGCCGCCGTCGGCGATCTGCACCCAGTGGTGGTCGGCGGTGCCGGTGTCACCCCAGACGATCGCCGTGCCACCGTCCGCGGTGGACATGTCCTTGATCCCCAGGACCAGCCCGGACGCCACGTTGACCAGCTTGTAGGCCGCCTCGGTGGCACCCGAGGCGTTCCAGTAGACGACGTAGTTGAAGCCCTGCGCGTCGTGGAACGGCCCCAAATTCACGGTGGTGCCGTTGGCGGTCGCGGTGAAGGCCAGGCTGCCCGTGCCGGTCCGGGCGATGCTGGACACGACCAGCGACGGATTGCCCGACGGCGTCGCGCTGCCGTAGTTGCCGGCCAGCACCACCGGGCCGTACGTGATCGCCTGCACCGCGGGGTTGTCCGGAGCCGCCTGCATGATCACCCGCATCGGCAGCCGTACGGTCAGCACGTCCCCCGCCGCCCAGGCCCGGGTGACGGTGGCATAGCTGCCCGCGGTGGCGGTGACGTCCTGCGGGACGCCGTTGACCGCGAGGGTGGCGCCGGACGTCCAGCCGGGGATCCGGACCCGGATGCTCCACGACCCGCTCATCGTGCCGGTCAGGGTCAGCGTGGTGGTGTCGCTGACCGGGTACGACGTCGCCTGGGTGACCGTGATCCCCCGCTCGGCCCAGGTCAGCACCGAGGGCGTGAACAGGTTCACGGTGAGCGTGGTCCCGCTGAAGAAGTAGACCGAGTCCATCAGCTTCGTGTTGGTCTCCACGCCGGTCCCCTGGCAGCACCAGAAGCTGGTGTAGTCGGTCGACCAGGTGCCACCGCCCCAGGCCGGCCCGACGCCCCGGCGGCCGCCGGCCCGCAGCGGCGTGAAGTAGGTGATGTGGCCGTGGCTGTCGGCCGGGTTCTGCGCGCCGATCAGGTGGTTGAGCAGCGCCCGCTCGTAGAAGTCGAAGTACGCCGCCCGGCTGGGGTCGGTCAGCCACAGCTCCCGGGTCAGCTTGAGCATGTTGTAGGTGTTGCAGTGCTCGCAGGTGTCGTTGGTGAGGTAACCGGCGATCGCGTTCGGCGCCCGGAAGTGCTCGGCCTGGCTGTTGCCGCCGATCGCGTAGGTGTGCGCGCCGGTGGTGATGTCCCAGGCGTTGCGGCCGATGTCGCGGTAGCGGGTGGTGCCGGTCGCCTTGTACTCCCGGACCGCGCCCACCCACTTGGGCACCTGGGTGTTCGCGTGCAGCCCGTTGAGCTGGTCGGTGCCGGCGGCGAGCGGGGTGAACACCGCCGCGTGGTCGAACCGCTGGGCGACGGTGAGCCAGCGGGCGTCCCCGGTCTGCTGGTAGAGGTCGGCCAGCACCTCGTTCATGCCGCCGAACTCGGTGCCCAGCATGGCCTGCATCTGGCTGCCGCTGAGCCGCGCCGTGCGGGTGTCGACCCAGCCGGCGAGCCGCAGCAGCACGTCGCGGGCGGTGGTGTCGCCGATCAGCCGCCACACGTCGAGCAACCCGGCGAGCGTCTTGTGCACGCAGTAGTACGGCACGTTGCCGTTGGACAGGGTGCGCGCCTCCAGCGCGGTGAAGTCGGCCTCCGGGAACCCGGAGAGGTAGCCGTTCGACGCCTGGCACTTGGCCAGCTCGGCGACCATGTAGACGGCCTTGTCCCGGCAGGTGGTGTCGCCGAGTGCGGCCCAGGCCTGCGCCCACGCGGTGAGGAAGTGTCCCTGCATGTGGGTCCGGAACGGGAAGGTGGGCGCGTCCCAGCCGCCGTTGGCGGCGGCCCCGCCGGTGGATCGGCCGTGGTTGGCCCGGAAGTTGTAGAGCAGCCGGTCGACGTCGACGAAGCGCAGGTAGTTGAGGGTACGGGCCTGGTTGTCCAGCCAGCGCCCGGCGGTCAGCCGGACCTGGCCGAACGGGAACGGATAGGCCGCGACGCCCAGGTCGGGCCGGACCGGTGCGACCGCCGCCTGGGCGGCCCGCGCCGGGGCACCGAGGGTGGCCGCCACCGCACCGGCGCCGGCCGCCTGCAGCAGGTGCCGCCGGCTGAACGGGAACGTGGTCATCAGCCCTCCCGGGTCAGGTCGAAGCGGCTGACGGTGACCGCGCCGCCCAGCGACTGGGTGGCGTAGTTGAAGATGCCGAAGCGGTAGCCCATGAAGAACTGCCAGGCGTTGTTCAGCGTGAACGCCGGGCCGAGCGGGGTGAACGTGCTGCCGTTGGTGCTGTAGGAGAAGGTGGCGGTGCGCCCCGAGCCGGGCCGAATGTCGGCGGTGGCCCGCAGCCAGATCCGGCCGCCGCTGACCGTGGCGCCGGCCGCCTCGGTCCCGGTGCCGGTGGTGGCCCAGCTGGAGTTCATGGTCAGGCCGTTGGTCATCGACACCCGGGTGACGCCGTTGTCCTTGCGGATGCCGATCCAGGCCGACGAGTCGCGCAGCATCGCCAGGCCGGCCCGGTCACCGTTGGCCATCTGCGAGTAGTCCAGCTCGATGGTCGCGGTGGAGGCGGGTCCCTGGATCCGGTGGGTGAGCGTGTTCCGGGCGTTGTAGAGGTCGTTCGTCACCGTGGCGGTGGACAGCCGCAGCCCGTTGCCGACGCTGAACCGGCTGGTGTCCGGGTTGTGGTTCCACTCCCAGCGGGGCCCCAGAGCGCTTCCGGTGAAGGTGTCCGGGCCGATCATCGAGGCCACCGTCTTGGACGTGGTGATGTTCGGTTTCGGGTACGTCGCGCCCCACCGCCCGTTCACCGTGGTGAGCACCGGCCAGTCGTTGCTCCAGGTGATCGGGGCCAGCGTGGGCACCCGGCCGCCGGGGTAGGCGTCGGTGAACGCCATGTACCACCAGTCGCCGTTCTGCGTCTGCACCAGGCCGCCCTGGTGCGGCACCCCGCCCCCGGAGATCGGGCCGGGCAGATCGAGCAGGACCTGACGGCTCTCGTACGGCCCCCACGGGCTGGTCGAGCGCAGCACGTACTGCCCGTTGGCCGGGCGGGTCAGCCAGATGTAGTAGTAGTTGCCGCGCTTGTACATCCGGCTGCCCTCGAGGGTGCCGATGCTCGACGGGGTGGTGTAGACGGTCTGCGCCCGGACCTGCGAGGTCAGGTCGGCGGAGAGCTGGGCGACGCTGATCGTGCCGTTGCCGTAGGCGACGTACGGCGTGTCGTTGTCGAAGAGCAGGCCGGCGTCGTAGTAGCAGTTGTTGATCCGGGCCTTCTTCGACCAGGCGCCGTCCACCGCCGACGCGGTGTAGACGTAGGTGCGGTTGAACTCGGTGCAGCCCAGCCAGTAGTAGGTGCTGTTGCTGGGCCGGTAGTTGAACGCCGACGCCCAGATCCCCTTGACGTAGGCACGGCCGCCGGACAGGTCGTAGGCGGACGAGTCGAAGTCCAGGCGGGGCACCGAGTGGCCGGCGTACTCCCAGTTCACCAGGTCGTAGGAGCGCAGGATCGGCGCGCCCGGCGAGTAGTGCATGGTCGACGCCGAGTAGTAGTAGGCGTCACCGACCCGGATGATGTCGCCGTCGGCGAAGTCCTGCCAGACCACCGGGTTGGTGAAGGTGCCGGTGGACGGGGTGGTGCCGCCGGTCTTCACCAGCTGCCACTGCTGGTTGGCGCCGTTCCAGTCGCTGTACTGCACGATGTTCGCGCCGTCCGCGGTCGACGCGCCCTGCACCTCGACCGCCTTGCCGCTGTTCCGGTTGATCAGCTGCACGTACCCGTCGACGTCCTGGACGCTGAACTGCTGGTTGGCGGCGTTGTTGTCGGTCCACTGGATGATCGCGCCGCCGTCCGCGGTGGAGGCGCCGGAGACGTCCAGGACCTTGCCGGAGAGTTTCGATCTGAGCCGGTAGTAGCCGCCGCCGGAGTCGACGAACTGCCACTGCTGCTGCGCCTGGTCGTTGCGGGTCCACTGGGTGATCCGCGCGCCGTCGTTGGTCGCCAGGTTGTAGAGGTCCAGGGCCTTGCCGCTGTTGCGGTTGACCAGCACGTAGGAGGCGCTGGTGTCGATCGTGGCGGCCGCGGCCGGGGCGGCCACCGCGCAGGCGAGCGTCGCGCCGAGCACGGCACTCAGGGCGGCGGCGACCAGTCGCCGGGGATGTGTCATCGTCAGCTCCTCGCATCGGGGGAATGCGCGCGAATACCGGCGCCATCGTGGGAGCGCTTCCATTCGTGAGCGATAGTGCCAGACCATAAAGGCAAATTCAAAGGATTCCGCGTACGACCGGAGCGGGTCCGTACGCATAACGGTTTTGGAATTGTTTTTCGCGGCCTGCGTCAATCGGCGAGCGCGGGCCGTACCAGAAATGATCCGTCGGCGCGGAAACCGGGGCTGCCGTCGAACTGGTCGACCCACAATTCATCGCCGCGGTGCCGCAGGAACCAGCCGGGGTAGTTGGAGGATTCGAGCAGGACCGAGCCGGCCGGCTGCCCGGCCTGCGGGCAGAACGTCGCGTCGCCGCGGAACAGCGCCGAGCCGTCACTCGGGTTAAGCCGCAGCCGCCAGGACGCGTGCCGCAGGTAACGGCCGTCGGCGGACCGGAACGAGAAGCACGTCCGGTCGTTGAGCCCGGCCACCACCTGGAAGGTCGCCTGCCGGCGGGCGGCGACCGGGTCGTCCGGGCCGACCGCGGTCAGCAGGCCGTAGCCGCCGGGCGCGGTGACGTAGCGCCCGGCGGCGTTCGCCGAGCTCAGCGACACCGGTCCGAACCGGAGCAGACCCGCTGCGGCGCTGGTGGGCGGCGTGCTGGCAGCGGGCGCGCTGGTGGCCGGCACGCTGCTGGCCGGCGCGCTGCTGGCCGGCGCGCCGGCCCCGGCGGCCGAGGTGGGCGCCGGGATGGTGGTCGGGTGCGGGGTCTGCGCCACCGTGGCCGGCGGCGCCGTCGCCGGGTCGGCCACCACGACCGCCCCGCCGACGGCGCCGACCACCAGGGTGCCGGCCGCGACCGCGGTGACCACCGGATGCGCCGCGGACAGCGCCGCCAGCTGGCCGGCCACCCCGAGTTTCGCGGCGGTGACCGCGCCCCCGGTCGTCTTGGCCAGCACCGACGCGGTCAGCGCGGCCGGCACCGGGACCAGGACCAGGGCGGGCAGCAGCCGGTCGATCGGCACCTGCTCGCCGGCGCCGCGGGTGCAGATCGGGCAGTCCCGGACGTGCCGGGCCAGCCGCTTGCGCCACCGCGGCGCGGGCATCCCGTCCCAGCCGGACAACTCGCCGGCGAGCAGGCCGCACCGCGGGCGGACGTCGAGCGCCGCCACGATGGCCCGGCTCAGCTCCAGCTGGGCGCGCATCCGCTGGATCCGGACGCCGGCGTGGATCACGGTGATGCCGAGCGCCCGGGCCAGCTCGGCCCGGGACAGCCGGCCGGCCACCTCCAGCCACCACAGCGACAGCAGCCGCCGGTCGTCCGGGTCCAGCCAGCGGCCGGCCCGCTGCACCTGGCGGCGCTGGGCGGACAGGTCGGCGCGCAGGTCGGTGACGCCCTCGAAGGCGGCCTCGGCGTCCGGCATCCCGGCGGCCTCGTCGAGCGGCACGAGCTGGGCCGCGGCCCGGTCCGCCCGGTGCTGGTGGGTGCCGACCTGGCGCAGCGCGATCGCCGCCAGCCAGGGCCGGAAGCTCTCCGGCGAGCGCAGCGACCGCAGCTGGCGCAGGGCGCGGAGCATGATGTCCTGAGTGACGTCGTCGACGTCCGGGTGCCCGTCGAGCGCCTGCCGGACGATGGCGTAGACCATCGGCAGGTGCGTCGCGGCCAGCTCGTCCAGCGCGGCGCGGTCGCCGGCCTGCGCCGCCCGCACCAGGGCGGAGGCACCGGCCCGGGTCACTCCCATGTCCGTCGTCATCACCACCACGAAGCACCGTTCCCACCGTGAACCACTGGGATCCTGCCCTATCCCAGCGACCCGGCGGCGAATCGCCACCAGTTGACGTTGAACAGATAGCCGCTGCCGCCGGTGAACCGCAGGTAGAGATCCCGGGTGCCGGAGACGCCGCTGACCGGGCAGCTGACCGTGGTCCAGGTCTGCCAGCCTCCGGTGCCCGGCACCGTGCAGGTCCCGGCGAGGGTGCCGGTGGGGCTGCCCAGCCGCACCTCGATGCGGCCGCCCGCGGCCGCCGAGGCCACCCGGGCCGAGAACGACGTGGCGCCGGAGCCGAAGGCGACGCCCTTGACCTTCACGTAGTCGCCGTTCTCCAGGTAGCCGATGTTCCGGCCGCCCTCACTGGCCGCCTCGGTCTCGACGCCGGAACTCCAGGCGATGGTCTCCGCCTCCTGCCGGACGTAGGGGTCGAGCGTGCCGTTCTGCGGCGCCCCGCCGGTGGTCATATTGATCGTCGGAATGGTGCCGTCGGCGTTGTAGGTGAATCGCTCCACGGCCACCGAGCGGGTGTATCCGCCGCCGCCGGGCAGCGCCCCGTTGTGGTAGAAGAAATACGAGCTGCCGTTGAAGTCGATGACGCCCGGATGGTTGGTGAAGCTGCTCCCCTGGGTGGGCATCACGGTGCCGCGATAGGTCCACGGGCCGGTCGGGCCGGGCGCGGTGGAATAACCGATGAACTCCGAGCAGCACTTGGCCGCGAAGACGTTGTAGTAGACGCCGTTGCGTTTGTAGACCCAGGGTCCTTCCTCGTAGAGGGTGGGACGGCTGGCGTTGCCGGTACGGGTGCCGAAACCGGCGGTGGTGAGCGGGATCGAGGTGACGCCGCCGCTGTAACTGATCATGTCCGGGTTCAGCCGGACGTACCAGAGGTTGGGGTTTCCCCAGTAGAGGTAGGCCTGGCCGTCGTCGTCGACCAGGACGGTCGGGTCGATCTCGCCGTTCTCCACCAGCGGGCGGCCGAGGGCGTCGGTGAACGGGCCGGTCGGGCTGGACGCCACGCCGACGCCGATCGCCATCCGTCCGGTCGCCCGGTTGGTGACCGGGACGTACCAGTAGAACTTGCCGTTGCGGGCGACCACCTGGCCGGCCCAGGCATCCGATTTGGCCCAGCTGAAGGTGGCGAGGCTCATCGGCGAGCCGTGGTCGGTCCAGTTGACCATGTCGGCCGACGAGTACAGCCGCCACTCCTTCATCGTGAAGTAGGTCGAGTTGTCCTCGTCGTGGCCGGTGTAGAGGTAGACGCGGCCGTTGTACACCAGCGGCGCCGGGTCGGCGGTGTAGACCGTCTGCACGATCGGGTTGTCGGCGTGCGCGGCGGTCGGCACCGCCGCGGCCAGCACCGCCATGGCAGCTGTGCACAGCAGGCTGAGCAGGGGTCTGGTACGCATCAGACTCGGCTCCATCGCTGGTTGGCGGCGGCGGTGCAGGTCCAGAGCAAGACCAGCGTGCCGTTGGCGGTCAGGTTGTGGTCGACGTCCAGGCAGAGCCCGGACGCGACGCCGCGCACGGTCCCGTCGCTGTTGACCGTCCACTGCTGGTTACTGCCCCCGTTGCAGTCCCAGAGCTGGACCTTGGCGCCGGCGGTCGCGCCGGTCGGCGCGTCCAGGCACTTGCCGAGAGCCTGCAGCGTCGATCCGGTGCTGGTCCAGCGCTGGTTGGCGCCGCCGTTGCAGTCCCAGATGACCGGCTGGGTGCCGTTGGCGGTGGCGCCGTTCGGGACGTCGAGGCAGCGGCCCGAGGCGGCGCTGACCAGCGTGGTGCTGGCCGGCGGGGTGGTGGTGCCGCCGCCGCTGACCCGGTAGACCACTGTCCCGTGCGCCGGGACGCTGGCGCTGATCGTGCCGGTGCTGGTCGTGGTGCCGCCGCTCCAGGCGTCCTGCAGGGTGAACGAGCTGCCGGACTTGCCGATCGCGGCCGCGGTGGTCGACATGGTGACGGTGGATCCGCCCTGGTTGAACAGGGCGACCGCGACGTCGCCGTTGGCCAGGCGCTTGGCCAGGACGCGACGGCTGCCGTCGTACGAGACCTGGGTCGCCTGCAGGCCCAGGGTGTCCTGGTTGATCGCGATCAGGCGCGGGTTCTTCAGGATGGTCTGGGTGGCCGCGCTCATCGAGCGCAGGTCGTTGCCGGCGATCAGCGGCGAGGCGAGCATCGACCAGAGCGCGAAGTGGCTGCGCTGCTCGGTGTCGGTCAGCGTGCCGCGGCCGACCTCCATCATGTCCGGGTCGTTGAACTGGCCCGGCTTGGCGTACCCGGCGAGCGGCACGGTGACGTCGACGATGTTCTTGACACCCATCGGGTAGCCGTTGGTCTGCCCGGTGTCCCAGGCCAGGGTGATGTCCTCGGTGGTGCGCCACATGTTGGCCACGTCGCCCCAGTTGCGCTGCGGCCCGGTCTTGGCGTGGATGCTGTTCGGGTTGATGCTGTAGACGATCGGGCGGCCGGTGGCGGCCAGCGCGTCGCGCATCTTGGCGAAGGTGGCGACCTGGTCGTTGATCGTGCCGGTGGGTGAGCACCAGTCGTACTTGAGATAGTCGACGCCCCAGGCGGCGAACTGCCGGGCGTCCTGCGCCTCGTGGCCGCCGCTGCCGGTCGCGCCGGGGTAGCTGTTGAAGTACTGGGCGCAGGTCTTGTCCAGCGGGACCTGGTAGATGCCGAACTTCAGGCCCTTGCCGTGCAGGTAGTCACCGAGCGCCTTCATCCCGCTGGGGAACCGGGTCGGGTCGCCCTGCAGGTTGCCGGACGCGTCGCGGTTCGGGTTGAACCAGCAGTCGTCGACGACCACGTACTGGTACCCGGCGTCGCGCATGCCGCTGCTGACCATCGCGTCGGCCATCTGCCGGATCAGCGTCTCGTTGATGTTGCAGCCGAAGGTGTTCCAGCTGTTCCAGCCCATCGGCGGGGTGCGCGCCACGCCGTTGTCCAGGGCTTGGGCCGGGGAGCCGGGCAGCGCCGCCGCCGTGCCGGCGAGCAGCAGCAGGCCGGCGGCGAGCATCGAGCGGAGTTTGTTCATCATCGCCTCGTCCAGAGCTGGTTGGGGGAATTGGTGCAGGTCCAGAGGATGACGGCGGTGCCGTTGGCGGTGGCGTTACCGCTGACGTCGAGGCACAGACCGGATTGCGCGTTGCGGATCGTGGAGCCGGAGACGAACGTCCAGCGCTGGTTCGCGGCGCCGCTGCAGTCCCACAGCTGCGCCTTGGCGCCGGCCGTCGCGCCGGTCGGCGAGTCCAGGCACTTGCCCACCGAGCGCAGCGTCTGGCCGTCGTAGGCCCACTGCTGGTTGGCGGCCCCGCTGCAGTCCCAGATGATCGGCTGGGTGCCGTTGGCGGTGCTGCCGTTCGGCACGTCCAGGCAGCGCCCGGAGGCGGTGCCGACCAGCGCGGTGCCGGTGCCGGTTCCGGTGCCCGGGTCGCCGATCGTTCCCGGGACGGTGCGCAGCGCCGCGTACCAGATGGCGGCCATCTTGTCGTAACCACCGGCGGTCGGGTGGATGCCGTCGATCAGGTCGCCGGTGGTGAGCGCGGCGTGCATGTCGACGAGGTGCACCCGCGAGCCCTTGCTCCGCACGATGCCGGGCAGGGCGGCGTTGAAGGTCCGGGCGGCGGCCTCCTGCCCGCTGTTGGCCAGCGGGATCAGGGTGGCCACGAAGACGTCCGCCGACGGCGCGCCGGCCACGATGTGGTCGAGCAGGGTGGACAGCCGGCCCGGCGCTCCGGACACATTGTAGTTCTGCAGGATGTCGTTGGTGCCGATGTGCAGCAGCACGGTGCGCGGGGTGCTGGCCCGCAGCCAGCCGCCGATGTTCGCGTCGATCTGATCGATCCGCCACCCGGGGTGACCCTCGTGGTCGTGGTCGCCGAGCTGGGCCGGCCCGTTGAACTGGGAGCCGACCAGGTCCACCCGGTAGCCGGCGGCGGCCATCCGCTGCCACAGGCCGATCCGGTATCCGCCGGGCACCTGCGTGCCCTCGGTGATGGAGTCGCCGAGCGGCATCACCCGGGTGCCGCCGTTGGACTCGGCGGCAGCCGGACCGGGCAGGCCGGTGACTCCGATGACGGTCAGTGCGGCGGTCAGGACGGCGGCGAGCATCCAGCGTCTTCTTGGCATCGGAACGTCTCCAGGCGTGAGGGGGTTCTGTTATCGCTCACACCGCATGAACCACTGGTCCGGCCGGGAGAAACAGGGATGCCGACCGGCGATGGGAGCGCTAACAGCCTGTATCCGCACATTGCCAGCTTGTTTCGGGACATTCAAGAGGTCTTCTGCCGCGAATCCTCGGACGGAATCGCGACTCGGCGGCGACTGATCACATAACACTTCCGGGCCGACGGATTTTCCACCAGGAGTTGTTATGCCGCCGGCCGCCCAATGGTCGCGTCTTCCCTTACCGGAAATGCGCTGGCAACATTGGCCACCCTTGATGGAAGCGCTCCCATGGCGCACTCCCCCGTCCGGAAAGGCACCTGCCATGCCCCTGCTCAAGAAGCGTCGCTCCCTGCTGCTGGCCGCGGCCGCGGCGGGACTCGCCGTCACCGCCGGTGTCGCGGTGGTCGGCACCGCCGAGGCGGCCAGCACCCTTGGCGCCTCGGCCGCGCAGACCGGCCGCTACTTCGGCGCGGCGATCGCCGCCGGCCGGCTCGGCGACGCCACCTACACCGGGATCCTGACCCGCGAGTTCAACGCGGTCACCCCGGAGAACGAGATGAAGTGGGACGCCACCGAACCGTCCCAGGGCCGGTTCACCTACACCAACGGCGACCGGATCCTCAACCAGGGCCTGTCCAACGGCTCCAAGGTCCGTGGGCACGCCCTGCTCTGGCACGCCCAGCAGCCCGGCTGGGCGCAGTCGCTGTCCGGCAGCGCGCTGCGCACCGCCGCGATCAACCACGTCACCCAGGTCGCCACCCACTACAAGGGCAAGATCTACGCCTGGGACGTGGTGAACGAGGCGTTCGCCGACGGCGGCAGCGGCGGGCGGCGCGACTCGAACCTGCAGCGCACCGGCAACGACTGGATCGAGGCGGCGTTCCGGGCCGCCCGGGCCGCCGACCCGAACGCCAAGCTCTGCTACAACGACTACAACACCGACGGGATCAACGCGAAGTCGACCGGGATCTACACCATGGTCCGCGACTTCAAGTCCCGCGGCGTCCCGATCGACTGCGTCGGCTTCCAGTCCCACCTCGGCACCGGCATCGCGAGCGACTACCAGGCCAACCTGCAGCGCTTCGCGGACCTCGGCGTGGACGTGCAGATCACCGAGCTGGACGTGGCGCAGGGCGGCAACCAGGCGAACATCTACGCCAGCGTGACCAAGGCGTGCCTGGCGGTCTCCCGGTGCACCGGCATCACGGTCTGGGGCATCCGGGACAGCGACTCCTGGCGGACCGGCGAGAACCCGCTGCTCTTCGACAACTCGGGCAACAAGAAGGCCGCCTACACCTCGGTCCTGAACGCGCTGAACGCCGGCGGCACCACCAACCCGCCCTCGCCGTCCTCCCCGTCGCCCAGCACCAGCACCGGCCCGCAGCCCGGCGGCGCGTGCAGCGCCTCGGTCTCGCTCAACTCGTGGAACGGCGGGTTCGTCGCCACCATCCGGGTCACCGCGGGCGCCGCCCCGGTCACCGGCTGGACCGTCGGCGTGACCCTGCCCTCCGGCAGCGCGGTGAGCAACGCCTGGAGTGCCACCAACACCGGCAGCACCGGCACGGTGAGCTTCCGCAACGTCGCCTACAACGGCCAGCTCGCGGCCGGCGCCACCACCGAGTTCGGTTTCCAGGGCACCGGCGCCGGGCCGACCGCCACCCCGACCTGCTCGGCGGGCTGACCGATGACCTCCCGACGCCATCTCACGCAGCTGACCACAGTCCTGTCCGCGCTGGCCCTGGCCGCCGCGATGCTGACCGGTGTGCTCGGCGGGACCGCGTCCGCGGCCCCGGTGAGCGCCGCGGCGGCGACCGCCGGGTGCGGCAAGGCGCCGACACTCACCAGTGGCACTCGCACCATCAGCAGCGGTGGGCAGAACCGCAGCTACATCCTGCGGGTGCCGGACGGGTACGACCGGAACCGGCCGTACAAGCTGATCTTCGCCTTCCATTGGCTGAACGGCACCGCGGGCAACGTGGCGAGCGGCGGCTACTACGGATTGCAGGGCCTCTCGGCGAACAGCGCGATCCTGGTCGCCCCGCAGGGCATCGACAACGGCTGGGCGAACACCGGCGGCCGCGACCTGACCCTGGTCGACAACCTGACCGCGCTGATCGAGGGCGACCTCTGCGTGGACACCTCCCAGCTGTTCGCCACCGGCTGGAGCTACGGCGGCGCGATGAGCTACGCCGTGGCGTGCGCCCGGCCGGCCGTCTTCCGGGCGGTCGCGGTGCTCTCCGGAGCGAACCTCAGCGGCTGCTCCGGCGGCACCCAGCCGGTCGCCTACCTGGGCATCCACGGCACCCACGACAGCGTGCTGGACATCTCGCTGGGCCGGTCGCTGCGGGACACCTTCGTGCGTGCCAACGGCTGCGCGGCGCAGAACCCGCCGGAGCCGGCCCGGGGCAGCCTGACCCACGTCGCGACCAGCTACACCGGATGCCGCGCGGGCTATCCGGTGCGGTGGGTGGCCTTCGACGGGGACCACACGCCGGAGCCGGTGGACGGGTCGACGACCACCAGCGGCGCGCGCACCTGGGTCGGTGGTGAGATCTGGAGCTTCTTCTCCCAGCTGCCCAGCACCACCACGACGTCGCCGACACCGTCGTCGCCGGCACCCTCCTCACCGACCCCGTCGACGCCCGCCGGCGGGTGCGCGGCGGCCTTCCGGGTCACCAACAGCTGGCCGGGTGGCTTCCAGGCGGAGGTCACCGTGACGAACGGCGGGCCGGCGGCCATCACCGGCTGGCGGGTGAGCTGGGCGCTGCCCGCCGGGCAGTCGATCGGGCAGGTCTGGAACGGCACGCTGACCACCGGCGGCGGCACCGCGACGGTGACCAACGCGGCCTACAACGGCTCGCTGGCGCCCGGCGCCGGAACCAGCTTCGGCCTGATCGCCAACGGCGGCCCGGCCACGGCTCCGTCGCTGACCTGCACCACCTGATCTCCGTAAGTTTCGGTAACGAGGTCGACATGTTATCGCCGTGGGCACGGGTCACACCTACCGTGTCCACGGCAGACTTTCTTCGGTATTTCCGGTTTTGATCCGAGAGTTGTTGACACGCGGTCGGTCGGCGGGCCACGATTCCGCAATGACGGACCTGGATGGCTCCATGACGATCGCCGAGCCCGCCACCGCCGGGGATCCCGGCACCGGCCACCGCATGATCCGGAACCCGGTGCTTCCCGGCTTCCACCCGGATCCGTCGATCCTGCGGGTCGGCGCGGACTACTACATCGCGACCTCGACCTTCGAGTGGTTCCCGGGTGTCCGGGTGCACCACTCCACCGACCTGGTCGACTGGCGGCCGCTCGGTGGCCTGCTGACCGAGCGGCGCCTGCTCGACCTGACCGGCACCGCCGACTCGTGCGGCGTCTGGGCGCCCAACCTGACCTACGCGCACGGGCTGTTCCACCTGCTCTACACCGACGTGGCGACGTTCGCCGGCGGCTACTGGGACCCACAGAACTATCTGATCACCGCGCCGGACATCACCGGTCCCTGGTCCGACCCGGTGGTGCTGCACGGCCGCGGGTTCGACGCGTCGCTGTTCCACGACGAGGACGGCAGCACCTGGATGCTGTCGATGCGCGCCGACTGGCGCCCCGGCCGCAACCGCTTCGCCGGCATCTCCGTCCAGCGGTACGACCGGCACGCGCAGCGCCTGGCCGGCCCGGAGCACCTGATCTTCGAGGGCACCGAGGCCGGGCTCACCGAGGCGCCCAACATCTACCGCAAGGACGGGTGGTACTACCTGGTCACCGCGGAGGGCGGCACCACCTGGACGCACCAGGTCACCGTGGCCCGCTCCCGGGAGCTGCTCGGCCCGTACCAGGTGGATCCGGCCGGGCCGCTGCTCACCTCGGCCGGGCGACCGGAGCTGGCGCTGCAGAAGGCCGGGCACGGCAGCCTGGTGCGGACCCCGGAGGGCGAGTGGTACCTGGCGCACCTGGCCGCCCGGCCGTACGCGCCGACCGGCCGGTGCGTGCTCGGCCGGGAGAGCGCCCTGCAGCGAGTGGACTGGCCGGCCGGCGGCTGGCCGCGGATCCCCGGCGGGGTGCCGGCCGAGGAGGTCCCGGCCCCGGCCGGCGCCGCCGCGACGCCGGTCGCGGCCGAGCAGCCCGGCGACGACCACTTCGACGCCCCGGCACTCGGGCCGGACTGGTCGACGTTGCGCCGGCCGGCCGGTCCGGACTGGATCGACCTGTCCGTCCGCCCGTCACACCTGCGGATCCACGGCGGCCAGTCGCCGATGGCCCGGCACCGGCCCAGCCTGGTCGCCCGCCGGGTCACCGCGCGGCGCTGCACCTTCGAGGCGACCTGCGAGTTCGAGCCGCGCAGCTACCGGCAGCTGGCCGGGGTGACCGCCTACTACAACACCCGCAACTGGTACTACCTGCACGTGACCGCCGACGACGACGGTGCCGCGGTGCTCGACGTGCTGTGCTGCGACAGCGGGCGGGTCACCGAGGTGCCCGGTGTGCGGATCGCACTCGGCGACGTGCGCCGGGTGGGCCTGCGGGTCCGGCTGGACGGCCCGGCGCTGACCTTCGCCTACACCCTCGACCCGGACCAGCCGGCCTGGCAGGAGATCGGCCAGACCTTCGACGCCACCACGCTGTCCGACGAGTACGCCGCCACGGTGGTCGCCGGCGAGCCCGAGGCCTGGGGCTTCACCGGCGCCTTCGTCGGGCTCTGGGTGCAGGATCTGGGCGCCGAGGGCGGTTACGCCGACTTCGACCGGGCGGTCTACCGCACCCCCTGACCCGGGCTCAGAGCGCGCCGGTCACCGTCACGAACGAGTGGGCCGGCAGGTGCACCCGCAGCCTGCCGGCGTCCACCGTCACGCCGTCGTGCGCCCGCGGCGCCACCACCGACGGCGCCTGCGGGGTGTTGTGGTCCGGCAGCGCGCCGGACGTCAGGATCCGGGCGTCGACGGCGGTCACCGCGCCGCCGCGCAGCTCGATCTCGACGTCGGCGGCCGCCTCGGCGCCCAGGTTCGACAGCGACACCAGCAGCCGGCCGTCCTTGCGGCTGGCCGACATCGAGACGGTGGTCAGCGTCGCGTCGCCGACCGGGCGGACCGGCAGCGGGGTGCGCAGGTCGACGCGCAGCGCCGTGGCGTCCTGGTGACCCCGGTTCATCGCGAAGACGTGGTAGGTCGGGGTGAGCACCATGGCGTTCGAGTCCGGATCGGTCAGGATCATCGCCTGCAGCACGTTCACCGTCTGCGCGATGTTGGCCATCACCAGGCGGTCGGCGTGCCGGTGGAAGACGTCGAAGTGCACGCTCGCCACCAGCGCGTCGCGCAGCGTGTTCTGCTGGTACAGGAAGCCTGGATGGGTGCCCGGCTCCACGTCGAACCAGGTGCCCCACTCGTCGAGGACCAGCCCGACGCTCTTGCTCGGGTCGTAGCAGTCCATCACCGCGGCATGGCCGGCCACCAACTCCTCGACGCGGGCCGCGGCCAGCATGGTCGCGTAGTGCTCGTCGGCGCCGAAGTCGGTGGCCGAGCCCTTCGCGTCCCAGCTCGGGCCGGTGATCGTGTAGTAGTGCAGGGACAGGGCGTGGTACGGGGTGCTGCCGATGTGCTGGCAGCCCAGGTGCCCGATCTGCTTCATCAGCGTCTCGGTCCACGCGTAGTCGGCGCCGTTCGCCCCGGCCGCGATCTTGTAGAGCCGGTTGTCGCCGTGGTCGCGGCAGTAGGTGCCGTACCGCCGGGCCTCCTGCGCGTAGTGCTCGGCGGTCATGTTCCCGCCGCAGCCCCACGCCTCGTTGCCGAGTCCCCAGAACCGCACTCGCCACGGCTCGGCGCGGCCGTTCGCCGCGCGCAGCCGGGCCATCGGTGAGTCACCGGCCCGGGTCAGATACTCCACCCAGTCGCTCATCTCCCGGACCGTCCCCGAGCCGACGTTCCCGCTGATGTACGGCTCGGCGCCGAGCAGCTCGCACAGCGCCAGGAACTCGTGGGTGCCGAAGTGGTTGTTCTCCTCGACGTCGCCCCAGTGGGTGTTCACCATGACCGGCCGCTCGTCCTTCGGCCCGATGCCGTCCCGCCAGTGGTATTCGTCGGCGAAGCAGCCGCCCGGCCAGCGCAGGTTCGGGATGCTCAGCGCCCGCAGCGCGTCGACCACGTCGAGACGGATGCCGCCCTCGTGCGGGATGCCGGAGTCCTCGCCGACGTAGAAGCCGCCGTAGATGCAGCGGCCCAGGTGCTCGGCGAAGTGGCCGTAGAGGTGCCGATTGATCCGTGGTCCGTCGAGGTCCACGTTGAGGACGGCTTCGATGGTCATCCAGTGCCTTTCCCGTGATCTCCGTCGACCGAAAGTTTCGGTAAAAATACCACAACTTCCGGTCACCAGCCGCGCAGCAGCGGCCGCGCGACGGCGGGTCGATTCCGCTGCCCCGCAAGGATCACATTGTGCTTCTTTCGAAAACAATATCTTGACACCTCGATGAGTCGCTCCTTAGTTTGAGCGCCACCTTCCGGTAAATTACCGAAACTTTCGATAACGAGAGGCGGTCGTTTCATGGCACCGAAGAGGACCATCGCCGTGGCTGCCGTACTGGCGCTGAGCGCCCTGGGCATCGCCGCCTGCGGCGGCGGGGACGACGACGACTCCAGCTCGGGCGGCACCGTCACGATGGAGCTGTGGCAGAACTCCACGACCGGCCCAGGCAAGGCCTTCTGGGAGAAGACCGTCGCCGACTACCAGAACGCCCACCCGAACGTGAAGATCAAGCTGTCCTCGATCCAGAACGAGGACCTGGACGGCAAGCTGCAGACCGCGCTGAACTCCGGCTCGGCGCCGGACATCTTCCTGCAGCGCGGCGGCGGCAAGATGGCCGCGATGGTCGAGGCCGACCAGCTCAAGGACATCACCGACAGCATCTCCGCCGAGTCCAAGCAGGCGGTCGGTGAGGCCGCGCTGAAGACCGGCCAGGTCGACGGCAAGGCGTACGCCGTCCCGGTCTCGATCCTCCCCGGCGGCTTCTGGTACAGCCAGGACCTGTTCAAGAAGGCCGGGGTCAGCACCCCGCCGGCCACCCTGGACGACCTGAACGCCGCGGTGACCAAGCTCAAGGCGGCCGGCACCCCGATCGCGCTGGGCGCCAAGGACGCCTGGCCGGCCGCGCACTGGTTCTACTTCTTCGCGCTGCGCGCCTGCAGCCAGGCCACCCTGGACGCGACCGCCAAGAGCAAGACCTTCGACGACCCCTGCTGGACCAAGGCCGGGGAGCAGCTCAAGGCGTTCGCCGACACCAAGCCGTTCAACGAGGGCTTCCTGACCACCTCGGCGCAGCAGGGCGCGGGCAGCTCGGCCGGCCTGCTGGCCAACCACAAGGCGAGCATGGAGCTGATGGGCTCCTGGGACCCGGGCGTGATCGCCTCGCTGACCAAGGACACCAAGCCGCTGCCCGACCTGGGCTTCTTCCCGTTCCCCGCGGTCCCCGGCGGACAGGGTGACCCGGCCGCGGTGATGGGCGGGGCGGACGGCTACTCGTGCGCGAAGGACGCGCCGAAGGAGTGCACCGACTTCCTCAACTACATCCTGACCAAGGACGTGCAGGTCGGCTTCTACAAGGGCTTCAACTCGCTGCCGGTGAACAAGGAGGCCCAGGCGGCGGTGACCGAGCCGTACCTCAAGGCGGTCCTCGACGCCTACAACAAGGCGCCGTACGTCTCCCAGTGGCTGGACACGCTCTACGGGCAGAACGTCGGCAACGCGCTGAACGTCGGCGTGGTGAACCTGCTGGCCGGCAAGGGCGACGTCGCCGGGATCATTCAGGCGGTCAACGACGCGGCCAAGAAGGGCTGAGAGTGGCGAGCAGTCACATGGTCGCCGACCAGGTCCGTGCCGGGGGTGGCGAGCAGCCGCCGCCCCCGGCGCGTCCCCGCCGGCGCGGCATCGGCTGGGCGCAGCGCCTGGAGATCCTGGCGCTGTCCGGCCCGGCGATCCTGGTGTTCTGCACCTTCGTGATCCTGCCGGTGCTGCTGGCCGGCTACTACGGCTTCTACAAGTGGAAGGGCTTCGGGCCGCCGACCAACTTCGTCGGCCTGGAGAACTACCGGACCATCATGCAGGACCAGGCGTTCCGCGAGGCGCTCGAGCACAACGGCCTGATCGTCGTGCTCTCGCTGGTCCTGCAGGGCCCGATCGCGGTCGGCCTGGCCATGCTGCTCAACCGGAAGATGCGCGGCCGCTCGGTGATCCGGGTGCTGATCTTCGTGCCGTACGTGATCGCCGAGGTGATCGTCGGCACCGCCTGGGCGCTGCTGCTGCAGACCAACGGGGCGGTCAACGACGTCCTGAGATCGATCGGTCTGACCTGGCTCGCGCAGGACTGGCTGGCCAACCCGAAGCTCGCCATCTGGACCCTGCTGCTGATCCTGACCTGGAAGTACATCGGCTTCGCGGTGATCCTCTTCCTGGCCGGCATGCAGAACATCCCGGAGGAGCTGGCCGAGGCGGCCGCGGTGGACGGCGCGTCCTACTGGCAGACGCAGCGCCGGATCACCCTGCCGCTGCTCGGACCGACCATCCGGATCTGGGGCTTCCTGTCGATCATCGGCGCGCTGCAGCTCTTCGACCTGGTCTACATCATCTGGGGCCAGTACGTGGCGTCCACCGCCGGCACCTCGACGATGGTGACCTACCTGGTCAACGAGGGCCGCAACGCCGGCAACTACGGATACGGCAGCGCCGTCGCGGTCGTCCTGTTCATCATCTCGATGGTCATCGCGCTGGTGTACCAGCGGTTCGTTCTGCGCCGGGACACCGACGGCGCGCTCACCGGAGGACGGTAGGCATGGCCGGCAAGAAGGACAGCAGCTGGGGCAGCCCGGTCGTCTACCTGGGCGCCCTGCTGCTGATCGGCGTGATGCTCGGGCCGGTGGTCTACATCATCATCGGCGGGTTCCGGACCAACTCGCAGATCACCACCGACCCGGCCGCCCTGCCCGACCCCTGGGTCATGGACAACTACCGCGGCGTGCTGGCCAGCGGTGACTTCTGGCGCCAGGTCGGCAACTCGACGGTGGTGGCGATCGCCACCACCCTCGGGGTCGTGGTGCTCGGCGTGATGGCTAGCTACGTGCTGGCCCGCTACCGGTTCCGCGGGCGGGGCGCGATGTACGCGCTGTTCGCCGCCGGGCTGATGTTCCCGGCGACGGTCGCCATCACGCCGCTCTACATCCTGGTGAAGATGATCGGGCTGGTGAACACGCTGCCCGGGGTGATCCTGCCGCAGATCGCCTTCGCGCTGCCCACCACGGTCATCATCCTGGTGCCGTTCCTGCAGGCGATCCCGAAGGAGATCGAGGAGGCCGCGGCCATCGACCGGTGCAGCCGGCTCGGCTTCTTCTGGCGGATGGTGCTCCCGCTCTCCGTGCCCGGGCTGATCACCACCGGGATCCTGGCCTTCATCAACAGCTGGAACAGCTACCTGCTGCCGCTGTTCATCCTCAACGACCAGGACACCTTCACGCTGCCGCTGGGTGTGCAGGCGTTCGTCTCGCAGTACTCGGTCGACACCGCCAAGATCCTGGCCTTCACCTCGCTGTCGATGATCCCGGCGCTGATCTTCTTCAGTCTCTTCGAACGCCGCATCGTCGGCGGCCTGACCGGCGCGGTCAAGGGGTGACCGCGGGCGGGCGGCACTGAGCAGAACCACCATTCTCGCTGCCGCGG
This sequence comes from Actinoplanes octamycinicus, assembly GCF_014205225.1. Classification (NCBI taxonomy): domain Bacteria; kingdom Bacillati; phylum Actinomycetota; class Actinomycetes; order Micromonosporales; family Micromonosporaceae; genus Actinoplanes; species Actinoplanes octamycinicus. The sequence continues at coordinate 7,191,749 of NZ_JACHNB010000001.1, forward strand.
CGCCGCTTCTTCCCTCCGGTCGCTTTTCCGGTACGACTCGGCCTCCCGTGCCCGACGGCCCGCGAGGCCCGCCGGCCCGCACGACCGCCACGCGGCTCGTGCGGGTCCGCTGCCCCTCCCGGCCGGCCCGCCCCGGCCGCCTCGTCCCCGCCGGCACCGGTCCGGCAGCACGGCGCAGATCCACCGATCCGCAACCGGACGAGTCTCCGGCTGCACCCTCTCCCTGGTGCGATAGAGCATCAGGCTTCGCCCCGCAGGCGTGGCCACCCAGAGAGGACCAGGATGACCACTTCGCTGGTGACCGGCTCCGGCTCCCGGTCCGGACACTGGTCGGCGGCCGGGCTCGACGTGATCGAAGAGCTCGGGCGCGGCGCTCACGCGTCGGTCTACCGGGCACGGCGCGGCGACCGCGACTACGCCGTCAAGGTGCTGCGTGCCGACGTCGTCGACCGGGGCGCCGCGACGGCGGCGTTCCGGCGTGAGGCGGCACTGCTCGCCTGCGTCGACCACCCGTCGGTGAGCCGCGTCCACGACGTCGGCGAGGTCGACGGCGATCCGTTCCTGGTCATGGAATTGGTCACCGGGCGGCCACTCGCGGCCGTGCTGGACTCTGGTCGCATGCCGCTGGTCGAGGTCGTGCGGGTCGGTGCCGAGCTGGCGGGGGCACTGGCCGCCGCGCACCGAGTCGGCGTCGTGCACCGGGACGTCACCCCGCACAACATCATCGTGCTCGCCGACGGCAGCCCGAAACTGATCGACTTCGGGCTCGCGGCGCAGCAGGACACCGGGACCGGCTCGGACCAGGTGGCCGGGACGTTCGCGTACGCCGCACCCGAGCAGACCGGCATGCTGGCCCGGCCGGTGGACGGGCGCGCCGACCTGTACGCCCTCGGAGTCGTGCTCTTCGAATGCCTCGCCGGGCGGCTGCCCTTCGAGTCGGCCGACGTGGGTGAGCTGGTCCGGCTGCACGCGGCAGCGCCGCCGCCCGACGTGCGAGCCCTGCGTCCGGAGGTCCCGGCCGGGCTGGCGGCGGTGGTGTCGCGGCTGCTGGCCAAGGACCCGGACGACCGGTACGCCGACGGCGACGAACTGGCTGCGGTGCTGAACGGGCTGGTCGACGCCCCGGCCGAGCGGCGCCGCGTCGAGGGCACCGGCGGCCGGCTCGTCGGCCGTGACGCCGAGCTGGCGACCCTGTCCCGGCTCTGGGCACAGGCGCGCGGCGGCGCCGGAACCGCGGTCCGGCTCACCGGGGTGGCCGGGGTGGGCAAGACCAAGATCGCCGGCGAGCTGGCCCGCCGGTCCCGCGGCGCCGGACACCCGGTGCTGACCCTGCTGTGCACCCCGGACGCGCCGTCCATGGCGCCGCTGCGCGCCGCCCTCGAGCGCTACCTGTGCAACCTCGACCGGCTCCCGGACTCCGCCGCCGAGGCGGCCCGGCAGCGGATCCGCGCCGCCGCCGGCCCGGCCGCGGCCCTGCTCCAGCTGCTGACCCCGGCGCTGCGCGGCGTGCTGAACGCCCCGGACCTGCCGGACGAGGACCGGCAGGAGCAGCTCGTCACCGCGGCGGCGGCCTTCCTGGCCGAGCTGGCCCGTGCCGAGGGCGGCCTGATCGTGCACGTCGACGACGCGCAGTGGCTGGACGAGGCCACCGCCCGGGTCTTCACGTCACTGACCACCGTCCTGCCCACCTGTCCGATGCTGATCGTGACCACCGAACGCACCGGGGACGGCGACTGCTGGGCGGCCGCGCTGGGCAGCTCCACCGTCGAGGTGCCCGCTCTGGGCGACACCGAGCTGGCCACCCTGGCGGCGCACCAGCTGGGCAACGCTGCCGTACCGGCGCACCTGGTCGACCAGTTGGTCGCCCGCAGTCAGGGCAACCCGTTCGCCGCGCTGCAGTACCTGCACGCCATGCTCGATGCCGGGGTGCTGGTGCCGCACTGGGGCAGCTGGGTGCTCGACGAGCAGGCCTTCGACCGGCTCGCCCTGCCGACCGACGTGCTCGACGTCGTCGTGGCCCGGGCCCGGACACTGTCCGGTACCAGCCGGGAGCTGCTGATCGCCGCGGCCGCGGTGGGCGCGCCGTTCGCCGCCGAGCTGCTGGCCGACGTCTGCGGCACCACCCTTCCCGCAGCGTTGACCGCGGTGCAGGACGGCGTGGCCCGGGCGGTGCTCGAACCGGCCGGTGGCGGTCGGTTCGCGTTCCTCCACCAGCGGCTGAGGGAGGCGCTGCTGGCCGACCTCGACGGCGAGCGCCGCCGGGAACTCCACCAGCGCATCGCCGAGTGCCTGAGCGCCGGGGAACCCGCCGACCCCCGGGAGTGGTACCGCATCGCCCGGCACTACGCCGCCGGGCAGGTGGGCCGTACCCCGCAGCTCATGCTGGCCGCGTGCCGGTCCGCGGCGCACGCCGCGCTGGGCGCCCACGCGCCGGCCCAGGCGCTGGAGTTCCTGGACCTCGCCGAACGGACCGCCGGCGACGCCGGGCTGCCGCTCGACCACACCTTCCACCGCCAGCGCGGGCTGGCCTACCTGCGCTCCGGCAAGTTCACCGACGCCGAGCAGGAGTTGCACGCCGCGCTGAGCGCCGAGGCCGACCCGGTGCGCCGGGCCGACCTGTACGCGCACATCGCCCGGGCACAGATCAGCGACTTCGCCTCCGACGAGGCGATCGACAGCGTACGGGCCGGGCTGCGCGAACTCGGCCGGCCGCTGCCGGCCAGCCCGCTACTGATCGTGCTGTACGGCCTCGGCCACTTCCTGCTGGGCCTGGTGCGGGCACGTACCCGGCGCCGGGCCAGCACCGCGGACGGGTACGAGCGCGAGCGGTTCCGGCTGGAGGCGGAGCTCTGCGACGCCGGCTCCATGGGCGCGGCGGTGGGCATGAACATGGGCCTGGCTCTGGGATTCCACCTGCGCGCCTTCCCGGCGGTCGTCCGGCTCGGCTCCGGTCCGGAGTACGCCCGCCTGCAAGCGTCGTACGGCATGGTGGCCGGTGCGGCGCGGCTTTCCGGGCTGTCGGAGCGCTGCTATGCGCGGGCCGACGCGGCGGCGCGGGCCGTCGGCGACCCCCGGCTGACCACGCGGGTGCCGTGGACCCGGGCCACCCTCGCCGACGCCGTGGCCGGCTTCGGCCCGACCACCGGCAACGCCCTCCGCGAGGTGCTGCGCGAGCACGGCCAGTGGCTGCCGCTGGACGAGTACGTGACCAGCACCGGCGGGCTCGGCGCCGCACTGCTGCTGCGTGGCTACACCGGCGAGGCGCAGACCTGGTACGAGCGTGCCCGCCAGCGCACCGCCGCGGCCCCGATCGTGCCGGGTAACCCCCTGGCCATGTTCGGGGTCCAGCTCGCCGCGGCGACCGGCGATCCGGCCGAGGCACGGGAGCGCCTGGCCGCGATGACGGCGACCGGGTCGGAGCGCCACGACAATCTCGGCCGCCTGCTGAACATTCTGCTGGCCCAGGCCTCGCTGGCCGCCGCCGCGCCCGGCCTGGAGGACGTCGACGCGATCGCCGCCGAGGTGGCGCGACGGCGGATCACCCCGCGCAAGGTGTGGCGTCAACAGCGCCACCTGTGGCTCTACCTGGCCTGGGCCCGGCTGGCCGCATGCCGGTCCGCCGACGAGGCCGGGCGTGAGCGCCGGCTGGCGCAGGCCCGCGACGCGGTGCGCGCCCTCGGGCGGGCCGCGGACACCGACGTGTTGCGCGCGTTCCACCACGCGGCCCGAGCCGAGTACCTGGAACTGGCCGGCAAGCCACGGGAGGCGCTGCGCGACCTGGCTCGCGCGGACCTGCTCGGGCAGCGGCTCGACCTGCCGCTGCTGGGTTTCCTCGTCGCGGCCGGGCGCAGTCGTGTCCTCACCGTGCTGGGTGACCTGGCCGACGCGGACCGGCAGGCTGATCACGCGGTCACGCTCGCCACCCAGTACGGCTGGGAACATCGCGCGCGGGAGGCGCGTGCGCTGCTGAAGTCGTCGTCGAGCACCCGCGCCAGCCGGGTCGTCGCCCACGACGGCGGGCAGCTCGTGCGCCGCCGCCTGGCCGCGCTGCAGCAGCTCAGCGCCGCCGCCACCACCGTCCTCGACCCCGACACACTGGCCCGGATCGCACTCGACGAAACCATCCGGACCTTCGCCGCGGAACGGGCAATCCTGTTCCTGCTCGACCAGGACACCGGCCGGCTGGAACCGCACCTCGGGCGCGGCGCCGAAGGCACCGACCTCGGCGAGCTTCGCGGCTACAGCGCGAGCCTGGTCGGCCAGGTGCTCGCCAGCGGTACCGCGATGGTCGTCGCCAGTGCCGACGACGGCGCCGCGCTCGGCTCGCGCAGTGTCGTCGCCAACGGCCTGCGCAGCGTCATGATCGCCCCGATGCGACTGGGCGGCGACGTGATCGGCGTGGTCTACCTCGACACCCGGCTGGTCAAGGGCGCCTTCACCGGTGACGACGCCGACATTCTCGCCGCCATGGCCCAGCAGGTGGCCTCCGCGCTGGTGACGGCTCGTGCGGCGCAGCTGGAAGTCACCGTACGGACGGTGGAGCGGCAGCGGTCGCTCGCCGAGACCATGCGCGCGGCCGCCGCCGAGGTGAGCGGCACTCTGGTGCCCGAGGACGTCCTCGACCGCCTGCTCACCACGTTCATCCGGGTCACCGGCGCGGACTCCGGGGTGCTGCTGCCGATCGGCGACACGGCGATGCCCGCCGAGCGGTCCTCGGCCCCCGGCGCGCTGCCCGCGTTCACCGCTCTCGACACCGCACGACGGGGCACCGCCGGCGGTCTGTGGGGCGACCTGGACGTCGTCCTGACCGGCGCGCGGGCCTGGGTGGCGGCGCCCCTGACCGGCCGGGACGGGCCGGTGGCGGTCGCGGTGCTGGTCGCCACCGACGCCAACCGGTTCGACGACAGCCACGTCAGCATCCTGGCCGCCCTGGCCGGGCAGGGCATGGTGGCCTACGAGAACGCCCGCCTGTTCACTCAGGTGCAGCGGCTGGCCACCACCGACGCGCTGACCGGTCTGCACAACCGGCGGTACTTCTTCGATGTCGCGAACGAGCGGGTGTCCCGGGCCCTGCGCGACCGGCTCCCGCTCGTCGCCATGATGATGGACATCGACCACTTCAAACGGATCAACGACGGGCACGGCCACGGCACCGGCGACGACGTCATCCAGCAGGTGACGGCACGCATCCGCGCCGCCGCGCCGCCGCACGCCATCGTGGGCCGATACGGGGGTGAGGAGTTCGCGCTGGTGCTGCCGGGCGCCGACCGGTCGGCCGCCGACGAACTGGGTGAGACCCTGCGGCGGGCGATCGCCGACGATCCGGTCACCACCCGCACCGGCGACCTCGCCGTCACCGTCAGCGTGGGCATCGCCGCGCTCACCCCGGCCGATGCCGCTCTCGACGACGTGCTCGGTCACGCCGACCAAGCGCTGTACCAGGCCAAGCAAGACGGCCGGAACCGGGTCGCCAGGTTTTAGGGAGAGGCGGACCCGCACGAGCCGCGTGGCGGTCGGTCGGCCCAGCGGGCCTCGCGGGCCGACTGCCACGGGACACCGAGTCGTACCAGAAAAGCAACCGGAGGAAAGCAGCGGCGCCGCGGCAGCGAGGAAGGCCGGCCCAAATCCGCCGGCGGGGTCAGGAAAGCGGGACGGCTGCCGAAGGGCTGATCATGAAGGTCGCGGATGCGCTCAGCCTGGACGAGGTGCTGCGGGACGGCCTGCACTGCGTCTATCAGCCGTTCATCGACGTCGACTCCGGGGCGGTGCTGGCCTTCGAGGCGCTGCTGCGCGGGCCCGCCGACACCGCCTGGCAGTCGCCGATGGCGCTGCTCGACGCGGCCCGCCAGGCGGACCGGCTCGCCGACCTGGAGCGGGCCTCGCTGCGCGCGTCGCTCGCCGACGCCGCGGCGTTCTCCCAGGGCCGCCCGGTGACCCTCTTCGTCAACCTGGAGCCGAGCACGCTGACCCAGCGCCTGGACGTCGTCCTCGACGCGCTGGCGGACCGGGCGCCGCACGTCCAGGTGGTCGTCGAGATCACCGAGCGGGCCCTGGCCGAGGACCTGGCCGCCGTGCTGTGCGGTGCCGAGCAGCTGCGCGCGGCCGGCTGCGCGATCGCCCTGGACGACGTGGGCGTGCACCCGGAGTCGCTCGCCTTCATCCCGCTGCTGCGGCCGGAGGTGGTCAAGCTCGACCTGAAGCTGCTGCGCACGGTCAAGGACCCGCTGACCGTGACGGTGGCCGGGGCGGTGCGCGCCTACGCCGAACAGGCCGGCGCCGAGGTGGTCGCGGAGGGCATCGAGACGCCGGAGGACCTGACCCGCGCGCTGGTGCTCGGCGCCACGCTGGGGCAGGGCTGGCTGTGGAGCCGCGGCGAGCGGCGGTTCACGCCGTCGACGTTCCGGCCGGAACGGTTCGCCGCGCGGCCGATCGGCAGCACGCTGCGGACCACGCCGTACGGGCTGATCGGCGCCGGCCGGCACATCCGGCACGCGCCCAAGCACCTGCTGGTGCCGGTGTCCAAGACCCTGGAGCTGATGGCCCTGCAGGCCGCGGTGCCGCCGGTGCTGTTCGCCGCGTTCGAGCACGTGCGGTTCTTCCGCCCGTCGACCACCCGGCGGTTCACCGAACTCGCCGCGAAGCTGCCGTTCGTGGCCGCGCTCGGCGTGGACATGTCGGCCCAGCCGGCTCCCGGGGTGCGCGGCGCCACCCTGCACCCGCAGGACCCGCTGGCCACCGAATGGACCGTGGTCGTGCTCGGCGCGCACACCGCGGCCGCGCTGATGGCCCGCGACCTGGGCGACACCGGGCCGGACCCGGACCGGCAGTTCGAGTTCGTGGTCACCTACGACCGGGCCCTGGTCACCTCTGCCGCGCACGCCATGATCGGCCGTTTATGAGATGACCGCCCCGACGGGCTCTGGCAGCATGCGGGTCATGCCGCAGCACGCCGTCCGGATGATGCGCCCCGTCACGGGGCCTGCCGGCGTGCGCTGATCCAGTCCAGCCACTCCTCGCCCCGGGTCTCCGGGGCCCGGAGCGGATCGGGGGATCATCATGAGCTTCTACGTCACCACCGCCATCCCCTACGTCAACGCCGCACCGCACCTCGGCCACGCCCTGGAGCTGGTGCAGGCCGACGTCCTCGCCCGGCACCGGCGCCTGCGCGGCGAGCCGGTGCGGTTCCTGACCGGCACCGACGACAACGCGCTGAAGAACGTGACCGCGGCCGCCGCGGCGGGCGAGCCGGTCGCCGCGTTCGTGGCGCGCAACGCGGACCGGTTCGCCGGCCTGACCGACGCGCTTGACCTCAGTTTCGACGACTTCATCCGGACCGGCAGCGACCCCCGCCACGCCCCCGGGGTGGAGCGGCTGTGGCAGCGGACCGCCGCCCGCGGCGACCTCTACCGGCGCGACTACCAGGGCTGGTACTGCGCGGGCTGCGAGCAGTTCGTCGAGACCGACGAGCTCTGCCCGGAACACGGTGTGGCCCCGGAGCGGGTGACCGAGTCCAACTGGTTCTTCCGGCTCTCCCGTTACGCCCGGGACGTGCTGGCCGCGCTCGAGTCGGGCCGGGTGCGGATCGAGCCGGCCGCCCGACGCAACGAGGTGCTGGCGTTCGTCCGGGCCGGGCTGACCGACATCAGCGTCTCCCGGCCGGCGTCCCGCGCGGCCGGCTGGGGCATCCCGGTGCCGGGCGACGCCGACCAGGTCGTCTACGTGTGGTGGGACGCGCTGGCCAACTACGTCACCGCGCTGGGGTACGGCCGGGACGATCCGGCGTACCGGAAATGGTGGGTGGAATCGGCCGAACGCGTGCACGTCATCGGCAAGGGCATCGTCCGCTTCCACGCCGTGCACTGGCTGGCGCTGCTGCTCGCCACCGGGCAGCCGCTGCCGACCACGATCTTCGTGCACGACTACCTGACCGTGGACGGCGTCAAACTGTCCAAGAGCGCCGGCAACGCGGTCGACCCGCACGAACTGGCCGGCCGCTTCGGCGCCGACGCGCTGCGCTGGTGGCTGCTGCGCGACGTGGCCGGGCTGGGCGACACCGACTTCACCGAGCGGCGGCTGCTCGCCCGCTACCACCAGGACCTCGCCAACGGGCTGGGCAACCTGGTCAACCGCACGGTGTCGCTGGCGCACCGATATCGCGGCGGCCGGGTCCGCGCACTCGGGAACACCGGCCTCGGCGCGGCGCTCCCCTCGGCCATCGACCGGGCGCTGGACAAATTCGAGTTCCGGGCCGCGACCCAGGCGATCGGCTCCGTGGTGGCCGACGCCAATCGCCTCGTCGAGGCGGAGCGCCCGTGGGAGCTCGCCGGCGGCGAACGGTTCGACGACGTGCTCGCCGTCCTGGTCGCGACCTGTCGCGGTCTCGCGCACGAGCTGTCGCCGTTCCTTCCGGCTGGAGCCGCCCGGCTGGCGGCTCAGCTGGGCACCGGCCCTGGAGTCGGCGCCCCGCAGCCGGTCTTCCCTCGGTAGGTCACACCAGGTCTCTGGCCGGCCGCGTGGTGGGTCATGCGGGCCGGCCGCGGTCCTGCCCGGACCCTGGTGGCGGCCGACCAGGCGCCGTTACGAGGTGTGCCGGTGGGAGGGCGGAGCGAGCGCAGCGATCTCACCCGGCGGCGCATCGATGGTTTAGGCGGTGTCGCGGCGGGGATGCGCGCTCGGGACGACCGGACTCCGGTCATCGGTGACATGGCGGCCGCAGGCCGTCGCCCCGCCGAGGCGGCGCCGTCCGACCGGGCGTTGTCGCCGGGAATGCGGCGGTGGACCCGGTGACCGCCGGCCCGGCGAGGGGTCGAGAGGAGAATTCATGGATTTGCCTGCCCCGACAGATGACCGCAAGCCCGCGTCGGAGGTGGACGCGTCCCGGCGCGATCCGAGGAGATCACTGACCTTCCTGGCGCCCGGCGAACCGGTGCATGCCACCAGGCGATTCCCCCTGAGCCGATGACCGGTACCCGTGGCGCGGGCGCCCCGACATCCACCGGGCGGCTGCTGTCCATCCGTCGCCTGTCACTTTCCCTGGCCGCCGGCATCGCGGCCGCGGCGGTGGCCGTGGTGCTCGGCGCGCCGGAACGGAGCGCGCTTTCGGGCTGGATCGTCGCGGCCGGCGTGATCCTCGTCTGGGTGTGGCGGATCAGCTGGCCGCAAGGCCCGGACGAGACCGAGCGGCTGGCCGAGGAGGAGAGCCGGTCGCGGTCGACCGACTCCGCCGTGCTGATCGCCAGCGGAGTCAGCTTGGCCGTGGTGGCCGAAGCGCTGATTCGATCCTCCAGCGGCCAGGACGCCATCGCGGTGGCCACCGTCATCGCCAGCGTCGTCGCGGTCATCCTGTCATGGGCGCTGGTCAACACCGTGTTCGCGTTCAAGTACGCCCGGATGTACTACCGCGACACCGACGGCGGCATCGACTTCAAACAACCGGACCCGCCCCGTTACTGGGACTTCGCCTACCTGGCGTTCACCGTCGGCATGGCCTTCGGGGTCACCGAGACCGAACCCACCCTCAGCAAGGTACGGCGGGTGGTGCTCGGGCACGCTCTGCTCTCCTACGCCTTCGGTACCGGCATCCTCGCCGTGGCGATCAACCTTGTCACGAATCTCGGGCAGTCATCGTGACCCGGTCTCTGGCGATGCTCTCCGTGGCCACGCCGCGACGAGTTCACGCCCGAGGTGACATCGAACGGTCAGCCCGTCGATCTTCTGAACGGTGGTGTCCCGATGCGAGGCAAAGTGTGGTTGCACCGGGCCGCCGCCGTCGTCTGCGTGCTGCTGACCGTACCCGCCGTGCTGTGGTGGAAGGAATCCATCCTCTTCGTGATCCTGCTGTCCCTCGCCACCCAGGCGTGGACCTCGTGGGGCGCCGCCGAGGCAGCCGACGACCGTGCCGTCTCCCAGCGCCTCGACCGTATCGAACAGCAGTTGCGGCACCTGCCCGGCGCTGAGCGTGGCCCGGACGACTGATCCGGCAGAGACACCCCGCGAAGCCACCGCAACCTTCGCCGCGATCATCTGATGGCCTTGACGATCGACTCGGCGGCGGCCTCCGGCTGCGAGACGGTCAGGGCGGGCCCGCGAGGCCGCCGGACGTCCTGCCACCTTTGTCGATTGTCGCTGCATCCATCCGGCCTGACGGGTTTGCGCGACCCGGGCTCGGCGGGCTCCTACCCTGCGAGGCAGGGGCTCGTCGGCCGTACGGGCACCCATCGGGAACGGGGACATCATGACGAAGCTCAAGATCATCGCCGCGGCCGCGGGGGCGCTGGCCGCCATGCTGCTGGCCGCGCAGCCGGCCGCTGCCGCGGCGTCCCAGGACACCGCACCGTCCCGGTCGGCGACGACCATCACGAACGGCACCAACTGGGACTAGTGGCCGACGGGCGACCGCGGATGCCGGCTGAGGGCGGCTCGGAAGGGGTGGGTGGTGGGGACCAAGCAGGAGCGGGCCGAGCGGCTGCCGAAGAAGATCTACGAGACGGAGTTGTTCCGGCTGCAGGGGGAGCTCGTCAAGCTGCAGGAGTGGGTGAAGGTCGAGGGCACCCGGGTGATCGTGGTCTTCGAGGGGCGGGACGCGGCCGGCAAGGGCAGCACGATCAAGCGGGTCGCCGAGTATCTCAACCCACGGCTGGCCCGGATCGCCGCGCTGCCCGCGCCGACCGAGCGGCAGCGTGGGCAGTGGTACTTCCAGCGGTACATCGAGCAGTTCCCGGCGTCCGGCGAGATCGTGCTGTTCGACCGGAGCTGGTACAACCGGGCCGGCGTGGAACGCGTGATGGGCTTCTGCACCAAGGCGGAGTACATGCGCTTCCTGCACCAGTGCCCGATCTTCGAACGGCTCCTCATCGAGGACGGGATCCTGCTCCGCAAGTACTGGTTCTCGGTCAGCGACCACGAGCAGGAGCAGCGGTTCCGGTCCCGGATGCAGGATCCGATGCGCCGCTGGAAACTCTCCCCGATGGACCTGGAGTCGGTCAGCCGGTGGGAGGAGTACTCGCGGGCCAAGGACGAGATGTTCCTGCACACCGACATCCCGGAGGCGCCCTGGTACGTGGTGGACAGCGAGGACAAGCGCCGGGCGCGGATCAACATGATCGCCCACCTGCTCTCCACGATCCCGTACCACGAGGTGCAGCGCGTGCCGCTGTCGCTGCCGCCGCGCCCGCCGTCGAGCGGCTATCAGCGCACACCGCTCGACATGCAGACGTTCGTGCCCGATCACGCCGGGACGCTGCCGGTCGCCAAGAAGTAGGAGGTGCCCGGTGCCGTACCTCAATGTCGTCGATCCTGGGTTTTCCCTGGTCGCGCCGGAGGTGATGGCGGCGCAGGCGGCCGGCTGGTATGCCGACAGTCCGCTCGGGCCGTTCGTGTTGCGGCACGCGGAGGCCGATGAGCTGCTCCGCGACCGGCGGTTCGACCACGGCGGCGACGGATACCTGCGGCAGCACGGGATCACCGAGGGGCCGATCCACGACTGGTGGGTGCCGATGATCGTGAACCGGGACGGTCCCGACCACCGGCGGCTGCGCGGCCTGGTCGCCGGATCCTTCACGCCGCGCACCGTCGAGCGGCTGCGGCCGTTCATCCGGGCGACGGTCGCGGCGCTGGCCGACGAGATCGCGGAGCGCGGCGAGGTGGAGTTCGTCGGCGCGGTCGCCGATCGGCTGCCGCTGGCCGTGATGGGTGAGCTGCTCGGGGTGCCGGCTGCGGACCACGACACGTTCCGGGTCTGGTCCAGCGACCTCGGCCTGATCTTCGCGCTGGCGACCGGGGGCGACAAGGCGGACCGGGTGGAACGGGCGGTCGCCGGGCTGGACGCCTACCTGGACGGGCTGATCGACGAGAAGACGAAACACCCGGCCGACGACCTGATCTCCACGATGGTCGCCGCCTGGCAGCGGGAGGAGCCGGGAATCAGCCGCGCCGAGCTGCGGAACCTGCTGGTCACCCTGGTCTTCGGCGCGCACGACAACACCCGCCAGCAGTTCTCGAACACGCTGGTCACCTTCGCCGCGCACCCCGGGCAGTGGACGCTGCTGGGTGAGCGGCCGGAGCTGGCCGACAGCGCGGTCCGGGAGGCGATGCGCTGGATGCCGGCGGCGGCCAGCCTGTTCCGCCGGGCCACCGAGGACCTCGAGTTCCACGGTCTGCCGGTCGCCGCCGGCGGGTTCCTGACCGTGGCCGCGCAGACCGCCCAGCGGGATCCGCGCGCCTATCCCGGCGGGGACCGGTTCGACATCACGGCCGGCTTCGACGCGCCGCTGCTCCAGTTCGGCGCCGGACCGCACTACTGCCTCGGCGCCGCCCTCGCCCAGGCCGAGCTGAGTGAAGCCCTGCCGCTGCTCGCCCGCCGCTTCGAACCGCCGGTGATCGCCGGGGAGGTCACCTGGCGGCCGGCGATCGGCACCCACGGCCCCGACCGGCTGCCACTGCGCTTCATCCGATCGGGGTGAGGCACCCGCGGCAGAGGTCAAGGTGGACTTGCTCATGGCCTCGACCCGATATCCGACGACCCCGGCCGAGTGGTCGACGGCCCGGCGCCGTACGGTCGGCCCGTTCACCACACACATCACCTATCGGCGGGACGACGGCCGTACCGTCGAATGGTCCTCCCGCGGCCACCGCAAGCATGCCTCCCGCCTGTCCCGGGCGTCGTGGTGGATCGCGGTGCTGTTCGCCGCCGGGTCGCTCTGTTTCCTGATCGCGCCGATCCCGGCCTTCCTCGACCTTGTCGGCCCGGCCGCGGACGGCCTGGTCTTCTTCGTGGGGTCGATCCTGTTCACCGCGGCGGCCGGCCTGCAGTGGCTGGAGACGATCAACGCGGAGCGCGGGCCGGGCCGGCGCCGGTGGCGGCTGCTGACCTTCGAGCCGCGCCGGATCGACTGGTGGAGCTGCGGCGTGCAGCTGGTCGGGACGCTCTACTTCAACGTGACCACCTTCCAGGCGCTGCGGGTCGGGCTGGACTCGGCCGACTACGACCGCCTGGTGTGGCGGCCGGACGCGATCGGCTCGCTCTGCTTCCTGATCTCCGGCTACCTGGCCTACGTGGAGGTCACCGGGCACCTGCTGGGCCGGCCGCGCCGCACCCTGGAGTCGGCGATCGCGAGCGTGAACCTGCTCGGCTGCCTGGCCTTCGGGGCGTCCGCGGTGGCCTCCTACGTCGTCCCGTCGGCCGATGCCGAGCTCGGCCCGGCGCTGGTGAACACCGGCACCGCGCTCGGCGCGCTGTGCTTCCTCATCGGCGCTCTCCTGTTGTTCCCGGAAGGTACGCACGAAGCGCGGTCAGCTGCTCGGCGGTGACGAAGGACGGGTTGGCGCCCTGCGGCTGGCGCAGCACCTCGAGGGCGGCGAGGGCGCCGTCGGCCCGCACCGTGTCCCGGTGCACCCGCTGCTCCTCGTCCAGCCAGCGCAGCTCCAGCGGCACCCGCAGCTTGCCGTCGATCACCCCGGCCGGGCCGGTCACCTCACCGAGAGCCCAGATGCCCGGCGTCACCCGGCGGCGATCCCCGCTGACCCAGAGCAGCGCCGGCTGCCCGGCCGCCATCAGATCGGTGCGGTAGCCGGGCCGCACGCACCAGGTCCGGACCGGCTGCCGGCGCGCCGCCACCTCGGTGATGTCGGAGGTCACGCCGTTGCCCTTGAGCAGCCACGCTCCCAGATTCTGGATGGTCACCGCATGCGTCACCCCGCCACGGTACGCGCGGCCCGTAGGATCGCCTCCCATGGCGGACCTGTTCGGGCGCACGGACCAGGTCCGCACCCTCACCGCGCTGGTCGCCGGCCTGCCCGAGCAGGGCGCCGCGCTGGTCGGATCGCCTCAACGGTGTCGGCGTCGCCCGGTCAGCCGGGCGCGGTGGCGCGGTAGCCGCGCTCGGAGACCAGCTCGATCCAGGGCTGCCACGAGGTCGCGTGCAGCCAGAGGCCGGGCTCAAGGCAGCATCCCGTGGAGAAAAAGTGGTCAACCGGGCCGGCGGCGCGGAACGCACGCCGGCCACCTGACCGCCTGACTGATCAGGCGCGCACGCCGGCCCGCAGGCCGTGCACCCCGGCCTCCACCTTGACCAGCTCGTCCAGCATCGCGGTCGCGGCGTCCTCGGTCGCGGTGCTGGGCGTGAACACCCCGTCGGCGATCTGCGGCGCGTGGAACGGGATGTTGACGCTCTCGAAGACCGGCAGCATCCGCAGCGTCGTGACGACCTGCTTGAGCTGCTGCACGGCCCGGGTGCCGGCCGCGATCCCGCCGTAGGAGACGAAGCCGACCGGCGCGTACGCCCACTCCTGCGACAGGTGGTCGAGCGCGTTCTTCACCGCGGCCGGGTAGCCGTAGTTGTACTCCGGGGTGACGATCACGAACGCGTCGGCCGACTCGACCTTGGCGCTCCAGTCCCAGGTGTGCTGGTGCACGTACTTCTTCAGCCGCGGGTGGTGCGGGTCGGCCAGCAGCGGCAGATCGATCTCGGCGAGGTCGGCGACCTGCACGTCGAAGCCGCTGTGCTTGCCGGCGAAGTCGGCGAACCACTGGCCGATGGGCAGACCCGCCCGGCCGGGCCGGGTGGAACCGATGATGACCATGAGGTTGGGCATGAGGTGGAGCCTTTCCGTTCGCGCCGCCGGCGGCCGCGCTGAATCATTGAGCACGATTATTGACGGTGCAAGTGTTGGCCCGCACAGCGACGCGCCAGTGTGGCCAGCACCTCGCCGGGACACCGGCCGGACGGCGACCGGGCCTTCATGGTCGATGCCGGCCGAGGCCGATGACCGCTGCTCGGCATGCCGGGTCACCGCAACCACGCCTCGGCTCGGGCCCGCTTGTCGTCGTCACCGGACTGGATCGCCACCGCCAGCAGGCGTTCCCTCAGGTCAATCGGGATCACGGCGACGTCCTTCGCCTGCTGGTCGCGACTGTTCCACCCGCAGAGGTGCCGCACCGCGCCGGCCTCGATCCGCGCGTCCCCGGCATGTTCCCGCAGTGTCGCGACGAGGACCGCGATCGGTGTCGCGGCGAGCGCCGACTCCGGGATGCCCTCGTGCACCGGGTAGCCGCTGCAGCGTCCGGTCCCGGAGCCGTACCAGGCGAGCGTCGCCGCGGCCCGCTCGACCGGGTCCGGGATGGTGGCCGTCAGGCGCTCGGCGACCAACCGGCGGATCCCCTGCGGAAGGATCCCGGTCGTGTGGGTCGTGACGACCGCCATGTCGAGCAGGTCCACCACGCCGGCCGGCGCCGCCGCACGCCATCGCTTCTCGGCGACCGCCATCTCGACGTCGCGCCGATGCAGCTCGTCCCGCTTCCCCGCCGGACCCTCGACGCCCTGGCCGGCGAGCCAGCGCAGGACCGCGTCCCCGTCCCGCAGCAAGGCGTCGCCGTCCCAGCCCGGCCAGCGCAGATGCGTCGCGTGGTGGAACC
This sequence comes from Actinoplanes octamycinicus, assembly GCF_014205225.1. Lineage (NCBI taxonomy): Bacteria > Bacillati > Actinomycetota > Actinomycetes > Micromonosporales > Micromonosporaceae > Actinoplanes > Actinoplanes octamycinicus. Next base: position 7,207,161 of record NZ_JACHNB010000001.1, read on the forward strand.
CCACGACGGCGGCCGACCGCCCCGCCGAGTCGAAGAACTCGAACGCGAGGTCGCCATGGCACATGCACGACATGCCGGTCACCTCCTCGACGGCGAGAGCGTCCAGCAGCGCACCGAGCAGCGCCGGATCCGCCACGTCGAGCAGCACCTCAGCGCTCAGCACCCCCGTCTCGGACGCCCCGCCGTCGGTGACCCGCACCCGCACGGCGCCGCGCAGGACCTCGTCGAGCTCCGAGGCCCCCAGGCTCCTCGAGTCGCCGTCAAGCATCGAGGCTCCCCGGCTCGTCGAGTCGCCGGGCGATCCGCTCGATGGCGGCGAGATCGTCCGGCGCCAGCCGGTCGATGAAGTGGTGGCGCACCGACGCGACGTGCGCCGGCGCCGCGCTGCCGAGCACCGCCAGCCCGTGCTCGGTGAGCACCAGGAGACAGCCCCGGCCGTCGGCCGGGTCGGGGGCGCGCCGCAGCAGCCCGCGCGCCTCCATCCGGGTGGCGTGCCGGGACAGCCGGCTGCGGGACCAGCCCATCTTGTCGGCCTGCTCGCCCAGCGTGCACGTATGCCCGGGATGTTCGGACAGCGTGCTGAGCACCTCGTAGTCCGGCTCGGACAGGTCGAGCGCGGCCAGGTCACGTGCCATGCCGGTGCGCACCGCCACCATCACCCGCAGGAACGCCCGCCAGGCCCGCTCCTCGTCGGCCGTCAGCCAGCGCGCGTCGCCGCCCGGCATTGTCGTTGACATGTAATCAATCTAGCACCTACGCTTCGTTTCCATGTCAACGAAACCGCTCCGCGTCCTGGTGCTGACCTGCAGCACCCGCCCCGGCGCCCTCGGCCCCGCCGTCGGCCGGTGGCTCCTCGACGCGATCACTGCCCGCGCCGCGCAGCTCGGCGCCGAGCTGGTGCCGGTCGCCCTCAGCGACCTGGACCTGCCGTTGCTGGACGAGGAGGAGCACCCGTCGTCGGGCGTCTACCACCAGGAGCACACCCGGCGCTGGAGCGCGATGGTCGACGCCGCGGACGGGTTCATCGCGGTCACCCCGGAGTACAACTACGGCATGCCGGCGAGCCTGAAGAACGCGCTGGACTATCTCGGCCGCGAGTGGGCGTGGAAACCGATCGGCTTCGTCAGCTACGGCAACACCTCGGCCGGGACCCGGTCGGTGCAACACGCCAAGCAGGTGGTCACCACGCTGCGCCTGGTCCCGCTGGGTGCCACGGTCGCGATCCGCCTCGGCGACGCCGTCGAGGACGGCCGGCTGCGGCCCGACCCGGCCCGCGACGCGATCGCCACCGGCCTGCTCGACGAACTGGTCCGGGTCGCCCACGCCCTGCGACCGATGCGCGACGCGGCACGCCCCGACGCCCGCCCCGGTCCCCTGCCCGGCTCCTCCCTGCGACCGCTGACCGGCGACGACGCGCCCGAGGTGACCGTGCTGCAGCGCTGCTGCTGGGTGGACGAGGCGATCGTCAACGACACGCTGGACATCCCGGCCCTGCACGAGCCGCTCGACGAGGTGCGCGACTGGCTCGCGACCTGGCACACCCTGGGCCTGTGGCGCGACGGCCGGCTGCTCGGCATGGTCCGTGCCCGCCGCGACGACACCGACTGGCACGTCGGCCGGCTCGCCGTCGCCCCCGACCTGCGCGGCCACGGCCTGGGCCGCTGGCTGCTCCGCACCATCGAGGCCGCCGCCCCACCGGCCTGCCGTCGCATCCTGCTCTTCACCGGCTTGAAGAGCCTGCGCAACATCGACCTCTATCAGAGCGAAGGCTACCGTACGCTGCCGTCCGCCCCGTCCGACGACGTCACCCGCCTGGCCAAGGACCTGCCCCGCTGACCTGATGTGCCATCGTGCTCCCGTGGATCAATCAGCGTGGGAAGAGCTTCTCGAGGCGGCGGCCGCGGCGCCGTACCCGGTCCGGGTGTTGCCGGCCGCACCGGGCCGGGCCGACAGCGTACTGACGGACCTGGGTGTCTCCACCCGCTCGTGGCTGGGCGCGGTGGTGGCCAACGCGGGCGGCCTGCTGGTCGACCACGGCTGGGTCCGCGTGCTGGGCAGCGGCCACGACCCGCTGCCCGACGTGGTCGCCGAGACGAACACCAACGGGATGCTCACCGTCGGCCACGACGTGGCGGGCGGCCTCTACACCTGGGCGCCGTCCAGCCCCGGCGCGAAGCCCACCGTGCACTACTTCGCGCCCGACGATCTGGCCTGGCTCGACCTGGAGGTGGGCTACGCCGAGTGGCTGAACGCCATCCTGCGCGGGTCGCTCACCAGCTTCTACGACACGCTCCGCTGGCCCGGCTGGGAGACCGACACCGCGGCACTGACCCTCGACCAGGGCTTCAGCCTGTGGCCCCCGCCCTTCACCGCGGAAGGCAAAGACCACAACACCGTCTCCCGCAAGCCCATCCCCGTGGCCGAACTGGTCTCCTTCTACCAGGACGCCGCCCACCAGCTATCCGGCCACTGACCTCCACCGGCAGCCGCCCCGAAGCCCCTGCGCACGACCGCGGCGCGCTCCCGGTTCCGGCTGGCTCTCATGGGTGTCTCACGACAGTTGAGACACCCATGAGAGCCAGCCGTCACCTGGACCACAGCGATGGCCGCCCCAGCGGAGTGGGCTGGCGCTACAAGAGGCCGGCGAGTTTGTACAGCACAAGGGAGCCGGCGACCGCGACGTTGAGGCTGGAGCCGGTGCCGACCATCGGGATCTCCACCGCGCTGTCGAGCAGATCGAGGGCCTCCGGCGGGATCCCGGTGGCCTCGTGGCCGAGGACCATGACGGTACGCCGCCGCGCTACCGGCAGGTCGGCGAGCCGGATCGCCTCGTCGGCCAGTTCGACACCGAGGATGGCCGAGCCGGCCCGGCGCTCGTCGTCGAGCCACCGCAGCGGGCTGCCGACCCGGTGCACGCAGGCCGGCTGCCGCAAGGTGTTCCCGCGGGCGAGCGCCGCGTCCACCCAGCCGAACGGCGGCACCGCCAGGCAGGCGCCGACCGCGTCGCAGGTGCGCAGCAGAGTTCCCAGGTTGCTGCCGTGCATCGGCCAGAGCGCCGCGGCGACGAGATGTCCCCAGCACCGATGCCGGCGGGGACGACGGACGGACCGGATCTCTCGCGGAGTCCGGACCCGGATGGCGGCCTTCACCGCAGCGGAGCGACCACGCTCCCGCACTCAGAAGTCATAGGTGACGTGCTTGTCGGCGCACGCGAGCCATCGACGAACGACAGGTTTCCGCCGCACAGCATACCGCTCGGGCCACCGATCGAGGCGGACCGCTCACCCAGCGCCGATCTGCCAGGATGGCCGGATGGCCGAACAGCTCACGCCTTTCCTCAGGGTCGAGGACGCGAACGCCTCGACCGCCTGGTATGCCCGGCTGGGCTTCGTCAAACAGTGGGAGCACCGCTTCGAGCCGGGCCTCCCCCTGTTCGTGTGCGTGGCCCGCGGTCCGATGCAGCTCTTCCTGTCCGAGCACCACGGCGACGCCCGCCCGGGCACCCTCCTCTACCTGCACGTCAACGATCTGCAGGCAGTCGCCGCGGAATTCGGCGCCGCCGTCGAGGAAGCCCCGTGGGGTCCGGAGCTGGAGCTGACCGACCCGGACGGCAACCGCCTCCGCATCGGCGCCGCCCAGCCCTGACCAGCGATGGAGTGACCACCGCCCGCAGCACGCCGCACTCGCTGAGACCGGGGCCGCGCGGGCGGGGCGGTCGCCGATAGGCTCGCGCGGTGGCGGTGAAGTTGAGTGACAGTGCGCGAGGGCTGGTCGACGGGTGCAACCTGGCCGTGCTGGCGACCACCAATCCGGACGGGAGCCCGCAGACCTCGGTGGTGTGGGTGGCGCGGGACGGCGACGATCTGCTCATCTCGACGCAGGCGGGCCGGCGCAAGGACAAGAACCTGCGGCGCGACCCGCGGGCGAGCGTGACGGTGATCGACCGGACCGACTCGTTGCGGTACATCGAGGTGCGCGGCCGGGCGACGGTCACCGAGGATGCCGGGCGGGAGTTCGCGGCGCGGCTCGCCGAGGCGTACGAAGGACCGGGGGCGGGCGAGACCTACCGGCAACTGCCGGCCGACGTGGTGCGCGTGGTGATCCGGCTGACGCCCGAGCGGGTCCTCGGTTACTCCGCCGAGTGACCCCGGCCCGGCGGACTACCGCCGGGTGAAGGTCAGGTGGGTGACGCCGCTCGGACTGGTCACCGACTCGACCGTGAAACGATCTTCCAGGCTCTCCAGGCCGTCCCAGAGGCGCACGCCCCGGCCCAGGATGATCGGGACCACGACGACGTGCAGGTGGTCGACCAGGTCGGCGGCGAGGAACTGGCGGACCGTGGAGGGGCCGCCGCCGATGCGGACGTCCAGGCCGCCGGCCGCCTCGCGGGCCAGCGCGAGCGCCTCGGCCGGGCCCGCGTCGACGAAGTGGAAGGTGTTGCCGCCCTCCATCGCCAGGGTCGGCCGCGGGTGATGGGTCAGCACGAAGACCGGCGTGTGGAACGGCGGGTCGTCGCCCCACCAACCCGTCCACTCCTCGTCCTGCCACGGGCCGCGCTGCGGCCCGAACTTGTTGCGCCCCATGATCTCGGCGCCGATGCCGGGTCCCCACGCCGAGGCGAACGCGTTGTCGACGCCTTCGCTGCCGCCGTCCTTGCCGGTCATCGACTGGAACGTGCGGGTCGGGAAGAACCACTCCATGAGCCGCCCGCCGGCGTGCCCGAACGGCGCCTCCAGGCTCTGCCCGTCGCCGGTGGCGAAGCCGTCCAGCGAGACCGCGAGGTTGTGCACCCGTACCTTCGACATGGCCTCACTCTAAGCGGCGCTCAGAGGTGCAGCGGCCGCTCGGCGCCGGAGTGCGCGATCTTCGCCCGGTCGGCGGGTCTCAGGATCGCTGCGCGAGGCGGTGGTTGAGGCGGGTGATCGTGCGAAGGATCTCGTCGCGGTTCTTGGCCGATTTCAACCAGCGCGGCAAGCGGGCCACCATCGTCAAGCCGGGCCGCTGCGGGTTGCGCTCCCGGAGCGGCGCCCCGACGTAGCCGGCCAGCAGGGCGAGGTGCGCCTCGTTGAACGCCCAGAGCGTCCGCCCGCCGCAGCATCGCGCCCGCAGCCACAACGGCAGGCGGAAGTACGGATCGACCGGCCCGCCCCAGTAGGAAATTCCGCCCTTTGGTTGCCACCGCGCGACGTGGGCACAACCGGTGCAGACGAACCGGCGCGGCCAGTGCATGGCGTAGGCGCCCTCGTCGGGTTCGGCGCTGACCACGGCGCGGCACCCGCAGTGCGGGCACACCACGTCGATGCCGTCGGTCGCCAGCGTCTCGAGCCAGACCGCCGGATCCTGGAACCTCACCGCCGGTCCGTGTCCGTTCATGCCGGCCAGCCTCCCAGAGGCCGCCCCGGCCGTCACCGGCTTTTCGACGGCTGGCCGGCCTGACGATTCGGGCCGCCCTGATCCTCATGCCGGTAGCCGTCGCGCCGACCTACTTTCTGTGAGACGGCTCCTTCCGCCCAAAGACCTGGGGCGGCGCATCCAATGGCTGTTCCTGTTCATGTCCCTGATCAACGTGGTCACCTCGCTGCCCCGGATGATCAGCGGCGGGCAGGCCACCACCGCGCAGCGAGCCGCCGCGGCGGTCGCGATCGTGTTCCTGGTGGGCTGGTGGGTGCGCGGCTACCGGCGGCAGAGGGTGCCGGTCTGGGGGCTGCCGCTGGAGGCGCTCGCGCTCGGCACGCTCGCCGTCGGGCAGCACGACTACGTGGCCACGCTCGGGATGCTGTTCAGTTCGATGTCGTTCCGCGGATTGTTCGGGACGTGGCGGCAGGTGGCGGCGTTCGTCGTCACGGCGTACGCCGGAACGGTCTCCGGCGTGCTGCTCACCGCGCCCGGTGACCTCGGTCCCTTCCTGGTGCAGTCGATGGGTGTTCCGGCGCTGGCCGTGTTCACCTCGCTGGTCGCCCTGAGCACCCGGCGCCAGGAGGAGTCGAACGCCCGGGAGCGGATCTTCGCCCAGGTCGGCACGGCCATCGGCACCACCTCGGCGCCGGAGGACATCCACCGCACCGCCGTGGACGCGGCGCTCGGGATGCTCGGCCCGGACTCCGCCGGGTGGGCGGCGATCCAGCTGCCCGACGGCACGACGGCCGCGGAGGCCGGCGTTCCCGGCGCCGCGGGTCAGACGGCGGAGTTCCCGCTGGAGGCCGACAAGCGGCGATACGGCAAGCTGGTCGTCCACGGCACTCGCGCCGAGCTGCGGGCGGCGCACAACTCGCTGCGCGCGCTGGCCGGGCAGATCGTGCTCGGCCTGGTCAACGCGGGCCACGCCGCCGACCTGCGGCACCAGGCCTACCACGACGCGCTCACCGGGCTGGCCAACCGGGCGCTGCTGCGCGAGCACCTGGACCGGGCCGTGGAGCGGGCTAGGCAGGGCGCGCCGCTCGCGGTCCTGCTCATCGACCTGGACGGCTTCAAGGGAGTCAACGACACCCATGGGCACGCGACCGGCGACTTCCTGCTGGTCAGCGTCGCGCAGCGGCTCCGCGAGGCGGTACGCGGCGCGGACACCCCGGCCCGGCTCGGCGGCGACGAGTTCGCCGTGGTGCTGGAAGGGATGCTGACGGCCGAGGACGGCTCGTGTGTCGCCGACCGCATCCTCGCCGCCATCCAAGCACCGTTGTACTCCGGGCCGGTGGACGTGACCCCGCGCGCCAGCATCGGCCTGGCGATCTTCGACGGGCACGCCTCCTCGGATGCGCTGCTGCACGAGGCCGACACGGCCATGTACGCCGCCAAGCGCGCCGGCAAGGGCTGCGTGGCCCGGCTGGACGCGACCGGCCGCCCCGTGATCCACCACGCCAATTCTGTATCGGTCGGCTGAGCTGGGGTTTTGATCTCGGTGACCACCCGCGGACCGTGAAGAGGGCGGCGATCGCCATGGACGCGCAGCGGCCAGATCGCCGCCCTCGCCCCGCGCGGGAGCATGCGATCCGCACCCCCAGCGGACGCGCGCCCAGGGAGATCTTGATGCTCTGAGAAGTCTGCTACGGGCAGAGCGCCTCTGCCCACGGCAGATCGGCTTGGCCGGCGATCGTCGGCGCCGGGATGGTGGTGACAGATCCACCGAACCGAAGGAGCAGGCCATGCAACAAGCCCTCAGCGGGACCGTCGACGACCAAGTGGCCGTGCAGCTGCTGCACCAGCGGATCATCGTGCTGGGCACCGAGGTCGACGACCCGATCGCGAACCGGATCTGCGGGCAGTTGCTGCTGCTCTCCGCGGAGGACCCGCAGAGCACGATCCGCCTCTACATCAACTCGCCCGGCGGGTCGGTCACCGCCGGGCTGGCGATCTTCGACACCATGCGGCTGATCCCGAACGACGTCAGCACGCTCGCGCTCGGGCTGGCCGGCAGCATGGGCCAGTTCCTGCTCACCGCCGGCACCCCGGGCAAGCGGTTCGCCCTGCCGCACGCGCAGGTCCTGATGCACCAGGGCTCGGCCGGGTTCGGCGGCACCGCGGCGGACGTGGAGATCTACGCCAATCAGCTGGAGCGGATCGGCCGGACCCTGCTGCGGCTGACCGCCGAGCACACCGGGCAGAGCTACGACACGGTGGAGCGGGACAGCCGGCGGGACCGCTGGTTCACCGCCGAGGAGGCGCAGGAGTACGGCCTCATCGACCACATCATCGAGAGCGTCGACGACGTCCGCCCCGCCATGACCCGCCAGCCGATGGGACTTTCCGCATGAGCCAGTACACGATTCCGACCGTGGTGGAGAAGACGCCGAGCGGGGAGCGCGCCTTCGACGTCTACTCCCGGCTGCTGGCGGACCGGATCATCTTCCTCGGCACCGAGATCGACGACGGCGTCGCCAACGTGGTGATCGCCCAGCTGATCCACCTGGAGTCGAGCGGGGAGCAGGAGATCGGGCTCTACATCAACTCCCCCGGCGGCTCGTTCAGCGCGCTGACCGCGATCTACGACACGATGAACTTCGTCCGGTGCGACATCGCCACGATCTGCGTCGGGCAGGCCTCGTCGGCGGCCGCGGCGCTGCTGGCGGCCGGCACCCCGGGCAAGCGCTCGGTGCTGCGGCACGCCCGGGTCACCCTGCACCAGACCTCCAGCCAGGCCCGGGGCACGCTGCCGGACCTGGCCGTGGAGGCCAAGGAGGTGGCCCGGGTGCGGGCCGAGATGGATCAGATCCTGGCCGAGCACACCGGCCACCCGGCCGCCAAGATCCGCGAGGACACCGACCGGAAGCTGGCCCTGTCGGCCCACGACGCGGTCGCCTACGGTCTGGCCGACCGGGTGATCACGCGTCGTGAGCCGCGGGCATACCGGCTCAGCGCCGCTAGCTGACCGGCGCCTTGTCGAGAACCGGCTCCAGCGCGCGGGCCAGGATCTCCCGCACGTCGGCGACGACGTGCACGGTCAGCGCCGCGAGGACGTCGGCCGGCACGTCGTCCAGGTCGGGCTCGTTGCGCTGCGGCAGGTAGACCTCGGTGAGCCCGGCCCGCTGGGCGGCGAGCAGCTTCTGCTTCACGCCGCCGATCGGCAGGACCCGGCCGGTCAGCGAGACCTCGCCGGTCATCCCGACCTCGGCGCGCACGTTGCGCCCGAGCAGCAGCGAGACCAGCGCGGTGGTCATCGTGACGCCCGCGGACGGCCCGTCCTTGGGCACCGCGCCGGCCGGCACGTGCAGGTGGATCGGGTGGTCCAGCTGTTCCGGGGAGATGCCCAGCTCCTCGGCGTGCGCCCGGACGTAGGAGAGGGCGATCTGGGCCGACTCCTTCATCACGTCGCCGAGCTGCCCGGTGACCGACAGGCCGCCCTTGTCGCCGGGCAGCAGCGACGCCTCGATGTAGAGCACGTCACCGCCCATCCCGGTCACCGCCAAGCCGGTGGCGACGCCGGGCACGGCGGTGCGCTCGGCCGATTCCGGGGTGAACCGGGGCCGGCCGATCAGGTCCTTGAGGTCGGCCGCCTCGACGGTGGCCGGCAGCTCGCCGAGGGCCACCTTGCGGAACGCCTTGGCGAGCAGGCGCTCGAACGACCGTACGCCGGCCTCCCGGGTGTAATTGGCGGCGATCTCGCGCAGGGCGTCGTCGGTGACGGTCACCTCGCCGTCGTTCAGGGCGGCCCGCTCCAGCTGCCGGGGCACCAGGAAGTCGCGGGCGATGGCCACCTTGTCGTTCTCGGTGTACCCGTCGATGGCGATCAGCTCCATCCGGTCGAACAGCGCCTGCGGGATCGTCTCCAGCACGTTCGCGGTGGCGATGAACAGCACGTCGGACAGATCCAGGTCGAGGTCGAGGTAGTGGTCGCGGAAGGTGTGGTTCTGCGCCGGGTCGAGCACCTCGAGCAGCGCCGCCGCCGGGTCGCCGCGGTAGTCGCTGCCCACCTTGTCGACCTCGTCGAGCAGCACGACCGGGTTCATCGAGCCGGACTCGCGGATGGCCCGGACGATCCGGCCGGGCAGCGCCCCGACGTAGGTGCGGCGGTGTCCGCGGATCTCCGCCTCGTCGCGCACGCCACCGAGAGCGACCCGGACGAACTTGCGGCCCAGCGTGCGGGCGACCGACTCGCCGAGTGAGGTCTTGCCGACCCCGGGCGGGCCGGCCAGCAGGATCACCGCGCCGGAGCCCCGGCCGCCGACGGTCGCCAGGCCCCGCTCCTCGCGGCGGGCCCGGATGCCCAGGTATTCGACGATCCGCTCCTTGACCTCGTCGAGGCCGTGGTGGTCGGCGTCGAGCACCGCGCGGGCCGCGGTCAGGTCGGTGGTGTCCGTGGTCCGCACGGTCCACGGCAGATCGAGGACGGTGTCCAGCCAGGTGCGGATCCAGCCGGCCTCCGGGTTCTGGTCGCCGGCCCGTTCCAGCTTGCCGACCTCGGCCAGCGCCGCCTCGCGGACCGCGTCGGGCAGGTCGGCCGCCTCGACCCGGGCCCGGTAGTCGTCGTTGCCGTCCGGCTCGCCCTCGCCGAGTTCCTTGCGGATCGCCTTGAGCTGCTCGCGCAGCAGGTACTCACGGTTGCGCTTCTCGACCGACTCGCGGACGTCCGCCTCGATCGTGTCGTTGACCTCGGACTCGGTCAGGAAGTCCCGGGTCCACTCGATGAGCAGCCGCAGCCGGGCCGTCACGTCGGGGGTCTCGAGCAGTTCGCGCTTGCGGTCGTTGGACAGGTAGGGCGCCCAGCCGGCGGTGTCGGCCAGGTCGCCGGGGTCGTCGATGGCGCTGACCGACTCGATCACCTGCCACGCCTCACGGCGCTGCAGCACGGTGACGACCAGCTGCTTGTACTCGGCGGCCAGCTCGCGGGCCTGCTCGCTGGGCGGGGCCGCCGTGACCGGCTCGGCCTCCACCCAGAGCGCGGCGCCCGGGCCGGTCACGCCGCTGCCGATCCGGGCGCGCACGCCGGTCCGCAGCACGGCGGCCGGCGCTCCGCTCCGCGACTTGCCGACCTGGCGGACGCTGGCCACCACGCCGTGCGAGGCGTAGCGGTCCTCGAGCCGCGGGGCGATGAGAAGTTCCGATCCGGCCGAGGTGCGGGCCGCGTCGACGGCCGCCTGGGCCGCCTCGTCGAGTTCGATCGGGACGACCATGCCCGGAAGCAGAACGATGTCTTCTAGGAACAACACGGGAAGTCGCTTGCTGGTCACCCGGCACCTCCGAAGGTTGAGTCTGTCGTGCTCAACCCCAGCGATCGCGGCTCTCTTCCGGCGTTCACTGTCGGCGAAAATCCAGCACCCCGCGCATCCGCCAGGAGCGCGAATATCGCCTGCTCAGGACCATATTCCTGGCGCCGGCGGGCGATTCGAGCGCTCAACTGTTGAAGTGTCCGCAGCGAACGGCACGAAACTGATCATTCTGCCGACGGGACGCACATATCGGCACTAAAGTCGGGAAACGACGACCCGGGCGCGGAGATGGGAAGCCGGTGGGCACGATCTTGGCGGTCGACGACGAGCCGGACCTGCGCTTCCTCATGCGGCGCATCCTCACCCGGGCCGGCCACCAGGTCGTCGAGGCCGGCAACGGGGCGATCGCCCTGGACGTGCTGCGGAAGACCCGGCCGGACCTGGTGGTGACCGACGTGATGATGCCGGTGATGGACGGCATCGAGCTGATCGACCGGCTGCGCGCCGACCCGGCCACCGCGACCATCCCGATCCTGGCGGTCAGCTCGCACTGGCACCTGGCCGCCGGGGCGGACGCGGCGCTCGGCAAGCCTTACGACCGCGCCGACCTGGTCGCGGCCGCCGAGCGCCTGCTCCGGGAAGGACGTGACCGGCGATGACCTACCTGAGCACCGGCCAGCCCGACCTCGACCTGATCCTCGGCGGCGGCCTGCGGGCGGGCTCGGTCATCGTCATCGCCGGGCCGCCCGGGACCGGCAAGACCATCCTGGCGCAGCAGCTCTGCTTCACCGCCTCCGGCCCGGAACGCAAGGCCGTCTACTACACCACCCTGTCCGAGCCGCACGCCAAGCTCGTCGACCACCTGAACGACTTCACCTTCTTCGATCCGGAGGCCCTCGGCACCCGGGTGGAGTACGTGCATCTCGGCGACCTGCTGCGCGACCACCCCGCCGACAGCATCGAACCGCTGATCGACGAGGTGGTGCGCAAGGCGCTCGACGACGAGCCGGTGCTCCTGGTGATCGACAGCGTCATGGTGCTGCGCGACTTCGTCAGCGACCAGACGCTGCGCACCTCGCTGTACGACATGACCAGCCGGGTCGCGCACAGCGGCGCCGTCCTGCTGCTGATCGGCGAGTACACCGACGAGCTGCAGTCCACCATCGAGTTCACCCTGGCCGACGGCATCGTGCTGCTCTCCCACCAGGTCCGGGAACCGGTCGACCGGCGCGGCCTGCGGGTGGTCAAGATGCGCGGCTCCAGTCCGCTCGGCGGCGCACACACCATGCACATCACCGACGACGGCGTGCGGGTCTACCCGCGCATCGAGTCCTTCCTGCCGACCGACATGCCCGGTCGCGGCGACCGGATCTCGTCCGGCATCCCCGGCCTCGACGAGCTGATGGGCGGCGGCATCCCGGACGCCGACGGGACCGTGGTGCTCGGCCCGACCGGGGTCGGCAAGACCATCGGCTGCCTGGGGTTCCTGGCCGAGGGTCTCGCGCAGGGCCACCGGTGTCTCTACGTCACCTTCCAGGACACCGTCGAGGAGTTGCAGGAGATGGCCGCGCGGTTCGGCTGGGACTTCCGGTCGGCCCGGGAACGCGACCAGCTGATCATCGCCCATGTCCCGGTCGGCGCCCTCGACCTGGACCTGGACGTGCTCGCCTCGATGATCCGGCACAGCCTGAACGACGGGTCGATCCGCCGGGTGGTGATCGACAGTCTCGCCGAGATGGCCCACGCGGCCCGTGAGGCGCAGCGCTTCCCGGCGTACCTGCGCAGCATGCTCGGCGTGGTCCGGGCCGCCGGCGCGTCGCTCTGGGTGACCAGCGAGACCCAGCTGTTCGGCCACGTCGAGGATCCGCTCACCGGCCTGATGTACCTGTTCCACAACGTCATTCAGGTGCGCTACCTGGAACACCTGGCCCAGGCCGACCGCTTCCTGAACGTGGTCAAGATGCGCAACAGCCGGCACGCCAACGGCATGTACCGCTGCCACATCGCCGACCAGGGCGGCCTGATCGTCGGCGACCGGCTGGACCGCGCCACCGGCCTGCTCGGCTGGGACGCCCCGCGCGACTGCGCCCCACCCCCGGACGCCGGCGGCGGCTGACCACCCCCTGGCATCGCCTCAATTCCCAGCTACTCTATGGGCTATGCGGGCGACGGCTGGCGCGGAGGAGTGCGGGTGAGATTCCAGGTTCTCGACATCCTGCCGAATCTCACGAACCCGGTGACCGGTCGCGAGATCCGGCCGGACGAGCGTTTCTCCCAGGCCCTCACCTCGGCCCGGTACGCCGAGGAGTTCGGGTTCGACGCGGTCGGGATCGGCGAACGGCACGCCGGGGCGTTCCTGTCCAGCGGGGTCGGCGTGCTGCTCGGCGCGATCGCCGCGACCACCAGCCGGGTCCGGGTGACCACCGGGGTCTCGGTGCTGTCCATCCACGACCCGCTGCGGGTCGCCGAGGACTACGCCACCGTCGATCAGCTCTCCCGCGGCCGGCTGGAACTGGTCATCGGCAAGGGCAACGAGCTGCGCCAGCTGCCGATGTTCGGGATCGCCGACGGCGACCAGTGGGCCGCCCTGGCCGAGAAGTACGAGCTGCTGCGGCGGCTGTGGCGCGAGGAGGAGGTGACCTGGCGGGGCCGGTTCCGCGGCCCGCTGGACCGGGTCACCAGCCTCCCCCGGCCGTACGCCGGCGCCCCGCGCGTCTGGCACGGCTCAGCGACCACGCTGACCTCGGCGGAGCTGGCCGCCCGCTGGGGCGATCCGCTCTTCTCCGCGAACGCCATCCAGCCGCGGGACAACTACACCGTCCTGATCGACCACTACCGCACGCGCTATGCCGAGCACGGCCACGACCCGCGGTTCGCCTACGTCGGAGCGGGCGCCGGCTTCCTCTATCTGGCCGACACCACGCAGCAGGCACGGGAGGCGTTCGGGCCGACCTACGAGCGCATCGTGAGGTATTTCAACCAGCCGGGCAATCACACGCCGGGCAACGAGATGACCTTCGCGAGCATCGACGACGCGATCGCCCGAGGGCCGGTGCTGGTCGGCTCGCCACAGCAGATCACCGAGAAGATCCTCTGGTTCCACGAGGCGTTCGGTCATGACCTGCAGTCGTTCAGCCTGCCCACGATGATCCCGCACGAGCAGCAACTGGCCATGCTGGAGCGGCTGGCCGCCGAGGTGCTGCCGGTGGTGCGCGCGGCCGCGCCGACGACCCTGTGGGGCGGGGACGATCCGTACGGCGGGCGGCCCGCCGCGCATGGCCGGACGGTTGCCGACGCGGCCGCCGAGATCGAGAAGACCCGGACCCGGTGATGCGCGCGGTCACCTGCGCCCGGTTCGGCGGCCCCGAGGTGCTGACCCCGGCCGACCTGCCGGTTCCGGTGCCGGGCGCCGGCCAGTCACTGGTCGAGGTGGCCGCGGCCGGGGTCAACTTCGCCGACACGAGCCGGATCTCCGGCACCTATCAGCCCACGCCCCGGCTGCCGTTCGTGCCGGGCACCGAGGTGGTCGGGCGTACCGCGGACGGCCGCCGGCTGCTGGCCACGCTGTTCGAGGGTGGCGGTTTCGCCGAGTGGGCGGTGGTCGACGACGCCGCAGCCGTCGAGGTGCCCACCCAGGTGAGCGACGCCGACGCGCTCGCCCTGCTGGTGCAGGGCCTGACCGCCTGGCATCTGCTGCGCGGCTCGGCCCGGCTGAGCCCGGGCGAGACAGTTGTGGTGCACGCCGCCGCCGGCGGAGTGGGTTCCCTGCTGGTTCAACTGGCCAGGCACTTCGGCGCCGGGCGGGTGATCGCCACCGCGTCCACACCGGCCAAGCGCGAGCTGGCGTTGTCGCTCGGCGCGGACGCCGCGGTCTCCGGCGAGGCGGAGGACTACCCGGTACGAATCCTCGCGGCCAACGGCGGTAAGCCGGTCGACATCGTCCTGGACGCGGTCGGCGGCCCGGTCTTCGGCGCGGCCCTGGCCACGCTGGGCACCTTCGGGCGCCTGGTGACCTATGGCAACGGGTCCCGGCAGCCGAAGCCGCCGGTCGACCTGGACACCCTGACCGACCGCAACCTGGCCGTCTGCGGCTTCTGGCTACGGCCCGCGCTGACCGCCCCGGGCGCCTTCCGGGAACCGCTGCGGGAGATGGTCGAGCTGGTCACGGCCGGCAGGCTGCGCCCGGTGACCGGGGCGAGCTATCCGCTGGCGCAGGCCCGGCAGGCCTTCGAGGACCTGCTGGCCCGCCGCACCATCGGGAAGATCACGCTAACTCCTCTAGGTTAAGTAGAGTTAGGCTCGGGGCATGAGCGCAGAGCAGTGGAGCACCTGGCACGCCGAGCACGAGCGCCGGCTGGCCGACCCGCACGGGTTTCTCGCCATCACCAGCCTGAACTATCTGACCGGCCAGCCGCAGCGTTTCCCGGACGCGCCCGGCGCCTGGCACACCGGACCGTCCGGTGTCGTCGTCGAGCTGGCCGGGGACGAGTCCCTGACCCTGGACGGCGTCAAGCTCACCGGCCGGCACGAGTTCGGCGTGCTGGCCGAGCGCAGCAGCGTCTTCCCGGCCTTCGGCGAGGCGGTCGTCGAGGTGGCCAAGCGCGGCGGGTTCGACATCGTCCGGCCGCGGCACCCCTCGCACCCGCTGCTGGTGCAGTTCCACGGCGTGCCGGCCTACGGCTACACCGACCGATGGCGGCTGACCGGCCGCTACCTGCCGCTCGACGAGCCGCGCGACGTCACGGTCGGCGCCGCCGTCGAGGGCCTGGAGCACGTCTACGAGTCGCCGGGCCGGGTGGAGTTCACCGTGGACGGCGCAGAGCTGTCCCTGACCGTCTTCAACGGGCGCGCGCCTGGCTCCCTGTTCGCCCTGTTCACCGACCTGACCTCGGGTGTCACCACCTATCCGGCGAACCGCAGCCTGGCGATCGACCCGCCGGCCGCGGACGGCACCGTGATCCTCGACTTCAACCGGGCCACCAACCTGGTCTGCGCCTACACCGACTTCGCGACCTGCCCGCTGCCGCCGGCCGAGAACCGGCTGGCCGTTGCCGTCGAGGCGGGCGAGCGGATTCCGTACGAAAGGCTGGCTCCGGTCGGCTGACCCGGCGCTCACCGCGTACCGGGAATGGTGGTGATCCTGGGGGTTGCCGGACGGGTGCGGTCCTGCACCTGAGCAAACCTCAGGTGCAGGCCGGGTGCGCCGATGCCTGCGAGCATGTTTCTGACGCCAGGTATGACGCGGGGTACCGACGAGCGGATGGACACCCTGCACGCCACCGGCCTGCTGACCGCCGGACCGGTCGCCGCCCTCGACCGGCTGACCCGGCTCGCCCGGCGGCTGACCGGGGCGCGGGTCGCGGCCGTGACGCTGGTCGGCGACGACCGGCAGCGGCTGGTCAGCACCGACCGGGCCGGCGGCGTGCTGGGCGAGACGCGGGAGACGCCGCTCTCGCACTCCTACTGCCGGTACGTCGTGCAGGACCGGGCGCCGCTGGTCGTTCCGGACGCCCGCCGTGACGAGCGGCTGCGGGACAACCCGGCGATCCGCGACTACCAGGCCGTGGCCTACGCCGGTTTCCCGCTGCGGTCGCCGGGCGGCACGGTGCTCGGCGCGTTCTGCGTGGTCGACTCGGAGCCGCGCGACTGGACCGAGGACGAGCTGCAGATCGTCGGCAGCCTGGCCGCGGCGGCCGAGTCGGAGATCTCGCTGCGGCTGGCGTACGTCCGGGAGCTGGCCGCCGTGGCCCGGATGAAGGCCGTGCTGTACGGGACCGCCGAGCTGGAACGCCAGCGTCAGCTGCTCGACGAGCAGCACACCTTCCTGCAGGCGGTGCTGGACAGCCTGGAGTCCGGGGTGGCCGCCTGCGACAGCGACGGGCAGCTCATCCTGTTCAACCGGGCGATGCGCGAGCTGGTCGGCGACCCGCGGACCGGGTATCACCGGCTCTACACCGCGGACGGCCGCGACGTGGTCGACGACCTGCCGCTCACCCGGGCGCTGGCCGGCGACACGGTCAGCGGGCAGCAGCTGGTGGTCAAGCTGGACAGCTCGTGGCGGCACCTGGTCGCCAACGCCCGGCCGATCGAGACCGCGCACGGCCAGCGGCTCGGTGCCGTGGTCGCACTGCACGACGTCACCGAGGCGCACCGGGCCGAGGAGCTGCGCCGGGCCCGGCACGCGGTCGCCCAGGTGCTCTCCGACGCCACCAACGCCACCGACGCCGCCATCCAAGCGGTCGCCGCGATCACCGACTCGCTGGGCTGGGTGCACGGCGAGTACTGGACGGTCACCGAGGACCGCCGGCACATCGAGCGGCACAGCGCGCACAGCTCCCGCGAGCACGCCGCGCTCACCGACGACCGCCCGCTGGTCTACGTCCTCGGCGAGGGGCTGCCCGGGCTGGTCTGGGCGCGCAACGGCGAGGTGTGGTGGGACACCGCGACCAAGCCGGAGGATCTGGTCGCCTATGGCCGGGCGCTGCCGGAGGCCGGCATCCGGGTCGCGGTGGGGGTGCCGGTGCGCTCCGGCCGGCGCACGTTCGGCGTGCTGGCTTTCTACACCGATCAGGATCTGCCGTACGATCCGGACACCGCCGCGATGCTCGACGCGGTCGCCGCGCACCTGGGTCGTTTCGTCGAACGCCGCTGGGCGGAGGACATGTCGCTGATGCTGGCCGACGCCCGGCGCAGCTTCAACCGGGTGGTCGAACAGGTGGACGACTACGTCTGGACGGTCGAGGTGCCGGCCGGTGAGGCGCCGCGGCTGGTCTACGGCAGCCCGAACGTGACGGCCGTCTTCGGCCACGGCGCCACCGGCACGACCCTCACCGAGCGGATCCATCCGGACGACGCCGAGATCCTGGCCGCGTTCCAGACGGCGCTCGCCGACGGCGGGCAGGTCGAGATGGAGTGCCGGGTCGTCGGCGTCGACGGGCGGGCCCGATGGGTGTGGACCCGGGCCAAGGCGCGCTGGGACCACGATCGCTACTTCATCGACGGGATCAGCACCAACGTCGACGAGCGGCGGGAACTCGCCGAGCAGCGGGAGGCGCTGCTCGCCCAGGAACGTCAGCAGGTCGAGCAGCTGCGCGGCCTGGACCGGATGAAGGACGAGCTGGCCGCCCTGGTCATCCACGAGCTGCGCAACCCGGTCGGGGTGATCCGCGGCTACAGCGAGATGCTGGTGGACAGCCCGGCGCTGGCCGGGTCGGAGCGCCGGTACGCCACCGTCATCGAGCGCACCACGCTGCACCTGCAGGGCCTGGTCGACGACCTGCTCGACCTGGCCCGGCTCAACGCCGGGCACCTCAGCATCGACCCGCGCCCGATCTCCGGCACCCGGCTGGCCCGCGAGGTGATCGAGAACCATGCGCCGAGCGCGCTCGCCAAGCGGCTGACCGTCGTGGACCGGGTGGCCGCCGAGGTCACCGTGCACGCCGACGGCCGGCGGCTGCGGCAGGCGCTGGACAACCTGCTCTCCAACGCGGTCAAGTACACCCCGGAGGGCGGCACCGTCACGGTGGTCGCCGAGCAGCGCGGCGACCGGGTGGTGATCGAGGTCAGCGACACCGGCATCGGCATCCCGGCCGAGCAGTACCCGCACCTGTTCAGCCGGTTCTTCCGGGCCAGCAACGCCACCGAGGCCGGCATCAAGGGGACCGGCCTCGGGTTGGCGGTGACCAAGGCGATCGTCGACGCCCACGGCGGCGCGATCGCGGCCGGCCCGGGCGCCGAGGGTGGCACCACGTTCACCATCTCGCTGCCGGACGGCACTCTCGGGTCGCCGGGGTAGCCGTCGTCAGCCCTCGGCCCGCCACTGCCGGAGAAGATCGACGGCCGCCACCACGGTCGGGTGCCGGTCGTCCAGCGCCTCCTCGTTCACCACCTTCTCCAGGACGGCGATGGCATCGGCGGTCCGCCCGCTCTCGCGATAGCAGGCGGCCAGGCCGACCCGGGCGCTGATCGTGTCCGGATGCTCGTCGCCGAACAACCGCACCCGATCGGCCACCAGCCGCTCCAGGATCCCGACCGCCTCCGCGCGGCGACCCGCCTCCCAGTACGAGGAGGCCAGACCGGCGCGGGCGATCATCGTGTCCGGGTGCTCGTCACCCAGCAGCCGCGCCGCGTCGCCGACCGCCTTCTCGTCGAGGGCGACGGCGTCGGCGGTCCGCCCCGCCTGCCGGTAGCACGCCGCCAGACCGATCCGGGCCCGCAGCGTGTCCGGATGCTCGTCGCCGAACAACCGCACCCGGTCCGCCACCACCCGCTCCAGGACAGCGACCGCCTCGCCGGTCCGGCCCACCTGCCACAACGACGAGCCCAGGCTCGCGCGGGCGCTGACCGTGTCCGGATGCTCCTCGCCCAGCAGCCGCGTCGCGTCGTCCACGACCTTCTCGTCGATCACGAGCGCGTCCGCGGTGCGTCCCGCCTGCCGGTAGCCGCCGGCCAGGTCGACCCGGGCGCTGATCGTGTCCGGATGCTCGTCGCCGAACAACCGCACCCGGTCCGCCACCACCCGCTCCAGCACGGCGATCGTCTCCGCGGTCCGGCCGGCCTGCCACAACGACGAGCCGAGCTTGGCGTGGGCGGTAACGGTGTCGGGGTGCTCGTCACCCAGCAGCCGTGTCGCGTCGTCCACCATGCGCTGCCAGTAGGTGACGGCAGCGGCGTGCAGCCTCGACTCCAGGAGGCTGGCGCCGGCCCGGTACAGCAGCGCGCGCCCGCCGGGCGCCCACAACAGGTCACCGGCGAGGGCTGTCGCGTTGGTACGCAGGGCGTCGACGAGGTCGGTGGTGGTGTGGTCGGCGTCCGGCCACACCTCCAGCAGCGCAGCGGCCGCGGCCTGGACGACGGTGGCCGGGTCGACCAGGCCGGCCTCGCGGGCGGCACGGGCGGTCAGGGCGTGGATCCGCACGGCTCGGGGGCCGTCGGCCGGGGTGTGGGTGAGCAGGCCGTAACGGTGCAGCGCTCGCACGGCCCGGCGTGCCTCGTCGCCGGTGACCGGCCGGCCGGCACAGCCGGACAGGTAGCCGGCGACCGCGGCGGTCCGCCACAGCTGGTCAGGATGTCCGTCGGGGTCGAGCGCCGCGGCCAGCGCCAGGACCGGCCGGGCCAGCCCGGCCGGCTCGGCCGCGTCGGCGGCGTCCAGCGCGAGCAGCAGGGTGACCGCCACCGGCCGGCCGTAGCCGTCCGCATCGCTGTCGACGGGCATCACCTCGGCCACCCGTGCCGCCCTGGTATAGAGGCCGAGGTACTCCGCGCATCCGATGGCCTGGTCGATCATGTAGGCGGCGGCGTGCGACAACGCCAGCGGCAGGTGCCCCAGCGCCGCGGCCAGGCCCGGCGCCCCCTCGTCCAGCAGGTCCGCGCACCCGGCCTCGGTGAGCCGCTCGGTCAGGTAAGCCTCCGACTCGTCCGGGCTGAAAACGCCGATCTCGATGCGCTGCCGGCCGGAACCGGTCAGGGCGGCATCGTGCCGTCGGGTGGTCGCCACTATCGCTCCCCTCGGTCGCCGCGGCGGCCACCAGCCGGCCAGGTGACCCGGGTCGTCGACGTCGTCGAGGACGATCAGCCAGGACCGGTCGGTGGTGTGCAGCCACTCACAGAACACGGCGGCGTCGGCGGCGGGGTCGTCACCGTCGGCGCCCGGCGCGCCGACCCGTGCCGCGGCCCGCGCGTAGGTGGTCACGATCTGCTCGGGACTGCTCGCCGTCACCCACGCCACCAGATCCGCCGTCCGCTCGTCGAGTGCGCGGCGAGCGAGCCAGGCAGCCAGCTGCGATTTCCCGACGCCACCTCCACCGGCCAGCACCCATGCGGGCCGGGTCTCGGACGGCCCGCCGTTCACCAGCCTGTCCCGCACCTCCCGTCGCGGTTGGAACGCCGACGCCGACGCCGGAGGCATACCCACCTGGACCGGCCAGGTAACCACCCGCGGCGCATGGTGGTGGTGCTCGTGGAACTCGGTCCGGACGTCGCCGATGATGATGCCGCTGTTGGCGACGCCACCCCGGTCGGCCCGCGCGTCACCGGACCCGGTGACCGTCGCCGTGCGTGGCGCCTTCCGGTCGCCGATCACGAGCGGGGGCGGCGCTGCACACCGGTGTTGGCCGCTGACCCCGGCCCGTCCGCGGTCGCGTCGCCGGAGCGGGTGACGCGCGCCGCGCGCTCGTCGCCTGGCGCGTCGATGCCGGTGTTCGCGTGCCCGCCGGCCGAGGCTCGAGCAGCTCCGGTGTCCCGCACCTCATCCGGCACGCTTGCGGACGAGGCAGGCGGGAAGAGATACGGCGCGGCCAGCGCGACCAAGGCCAGCACCGCGCCGATCCCGCTGGCCAGCTTGTCCGCCTGGTCCAGCCCCACCGCCACGAGGTAGACCACCAGCCCGGCGACGATCACGCCGAACAATCCACGCCCGACCCACACCCACCGCCGGCTGCGACGAGGCACCCCATCCCCCCATTCACCGTCGTCGGCAGATCGCCGATCGCGGTCAGTCTACGAAGGACGGACCGTCGCCGTCGCCCCGTCAGCGTCTCTCGCAGAGCCCGCGACGGCGTGGTCACGCCGGGACGGCGGAGGCGCCCGAGAGGCGGGTCAGTACGCGGGCGGGCCCGGTTCCGCGACGGGGTCCGCCGAGGCTCATGTGCAAACCATAATCCCCATAGGCGGAGTAGGATAACCGGGCGCCCGCCACACAGGACGGAGCACCGCCATGGCACTGAGATCCTCCCTCCATGCCTGGATCAGGCAGTTCGCCGCCGCCCTCGGCGCGGCGCTGGCCGGCCTCGCCGAGCTGCCGCCCGAGCCGAGCGCGCCGGAGCTCGCCGAGCTGGCCGCGGCGAGATGGTTCGAAACACTCGATACAGTCCCATGACGGTCATTGACTGACGAAGTATGTCGATGCAGGTTTAAGGGGCCCAGATATCCTACCTCTCAGAGGGGTTATCCATGCCTGTCCTGGCCACCGCCCGCTCCCGGGCCGGTGCAACCCTGCTCGGCGCCGTCACCGCCGCGACGCTGGTCGCCGCCGCCCCGGCGGCCGCCCAGCCGGCCCCCGCCGACTCCGTGCTGACCTGGTACGACACCACCGCCGCCGCGATCGCCACCGGCGGCGCGGCCACCCAGGTCACCAACAACCGCACCTGGGCGATCGCCTGGCTGGCCGGCGCCCGCGCCCAGACCGGCACGCACTCCGCCGTCGGCCAGCGGGCCGCGCTGGCCGGCGCGGTGCACCAGACGCTGATCACCCTGATCCCCGGCCAGCAGGCCGCGGCCGACGCCACGCTCGCCACCGAGCTGGCCGCGCTGCCGGACCGCAGGCAGGTCCGCGACGGCGTGGCGGCCGGCCGGGCCGCCGCCCAGCGGCTGATCGCCGAGCGGACCGGTGACGGCCTCGACCCGGCGTCGGTGAACGCGCCGTTCACCGTGCCGGCCGCCGCGCCCGGCGTCTGGCAGCCCACGCCGCCGCTGTTCCCGGCCGCCACCCAGTACGGCAACCGGGTCGCCCGCCCGTTCGTGCTGCGCTCGGCGAGCCAGTTCCGGCCGGTCGCTCCCCCGGCGCTCGGCTCGCCGCGCTACGAGGCCGACCTGGCCGAGGTCCGGGCGTACGGGTCGGCGGCCAGCACGCTCCGCACCCAGGCGCAGACCGACACGGCGACGTTCTGGCTCGGCTCGTCGCTGACCCTCTACACGCCGATCCTGCGCGCCGCGGTCGCCCAGTCGCCCGCCTCGATCGCCGACCGCACCCGCCTGATCGCGCTCTTCCACGTCGCCTCGGTGGACACCCAGATCGCCACCTCCGACGCCAAGTACGCCTACCAGCGCTGGCGCCCAGTCACCGCGATCCAGGCCGGCGGTGACACCAGCTGGCTGCCGCTGCACACCACCCCGGCGCACCCGGACTACCCGAGCGGGCACAACACCTACTCCGGCGCGGCCGAGGGCGTGCTCACCGGGCTGACCGGACCGCATGCCCGGCAGCCGTACACGATCGGCAGCCCGAGCGCGCCCGGCGTGACCCGCACCTACACCGACTGGCACCAGCCGAGCGTGGAGAACGTGGACGCCCGGGTCTGGTCCGGCATCCACACCCGCAACGCCGACCTGGCCGGGATCCGGCTGGGCAGCGACGTCGCCCGGTACGTGCTGAGTCACGCGCAGCCACTGCTGCGCTGACCGCACCTCCATGGAGCCGGTACGGCCGGGCCGCGCCGATCCGCGGCCCGGCCGTACCGGATGTCGCGATGCTCGCGACAGCCGGCTGGGCGGTCGTCAGAGCGTACTGAAAGCCCTGGTCCTGGCCGTTGTCTCAGCTTGATCGGAGACGGTGAGCAGGACAACGACCAGGATCAGCAGCCCGGTGACCGCGCTGACATGGTTCTGCAGGGTCAGCACCCACGTCGGCTCCGGCGACGGGAACTCCGGCGTCACCGCGAACGAGAAGACCGCGCGCCAGGAGCCCCAGGCGAACAGGAACCCGGAGGCCAGCCAGGCCAGCACCACCGGCAACCGGCCGGTGTGCCGGGTCAGCCTCCAGGCGCTCCACGCGCCGACCAGCGCCCACACGCCGTTGTTCGTGGTCAGCAGGTGCCACTGCGCGTCCCGCTCGCCGAGCGTCGCGGGATTCAGGCCGATCGTCACGCCCAGCCCCCACCACAGCTGCGGCAGGCCGAGGGCGACGCCGAGCGCCGCCGCCAGGCGCGCCACGGTGATCCGCACCCCCGGACGCCAGGGCACGTCCTGACCGAACGGCCAGCGCCGGGCGGCGTAGACCGGGGCGGCGATCGCCACCCCGAGGGCGAACCCGGCGAACGACACCGACAGCAGACCGATCTCCCAGGCACTCATGAAGGCTTCCTCGCCGGCGCCGACCTCCGCACGGTCGACCAGCGCCAGCCCCGGGATCAGCGGCAGCATCGGCACCAGGAAACCCATCCCGATCCAAGCCGGGACCAGCAGCAGCCAGGCCGGCGCCCGCCGCCCCCAGGGTTGCGCCAGCGCCAGGCCGAGCAGGATGGCCAGCCCGGACATGCCCACGGTCAGCGCGTTCATCGCCGCCCAGTTCAGGTGGCGCCAGGCGCCCTGGTGCAGACCTCCGCCCCGGAGGCCGTCGATCGTCCAGAAGATTTTCATGACGAAGTAGGGCGCCATCGCGAGCGCCGCACCGTAGCCCGCGACACGCCCCACCCGTTCCGCTCTCCCCATGCCGATCACGGTAGGAAGGAGGCCGGCGGGGCACTTCCCTCTCCGGAGGGAGGCCCCTCCCACCCAGTGGGGAATCGACGGGAGACCATGGCCGTGACACGCATCCTGATCACCGGGTCCGCGGACGGCCTCGGCCGCGCCGCCGCGGAGACCCTGCTCGGCGACGGGCACCAGGTGATCGTGCACGCCCGCACGAGCCAGCGCCTGACCGCCGTGCAGGATCTGCTCGACCGGGGCGCGGCGAGCGTCGTGGGCGACCTGGCCGACCTGGACGAGACCCGGGCGCTGGCCGACCAGGTCAACCAGCTCGGCCCGGTCGACGCGGTGATCCACAACGCGGGCGTCTACAGCGGCCCCCAGGTGCTCCCGGTCAACGTGGTCGCCCCCTACCTGCTGACCGCGCTGATCCACCGGCCGCGGCGGCTGGTCTACCTGAGCAGCGGTATGCACCTGGGCGGCCGCGACACCCTGTCCGGCCTGGACTGGACCGGCGCCCGTCGTACCGGCTCCTACTCCGACAGCAAACTGTTCGTCACCGCCCTGGCCGTCGCCGTCTCCCGCCTCTGGCCCGGCGTGCCGAGCAACGCCGTCGACCCGGGCTGGGTCCCGACCCGGATGGGCGGCCCGAACGCCCCCGACGACCTGCGCCTCGGCCACCTCACCCAGGAGTGGCTGGCCACCAGCGACGACCCGCGGGCCCGGTCCACCGGCGGCTACTGGTATCACCAGCAGCCGCGCGAGCCCCATCCGGCCGCCCGCAGCATCCCTTTCCAGGACCGCCTGCTCGCCGAGCTGGCCGCCCACACCGGCACACCGCTGAGCTGAACCCGGCGTGCCGCAGCAACTGGTCGACCGGATTCTCCGGATCCTCCCGGAGGATGCGCCGCGGGCGGCGGGAGAGCGGGTGGGCGACCCAGCGCCAACTCAGCGCCGGCTCAACGGGCGTTCCTAGCGTCGCCTCCATCGGTCCTCGTGGACGGCGCGCCGACGGGGTGCGTCCGGGGGCCGGCAGTGGGGGCAAGCGATGCGCAAACTTCAGCTCATCCGGAACGCCGTGCTGGCGCTCAGTCTGGGCATGGCGCTGGTCGCCTCGGTAGCGGCGCCGGCCGCGGCGGCGAAGACCAACACCTTCGGCGGCTCCGGCCGGGCCGGGCTCGGCACCGGATCGGCGGCCTCGTCGCTGGTGCGGCAGCAGCTCAAGCTGCCCGTCACGGGCGCCACCACCGGTGCCCGGGCGGCGGCCGGTCCGCCCGCCACCACCTGTACCGCCAGCGTCGGCGCACCGGAGCTGATCGGCAACGGGCAGGTCCGGGTGCCGTACGGGGTCAGCTGTGACAACCAGGTCGACCGCTTCCTCGGCGCGGTCGGGATCGCCCGCAACGGCACCGAACTGCTCGGCGGCACGATCGACATCATCGACGCGCGGGGGTCCGGCTTCAGCTTCGCGATCACCCGGACCTGCGCGTCCGGGGTGCTCTACGGCGACCTGCTGGTGCAGGTGACCTTCCGCAACGGCACGCCGCGGCAGATCACCGGTGAGTTCTTCGGCCCGGCCGTCGAGGTCACCTGCTGACACTCATCGATGCGGCCGCACTCTCCACCGGGGAGGGTGCGGCCGTTAGTGTGTAACGGTGGCACGATTCCGGCTGCTCGGGCCGGTGCGGTACCGGACGGCCGCCGGCTGGTCCGGGGTCCGGGCGGCGCAGCCCCGGGCGGTCCTGGCGTTGCTGCTGGTCGAGGCGGGCCGCACAGTGTCGGTGGATCGGCTGGTCGACGAGCTGTGGGGAGACCGGCCACCGCGGACCGCCCGCAACACCGTGCAGGGCTATGTGATGCGGCTGCGCCGCGCGGTCGGCGGCCCGCTGCTGACCCGGGAGCGCGGCTACGAGCTGGTGATCGGCGACGACGACCTGGACTCGGCGGTGTTCGAGCGGCTCACGGCCGGCAGCCGGACGCGTGCGGCGCCGGAGGCGCTGGCCGAGGTGGAGCGGGCGCTCACCCTCTGGGACGGCCCGGCGCTGGCCGACGTGCCGCCCACCCCGACGGTCACCGCCGAGGCGGCCCGGCTGGAGCAGCGGCGGCTGGCCGCGCTGGAGCACCGCTGCCGGCTGCAGCTGCGGCTCGGCCAGCACGCGGAGATCGTGCACGACCTGGCGTCGCTGGTCGCCGAGCATCCGCTGCGCGAGGAGCTGCGTGCCGGGCTGATGCTGGCGCTCTACCGGTCCGGGCGCCGGGCGGACGCGCTGGCCAGCTACCGGCAGTGCCACGAGCTGATGACCGCCGAGCTGGGCATCGAGCCCGGACCGGACCTGCGCGAGCTGCACCGGGCGATCCTGGCCGACGATCCCGGGCTGCGGTCCGCCGAGGGCGCGGCGGCCGCGGCGGTCCCGGCGCAGCTGCCGGCCGCGGTGCCCGGCTTCACCGGGCGGCGGGACCACCTGCGCCGCCTGGACTCGCTGCTCGGCGCACCCGGGGCGGAGCCGGGCGCGGTGGCGGTGGTGGCGGTCACCGGCCCGCCCGGAGTCGGCAAGACCGCGCTGGTCACCCACTGGGCGCACCGGGTGCGGGACCGCTTCCCGGACGGTCAGCTGCACCTCGACCTGCGCGGCTACGCCTCGGATCCGCCGGGCCGGCCGATCGACGCGCTGACCCAGTTCCTGATCGCGCTCGGCACGCCGGCCGATCAGGTGCCCACCGACGTCGACGCGGCCGCCCGGCTGTATCGCAGCCGGCTGGCCGGACGCCGCGTCCTGGTTGTGCTCGACAACGCCAACCACCCGGATCAGGTACGGCCGCTGCTCCCCGGCGATCCCGGCTGCGTGGTCCTGGTGACCAGCCGCGACCAGCTCACCGGCCTGGTGGCGCGGGACGGCGCGCTCGGGCACCGGCTCGGCGTGCTCGCCGCCGACGAGGCCCGGACCCTGCTGGAGGGGCTGCTCGGCCCGGCCCGGGACGCCGAGGCCCGGCACCTGGACCGGCTGGCCGAGCTGTGCGGCGGCCTGCCGCTGGCGTTGCGGATCGCCGCGGCGAACCTGACCGGCAACCCGCACCGCCCGATCACCGCCTACCTCGACCGGCTCGCCGAGGACCGGCTGGCGCACCTGGCGGTGGACGGCGATCCGCAGACCACGGTGCGGGCCGCGTTCGATCTGTCGTACGCCGCGCTGACCCCGGCCGCCCGGCGACTGTTCCGGCTGCTCGGCCTGGTCCCCGGCCCGGACATCGACGCGGGCGCGGCGGCCGCGCTGGCCGGCGCGCCGCCGGCCCGCGCCGGCCCGCTGCTCGACGAGCTGTGCCGCGCGCATCTGATCGAGGAGTACCGGGCCGGCCGGCTCCGGCTGCACGACCTGCTGCGCGACTACGCCGAGGACCGCTGCCGGCAGCAGGACCCGGCGCCTCGCCGGGCCGCCGCGCAGCGCCGGCTGTACGACTACTACCTGGCCGGCGCCGACGCCGCCGCCCGGCTGCTGTATCCGGACAAGCTGCGCCTGCCGGTCCCGGTCGCGGCCGGCGCCGGCCCGGTCCCGGACGACCCGGCCGCGGCGCTCGCCTGGCTGGACCGGGAGCGGCCCAACCTGTTCGCGGTGTTGCGGGCCGCCGCGGCGTCCGGGCCGGCCGCCGTCGGCTGGTCGCTGGCCGACACGCTGCGCGGCTACCTCGACATCCGGTTGCGGTTCGCCGACTGGCAGACCGCCACCGAGCTGGGGTACGCCTGCGCGGTCGCCGACGACGTGCCCGCGGCGCGGGCCGCGGCCCGGTTGAGCCTGGCCGCCCTGCACTGGAAGGTGGGCCGGTACCGGGATGCGCTCGCCACCTACGCCGAGGCCTCCGAGCTGTGCGACCGGGCCGGCTGGCCGGACGGCGCGGCCGCGGCCACCGGCAACCTCGGCCTGGTCCACCAGGAGCTGGGCTATCTCGAGCGGGCCGCGGACTGCTACGTCCGCGCGCTCCGGATGATCGAGCACACCGGCTGGCGGCCGGGCCGGGCCAACGGCCTGGGCAACCTGGCCGAGATCTACCGCCGGATGGGCCGGCTGGGCGAGGCGGTCACCGCGATCCGCGAGGCGATCGCGATCTACCGGTCGATCGGCTCCCGGGGCGGCGAGGCCGGCGGCCTGGTCACCCTCGCCCGGGTCCGCTGCGACCTGGGCGGCCACCGGCTGGCGCTGCTGCTCGCCGGGCGCGCCGCCGCCCTGGCCCGCGGGATCGGCGACCAGCGGCACGAATTGGAGGCGCTGCACACCCTGGCCACCGTGCATCGCAGCGGTGGCGGTCACGCCGAGGCGGCCCGGTTGCACGGGCAGGCGCTGGAGCTGGCCCGGGCGGCGGACAGCCGCTATCCGCAGGCGCAGGCGCTGACCGGTCTGGCGCTGGCCGCCGACGGGCTCGCCGACCCGGAGCGGGCGGCCGGGTACGCCCGGGACGCGCTGCGGGTGGCCCGGCAGGCGGACTCGGTGGTGCTGGAGTGCGAGGCGCTGGCCGCCGCCGCGGTCATCCAGCTCGGTCAGCGGCGCCCGGAGCGGGCTCTCGGCTACGCCGCGCAGGCGTTGCGCGGGTTCCAGCGGACCGGTCAGCGGGTGGCCGAGGCGCAGACGCACCGGCTGCTGGAGCGGATCCTGCGGGAGCTCGGCCTCGATCGGCAGGCCGAGGCCCATCACACCCGGGCGGTGCGCCTGACCTCGTCGGGCAGCGGCTGATCGGCCGGCGCCGTCCGCGAGCCGGTGCCGGTCATCTCCGGGTGGTAGTGCAGGTACGCGGTGCCGGGCAGCTTCTTGGCCGCGTACATCGCGATGTCGGCGTGCCGCAGCAGGTCGCTCGGCTCGTCCCCGGCCTGCCCGTCGGCGATCCCGATGCTGGCCCGGATCGGCAGCTGGTGCAGGCCGGCCGCCACCGGCGACCGGAACGCCTCGACGATCCGGGCGGCGGCCCGGTCCGCGGCGTCCGGCCCGGCGCCGTCCAGGACCAGCACGAACTCGTCGCCGCCCAGCCGGGCCACCATGCCGTGTCCGTCGACGCCGGCCGTCAGGCGCTGCGCCACCGCGATCAGCAGCAGGTCGCCGATCTCGTGGCCGAGCGTGTCGTTGACCTCTTTGAAGTCGTCCAGGTCGATCAGCGCGACGGCCACCGGCCGGCCCGGCTCGCCGCTGGTCGCCTCGTGCAGCCGGGCGCTGAAGTGCGCCCGGTTCGGCAGCTGGGTCAGCGCGTCGTGGGTGGCGCCGTGGTGCAGCTGCTCCAGCAGCCGGCCGTTGTCCCGGAACGCGGTGATCTGGCGCAGCACCACCAGCGCGGTGAGCAGCACGGCGGCGCCGACCACCACCGGGTCGTTGGTGTGCGCGACCCAGGAGACGTACAGCAGCAGTCCGTCGACCGCGACCACTCCGGCGTACGGAAGCAGGCTGTAGTAGTTGCGGCGGCGTCGCGTGCCGCGCGGCGCGGCGCTCCCGGCCGGCGCCACGCGCTGCTGCTCGCCGGCCCAGGCGGCGAAGAAGAACATCGCCGGCAGGCCGATCTGCATCGGGAAGGTCCGCGGGCCGTAGCCCTGCAGCGCGGTCTGGATCGGCGGCGCCGCGGTGCCGACCGCCATCGCGAGGATGAGCAGCCGCAGCCCCAAGGTGTCGATGAAGGTGAAACCGGACAGCATCACCTTCGCCACGGCGAACACCCCGACCAGCGCGATCGCGGTCAGCGCCAGGGAGCCGATCACCGTGGCGGTGTCCTCCCGGCCGAGCATCGGCTCGGTCTGGAAGTACCACATGAACACCGCGGCGGCCAGCATCACGGTGCCGGCGTCCAGCAGGATCCGGACCAGCTGCCCCGGGGTCTGCCGGTCCAGCGGCAGGCGGGCGAGCGCGTAGACGATGAGCAGCACCGCGGTGCCGTTGAAGGCGACCATCACCGGGTTGGTCTGCAGGCCGCCGCCGGCCGGGTTGTCCAGCACCTCGGTGACCTGCGACGCCGTGCCGGCCGTGACCAGCGCGGCGACCGCGGTGAGGTGCCGCCAGAACCGCCGGGTCGGCTCCGGCAGGCGCGGATCGCGGCTGGTGCGCCAGTAGACCGCGGTGAGCACCACGCCACCGGCCGGGATCGGCAGCCAGAGCAGGATCATCGGCCCGACCGGGTGGATCGCGGTCACGGTCAGCCAGAGCAGGAAGACCGCCAGCAGCGCGCCGGAGAGCTGGAGCAACCGGCTACCGCCCAGCAGGCGGAACCGCCGCGTGCTCGCCATCGCCCTGTCCTCTCGTCGTACCGCGCTGGACCCATCGGCCGGCGGCGGCGGAATCTGAACGACGGCGTGCCGGACCGGACACGGAGACCGGGCACAGAGAAGGCCGGGCACCCACGGGGGAGAGTGCCCGGCCTGCATAGATCAAAGCACATCGGGCGGGTCCGCGCCATCCGGCGGGGACCTCGGCTTTACCTGTCGGCCGGTGACATGGAGAATCGGTCCCCGCCGATCACGCCGACCGCAGGAACATTTATGCCCTTCGATGGTTTCATCTCCTACAGCCACGCCGCCGACGGACGGCTGGCCCCGGCCGTCCAGCGCGGCCTGCACCGGCTGGCGAAACCCTGGCACCGGCGCCGCGCGCTGTGGATCTTCCGGGACCAGACCGGGCTGGCGGTGACCCCCAAGCTGTGGACCTCCATTCAGGAGGCGCTGGACGGCTCGAACCACTTCGTGCTGCTCGCCTCGCCGGAGGCGGCGGCCTCGCCGTGGGTGAACCGGGAGATCGAGCACTGGCTGGCGACCAAGTCGACCGACCGGATCCTGCCGGTGGTGACCGACGGCGAGTGGCGCTGGGACGCCGAGGCCGGCGACTTCACCGCGGACTCCACCGCGGTGCCGGCGGCGCTGCGCGGCGTGTTCGCCGAGGAGCCGCTCTACCTGGACCTGCGCTGGGCCCGCGACGACCTGCACCTGAGCATGCGGCACATCCGGTTCCGGGACGCGATCGCGCAGCTCGCCGCGCCGATGCACGGGATCAGCAAGGACGAGCTGGAGGGCGAGGACGTCCGGCAGCACCGCCGGGCCCGGCGGCTGTCGGCGGTGGCGGCGGCCACCCTGGTGCTGCTCACCCTGGTCGCGTCGGCCAGTGGGATGATCGCGATCCGCAACGCCGACCTGGCCACCGTCGCCGCCGCCGAGGCGCAGGTGCAGCAGCGCGAGGCGGTGCAGCAGCGGACCGCCGCCGAGCGGGCCACCGAGGAGTCGCAGCGGCAGCAGCAGAACGCCCGGGTGCAGGAGGACCGGGCGAAGGCGGCGCAGACCGAGACCCAGCGGCAGACCCGGCTCGCCGCCGACCAGCAGGCGCTCGCCGAGGAAGCGGCCGCCGAGGCGGAGCGGGAGCAGGCCAACGCCGAGCGGTACCACGCCAACGCGGAACGCGAGAAGGCGAACGCCGAGCGGCAGCGCGGCCGGGCCACGTCGTCGGCCGAGGAGGCGGAACGGCAGAAGGCCAACGCCGACCGGCAGGCCGCCAACGCCCGCCGCCAGCAGCAGCTGGCCGACCAGGCGGAGACCCGGGCCAAGGAGCAGAAACGGCTCGCCGACCTGCACCGGGAGCTGGCCCGGCAGGCCGAGCAGGAGCGCAAGCGGCAGGAGCGGCTGGCCAAGGAGGCGGCCGACGAGGCCCGCCGGCAACGCGAGGCGGTGGCGCTGCAGCAGCGCGTCGAGATCAGCCGGCGGCTGATGACCCGGGCACGCGCCATGGTCAAGGACGACCCGAAGAAGGCGCTGATGCTCGGCGTGGCCGCGCAGCGCCTGCACCCCGACGCGCAGACCAAGGAGCAGCTCAGTCACTTGGTGATGGCCACCCACTACGCCGGCGCGCTGGGCGACGTGGTGAACGTGGCCGCGCTGGCCGGACAGGTGGTGGCCACCGCCGACGCCGGTGGGACGGTGTCGCTGTGGGACACCGCGGACCCGGCCGCGCCGGTACGGCTGGCCACGCTGCCGGTCGACGGGACGGCCGACAAGACGCTGGTGGCCGGCGCGGACGGTCGTACGCTGGCGGTCTTCGAGAAAGACGGCTCGGCGGCGGCTGTGGTGTGGGACGTGACCGATCCGGCCCACCCGGTGCGGAAGGTGTCGCTGCCCGACGCGGCCGGGATCGTGGCGGTGGACCTCAGCCCGGACGGGCACACCGTGGCGGTCAGCAACCGGGACAAGAACACCGTGCTGTGGAACATCGGCGGCGCCGCGCCGGCCACGCTGGCGACCCTGCCCGGCGCCTACCCGCTCAGGTTCGGCCCGGACGGCAAGGTCGGCGTGACCAGCGGCGCGTCGGTCACGGTGTGGAACCTGACCGATCCGGCCCAGCCGGTGCAGGGCGCCACGCTGGCCGCCTCGGCCAGCGACAAGGTGCCCGACGCGGCTATCGAGTTCAGCCCGAAGGACCCGCTGGTGGCGGTTCAGGCGCCCTACGACTACGTGCGGCTCTGGGACCTGACCGACCCGGCCAAGCCGCGGGTCGGCCTGTCCGAACTCGCCGCCACCGGCGACGCGCACCTGAGCGCGATGGAGTTCAGCGTGGACGGCACCACCCTGGCGCTCGCCGACACGGACGGGGCGACCGCGCTGTGGACGGTCCGCCGCGACGAGACCTTCGCCTGGCTGTCCACCCTGCTGGCGACGGTGACCACGCCGGAGGGCCCGGTCCGGTCACTGGCGTTCAGCCCGGACGGGCGCCGGCTGACCACCGCCGGGGGCCGCAAGACGGCGACCCTGTGGACCACCAAGGGACGCTTCGCGCGGGAGGAGGTCGCCGCCATGCCCGGGCCGTTCCCGGAGAACGTCGTGGGGCTCACCTTCACCCCGGACAGCCGGTCGCTGATCGCCGCCGGGTGGGACGGCAAGGGCATCCCGTGGGACCTGAGGAATCCGGCGAAACCGGTGCGCGGCGGGACGTGGCCGCTGCACGACGGCACGGTCGAGGATCTCACGCTCAGCGCCGACGGCAGCACGCTGGCCGTCACCGGCACCGACCGCACGGTCACGCTGCTGGACATGACCGCCCCGGCCGCTCCGGCGCCGCTGTCGGTCATCAAGGCGCAGGGCGATCCGGTGTACGCGATCAGGTTCAGCCCCGACGGGCGCACCCTCGCGGTCGGCCAGCGCGACGGCCGGACCACGCTCTGGGACCTGGCCGACCGGCGGAACCCGGCGAAGCTCTCCGAGACGATGCTGCGCAAGACGCTGACCGCGATCGTGTTCACCCCGGACGGGCGCACCATGGCGGTCGCCGAGGGCAACAACATCTCGCTGTGGGACGTGACCGACCGCGCCGCCCCGGTGCGGCGCTCCTCGATCCTGCTGAAGAACTACTACGGCTACACCGCCTGGTGGCTGGCGTTCAGCCCGGACGGGCGGACGCTGGCGGCGGCCACCGACGACGGCGCGACCGCGGTGCTGTGGGACGTCGCCGACCCGGCCCAGCCCAACAAGATCGCCACGCTGGTCGGGCACACCAGCACGCTGCGCTGGATCGGGTTCAGCCCGGACGGGCGCACGCTGGCCACCGCCAGCCTGGACGACGCGATGATCCTGTGGGACATCGCGGACCCGAGCACGGCCGTTCCGTACGCCATGCTCAAGAGCCCCACCCTGCAGTCGGTGTACGCGGCGTTCAGCCCGGACGGCCGGATGCTGGCGGCCGGCGGCGCGTTCGGCGACCAGCCGCAGACCGTGACGCTGTGGGACGCGACCATCCCGGCCGAACTCGCCGCCGACCCGGCCGGGCAGGCCTGCGCCATTAGCGGGCGCGGCCTGACCGGCGAGGAGTGGAGCAGCTACATCCCGGAGCTGCCCCACCGGAACACCTGTCAGTAACCCACCGAGAAGTGCCGCTCCCCGGACGGCTGCTCCAGCTCGTCGAGGACCGCCACGGCCAGGTCCTCCGCCGAGATCCGGGACGAGCCGTCCGCGGCCACCACGAGCGCGGTGCCGCCCCGGCGGTACCGCGCCGTGCGGGTGCCGGGTTCGAGCAGTCCGGGCGGGCTGACGTAGGTCCAGTCGGCCGGGTGCGCCCGGCACGCCTGCAGCTGCGCCATGCTGGCGGCGGCGATGGCCCGGTACTCCGGCGGCACGAACGCCGGGTCGTCGAAGGCCAGCCCGCCGCCCGGCGACCGCAGCGGCGCGGAGCCGCCGACGAACAGGATCCGCTTCCCGGTCGCGGCCGCCGCGTCGAGCAGTGCGGTGGCCGTGGCCGGGACGGTGTGCTCCTGGCCGGGAACCGGGCGGGTGGCGCCCACGATCACATCGGTGTCGGCGAACAGCTTGGTCATCAGTGCGGTGTCGGTGGCGTCGCCCCGCACCACGGTCACCCGGGCCTCCGGGACGGCCCGGCGGACCACGGCGGTGACCCGGTGTCCGCGGGCCAGGGCCTCGGTGACGATGCGGGAGCCGGACATGCCGGCGGCGCCGACAACGGTGATCTTCAACGGGTGATCCTCTCCAGGGTGAGCACGCGTGGCGACATCTGGCCGGCCACGATCGAGGCCAGCGCCAGGGCGAACCCGGCCAGTTGCACCGGGCCGAGGGTCTGGCCGAGCAGGACCGCGCCGAGCAGCGCGGCCACCATCGGGGACAGCAGGGTGAGCACGGCGACCGAGGCGACCGGCAGCATGGTGATGCCGCGGAACCACAGGACGTAGGCGATCAGCCCGCCGGGCACGGCCAGCCACAGGTAGCCGAGCAGGGCCGGCCCGTCGACGGCCGGCGGCGGGCCCTCGACCAGGAAGGTGACCGGGACCAGCAGCAGGCCGCCGGCGCCGAGCAGCCAGCCCGCGTAGGCCGCCGGACCGACCCCGGCCGGGCGGCCCCAGCGTTTGGTCAGGATCACGCCGAGTGCCATCGAGCCGGTCCCGGCCAGGCCGGCCAGGATCCCGACCGGGTCGAACGCCGCCTCCGGGCCGATCACCACCAGGGCGACGCCGACCACGCCGACCAGCCCCCAGGCCAGGGTCCAGGCGGCCGGGGTCTGGCGCAGGACGGCGACCGCGAGCAGCGCGACGAGTAGCGGCTGGGCGGCGCCCAGGGTGGCGGCGACCCCGCCGGGCAGCCGCTCGGCGCTGACGAACAGCAGCGGCAGGAAGATGCCGATGTTGAGCGCCCCGAGCACGGCGGCCTTCCACCACCAGGCGCCGCGCGGCAGGGTGCGGGTGGCGGCGACCGCGAGCAGGCCGGCCGGCAGGGCCCGGGCCAGACCGGCGAACAGCGGGTGGCCGGGCGGCAGGAGTTCGGTGGTGACCACGTACGTCGTGCCCCAGACCATCGGGGCGAGGGCGGTCACCGAGGCGACGCGGATGTTCATGTCTTCAGGCTGCTCGACCGGCATTGATGAGTCCAACACATCCTTGTCACCCCAGCGATCGTGAATCACGATGGATCGGTGGAGTTGCAGCAGATGCGCTACGTGCTCGCGGTCGCCGAGACGAACAGTTTCACCCGGGCCGCCGAGCGGTGCCTGGTCGTGCAGTCCGCGCTCAGCCACCAGATCGCCCGGCTGGAGCGGGAGCTGGGCGCCCGCCTCTTCGAGCGGACCAGCCGCCGGGTCCGGCTGACCACGGCCGGGCGGGCGTTCCTGCCGGTGGCCCGGCAGTGCCTGGACGCCGCCGAGCGGGCCGCCGCGGAGGTCGCCGCCGCGGTCGGCGAGGTCCGCGGGCGGCTCACCGTGGGGGTGATCCCGACCGTCGCGGCGGTCGACATCCCGGCCGCCCTGCACGCCTTCCACCAGAGGTTCCCGCAGGTGCGGATCGGCCTGCGGGTCGGCGGCAGCGAGCCACTCACCGAACAGGTCAAGGAGGGCCGGCTCGACCTGGCCTTCCTCGGCCTGCCGGTGACCGCCCGGCTGGAGGGCGTCGGCAGCCGGCAGCTGGCCCACGACCGGCTGGTCGCGGTGGTCGCCCCGGACCACCCGCTGGCCGCCGAGTCCGAGATCGACCTGGCCCGGCTGGCCGGCGAGCCGTTCGTCGACCTGCCCGCCGGGACGGCCGGGCGGATCCAGTCCGATCTCGCCTTCGCCGCGGCCGGGGTGCAGCGGGAGGTCGCCTTCGAGGTCACCACGGTGGACATCCTGATGCTCCGGCTGATCCGGGAGAACCTCGCGGTCGCGCTGCTCGCCTCGATGTACACGCCGCACCTGACCGGGGTGGTCACCGTCGAGGTCCGGGACGCCCCGGAGCGGATCGAGCACCTGATCTGGAACCGGTCGTCGCTCACCCCGGCGGCGAAGGCGTTCCTCGCCGAGCTGCACATCACCGTCGACGAGGAGTGAGTCACTTGCCGCCCGGCGTCAGGCCGCCGCGGACGGTGCCCAGCAGGTCGCGCATCAGGGTCACCCGCTGCCCGAGCGAATCGCCCATCTGCCCATGCTGGGACAGCCGGCCGCCCGGGTAAAGGTCCGGCGCCGCGTTCGCACCGGACGGTCTACAGGCGATCGTCCTGGTGCGGACGGCAACCCGCCGGAGGCGCTCGCCGGGCCGCACCACCGGGCCGGCCCCTCACCGCGGTGCCACGGCCCGTGAGCGGCCCGGACAGCACGTCGCGCTCCATGAATTCGGTCGCCGGGAGGACGGCGATGGGGTAGGCAGTTCGCATGACGACTTCGGAGCCGCCACCGCTGACCGTGGTCCAGCCGGGTGGTGGGCGGGTGGGCTCGCTCGGCGACATCGGCGTGCACTTCAAGCTGTGGGGCGAGGACACCGGCGGGGCGCTGGCGGTCGTCGAGCATCCGTTCCCGGTCGGCGCGCTGGTGGCGCCGCACCTGCACACCCGGGAGGACGAGTACTCGATCGTCACCGAGGGCGAGATCGGCTTCCGCTCGGGCGACCGGGAGGTGGTGCTCGGGCCGGGCGGCTACCGGAATGCGGGCCAGTGCTCCGGGTTTCAGCCCGGGGGGTGAAGGCCCGCGCTGGGGGGCCGCTAGGCCCGAGCAGTGCCTTAACCGGGACGGTTCTGCTGCTCGATGTACTGCTTGACGAGGTTCAGGTGCGCCGCCGGCGGAGCCTGCGAAGTACGAGCCGGACCAGAGTTTGTTGGCCTGGTAGTAGTGGCGTATCAGGTCGGGGAACTCTTGGCGCAGGCGGCGGGAGGAGACGCCCTTGAGCGAGTTGACCAGCCGAGCGACAGCCGCCTTGGGTGGGAAGTTGACCAGCAGGTGCACGTGATTGTCCTCGCCGTTGAACTCGACCAGCTCTGCCTCGAAGTCGGCGCAGATGTCGCGCATGATCGCCTGCATCCGAACCTGGTGCTGGTCGGTGAACACCTTGTGTCGGAACTTCGTCACGAAAACCAAGTGGACGTGCATCGCAAAGACACAGTGTCTGCGGTGCGGATACCTTGAGGCTCGGCCATAAGCCAGCATGGGACAGTGATGGTCATGCAGCTCCGTTACAACTTCCGGGTCACTCCGGACGCCTCCCAGCGCACCGCGCTGGCGCAGGCGTTCGGGTGTGCCCGCGTGGTTTTCAACGACGGACTCAGGCTGCGTCAGCAGGCCCGCGAAGCAGGCGGGAAGTACATCTCCGATGGAGACCTGTCGAAGCTGGTCATCACCCAGGCCAAGGCCACCGAGGACCGGGCGTGGCTGGGCGAGGTGTCGGCGGTGGTGTTGCAGCAGTCCCTCGCCGATCTGAACATCGCGTACCGCAACTTCTTCAACTCACTGTCGGGCAAGCGCCAGGGCCGCAAGGTCGCCCCGCCCCGGTTCCGGTCGCGCAAGGACAGCCGGCAGGCGATCCGGTTCACCAAGAACTCACGGTTCAAGATCCTCGACAACGGCCGTCTGCGGCTGCCGAAGATCGGCGATCTTGCGGTGCGCTGGTCCCGGACGCTGCCCTCGGAACCGTCCAGCGTGACCATCGTCAAGGACGCGGCCGGACGGTACTTCGCCTCGTTCGTCGTACAGACCGGCGAGGATGAGGGGTTGCCGCCGGTCGACACCGAGATCGGTATCGACCTGGGCTTGACCCACTTCGCGGTCATGTCCGACGGCACGAAGGTGACCGCGCCGAAGTTCCTGCGGCGTGCGGCCCGCAAGCTCAAGCGGTTGCAGCAAGCTCTGTGCCGCAAGACCAAGGGCAGCAACCGCCGCAAGAAGGCTGTCATCAAGGTCGCCAGGGCGCACGCCCGGGTGGCTGACACCCGGCGCGACTGGCAGCACAAACTGTCCACGGCGATCATCCGCGACAACCAAGCGGTGTACGTCGAGGACCTGTGCGTGACCGGTCTCGGCCGGACCCGGCTCGCCAAGAGCGTGCACGACGCGGGCTGGGCCAGCTTCACCACCATGCTGGAATACAAAGCGGCCCGGTACGGGCGCACGTTCGCCCGGGTGGACCGGTTCTTCCCATCCACCCGGATGTGCTGCGACTGTGGCCGGATCAACGACAAGATGACGCTCAACGTTCGGGAGTGGGACTGCCCCTGCGGCAGTCACCACGACCGGGACGTCAACGCCGCCATCAACATCAAGGCCGCCGGGCAGGCGGACTTCAACGACCGTCGAGCGCAGGTAAGACCAGGACTCGTCCCGGCACCGCGCAATGAAGCGGTAACCCGCCAGAACGCCGCGCGTGCCACGCGCAGCGTGGCTGGAATCGCCGTCCTTTAGGACGGCGAGGATGTCAAATCACCAAGCCGCGCGGCGAGGCTGCACGCGATGTGGAACGCCGGCGCGGTCCCGGCCCGGATGATCGAGATCATCACCCCGGCCGGTTTCGAGCACTTCTTCCGCGAGGTGGTGGAGCTGATCGCGGCCGGCCCGGAGGCGGCCGGGCAGGGCGGTGACCTCGCCGAGCGTTACGGCCTGCAGTTCGGCGAGCCGGACTGGCTGCCGGGGATCGTCGAGCGGTTCTGGCTCACCACCTGAGGCGCGTCTCGTCATCCGACCGGGGGTGCGGCCTGATTCCCGGCCGGGCTACGAGACCCGCCCCTGCCCCTGAGCCAGCTGACCGACCCGGCCTTCGCCGAGGTGATCTCAACGGCTCCCGACCAGGACGCCACCGCGAGCACCACCGCCCACCGCGAGAAGTTCCTGGCCTCGACCCGCACCGTGCTAGACCGCGCCCGCCAGGCCGGCATCCTGCACCCCGACCTCACCGAGGACGACCTGCACCGCCTGGTCTGCGGCACCGCCTTCGCCCTCCGCATCGGCGCCGATCCCACCGATCGGCTCGAGCGCTACCTGCAGGTCCTCCTCGACAGCATTCGCGCCGGGCACCCCTGACGGCAGGCCGACGACCACCAGCCGGTCCCGGTGACATCACGGGCGCGTGAGAGGCTTCGCCGCATGGGGTTCTTCAAGCGTAAGGACAGGTCGAACGGCGTGTCAGACATTGACGAGGCAGACCTCGGTGTCCTGCTGTTGCAGGGCGAGGACATGATCAACCAGCTCGCTGAGGCGCACACCTCCTGGGGCCTCGGCACGGCGGACCGGTGGGACCTCGACCAACGCACCGGAATCATCACGTGGACCTTCGCGGACCGGACCGCAGCTGCCGCGGCGCAGATCATCGGCAGTCACAACCCATCGACCTCCTCCTGGCTCTGGGCGTGGGCCAACGAGTCGATCCTGGCCGAGATGAGCCGGGAATCGCGTGCGGTGCGGGACTGGGCCGAGCGGCACGGCCAGCAGGCCCTCGCCGAACCGAGGATCCAGGCCGATGCCGAGCTCGCGGCCACGCTGTCCGCTCTCGCCGTCAGGATCACCCGCGCGACGGGGTTCTATCGGGGAACGGGGAGTGCGGCCATTCCCGTCATCACTTTCGGGCCGGTCACGCTGACCGACGAGAACGGGAAGACCTCCACGTTCAAGGTCGACGTGAGCTGACCAGGACACCATCTGCGACTGACAAGGCCTGTCGGATGAGGATGCCGTCTTCGCCCTTCACCATCAGGCACCGCACCCCATCGGGTGGACGACGCGCGACGGCAGACTGAGTTCGCCGCGTCGTCCCCGCTGGGCGTAGGCATTGGCCGGTGGTCAGCGAGCCCGCGGCGCCGAGCAGGGCAGGGTGCTGGCCGATGGTCGCCAACGAGACCGCGCACGCCTGCCGGCCGAGCGGAACGTCAGACGGTCGCCGTTTCAGTTGCACCAGTCCGCGCCGGGGAGGGCGGCGTACATCGCGTCCAGGTCGGCCCTGGTCTGGGCGCTGGCCCACAGCCAGACCCCGCCCTCGCCGTGGGTGCGCAGCAACTGGCCGGGCCGGGACCACCAGCGCACCGGCGACTCCTCGACGTCGATCCACATGGGCAGGTCGGGCAGCGGGACCCGGTCGAAGGCGGCCAGGGCCGGGCCGACCAGCTCCGCGGGCAGCTCGCAGGCGTTGCACAGTTCCTCGTCGTGCTCCTGGATGACCGCGGTCAGGGCCACGTCGACGCAGGCCAGCGACACCCGGTCGAGATACGGCTGCCAGCCGCCTCCGGTGTCGATGACCACCGGCGGGTCCGCCTGATCGACGGTGTCGAGCGGGATGCCCCATCTCGTCTCGGTGATCATCGGGTCGGCGTAGTGGAAGACCAGAACCTCTCCCTGCACCTCCAGCGCCCGGGGATCCAGGAGGTCACCGATCGCATACGCCTCACGCAGCGCCGCCGGCACCGCACCGTCCCGGGGCAGGCCCTTGCTCTCCGCGGGGAGGTTCCAGGCGCGGGTGAACCGGCGCAGGAACTCCCCCACGTCCCGCGCCGCCAGCTCCGCGGCCGTGT
Source organism: Actinoplanes octamycinicus (assembly GCF_014205225.1). NCBI lineage: Bacteria > Bacillati > Actinomycetota > Actinomycetes > Micromonosporales > Micromonosporaceae > Actinoplanes > Actinoplanes octamycinicus. Next base: position 7,247,715 of record NZ_JACHNB010000001.1, read on the forward strand.
CGAAGGCGGTCACGCTCGCACCTGCCGCTGCTCGACGGGCGGGGCAGCCGGCACCCGCAGGTCGGCGAAGAGCTGCCGGGCGCGGTCGTGGTGCGGCTGGGCGGCCGCCGGATCGCCGGTGTCGTGCAGGGCGGCGGCGAGGCCGTGGTGGGCGCGCGCCGTCTCGTACCGGTCGCCTATCTCCTCGGCGAGTTCCAGGGCCTGGCCGTGCTGGGTGCGGGCCTCCACCGCGTCCCCGGCGGCGCGCAGCACCTGGCCGAGGTCGTTGAGCGCCTCCGCCTCGCTGGCCCGGTCGCCGATCCGGCGGTGCAGGACCAGCGCGCGGCGCAGCTGGCCGGCGGCCTCGCTGAGGCGGCCCTGGCGGGCCTGGACGGCGGCCAGGTCGGTCAGCGCGTACGCCTCCGCGGTGCGGTCACCGGTGCGGCGGACCGCGCCGAGGCTCTGCTCCAGGTGGGCGGCGGCCCGGTCGAGGCCGGCCGGGTGGTGCGGCTGCCGGGCGAGCAGGGACAGCACGTACGCCTCGCTGAACCGGTCACCCAGTGTCGCGTACAGCTCCAGGGCGGCCTCGAAGCGCCGCACCGCCTGCGGGTGGTCGCCGAGCCGGGCGTCGACCAGTCCCAGCCGGACCAGCGCGTCGGCCTGGCCGGCCTGGTCGCCCAGCTGCTCGTAGAGCGTCCAGGCCCGGCGGTAGTGGTCGGCCGCCTGCCGGTAGTCGCCCAGTCGCCAGTCGACGCTGCCCAGGTTGCGCAGGACCAGCGCCTCGGCCGCCGGGTCGGGCACTTCGGCGTACCGCGAAAGGGCTTGCCGATAGGTCGCGGCCGCGTCGTGCAAGCGGCCCTGGCGCCGATGCAACCGGCCCAGATGGGACAGCGCGCGGGCCTGCGCGCCGTGGTCGCCGATCGCGCGGGCCGCGGACACGGCGGACGCGGTGACGGTGGCCGCCTCGGCGACCGGACCGGCCGCGTCGAGGTAGCGGAACAGGGTCTCGGCCAGCGCGATGGTGTGCCGGTGGAAGCCGTGCGCGGCACCGTAGGTGCAGATCGCGGCCAGGTTGGGCCGCTCCGCCTCGATCCAGGCGCGGGCCGCCTCCGGGTCGCCGGGCGCGGCGGCGTCCGCCGGGTAGAGCGTGGCCATCGCGGCGACCGCGCCGGTCAGGTAGTGGTCGAACAGCCGGGTCAGCGCGGCCCGCCGGTCGGTCTCGCCGTCGTGGCCGGTGGCCAGCTCGGCGGCGTAGACCCGCAGCAGGTCGTGCATGCCGTAACGGCCGCCGCGGCCGGCCTGGACCAGACTGGCCCGGGTCAGCACGCCGAGCAGCCGCCGCGCCTCGCCGGCCGGGACACCGGTCAGCGCCGCGATCGCGTCGACGTGCGCGGTCTCCCCCGGGTGCAGCCCGAGCAGCCGGAACACCCGGGCCGCGGCCTCCGGCAGGTTCTGGTACGACCAGGAGAACACCGCCCGCACCTCGGCCCGCGGATCGCCGCCCGCGTCCAGCAGGTCCAGCCGCACCCGGTGGTCGCCCAGCTCGGCGACCAGCTCGGCGAGCGGCACGTCGGCGCGCTCGGCGGCCAGCTCGGCGGCGATCCGCAGGGCGAGCGGCAGCCGGGCGCAGGCCGCGGCGAGGGCCCGGGCGGCGGCCGGCTCGGCGTCGACCCGGGCGCCGATCAGCTTGCGCAGCAGCCCGAGCGCGTCGGGCAGCGGCAGCAGGTCGAGGTTGACCCGCTCGGCGCCGTGCACCGCGACCATGCCGGGCAGCGAGTCGCGGCTGGTGACCAGCACCAGGCAGGATCCGGTGCCGGGCAGCAGCGGGCGGACCTGCTCCACCGAGGACGCGTTGTCCAGCAGCACCAGCATCCGGCGGCCGGTCAGCTCGGAGCGGTAACGGGCGGCCCGCTCGTCGGTGCCGGGCGGGATCTCCGGCCCGCGCACGCCGAGCGCGGTGAGGAACCCGGCCAGCGCGTCGGCGACCGCGACCGGCTGTTCGGTGTCGTAGCCGCGCAGGTTCACATACAGCTGCCCGTCCGGGAAGGCGTCCCGGACCCGCTGCGCCCACCGCACGGCCAGCGCCGACTTGCCGACCCCGGCGGTGCCGGAGAGCAACGCGACGGTGAGCGGTGGCTCGGCGCCGCCCGGCGCCACCAGGAGGCGATCCAGGGCGGCGATCTCTTCGGTACGCCCGGTGAACGCCCGCACGTCGGCGGGCAGCTGCATCGGCACCGGGGTCGTCCCGGCGGCCGCCGCGACCACTCCCCCGGGCTCGGCCACCGCGGCGTCCAGGGCCGGGTCGGCGGCGAGGATCTGCTCGTGCAGCCGGCGCAGCGCGGCGCCCGGGTCGCTGCCCAGCTCGTCGGCGAGGGCGCGGCGGATCCGCCGGTACTGCTCGTCGGCGTCGGCCTGCCGCCCGCACCGGTACAGCGTCAGCATCGCCTGCCCGGCCAGCCGCTCGTCCAGCGGATGCTCGGCGATCGCCGCGGACAGCGCCGGAAGCAGCTCGGCGTGCCGGCCGAGCCGCAGCAGCACGTCGTTGCGGTCCAGCTCGGCGGCGAACCGCTCACCGAGCAGGGTGCGCCGGGTCGCCCCCAGCCACGGCGTGTCCAGGCCGGCGAACGGCTCGCCGCGCCACAGCTCCAGCGCCCGGCCGAACAGGTCGGCGGCGGCCCGGTCCGACTCGGCGGCCCGGGCCAGCGCGCTCAGGTCCCGGAACTCGTGCAGGTCGACCGCGTGCGGGTCGACGGTGAGCAGATAGCCGCCCGGCTCGCGGCGGACCTCCACGCCGTCCGCGCCGGCGATCGCGCCGCGCAGCCGGGACAGGTAGCTGTACAGCGCGCCGGCGGCCCGCTGCGGCGCGGACCCGCCCCACACCCGGTCGATCAGCTGGTCCACGGTGACCGGACGGCCCGCCTCGACGAGCAGCACCCCGAGCACACATCGCTGCCGGGCGTGTCCCAGCTCGACGGACCGGCCGCCGATCCAGGCCTCCACCACGCCGAGCACGCCGAACCGCACCGCCGCCTTACCTCCGCACGCCCGTCCCCGACCAGGGAATTCAAGAAATTCACAAGGACGGTACGAGTCTCCCACGCTTCGTACAAGGTCGCGCAGCGAGCATTGACGACGTTGCAGGCGGCAGGTCGCCGGAGCCCGGTTACGCAAGCGTACGGGGGAATCGGGACGCCACGGTGAATCGGAGAAGGTGACGAGCGACCTGCCCCGCAACGAGTTCCGGAACCGGCGCGACCCCCTACGGACGCCGCATCGATCATACGATCACGTCTCGTAACTCTCTTCCCAGCAGAGACGGGGCACACGTGATCAAAGGGCTCAGCAAGATCGAGGTCATCACCCTCTTCGCCGAGGACCTGGCCGCCACGCGGGCGTTCTACGAGGACGTCTTCGGCCTCGAGGTGGTCTGGTCGGACGAGGCCTCGGCGGTGGTCCGCCTGGACAACCTGATGATCAACATCTTGCGCGCGGACCGGGCGGACACCCTGGTCGAGCCGCATCCGGTGGCCGCGGCGCAGACCGGAGCCCGCTTGCTGATCACCATCGAGGTGGCCGACGCGAACGCGGTCCACGAGCAACTCAAGCAGCACGGCGTGACCATCCTGAACGGCCCGGTCGACCGCCCGTGGGGCCGCCGCACGGTAGCCTTCACCGACCCGGCCGGCAACGCCTGGGAGGTCGCCCAGATCCTGCGGCAGCCGTCCTGACCAACGCCGGCCGCTACCCCGGCCGGTCACCACTGCGGGCGGGGCCTTTGCCCGGAACGGTGAGAACGGCCACTGCGGGCCGGGGTTGCGGCGGCTGGCTGCCGTAACAAAGATGGTTACGATGTCTTCGAACAGCAGAGTGACGATTGCCGCGCACGCGCTGGCCTGGCTGGAGCTGGCCCGCCGGCGCGGCAAGCCCTGGCTCACCTCCGACGAGGTCGCCGCGAGCGTCAACACCAACCCGGTCATCCTCCGCCGCAGCCTCGGCGACCTGCGCAAGGCCGGCCTGGTCAAGGCGCGCCGGGGTGCCGGGGCCGGGTTCGCGCTGGCCCGCCCGGCCGAGGAGATCACCATGTTCGACGTGTGGGCGGCGGTCGACCGGGAGCCGCTGCTGGCACTGCACCACTCGGAGCCGAACCGGGAGTGTCCGGTCGGCCGGGGCATCCAGCCGGTCCTGACCGATGTGTACGACGACGCCTCCGAGGCGTTCGGGGCGGCGCTGCGCCGCCGGACGATCGCCGGGATGCTGGAGAGGATCCTGCAGTGATCGTCGAGCTCCGGCAGTACACGCTGCGTCCCGGCCGCCGGGACGAGCTGATCGAGCTGTTCGACCGGGAGTTCGTCGAGTCGCAGGAGCGGCTGGGGATGAGCGTGCTCGGCCAGTTCCGCGACCGGGACCGGCCGGACGTGTTCGTCTGGCTGCGCGGCTTCCCCGACATGGCGGTGCGTGGCCGGGCCCTGCCGGAGTTCTACGGCGGCCCGGTGTGGCGCGAGCACGGCCCGGCGGCGAACGCCACGATGGTCGACTCGGACGACGTGCTGTTGCTGCGCGCGATCGTGCCACCGCCGCGGTCACCCCGCGACACCGGGCGACCGGCGTCCGCGCTGACCGCGACGATCTGGTACCGCGACCGGCCCTTCGACGACGAGTTCGAGCGGTGGTTCGCCGGTCAGGGCAGCGGCGCGGTCGCCGTCTTCACCAGCGAGTATTCGGCGAACGACTTCCCGCGGCTGCCGGTGCGCGAGGGTGAGCACGCGTTCCTGTGGTTCTCCACGGAGGACGCCGAGGTGGCCGTGCCCGATCACTTCGCCGTGGTGAAGACCGAGCGGCTGAGTCTGACGCCGACCGCCCGGTCCGCCTTCCGCTAAAGCTTTGCCGCCTCGGCGAACGGGATGGCCAGCACCGCCGGGGCGACCAGGGACACTGTCGACCCGTCGGTGAAGCGCAGCGCGAGCCTGCCCTCCGGGTCGCTGGCGGCGGCCGCGTCCACAGCGGCCCGCGGGCACTCCCAGGCGAGCGTCAACGCCGGCAAGACGTCGGGCTCGGCCCGCGAGAAGAGACGGCGCGGCCGTGGCCGGGCTGTCTCGGCGAGCAGCAACAGGAGCAGCCGCGCGTCGGTGAGGGCGAGTGCCGCCGCCGACGTGTACTCCGGCAGGCGCTGATACAGCTCGGCCGCGAGTCCGCTGCCCGGCCCCGGCGGCGACCCGGTCAGCGGCCCCGGCACGCCCCCGGCGATCTTCGAGATCAGCGGCAGCCCGGACGGGCGGGCGACCCACAGCGCCGCCCGGTACGTCTCCCCCGGCGCCAGCCGCTCGCCGACCCGAGCCTGCAGCTCCGCCTGCCGCCGGGCCACCGCATCGGCCACCGGATCAGGCCTTGGCCGCGGCCGCCACGCTGAGCGCCTGCGCCGCGTGCTGGTTCATGTCCAGCTCGCTGTGGATCACGTCGAGGATCGTCCGGTCGGTGCCGATCACGAAGGTCATCCGCTTGGTGCTCAGCGGGCCCAGGTTGAGCTTGCGCTTCACCCCGTACGCCGCGATCGTCGCCGACTCCGGGTCGGACAGCAGCGGGTAGTCGAAGGTGTAGGTCTCGGCGAAGAGCTTCTGCTTCTCGACCGGGTCCCGGCTGATCCCGACCCGCTGCACCCCGGCCTCGCGGTACTCGGCGGCCAGGTCGCGGAAGTGGCAGGCCTCCGCGGTGCAGCCCTTGGTCATCGCCCCGGGGTAGAAGAACAGGACCACGGGACCGTTGGCGAGCAGGTCGGTCAGCCGCCGCGGCGTGCCGTCCTGGTCGGGCAGTTCGAAGTCGGGTGCGATGTCGCCCTTGCCGATGCTCATCGCCGCAGCGTACGTGATCGAGGCGGTGCGGCAACTTCGCTGCCCTGGCCGGCCGGCTTCCCGGCCTGGTGCCGGTCTTCAGCTTCCGCTGACGGCCGCCACGATCCGGCGGATCTCCGTGACGTCCTTGACGGCGACCCGCACGTAGCGGTCGCGGAAGTCCGGCGAGAGCGGGGACACGTCCCGGACGAACACCCCGTGCTCCTCGCACCGGCCGCGCACCTCGGCGGCCATCCCCTCGCGGGCCAGCCGGACCAGCACGAAGTTCGCCTCCGACTCGACCACCTCGACGTCCGCCGCCGAGCGCAGCCCGTCGGCGAGAGTCCGCCGCAGGTCCCCGGTGCGCTGCCAGCACCGCTGGTAGTGCCCGGGGTCCTGCAGCGCCCGGATCCCGGCGAGCTGCGCGGGCAGCGCCACCGGCCAGGGCGGCGACCAGCGGCGCAGGTCGGCGGCGAGCGGCCCGGACGCGACCAGGTAGCCGACCCGCAGGCCGGAGAGGGCGTAGGCCTTGGACATGGTCTTGCAGACGATCAGGTTGCCGGCCAGGGCCACCCGCGGCTCCAGCGTCTGTGCCGGGCCGGCATAGTCGACGTACGCCTCGTCCACCCAGATCGTGGTGCTCGCCGGCGCGGTCCGCAGCACCCGCCACAGCGCGTCGGCGTCGACGTGCCGGCCGGTCGGGTTGCCCGGGTTGACCAGCACCACCAGGTCGTACCCACGCTGCAGCGCCCGCTCCAGCTCGTCCAGGTCGAGCCGCCACCCGGTCTCCGGGCGCAGCCGCAGCACGTCCGCGCGGGCGCCGAGCTTCCCGACCAGGTGCGGGTACTCGCCGTAGGTCGGCTGCATGAGCAGCACCCGGGAGCCCGCGCCGATCAGCCGGGGCAGGCCCCGGTAGATCAGGTCGGACGAGCCGGCCCCGACCACGATCGCGTCCCGGTCCACGCCGCGGGCCTTGGCGATCTCGGTGATCAGCCCGTCCGCCTGGGCCGGCGGCGAGGTCCGCGCCAGCCAGGCCGGGTCCGCGGTCAGTGCGGCCAGCACGCCGGGCGCGGGCGGGAACCACGCGTCCAGCACGTCCGCGGTGACGATGCGGTCCCGCCGGTCCAGCCGGTCGAAGCTGGTCCCGATCGCGTCGAAGGACCGGCCGCCGTGCGCGCAGTGCTCCGGCGACGCGTCGAACGGCACGTCCAGCTCCCACCGCACCAGTGCGCCGAGCCGGGGCAGCAGCCGCCGGTACCGCTGCGCGACGACGACCCGCCCGGCGGCCACGTCACCGCGCATCAGCCCGTAGCGCTGCGCGCCCGCGGTGAACTCCACGCCGGTCCGCCGCAGGCCCAGCCGGGCGTACATGTCCTGGGTCTCGGCCCGGCCCATCGCGATCACGCTCCGCCCGCCACGCGCGACGACCCAGCGCAGGACCGCGTACATCAGCAGGGCCGCCACCGGGCCACGGCGGTGCTTCGCGCGCACGGTCAGGGCCCGGATCTCGTACGGCGAATCGGCCCGCACCCGCCGCGCGGCCGCCTCGTTCAGGTACCGCTCGACGAAGTACCGCGGCGCCGACGGCGGCGTCAGGCTCACGAACCCGGCCAGCTCGTCCCCGGCCAGCACCAGCAGGTGCACGTTCCCGCTGTCGGCCGGCTCGTCCAGGCGCCCGCGCGGATCGATCGGGTACTGCCGCAGCTCGACCGCGTACACCTCATGCCGCAACCGGAAGATCTCGTCCCGGTCCTGGTGCGTGGCGACCCGGACGGTGAACGGTCCTGACATGCGGCGATCCTCTCCTCGCGGACCGCTTGACGCTACACAGCCACAACCATTTTCTTGTACGACCGGGAGCCCCGTGCCGATCGGCACGCCACGGCCGCGGCCCGCCCGGGCCGCGACGCGGCCTGCGGTCGCAGCGGGACCACCAGCCGGGCCGCGGCCCGCGTCGCGGCCTGGCGCAGCGCACGATCCTGGCGGGCCGACCGGCACGGGGCTCCCGGTCGTACCGAAAGAATCGTCGGAGAACGACCCGCAGCGGTCCGGCGGCGAGGGCTCAGGTGCCGGCCGGGCGCGGGGCCGGGGACAGGTATTCGCCGATCCGCTCCACCAGCAGGGCCATCTCGTAGCCGACCTGGCCGAGGTCGCAGTCGTTGGAGGCGAGCACGGTCATCGACGAGCCGTTGCTGATCGACATCAGGAACAGGTAGCCGCTCTGCATCTGGATGATGGTCTGCTTCACCACGCCGCCGGTGATCAGCGCCGCCGCGCCGGTGGTCAGGCTGACCACGCCGCTGACGATGGCGGACAGCTGGCCGGCCGGCTCGCCGGGCAGGTCCTTGGAGGCGGCCAGCAGCATGCCGTCGGCGGAGACCACCACGACGTGCGCGACGCCCGAGGTGCCCTCCGCGAAGTCGTCGAGCAGCCAGCTCAGGTCCTGCATGGTGGGGACTGTGGTCACCGCTCGTTCTCCTTGTCACCGGGATGGGCGGCAGTGGTCAGCCGGCCTCGTTGCACCGCGTTGGTGAAGGTGGACAGGCTCCGCATCGCCTCGGGGTCGCGGCGGAACGTGGCCGTCGGGGCGGGCACCGCACCCGGCACCAGCTGGGCCTGCGGGGTGCGCCGCGGCAGCCCGGTGGCCGTGGTGCCGGCAGCGACCGGGGCGGCCGCCGCGGAGGCCCGCTGCCAGCCGTCGTCGGCCCGCATCCGCCAGCGGTCCTCCGCGGACGGCCGGGGTTTGGGGACGGCCGGCGGCGCCGCGATCGGCTGCGCCGGGGCCGGCGCGTACCCCGCGGTCGGCAGGCCGCGCGGCACGGCCGGGCCCGTCGCGGCCGCGGTGTCGAACCAGGCCACCTGCATCTCCATCTTGATCGGCGTGGCGGTCCGCCCGCCGCGCCGGACCGGTTCCATCGGCGGGGCCGGCGGCGCGACCGGAGCCGGCTGCGCCAGCTTCACCAGGATCTCGGCCGGCAGCATCACCTCGGCGACCGTCCCGCCCATCGGGCTGGGGATCAGCCGGACCCGGATGCCGCGCCGGGCCGCCAGCCGGGCCACCACCGCGAAACCCATCAGCCGGAACGCGGTGACGTCCACCTCGGCCGGCTCGGCCAGCCGCTTGTTGATCGCCTTGCGCTGCTCCTCGGAGATGCCCAGGCCACGGTCCTCGATCTGGATCACCACCTGGCTGTCGACCCGCTGCCCGTGAGCCACCACCTGGGTGCGTGGCGGGGAGAACCGGGTGCCGTTGTCGAGCAGCTCGGCGATCAGCCGGACCACCTCGCCGACCGCGGCGGCGGCGATCCCGACGTCCCGGTCGACCACCCCGAAGTCGACCCGGTTGTACTGCTCCACCTCGGACTGGGCGGCCCGCAGCACGTCGAGCAGCGAGGCGTCCTCGCGGCGCGGCGCCCCCGGCTCGGCGCCGGCCAGCACCAGCAGGTTCTCGTCGTTGCGGCGCATCCGGGTGGCCAGGTGGTCCAGGTCGAAGAGCCGGGCCAGCCGCTGCGGGTCCTGCTCGCCGCCCTCGATCTGGTCCAGCTCGCGGATCATCTTGTCGACCAGCCGCTGGCTGCGCCGGGCCAGGCTGACGAACATCGTCGACACGCTGGTGCGCCAGGCGGCCTGCTCGGCGGCCACCCGGACGGCTTCCCGGTGCACCACCTCGAACGCCTTGGCCACCTGCCCGAACTCGTCCTGGCCGGTCAGCCGGATCGGGTTGCGGATCTCCGCGACCACCCGGTCGACGCCGCCGTTGTCCAGGTCGCTGGCGTCCTTGAGCCGGTGCACCGCGTCCGGCAGCTCCCGGTTGGCCACGGTGAGCGCGCCGTCGCGCAGCCGGTGCGCCGCGGAGTTCAGGTTGCGGGCCAGCAGGATCGCCAGCGCGACCCCGATGGCCAGCACCAGCAGCACCAGCAGGCCCTCGATCCGCAGCCGCCAGGCGGCGCCGGCGCTGTCGTCCTCGGCGACCGCGAGCGCCCGGTCCTGCAGCTGCTGCTCGGCGGTACGCAGCAGCGCGAGCACACCGTCGTAGGCCTTGAGCAGCTCGTCCATCTTGGCCGCGCCCGGACCGACCAGCCGGGTGTTCAGCCCGTCGGCGGCGCCCATCCGGGCATCCGCGAGGATCGCCTCGACCAGGCCGACCTGGTCGCGCGCGGCCAGCGTCCGGAAGCTGGCGAAGGCCGCGTCCCGGGTCGCCTGCGCGGCGATCAGCTGCTGCTCGCGCACCGCGGTCAGCTCACCGGTGATCCGCACCGAGTAGGCGATCGCCTCCTGCTGGGCGATGGCCGTCCCGATCCGGCTGAACGCGCCCAGCGCCCGCAGCGCGTCGGCAACCGGCCCCGGCTCGGCGACCTGACCGACCGACTCCTCGAAACCGGCGATCCCGGCGAGCACGTCGCCGTAGCGCAGCACCGCGCTGGCCACGCTGAAGTCGGCCTTGCCCTCGACGTCCTCGCGCAGGTCGGTGAGCTTGCCGAGCTGCTCGTCGATCACCGACAGCTTGTCCCGCACCCGGCTCGGGATGTCGTCGGTGCCGGCCCGCGCCGTGCGGAACACCGCGATCCGCGCGTCGGTCTGCCCGACCCGCATCTGGTAGTCGGCCTGGCCGGTGCTCTGCTCGACCAGGTAGGCCACCGCGGCCAGCCGCTCGGAGTGCACCAGCCGGTTCAACGCGGCCAGCTCGGTGCCGAGCCGGGTGAGCTGCGCGATCCGGTCCGAATCGGAGGCCGTGCCGCTGACGTCGATCAGCCGGGCGGTGCCCAGCGCCAGCACCGCGGTCAGCGGGATCACCATGAGACCGGCCAGTTTGGCGCGGATCCGCACGTCACGCAGGCGCGGAAGGAGACGCCGGCGCACGGTGGAGCCGTGGGATCCCGCGCTCACGGAAACTCCTTCGATCAGCCCGCGCTGTTTCGGGGGAAGCACGGAATGAAATAGATCGTCGAAGATTCCATCAGAAGATCAAGCAGATGGGAAGTGCCGGGCCGGCCCCGCGGGCCGCGCTCCGCCGGGCCGGCACCCGATCCACTGCGGCCTCGGCCGCTAAGCTCCCTGTGCCTCGATCGCCACCGGCTGCCACCGCTGCCACTCGGCGAGCCGGGACTCGTAGTCGGCGGTGGCGATGCCCAGCGGCGCCGACCCGAAGAAGATCCGCAGTGGCGGGTTGTCGGCGTCGACCACCTTCAGGATCGCCGACCGGGTCGCGGCCGGGTCACCCGGGTTCGACGCCCGGCCCTTGCGCGCCTCCGCGGCCTGCACCCGCACCGCGTCGTACACCGGTTTGGCCGTCGCGTGCCGAGCCGACGAACCGCCCCAGTCGGTGCCGAAGGCGCCCGGCTCGACCAGCGTCACCTTGATCCCGAACGCGGCCACCTCCTGCGCGAGCGCCTGACTGAACCCTTCGAGCGCCCATTTGGAGGCGTTGTAGATCCCGATGTTCGGAAACGCCGAGACGCCACCGATCGACGACACCTGGATGATGTTGCCGCCGCCGCTCTCCCGCAGGTAGGGCAGCGCCCCCTGGGTGACCCACAGCGCCCCGAAGACGTTGGTCTCGAACTGGTCCCGGGCCTCCCGCTCGCTGATCTCCTCGATCATGCCGAACTGCCCGTAACCGGCGTTGTTGACCACCACGTCGAGGCGCCCGAAGTGCTGATAGGCCCGCTCCAGCGCGGCCAGCGCCGCCTCCCGGTCGGTCACGTCCAGGGCGAGCGGCAGGAGCCGGTCGCCGTACTTCGCCGCGAGGTCGTCGAGCGAGGACACGTTCCGGGCGGTCGCGGCGACCCGGTCGCCACGGTCGAGGGCGGCCTCCGCCCACTCCCGGCCGAAGCCGCGGGAGGTGCCGGTGATGAACCACGTCCTGGCCATCGGATACATCCTTTCTCCGGAGGTCACCTCCACTCTTATCCCGCCGGCCGCCGGATCCGCCCGGGATCCCGGTCACACCGATCGAGATCAGGACCGGTCTCCGGTACGCCGGGCAGCCGACGGCCGAGCAGGAGCACCCTCGGACAGCGCGGCGCGCCGGCGGCCGTAGACCAGATAGACACCCAGGCCGACGGCCATCCAGACGAGGAAGCGCAGCCAGGTCTCCACCGACAGGTTGGTCATCAGGTAGAGGCAGGCCAGCGCCGACAGCACCGGGACCACCGGCGACAGCGGCACCCGGAACGCGCGGTTCAGCCCCGGGCGGGTGCGCCGCAGCACCGGCACCGCGATCGAGACGACGACGAACGCGAACAGCGTGCCGATGCTGACCAGGTTGGCCAGCGACGACAGCGGCACGAAACCGGCCAGCGCGGCCACCCCGAGGGTGACCCCGATCGTCGTCCGGTACGGCGTGCCCCACCGCGGGTGCACCGCGCCGACCGCCGGCGGCAGCAGGCCGTCCCGGGACATGGCGAACCCGATCCGCCCGATCGCCACGATGTCCACCAGGATCACGCTGGTCAGCCCGGCCACCGCGGCGATCGACACCAGCGTGGACGCCCAGCCGGCGCCGACCGCGGAGAACGCCGAGGCGATCGGCGCGCCCGGGTCGATCTGCCGGTAGTCGACCATGCCGACCAGCACGAACGACACGGCGATGTAGAGCAGCGCGGAGACGCCGAGCGTGCCGAACAGCCCGAGCGGCAGGTCACGGCGCGGACGGCGGGTCTCCTCGCCGAGGTTCGCCACCGCCTCGAAGCCGGTGTAGGCGAAGAACACCACCGCCGCGGCGGTCAGCACGCCGGCCATCCCGTACGTCGAGGGCGCCAGCCCGAACAGCACCTGGGTCAGCGGCCGGGCCAGCCCGGACTCGTCGGCGGCGGGCGGCTCGGCGGCCGGCACGAACGGGGAGAGGTTGGCCGCCTTGACGAAGAACAACCCGGCCACCACGACGAACACGCAGACCGCGATCTTCACGACCACCAGCACGTTGGTGACCCGGGACGACTGCCGGATGCCGGCCGCCGCGACCGCCCCGAGCACCAGCGTGATCACGATGGCGCCGACGTTGACGACGCTGCCCTCGCCGAAGATCGTGCCCGGCAGGTCGAGCAGCTCGGCGAGGTAGCCGGACCAGCCGCGGGCCACCACGGCGGCGCCCAGGGCGAACTCCAGCACCAGGTCCCACCCGATGATCCAGGCGAAGATCTCGCCGAGCGTCGCGTACGCGTAGGTGTAGGCGCTGCCCGCGGTCGGCACGCTGGAGGCCAGCTCGGCGTAGCAGAGCGCGGCCAGCAGGCTCACCACCCCGGCCAGCAGGAACGCCACAGTGACCGCGGGCCCGGCGTGATCGCGCGCCTCGATCCCGGTGAGCGTGAAGATCCCGGTGCCGATCACGATCCCGATGCCGAAGCCCATCAGGTCCAGCGGGCCGAGCCGCCGCGACAGCCGCTGCTCGCCGTCCTGCTCGGCCTGTGCCAGGACGTCCTCGACGGGTTTGGTGCGCATCACCGACATGATCGCGGCATACCCGGCGACGAGCCGGACAATCCGTCGCTGTTCGAGGTGATCGGGGACGTTCCGAACAGTGCGGATACGTTCGGCGCGGTTGCCGGACGCGAGCGTGGCTGATGGTTTGGGGCGGTCATCGCAGGACCCCGACCAGGAAGGCAGTCCCGTGTCACCCAGAGCTGTGCACCGTCGCGTGTCGCAAACCATCGCCGTCCTCCTCGCGGCGGCGGCGGCCGTGTTCGCGATCCAGACTTCGGCCGGCGCCACGGCGCGCGGCCACAAGTGCAAGGTGGCCGTCACCGAGGGAAGCCGGCAGATGGTCCAGTGCCTGGACTTCAACGTGTTCTGGAACAGCGAGGGGGACCTGGCTGTGCAGACGCTCGGCGCATCCATCTGTCAGCCCCCGGGCGGCGATCCGGTGCCGTGCGCCGGGATCAGGCAGCTCGTCACGCTCTATGCGACGAACACTGTCCCCAGCAACCCGGACGACGACTCGACGACCCGGACCCAGGTGTGCGGGTGGCGCGGTGGTAACGGGTGTCCCCGAGGCCGGTTCTTCGGCTACTCCTCGGGTGGCTACTGCCACCGGACCCTCACCTATGTGGCCCGGATCCGGACCACCGTCGACATGCCGGGCACCGGATCCCCGTTCACCAGGGTGTTCGAGAACAGAATCTCGGGCACGGACATCTGCTACACCCCCTGACCACTTTCCCGCGACCGGCCGGGTGTCACGGGGACACCCGGCCGGTCGGCGTCTCCACCAGGATCGGGTCGTCGACGCGCAGCTGGAAGTCGTGCGGGCGGCCGCCGACCTGGAAGGTCAGCTCCGAGTGGGCGCTGGTGTGCTGGGCGACGAACCGGTAGAGGTGCCGGCAGGCGCCCTGGTCCACGGAGAGCTCCCGGTCGTAGGAGGCCTGATAGTCCGGCGGCCGGCTGTCCTGCACCCGGACCCGGATCGTGGTGGCGCGATCGGCGGCGGCGCTGAACGCGAGAGCGTAGGACCGGCCCGCCACCAGCGCGACGTCGCTCTTGACGATGATGACGTCGCCGGGGCGGGCGGCGCCCGAGGTGACGTCGGCCCGGAACCGGCGGCCGTCGCCGCTGAGCCTGGCCACGGCCGGCTTGTTGACCCACCAGGAGCCGCCCTGCTGCCCGGCGGGAGGCAGCCGGAGGACGTCCTGACCGGCCGGCGCCGCCGCTCCCGGAGCGAGGCAGGTGTCGGCCGCCTCGGCGTCCGGCCCGGCGGGCCCGGCCGGCCGGTGGATCGCCCAGCCCGCCGCGACGCCGGCGGCGAAGATGACGACGGCCGCCACCGGCAGGGTCAGCCGGTGGCGCGGTCGAGGCGGCTGCTCGGGGACCGGCTCCGCGGACTGTTCCGGCGTCGCCAGGCCGCACCAGAGCTGCCGCCACACCTCCAGCTCGGCGGCGATGGCCGGCTCGTCCAGGCCGTCCGCGATCAGGCAGGCCGCCACATACGACTCGACGAACTCCAGGCGTGGCAGCCGGGGCAACCGCTTCCCGCCGAGCACCTCCGAGGTGGTGCTTGGGGAGAGCGGGTCCAGCCGGTGCCCGTCCGGCACGTCGGCGATCCGCTTTCCGGCGATCCGCTGGAGCTGCCGGAGCGACGGGTCACCGGCACGCACCCGGAGCCGGCGCAGCTCAGCGACGAAGTCCTCGGCCGTCCCCACTGTCCGCACTGCCACGGCATGCACGTTAATCGATGGCCGCCAGGGCTCCGCCTTTTGGATCATGACAGGAGCGGAAACTCTGACTTTCGGCGGATGTCGCCGGGCAAGGTGATCGCTACGGTCCCTGCTCATGGACGCGATCAAGGCCTGGCACGTGATGCTGCTGCTGCCGTGCACCGCCGTGGTGGTCGCGCTCGGCGTCACCGCGGTGGTGCTGATCGTCAAGGCCCGGCGGCGCTGATGATCGAGACCAAGGCACTGACCAAGAGCTACCGGCGGGTGACCGCGATCCGGGACGTGTCGTTCACCGCCACGCCCGGCCGGGTCACCGGGCTGGTCGGGCTGAACGGCTCCGGCAAGAGCACCACGCTGCGGATCCTGCTCGGGCTCAGCCGAGCCACCAGCGGCGCCGCGCTGATCAACGGCAAGCGCTACCACCAGCTGCGGCATCCGCTGCGGCAGGTCGGCGCGGTCCTCGAACAGGGCCTGGCCCATCCCGGCCAGACCGGGTACACCCACCTGGTCACCCAGGCGCTGCTCAGCGGCACCTCGCGGAGCCGGGTCAAGGAGCTGCTCAGCTTCGTCGGGCTGGACGGGGCGGCGGCGAAACGGACCGGCGACTACTCGCTCGGCATGCGGCAGCGGCTGTCCGTGGCGACCGCGCTGCTCGGCGAGCCCGACGTGCTGATCCTCGACGAGGCGGCCAACGGCCTCGACCCGTCCGGCATGGCGTGGCTGCGCGAACTGCTGCGCGAGCACGCCGCCCGGGGCGGCACCGTGCTGATCTCCAGTCACCTGCTGAGCGAGCTGGAGCAGGTCGCCGACGACGTGGTGGTGATCGGCCGCGGCGAGATCCTGCACGCCGGCCCGCTCGCCGGGCTGATCGGCGGCACCCGGCTGCGGGTCCGCGGCGGCAACCCGCAGCTGCTGTGGCAGGCCTTCGAACGGTACGGCGGCACCGTCACCACCGACGGCCAGGTGCTCTACGTCTCCGGGCTGACCGCGGAGCACGCCGGCGACATCGCGCTGCACGTCCAGGTGCCGGTCTACGAGCTGGTCACCGAGACACCCCACCTCGAAGACGTCTTCCTGAGCCTGGCGGGGGAATCATGATCGCCGTGCTGCGCAGCGAGCTGTACCGCACCCTGACCGTGCCGGCCTCGCTGATCGCGCTGGCCGGCTTCGGTTTGCTGGCGGCCCTCACCGGCTGGTTCGACGAGGACTTCTGGTCGTTGCTGGCCGCGCTCGGCACGTTCAGCACCGCCGTGATGGTCACCGCCCAGCACTACCAGCACCGCACCGCCCTGCTGGTCTTCCTCGGCCGGCCGCAGCGGCTGACCGTGCTGGCCGTGCAGTGCGTGGTGGCGGTCCTGATCGGTGTCCTGCTGGTCGCGGTCAGCGGCATCACCGTGCTGCGCAGCGGCGAGGGCAGCGAGCAGTACTTCACCACGCTGGCCGCCACCCCATTGATCGCGGTGTTCGGTGTCGCGAACGCGACCATCGTCCGCCGCCCGCTCTGGCTGCTGGTCGGCTACCTCGGCTGGCTGGTCTTCGCCGAGGGCCTGATCGGCCGGCTGGAGTCGCCGCTGCCGTTCAGCAGCTTCCTGATGGCCTCGGCCGGCGACCCGCGCGCCCTGTTCGCGCTGGCCTGCTGGACCGGCGCCGCCCTGCCGGTGGCCGCCTGGTCGATCAGCCGCGACCTGTCCGGCGACTGAACCGCCGGCACGGCCTCAGCCACCGGTCCGGGCGCGGTGCCGGGCGGCGTCGACGATGTCCGGGCGCAGCAGATGCCCGAAGCCGGCCTTGTCCAGCCGCAGCGCCAGCCCTTCCCGGTTGGTGCCCAGGTCAGCCGCGGCCGCGTCCAGCTGCCAGTCGTGGGCGGCCAGCCGGGACAGCAGATGGCCGCGACGGGTCTGGGCCGCCGACAGGCGGAAGGTCTTGAGGTACGCCACCCGCCCGCCCCGATCCGTGATCAGCTCACCGATGTGGTTCTCGGCGGCCGGGTCGAACGCCGGCCGGAACCGGGAGAGCGTGAACCGTCCCATCCGCTGCACCCGGCTGACCGTGAGCCGCTGCCCGTCGAGGAGCGGGCCGGCCGCCGCCCCCTCGGCGCGCGCCCGGGCGACCCGCGCCCGCAGCTCACCGAGGTCGCCGATCCCGGTGTCGTCGAGACGCACCGGCGCCTCGACGACCGCCGGCGACCAGAACGCGTTCTGGTACAGCAGCTCGCCGTAGAAGTCCTGCAGCAGCGTCGGATGCAGGGCGCGGTAGTCGTCCGGGTGCGGGACCACGAACGCCGCCGCCAGGTCGCCGCCGACGTACAGAAGCATGCCGCACTGATCCGGATGGATCTCGAAGATCCGCAACGCGTCGTCGAGCCCGGACACCGCGGACCCGGCGTAGCTGGTCTCGATCCGCGGCGACAGCCCGCGGGTGACCGCCTGCCGCGTCCACTCCTGCCAGGCGATCGGCGGCCCGCCGAAGTGCAGCGCCAGGTAACCCTCCAGGGCCAGGTGCAGCGGCAGGAACCGTAGCCGCAGCCGGTCCTCGCGGCGTGCCATCCGCCGCCGGAACGCCAGCCGGATGCCCTCCGGCTCCGCGCCGCCGGCCGGCTCACGCAGCTGGGTGCCGTAGGCCGCGGCCGGCGACGCGTCGGTGGTCCAGGTGGCCACGAAGGCGTGCGGGACATAGGCGACGTACGCGGTCCGCGGCCGCACCTCGACGATCGACAGCTCCTCGCTGCCGTAGAGGCGCGCGTGCAGCCGCAGGTCCACGATCGGCTCCGCCCGCAGCAGCGGGACCAGCCGGATCGCGCCCCACGGCTGGGCCGGCCCGGTGCTCAGCCCGGCCAGGTCGATCACGCCGCCACCTCCTCGAGGAACCGCTCGACCCGGGCGGCCAGATGCCCGCGCAGCTCGTCGAAGCCGGCGTCGCCGGTGGCGAACCGGCCCAGCTCGACCAGGGCCGCCGCGTCCTCGGCGTCGCGCAACCCGACCGTGGCGACGCCCGGGCCCAGCCGGCGCACGTCGAAGGTCCCCGCGTCGTAGACCGGGTTGAGATGCACGACGCTGGTGGCCTGCGCCGGGTCGAGCCGGGTCCGCCACACCCGCAGCACCTCGCCGGCCAGCCCGGGCGGGTCGTTGTCCCAGCCGTCCGAGACGATCACCAGCCGGTCCGGCCGGTGCTCCAGGCCGTCGAGGATCCGCTCCCCCAGCCCGGTCGCGCCGATCGGATGCACCAGCAGCGGGTCGCCGCGGTGGTGCAGCCACAGCCCGGTGTAGTCGGCGGCGAGCGCCTCCAGCAGGTAGTGGGTGGCCAGCGCGACGGCGAGCGGCCGGCGGCGCTTCACTCCGGACCCGGCCGCCGAGTAGCTGTCGTCGAGGACCGCGACCACCCGCCCCCAGGTGCCGGCCTGCCGCCGCGCGGCCCGGCGGGCGGCCGAGCGCAGCGCCGCGGTCAGCTCGTCGCGGCGGCGGGCGCGCTCCGGGCGGGGCAGCGACAGCGCGTAGACCGCGAGCCGGGTCAGCGGCACCCGGGCCAGGTCCATGGCGACCTCGGCCACCTCGTGCCGGGCCGCACCGGCCTGCAGCCGCAGCCGCTCCCCCTCGGTCAGCCGGGGCGCGATCCCGGACAGGAACCGGGCCCGGTCGAGCCCGCGCTTGGCGGCCAGGCCCTCGGCGACCGTGTACGGCAGCTCGTAGAGCGCCCGCTGCTCGTAGTGGGCGCGCCGCCACGTCTCCAGGATCGGCGTCGCGTAGTGCTTGGCCCGGCGCCAGTCGAACAGCGCGGTGCCGACCTCGCCGGGCAGCGTCAGATGCGCGTGCCGGGCGGCGGTGGACAGCCCGCGCCGGTACTTGATCGCGTCGAACGCCGGGTCCGGCCGGGCCGCCACCCAGTCGCGCACGATGGCCCGGGTGCGCCGATTGTTGACGCCGAGCCGGCGCAGCTCGTCGAAGAGGCCGTAGACCCGCTGCGGCGGCAACGACCGGAGCCGGGCCCCGATCAGCCGGCCCTCCACGACGCGCTGCTCGCCGGTGGCCTCCCGCGCGGTGCGCAGCAGGTTGCTGACGATCATCGCGGCGTTCGCGTGGTTGATGTCCAGGGCGAGCGTCGCGGCGTACAGGTCGCGGTAGTTGCCCAGCACGTACTCGTGCAGGAACCGCAGCGACATGCGCTGCTGCCCCGCTCCGGAGTGGAACTCGCGCTGGGCCGTCGAGGCGATCGCCGCGTTGACGAACATGATCACGTCTTCGCACGCCAGCCGCGCCGCCCGGTCCATGCCCCTCCTTGGTCGAGGCCGGCCGGGGAATAGGGGCACGAACGGCGAAGAATCGCTTCAGAGGCGGGTTTCGGAAGTCGTACCGGAGTCCCGCGGCCGGCCCGGTCACGATACCCACCACGATCCACTCGCCGCGACGCAGATACCGATCGCCCGACTATTGACCGCCTTCGATGAAAACGTGAGGATCACTCTCAACCTCGCGTGACGACACGAAGGATCGACGGCCCATGCGCGCCCACCGCACCCTCGCCCGGATCGGCACCGCGTCCGCCCTCACCCTCCTCCTGCTCGCCGTCTCGGCCTCCCCGGCCCTGGCCGACCCGCCGCACAACCTGCCGCAGAACGCCGGCGGCTACGAGCAGTCCTTCTCCCCCGCCTACGACTACGACACCGACGGCTGCTACGCGACCGCCGCGATCGGCCCGGACGGCACGCTCAACGGCGGCCTGAAGACCACCGGCGCGGTCAACGGCAACTGCCGCGACCGCGCCGACCTGGACAACTCGCAGACCTACGCCCGCTCGAAGTGCAACAACGGCTGGTGCGCGATCGTCTACGCCAGCTACTTCGAGAAGGACCAGGCACTCCCGGGCAGCGGCCTGGGCGGGCACCGCCACGACTGGGAGCACGTGATCTCCTGGGTGAATCAGGCGGCGAACCAGGTCGACTACGTCACCACCACGCAGCACAGCTCGCGGGTCACCTACCCCCGCGCGCAGGTGCGGTTCGACGGCAGCCACCCGAAGGTCGTCTACCACAAGGACGGCCTGTCCACGCACTTCTTCCGGCTGGCCAACAGCAACGACGAGCCGCCGGAGAACCACTACCACGACTGGCGCTATCCGCCGCTGGTCGACTGGAGCGGCTGGCCCACCGCCGCCCTGCGGGACCGCCTGATGGCCGCCGACTTCGGCTCGGCCACCATCAAGATCAAGGACGGCTCGTTCGAGTCCCTGCTGAACGCCGCCAAACCCGCCGGGATCACCTTCGATCCGTACGCCTGACGGTCCTCACCGGGTCACCAGGCCCACGCGATCGCGACCCGGTGGAGTCCGCCGAGCTTGGCGGACAGGTAGGAAACGTCACGGTGACCAGCTTCGTGGGCCTACCGGGGGCGCCGGCGGCCTCGGCTGAATTCTGGTCCCGTTGTGGTCGATCAGCCTGGCCGTCGCGCTCACCGGCGATCACGTCCGGCGGCAGCGGAGGTGAACCCGGCCGAACACCGCGCCCAGGATCCGGACGCGGCCTAGACTCGGCAGGTCAGCCGCACGGCCCGAGGAGGCGACGATGCGTCAGGCCGTATGGCTCGTCGTGGGCCTGATCCTGATGGCGATGGGCGCCCAGGGCGCGATCCGCCTGCTGATCAACAAGGATCCCGGCATCCTGCGGTTCCTGCCCGGCGGCTACCTCGTCCAGGTCGCCGGTTACGTCGCCGTGGCGCTGATCGGCCTGCGCCTGGCCCGGCTCAACCGCGTGCAGCCGGACCCGCGACACGACCGCTACCGCTGATCACCGCCGGGGCAGTTTCAGCACGTCGGCGAGGACCGCCCCGTCCGCGGTCAGCCGGGCCGCCGCCGGGCTGTCGTAGACGACCAGGATCCGGTCGTCGCCGAACATGCTCAGCCCCTCCGCGTGATCGTCCCCCTCGCCGAAGGTCAGCTCCAGCTCCCGGGTGATCAGCTCGCCGCGCACCACGGCCGGCATCTCGGTGCGGCACGCGCCGTGCCACCGGTGCACCCGCACCGGCCCGTCCAGTGCCATCGTCGGCCCGGCCAGCACCAGCAGGTCGTCCCCGTCCGGACAGAGGTCGCGGACACCCAGACCGTGCAGATCAAGGACATGTTTACGGTACGGCCGCCCGTCCTCGAACCGGTGCAGCCGCAGCCGCGCCGGGTCGTCCGCGGTCACGTACGGCCGCAGCTCCAGGACGAACGCCCAGCCGCGCAGCACCGGCCCGCGCAGCCCCAGGTACACCCGGTCGCCGTGGACCGCGATCCCCTCGATGTCCAGCCCGTTGTCCTTGCCCGGGATCGGCAGGAACGGCGCCAGGTGCTCGTCGTCGCGCAGCAGCCGGCGCAGGTCGTCCCGGCCGCTGAGCGCCGCGGCCCGATGGGTGACGCCGTCGACCACCATCTCGCGTACCGGGGTGGGCACTCCCCCGACGTCGGCGACCGGCAGCCGTACCAGAATCTGCCTGTTGTCCTGCCCCTCGACCCGGGCGAGCCGCCGGAGGGCCCGCGGCCCGTCGTGCCGGTCCCGGATCTGTTTGCGCCGCAGGCTGTGCGAGCCGACCGCCCACAGGAAGTGCCCGGACCGGGCCAGCCCCTCCACGTCGGCCTCCTCGTCGGCGTCCGCCCCGGGCAGCCGCACCAGGTCACCGAGCCGGAACCGGGCCTCGTCGCCGAACTCGGACGGCCGCTCCGGCGAGTCCGCCAGCAGCCGCTCGACGGTGGCGGTCTCGTCCCCGGCGATCCAGAGCACCCGCCCGTCGAGCCGGACCGCGGACAGGTTGGTGTGCGTCGCCGCGGCCCGCGAGTCGTCGGAGAACCGCAGCCGCACGGTGAAGTCGACCGTCATGGTCAACATCGTGGCACCCGGACGCCCGCTCCGGTGCCGGGCCGGTCAGGTGGTTGTCCCGGCGGTGGCCGCGGCGCCCGCGATGACCACCTCCAGGCAGTCGCGGAACAGGTCGTCGACGGTGCGGCCGGGCCGGAAGTACTCGGTGATGGCGGCGACCACGGTCGGGTGCCGCTCGCCGAAGGTGGCCATGTCGAAGCCGGTCAGCGCCTCGGCGTCCGGGCGCGGGGCCTGCTCCTCGAGGACGTGCCCGACCGTGAACCGCTCGACGGTCAGCACGATCACCCGGGCCTGGCGCAGCGGGACGCCGCGCGCCACCAGCGTGCTCATCGCCAGCTCGGACAGCGCCGCCATGGTCGCCGAGAGCTGGGCCGCGGAGACCACCCGGGCGCCGTCCGGGTGGGCGAGCAGCGCCCGGCGCAGCCGCCCGGCCAGCGCGGCCAGCCAGTCCGGCCAGGGCTGGTCCGGCCCGGGCGGCGCCATCTCGCCGAACTCCTGGTCGAGGATCGCGTCGGCGATCGCGGTGACCAGGGCGGCCTTGTTCGGCACGTGCCAGTAGAGGGTCGGCGACTGCACCCCCAGCCGGGCCGCCAGTTTGCGCGTCGTCACACCGTCGAGCCCCTCGGCATCGAGCAGTGCGACGGCCTCGGCGACGATCCGCTGCCGATCCAGTGCCACTCCGGTACCTCCCGGCGCGACTCTATCACTGCTAGAGTGCCTCTATCAGTGATAGAGAGGGAGTTGGAGATGAACCTGTTGCACCGGGCCACGCACCGCCTTCCCGGCGTTCCGGCCCACGTCGATCACCCCGCCGGACACCACCGTGAGCCGCAGCCGCAGCCGCATCACCGGCGGCGTCACGCGCCGGACCGCCGCGCCTGGTTCCTGCCGGCCTGGCAGCGCCGGATCGCCGCGCTCTTCGGCCGGGAGTCGTGATGAAGGCGGCGGTGCTGCACGAGATCGGCGGCATCCCCCACTACGAGGACTTCCCGGACCCGGTGGCCGCCGACGACGAGGTGATCATCGAGGTGAAGGCGGTCGCGGTCGAGACCGTCGACAAGCGCATCGCCGCCGGCACCCACTACGCCAGCCGGCGGTACACCGCACAGTTGCCGGCGATTCCCGCCTTCGACGGCGTCGGCACGCTGCCGGACGGCACCCTGGTCGGCTTCGGCAACCCGCGGCTGCCCTATGGCGCGCTGGCCGAGCGGACCGTGGTGCCCCGAGGCTCCTGGGCGCCGATCCCGGACGGCATCGACCCGGCCACCGCGACCGTGCTGAGCACCGCGATCACCGCGATGTCCGCCCGGACCGCCGCCGGCCTCGTGCCCGGCGAGACGGTGCTCGTGCAGGGCGCCACCGGGGTCGCCGGGCGGCTCGCGGTGAAGGTGGCCCGGCTGCTCGGCGCCGGCCGGATCGTCGCGACCGGCCGCGACGACGACCAGCTCCGCGAGGTGAAGGCCGATGCGGTGATCAACACGGCCGTCCCGGACGAGGAGCTGACCCAGGCCTACCTCGACGCCAGGGGCGACGGCTACGACGTGGTGCTGGACTTCCTCTGGGGCCGCCCCACCGAGCTGCTGCTGCGCGCGCTGGTGCCGCGCACCTTCGCGTTCCCGAGACCGACCCGCCTGGTCCAGATCGGCGAGTCCGCCGGCGCCGGGCTCACCCTGGCCGCGGAGAGCCTGCGCACCTCCGGCGTCGAGATCTACGGCGCCGCCCGGGGGCTCGGCCCGGAGACCATGCCGGAGGTGTATGGCCAGGTGGTCGCGTGGGCACAGTCCGGCGAGCTGACCTTCGACCTGGTCAAGGTCCCGCTGAGCGACATCGGGACCGCCTGGCAGCGCACCGGTCTGCGCGGCCGTCGCCTCGTCGTCGTGCCCTGACCGGCACGCCCGGTCACCGCCGCGGCCGGGGCCCGTACGAGCGGGGCAGCCGCATCCCCCGCTCCGCCATGATCCGCCGCACCCGGTCCGGGTAATCGGTGATGATCCCGTCGATCCCCATGTCCATCAGCGCGCCGATGGTGGCCGGGTCGTCGCAGGTCCACGGAATCACTTCGAGGCCGCGGGCGTGCGCGTCCCGCACCATCGCCGGGCTGACGTAGAACCGGAAGTCCGGGTCACCGACCGTGCCGTTCTGCGGGAAGCCGTAGACCGGCGACAGCGCCCGCACCCCGGGAACCGCCGCGGCCACCCGGACGAAGTCGCCGCCGAAGTCGTCGGCGTCCAGACCACCGAGCCACGGCGACGCCCCGGGCTTGCCGACCTGCAGGGAGTCGTAGTTGGTCAGCGCCACCAGCGGCCACCGCGGCGCGAACCGGTGCATCAGCATCAGCGCGCCCCAGTCGAAGGACTGGACGGTGACCTGCCGCTCCAGGCCGGACGCGCGGATCTCCTGGTAGACGCGGCGGACGAAGAGCTCCCGCGGCTGGGTCTGCTCCGGCGCGCCGGCCTCCACCTTGGTCTCGATGTTCAGCGTGACACCGCTCGCCCGGTACCGCCTGACCAGAGCGAACACGTCCTTGAGCTCGACCATCCGGAAGCCCGCGACCACCTCCTGCTCGGGGAAGCCGGGCAGCTGCCGATACCCGCAGTCCAGCGTCTTGAGCTGGGCGAGCGTGAGGTCCTTCAGGTACTTCCCGACGTACGGAAAGAGGGTGTCACCGGGCGTGACCGGCGCGGTGTCGCGGCACTTCACCGCGCTGACCTGCCGATCGTGGTTGACCACGACCTTCTCGTCCTTGGTGACGTGAGTGTCCAGTTCGAGGGTGCTGACGCCCAGCCGCAGCGCCTTCGCGAAGCCCTCCAGCGATTCCTCGGTGGTCAGCCCGAGCCCGCCCCGATGCGCCTGCAGATCGAACCCCGCCCTCGCCGGATGACCAGCCACCTGATCCGCCGCCGCCGCGGGCTGGGCCGTGCCACCGGCCACCAGCACCGCCACCAGCACCGCTGTCCGCAGGATCATCACTCCTCCGATCGACACTCGTCACTGACCCTGAGTGTGCCGCCATGACGGTCGGATGAGGACGGAACGAACGACAGCCCGCACATCACATTCAAATTCGTCATTTACGCGCATCCGCCGGGGTACGGATCGCTAAGTAGCGCGGGCCGGGCCCGGCGATCTGGCCGCTGGCGCGTCCAAGACGATCGCCGCACCCTTCGTTGCCCGTGGGTGGCCGAGGTCAACCCGCACCCCGATCCGCTGGTCAGGACGTTCCGGCGAGGGACCAGACGGCGGCGGCGATGGCGTTCGAGCCGAGGGCCATGCTGGACGTGCTCACGTCGGTGAGGTCGTCGCAAGCGCGGTGGTAGCACGCGCCGAGCGCGCTGAGGCTGCGTACCGAGCTGACGCCGGTGACCTTCACGCCGACCCGCTTGAAGGCGGCGTGGTCGGAGCGGTCGTCGGTGTCCAGCGACGGGTTGACGGTGATGCCCTGACCGGCGAAGTAGGTCTTGAACGGCGCGTTCAACCCGTTCGACTGGCCCTCGACGTAGAGGCTCCAGCCCACCGCCCGGCCGTTCTCCGGCTTGTTGCCGATCATGTCGAAGTTCAGGTAGGCGTCGATCTTCCTGGACTCGCCGCTGGCCAGGTGCGAGACGTAGTAGCTGGAGCCGACGTCGCCCTGCTCCTCGGCGCCCCAGAAACCGAACCGGATCCGCTTCTGCGGCCGCAGCCCGGCCTGCGAGATCGCGGCCGCGTTCGCCAGCAGCGCCGCCACCCCGGAGCCGTCGTCGTTGATCCCCGGCCCGGCCGCGACCGAGTCGGAGTGCGCGCCCGCCATGACCACGTGGGTCGCGTCGCCGTACGGCCATTCCGCGACGACGTTGGCCGCGGACCGGCCGCCGGTGGTGAAGTTCTGCACGGTGGTCTGCCAGCCGAGCGCGTCCAGCTGCTGCTTGATGTAGCTGACCGTCGAGGTGAACCCGGGGCTGCCGATCACCCGGGTGTTGTTGCTGGCCTGGGCGAAACTCATCAGCTTCCGCAGGTGCACCATCGACGCTTCCGCGCTGATCACCGGCGGCGCGACGGCGACCGGCGCGACCGGCGCCACCGCCACCGCCCGGGTCGGCGTGTCGGCGTAGGCCGTCCCGCTGACCGCCAGCGCGGCGGCGAGCACCGCACCGATCCCGGCATAGGCCATCCTGCGAACCCGCATCGTTCCTCCATGGGGATGAATGGCGAACCACGGGACCGCACGCCGCCGGGGGGTGAACGGCAGCCGCCCCGAGCGCCTCAGGAATCGAACTGTACGGATCAACCTCCGAATTCGCTCATATCAATACCACCATCACATCCGGCCTCCGAACGGTGGACGGTCGCCCCTCCGCTGGTCGCCCGCTGTCAGCGCATCGGCGGCTTCATTCCGACTTGTCCGATCCCTACGCTGACCGGCACGGTCTCCCCAGCCGACGGGAGTGGGTCGCGATGGCACGAGGCAGCTGGATCGCCGGTTCGGCGGCGGTGATGGTCCTGACGATCGGGATCGCTGGATGCCGGGACAGCCCGGCCGCCACCGGAACCGCACCGCCGCCCGCCGAGTCCGCCGCGCCCGCCGGTTCCGCCCCGCCCGCCGAGTCCGCCCCGCCGGAAGAGTCCGCCCCGCCCGCCGATTCCGCCGCCCCGGCCGCGGCTCCCGAGTGCGGCGGGAAGCCGCCACGCAATCCCGCCAGGACCGAGTCGGCCGGGGACGCCCTGCGGTTCACCGTCACCCGGGAGATGAGCGGCCAGCTGTGGGACATCGCCCTGTCCGACACGTCCGCCGCCCGCTACCCCGACCTGGCGTTCACCGGCGACCTCGGCGACGGCGCCAAGACGCTGGAGCTGCGCGACGTGTATGCGCGGGCGATGGCCGAGGACGGGTACGCGGTCGGCGTCGACGGCATCGAGCTGAGCATCCGCAACGCCGGCGACAGCGTGGCCACGATCAACGACGTACGGCTGGTCGACATCGGAACGGAGTGCCTGCCGGACGGGCTGCTGGTGCTCTACGGCAACGAGGGCGGCGACCCGATCCAGGTGCTCGACTTCGACCTGCGGGCGGACATCCCGGTCGCCTACGACGGCAGCGAGCCGGACGTCGAGTACTTCAGCGCGAAGACGATCTCGGTCCAGCCCGGCACCGACGAGCAGTACGTGCGGATCGACGCCACCGCGGGCGCCGCCGCCTACACCTTCCGGGTCGAGGTCTCCTACACCGTCGCCGGCGAGGCCTTCACGCAGGTCTTCGGCCGGGCCGGCGGTGGCCCGTTCCGGGTGGCCGCCCTCACCTGCCCGGATCCGGACCTGCGGCGGGAACTCTCGGACGCCGACATCGCGCAGCTCAAGAGCCATCGCTGGGAGCAGATCCGGGTCCGCGAGTCGGGCGCGAACCTGCAGGCGGTCAGGTCGGTCACGGCGGAGTCGTACGCCGAGAACTGCCCGACGTACTGATCAGTCCGATTCGATCGGAAGGACCGTGGCCTTGGCGAAGCGGGCTCGATGCGGGGTGCGGACCACGGTGACCGGCATGGTGCTGCTCGCCGCCGGGCTCACCCTGGGCCGCCGCCCGACGCGCATCCCGGAGCCGCCCCGGCCGGAGCGGACCGGACTGACCGAGTACGAGAAGGCCACTCTCACGGCGGCCCGCCGCCAGGCGTGGGGCACCGTCGTCGGCGCCGTCGCGGGCGCGGCGGCGCTGCTGGTGTCGCTCGGCGCGTTCCTCATCTCGGTCCAGACCTGGCAGAGCCAGACGGAGCACGAGGAACGCGTCTACAGCAGCCAGGTCGCGCTGTGGGCGGTGATCGGCCCGGACCGCAGCAGCATCCTGCCGCCCGGGCTGGACGTGCACGTCCAGAACCTCGCCCCGGTGCCGATGCACCAGGCGCGCCTCCTCGCCCCGCTGGCCTCCGGCGCGGTGGCCGAGGGCTCGCTCGGCGACATGCAGCCGTGCACGGTGCAGTCGTTCCGCATCGCTCCCCCACCCGGCGAGACCTTCGCCAAGGCCCCGGAGCAGTGGCTGGGCTACGCCGACCTGATCCTGGAGTTCGCCGAGTCGGACCACGTCTGGCGGCTGAGCAAGACCGGGCTGGAGTCCCTTCCGGAGCAGCCCGGGCCGGGCGAACACCCCAAGCTCGTCCAGGCGAATCATCGGCAGAACGCCGCCGGGAGCTGCGGCTGACCCGGCGAGCGCCGACCGCCTAGAGTGCGGGAAGGCGCACCTGTGGGGAGGCCTGATGGCGGGAACCGGCGCGGAGGACGTTCGCGAGGCGGTGGTGCGGGCGGCGATTCCGCTTCTCGGTGAGTTCGACACGCTGACCACCGCGCGGATCGCCGGCGCCGCCCGGGTCGACGAGGCCGAGCTGCTGGCGGTGTTCGCCGACAAGGAGGCGGTGCTGCGGGCCTGCGTCACCGCCGTCACGGCGCGGGTGGCGGCGGCGATGGACGTCGACGGAGCCGTACGCGAACTGGAATCGGTCTCCGTGGCGCAGCCGCTGGTCGCGCGTCTGGTCGAGGTGCTCGGCATCCTCGACGACTACTACCGGCGGGTGCGGGCCGACCTCGGCGCCTTCGAGCGGGAGGTGATCACCGGCACGGTCGAGGTGCCGGACGGGTCACTGCCGAGCCGGCAGGATCTCCGGGTGATCAGCGACCTGGTGGAGGTCCGGCAGGCGGTCACCCGGCTGCTGGAGCCGGAGGCGGCGCGGCTGCGGCTGCCCGCGGAGGCGCTGGCCGAGGCGTTCCTGAGCCTGTCGCGCGTCGGCTCCCGCACCCCGGCCGAGGACCGGGAGCCGGTGCCGGCCGCCCAGGTCGTCGACCTCTTCCTGCACGGCGCGCTGGCTCAGTCCGGTGGGGACGGCGTCCACTCCGGTTGAGCCTGCCGCAGCCCGGTGACCAGCAGGGTGACGATCCGGCGCACGTCGTAGTCGGGGTCCTGGACGGTCCAGGCGACCAGGTCACCGACGGCGCGGATCAGCTCGTAGGGGCGGATGTCGGCGACCACCTCGCCGGACTCGGTGGCCGCGTCGAGCAGGTCGGACAGCACCGGGACCAGGCGGTCGAGGAAGAGCTGGTGCAGCGCCGTGTAGCCGGCGGCGTCGCCCTGCCAGACCTTGGCCACGCCGTGCTTGGTGGCGAGGAAGTCGACGAACCGGTGCACCCAGTCGAGCAGCGCGGCGAACGGTGACGGCGCCGACGCGAGCAGCGCCGGTCCGGCCTCGGCGCACGCGTCGATCTGGTGCCGGTAGACCGCGACCATCAGGTCGGCCCGGGTCGGGAAGTGCCGGTAGAGCGTGCCCATCCCCACCCCGGCGGCCGCGGCGACCTCGCGGACCGGGGCGTCCACGCCGGAGGTCGCGAACACCTCGGCCGCCGCGGCGAGCAGCGCGCGCTCGTTGCGCGCCACGTCCGCCCGGCGTTTCGGCGCGGGATTGCCTGGTTCGGTCGTCACCACCGGCCGATTGTGCCACGTCACAGCAGAAAACGGAGCATCGCTCCACCCGCCCTTGCGAAACGGAGCAGCGCTCCGTACGGTGAAGTGGAACGTTGCTCCGCATAGCTGAAGGATGCCCCGTGCCGATCCTGTCTCTGAAACCCGTCGTGCTGCCCGCCCCCGAGCGCGGCGACGACCTGCAAGTCCGTGTCTCCGCCCCGACCACCGGCACCGAGCTGCCGGTGATCGTCTTCGCGCACGGTTTCGCCGGCGCGATGGACTGGTACGACCCGCTCGTCGACCACTGGGCGGCCAACGGTTTCGTCGTCGTGCAGCCCACCTTCCTGGACTCCGCGACGCTCGGCGTCACCCCGGCCGACCCGCGCTACCCGGCGATCTGGCAGACCCGGGTCGACGACCTGGTCCGCGTCATCGACGACCTCGGCACGATCCTGGCCGCGCTCCCGGGCCTGGCCGGCCGGGCCGACCCGGAGCGGCTCGCCGTCGCCGGGCACTCGTGGGGCGGGCAGTCGGCCGGCATGCTGCTCGGCGCCCGCGTCCTCGGCGCCGACGGCCGCCCCGGCGAGGACCGCACCGACCACCGGGTCAAAGCCGGCGTGCTGCTGGCCACCACCGGGCTCGGCGGGGCCGAGCTGGCCCCGTTCGCGCGGGAGCACTTCCCGTTCATGAACCCGGACTTCGACACCCTGAAGACGCCGACCCTGGTGGTCGCCGGCGACGCCGACCAGTCGGCGCTCTCCACCCGCGGCCCGGACTGGTTCACCGACGTCTACCGGCTCAGCCCGGGCGCGCAGGGCCTGGTCACCGTCTTCGGCGGCGAGCACCTGCTGGGCGGCATCCACGGCTACCGCGCGGCGGACACCACCGACGAGAGCCCGGAGCGGGTGGCGCTGATCCGCCGCGCCTCCACCGCGTTCCTGCGGACCGCGCTCGAGGTCGACGCCACCGCGTGGCCGGCCGCGATGGCCACGCCCGACCCGGCCGGCCGGATCGACGTCAAGTAGGGCTCAGCTGGCGCTCGAACCGGGTGCCGCGGCGGCCGCCGACGAACACCGGACCGGCCGGGACGAAGCCGGCCTTGATCAGCACCCGCTGGGACGCGACATTCCGGTCGGCGGCGGCCGCGCGAAGCGCCCGCAGGCCGTGGTCGGTCGCCGCGAGCCCGCACAGCTCCCGGACGGCCGCGGTCGCCACGCCGCGTCCGGCGACACGCTGGGCGACCCGGTAGCCGAGGTCCGCACCCTCGCCGTCGATGTTGTAGAGGTTGAACCGGCCGAGCACCGCGCCGTCCTCGGCGACGAGCAGGTAGAAGGCGCACGTGCCGGCTGCCTGCTCGGCCAGCGACGCCCGGTGGTGCTCGGGGAAACCGGCGAAGAAGTCGTCACCGCGGTCGGAGATCGAGGTGGCGAACCAGGCGCGGTTCGCCACCTCGAAGGCCAGGACCGCCTCGGCATGATCGGCGGCCAGCCGCTTCAGCTCGGACACCGGCCGGACCTTACCGCCGTACCGTGCAGGTGGTGGTGGCGGTGGCGGCCGGGTTGCTCTCCGAGGTGACGGTGACCGGGACCTTCCCGGCGCGGTTCACGTGCACCTCGACCGTGGACGTGCGGCCGCCCGGCACGGCGACGACCGCGCGCGGCAGGGTGGCGCCGGGCGCCGTGACGCGCAGGACGTCGTCACCACGGCCGGTGTTGCGTACCGGAATCGTGCACGTGGCCCAGCCGGACTTGTCGGCGCGGGCGGACGCCGGGAAGGCGCGGACCCCGCGGGCGGCCGGCCCGGCGCCGTCCAGGGAGCGGACCGCGACCTGGTAGGACAGCACCCCGTCCCGGTCCCGCTTGCGGTCCAGCACGTAGAAGTGCAGCCGGTTCGCGGTGTCCACGTACTCGAACTCGCTGCCCGACCCGGTCCCGGCGTGGAACAGCGCGTCGGACAGCTGCCGGTAGTCGCCGACGGTCATCTTCTGCGGCGTGCCGTCCGGCAGCACGAAGTCCACCTTGTCGATGTCCTGCGGGTTGGCGTCGACGGTCCAGATGAACGGCGCGCTGTCCGCGTTCTTGGTCTTGGCCAGCAGCACCCCGGAGTCCGGGGTGAACGAGTCGAAGCCCATCCGGTCGACCACCTCGACGGTGTAGTTGTCGTAGCCGCCGCCGTCACAGTACGGATCCGTCGCCGCGTCACAGGCCGCCGACCGGTCGCCGCCGTCCAGGGTGACGTTGATCCCGGCCCGTCCGCGGTCCACCTCACGGGCCGTCACCCTGGTCACCACGACCCCGGAGGTCGCCAGGGCGTCCCGGGACAGTTTCAGCACCGCCGCGTCGTCGACGATGCCGAGCTTCATCTTGTTGCGCAGCATGTGCTGGGCGCCCATCGACGAGCCCGCGGTGCCCGGGATCAGCCACCGGCTGTGCGGCCCGCCGGGCCCGTTGAAGGTGCCGCGGCTGAGCATCTCCCACGGTCCGCTGTAGTCGCGGCGGGCCGGGATCCCGTACGGATTGTTGTAGTTGTCGCCGACGCCGAGGATGTGGCTGAACTCGTGCGCGTAGGTCGACATGCCGGAGCTCTCCGCCTGCAGCGAGCTGCCCCGCGAGGCGTTCGGCCAGATGTTCGACGACGCCTGCCAGGAGGTCCAGTCGACGTAGCGGGTCGCGTTCCAGTTCGGCAGCGCCGCGTCCGGCGGCCCGAACTCGTCGGAGACGTCCTCCTTGGCGCCGAACTTCATCTGCCCGAACTCCTGCCAGGTCGACGACTCGTCCTGGCCGGCGGAGAGGAAGAAGACGAAGTCGTAACGGCCCGCCTCCTCGGCACCGACCGCGGCGATCCAGGCCGCTTGCGCATCGGTACGCAGGTCGCGCCCGCACTGGTCGCCGGCCGGGCAGCCCATCCCGCGCTGCATCGAGTTCTCGATCCCGTACTCGTGGCTGTCGGCCGGCATCTGGTAGACGCCGAACGCGCTCAGCTCGATGCCGAACCGGCCGTTCGAGTCCTCCATCCAGTACTCGTGGATGGTGTGCCCGCGGTTCAGCTCCCCCAGCTTGTTGAGGAAGTCCCGATAGAAGGCCGGCACATCATCACGAGCCAGGTTCTGTACGCCGGACGGGTTGCGGTAGATCGTCGAGTGCTCCGGCTGGGTCACCACGAACGGCTGGTTCGGGTAGTCGACCAGCACGAGCGCGCCGTTGAAGGTGCGCTCCGAGCCGCGTACCGACGGGTCGGCCCAGTCGGTCCCGGGCACCTTCCGGTAATCCGACCAGGTCATCGTGTCCGGCAGCTCGTAGTGCTGCGGGTCGATCGGCTGCGGCCCGCCACCCGGCTTGGCGAGCGCGGCCGGCTCGTCCACCTGCCACGGCTGCGTCTGTGGCCAGTGCCGCGTCCGCCACGGCGTCTCGGGATCACCTCCCGGCGGCGCGGCCCCGGCCGGCGCCCCGGCGAACACCCCACCGGCCACCAGCACCACAACGGACAAGACCGACCCGACACCCCGACCCGTCACCATCCCGCCATCCTGGCAGCTCGATCGACACCTTTCAATCAAATGCCGGTCCGGCCGGCCGCGGGGCCACCCCGACCAGGCCATTCCGCCCGAGCTCCATCAGGAATCGCTGGGACGCGGTTCGGCGGCAGCCCCGGAGGCCGGCCGGGGGTCATGGGTCACTCACCGGAAGGGGGCCGGATCGGCAGCAGCCGGGCCACGCCGGGCTGGGCCGGGTCGTCGGCAATGTCGCGGCCGTCGAGCCAGCAACCGATCACGTGGGCCAGCTCGCCCGGATGGCTGTAGTTCACCGCGTGCGCCGCGCCGTCGATGACCACCACGCTCAGGTGCGGGGGCGCCAGCCGGGCCAGCTCGCGCACCCGCTCCAGCGGCGGCATCAGCGGATCGCGGCTGCCGATCACGGCGAGCGTCGGCACCGGCGTACGCAACAGTCGCTCGTGGGCCGGGAAGCGCATCAGCTCGCTGAACAGGTGCAGGCCGTTCAGCGGTCCGAAGTGCAGGTAGTCCGGCAGCACGACCGGCATCATCCGCAGGCTCTCCCGGGTCACGTCCCGGGCGAGCTGCAGCAGGGCCCGGCCGAGCGGCTGGTTGTGCATGCCGCCGGCCGGTGCGGCGAGCACGATGCCGGCCACCCGGTCCGGCGCGCTGTGCGCCACCTCCAGCGACACCGGGCCGCCCATCGAGTTGCCGACCAGGTAGACCCGCTCCATCTCGAGCGCGTCCAGGATCTCCAGCAGCGCCCAGGCCAGGGACGGGATGCCGAGCGGGTGCCCCCAGTCCGCGCTGCGCCCGTAGCCGGGCAGGTCCGGGACGACGGTGGTCGCCCGGCCGGCGAGGGCCCGGGCGGTCGGCATCAGGTACTTCCCGGAGATCGCGAAGCCGTGCACGTGCACCAGCGGGATCGAGCCGGGCACCGCGGGGCCCATCCGCACGTACACCGAGCGTCCCTGCACCTCGACCCGGCGATCCTGCCAGCCCCGCTCCGCCATCGCGCCATCGTCGCCCGGCGACCACCGGACCGGCGTCATCCGTTGAGGATGATCGAGCTGGTCAGGGCACGAGCACGAGCCGCTCGCCGGTCTCGGCGGTCCATGCCCGGGCCACCTCGGCGAGCGGCACCGGCCGCGCCCGCACGTCGATCCGCCCGTCACCGACCGCCGCCGCGATCTCCGGCAGCTCCGCGATGAAGTCCCGGGGCGACACCGAACCGATCCCGCTGCCGACGATCTGCAGCCGGGCCGCCCGCAGCGCGGCCGACGGTATCGGCGCGGTCTGCCCGGCCATCGACCCGATCTGCATCCAGGTCAGCGGCGCCGACCGGTCCGCACGGGCGGTCAGCATCGGGATCATCGCGGCCGCGGCCGGCTCGCCCCACACGTAGTCGAGGACCACGTCGACGTCCGCCGCCCGCTCGATCCGGTCGAAGGAGCAGGTCTCGTCCGCGCCGAGGGCGGCCAGCCCGGCCAGCCGCTGCGCGTCCCGTCCGGCGGCGATCACCTGCCCGGCGCCGAACAGCTTCGCCACCTGGATCGCCATCCGCCCGGCGTTCCCGGTGGCCCCGATGATCAGCACCCGCTGGCCCGGCGTGAACCCGATCCGGCGGCGCAGCGCCACCCACGACGACATGGCCGGGTTCATCGCCGCCGCGATCCGCACCGGGTCCACGCCGTCCGGCAGCACCACGCTGCGCCGGACGTCGATCACCGTCCGCTCCGCGAACGTCCCGGCTCTCGTGTCGTCCAGGACGGCATAGCGCAGCCGGCCGGTCGGATCCCGGACGACACCGTCGGCGCCGGGCACCAGCGGGAACGCACCGGCGCTGCTGTAGTGCGAGCCGGTCGCCTTCGACCGGGTCAGGTGGTGCAGGCCGGCGGCGAGCACCTCGACCACCATCTCGTTCTCCTCGGCGGCCACCGGCTCCGGGTGCTCGCGGTAGGCCGGCGGGGTGTCAGAAGCGGACAGGACTGCGGCGTGCATCGGAACCTCCGAGATGGTTCGTAATCCCAACTACCTCCAGAATGGTTGGGAATCCCAACGATGTCAACTACGATCTGACGCATGGGTTCCGAGGGTTCGGTGGACGAGGTGCTCGACGTCCTGGTCCGCTACACGTTCCACGTGACCGGCGTGCTCACCCGCCTCGGCGCGGAGAACGACCTGTCGCTGACCCAGCTGCGGGTGTTCGGCATCCTGCGCGACCGCCGGCCCCGGGTCACCGAGCTGGCCGCCTACCTGGGCCTGGACAAGTCCACGATGTCCGGCCTGATCGACCGCGCCGAGCGTCGCGGCCTGCTCGCCCGTGGCAAGAGCCCGGCGGACGGCCGTGTCATCGAGGTCTTCCTGACCCCGGCCGGCCGCGAGCTGACCGAGCGGCTCTACCGCGAGGCCCGCGACACCCTCGCGCCCGGCCTGCAACGGCTCGCCCCGGCCCAGCGCGCTCAGCTGCTCGGACTGCTCGGCCCGCTGCTGAGCCCGGCCTGACAACCGTGGCATGCTTGACGATCGCGGCGACCGGAGGGGAGCTGACGTGACGACGGACGACGTGGGCGCGCGGATCCGCCACCTGCGCCTCGCGCACGGCCTGACCCAGCGTGAGCTGGCCGCCCCGGACTACAGCCGCACGCTGCTGGCCGCCGTCGAGTCCGGCACCCGGAAACCGAGCGACCAGATGATCGCGCACCTCGCGGTCCGCTTCGGCATGGATCAAGACGATTTGCGGTACGGTCGTCCGCCGGGCGCCGTCGCCGACCTCGAGGACACCTTGCAGCAGGCCCGCAAGGCGCTCTCGCAGGGCAAAGTGGACCACGCCGAGGACGTGTTCCGCCGGGTTCACCAGGACGCCACCCGCTACGCCCTGCCCGCCCCGGCCGGCTGGGCGGCGTACTGGCTGGGTGAGGCCCGGTTGCAGCGCGGCGACCTGCGCGGCGCCGAGCAGCAGTTCGCCCGGGTGCGCGCCGACGAGCACTGCCCGCCGGTCCCCCGCGCGGCGGCGCTGGCCCGGTGGGCGTACTGCCGGTTCGCCGGCGGTGACGCGTTCACCGCGACCGCCACGCTGCAGGAGGCGCTGCGCGCGGCGCGCGAGTCTGGCACCCCGGATCCGGACGCGCGGCTGCGATTGTCCACCGTGCTGCTCTACCTCTTCGTCGAGCTGGACTGGCGGGAGCGCGCGCACGACCTCGAAGCCGACATCGTCGGGCTCCTGCCGCAGGCCACCCGCCCGGAGTGGCTGGCGCACTTCTACACCACCGCGGGGCAGCTGCGCCGCACCCCGGCGGAGCTGCCCGAGGCGGAGCGGATGTTCGGCGAGGCCGGCCGGATCTACCGGGAGCTGGGCCTGACCCGGGAGATCGGGCTGTGCCACTGGGCGTACGGGTACGTGCTGCGCCGGGTGGACCGGCTGCCGGAGGCGGCCCGCGAGTTCAGCGCGGCGGCCGAGATCCTGCTGGCCGTCGGCGCCGCCCAGGACCACGCGGGCGCGACGCTGGAGCTGGCCGAGGTGCGCCGCCGCGAGGGCGACCGGGACGAGGCGGTCCGGCTCGCCGAGGTGGCGGCCCGGGTCAGCGCCGAGTTCCAGCACGTGGAGTGCATGGCCGAGGCCGGCCGGCTGCTCGGCCTGGTCGCGGTGAGCCGGGGCGACACCGCCGAGGGCGAGCGGCTGCTCACCGAGGCCGCCGACCGCTACGAGCGCAGCGGCTTCGTGAGCGAACTGATCCGCACCTGCCGCATGCTCGCCGACGCACTGATCGATTCCGGTCGCATCTCCGAGGCAGCGGCGGTCCTCCGCCGTGGCCTGCGCGCAGCGGAGAAGAGCCGATGATCCTGGCGCACCCGAACGGCCCCGAGCCGCGAACGGCGGAGACGAGCCGATGAGCGACGCGAACCCGATCCGCCCGGCAACCGCATCCGCGAGCGACCCGGACCAGCCAAGGAGCGACGCAGACCCGACCGACCCCGCGACCGCATCCGCGAGCGGCCCCGACGCGCCCACGGGCAACCCGGACCCGACCCACCCCGCAACCCCATCCCCAAACGACCCCGACGAGCCGATGAGCGACGTGGGACGGCGCATCCACCGGCTGCGGACGGCGCGGTCCATGAGCCAGCGCGAGCTGGCCGCGCCCCGGTACACGGCGGCATATGTGTCGTCGGTGGAGGCCGGCCGCCGGGTCCCGTCCACCGACGCCCTCGCCCATTTCGCCGAGCGGCTCGGCACCAGCGCCGAGGAGCTGGCCACCGGCAGCTCACCGGACCGGCGAGTCCGCTGGAGCCTGGAACTGGCGCTCGTCGAAGCGAGAGCCAACGACCCGGCGCTGATCAAGCCGACGGCCAGCGACGCGACCGCAGCCGAGGCGGCGCGCGGCATGGCGCCCGGAGCCGAGGCGACGGACGGCGACGTGACGGCGGCCGAGGCGACGGACGGCGACGTGACGGCGGACAGCGACGTGACGGCGGACAGCAACGTGGCGACGGACGGCGACGTGACGACGGTCGAGGCGGAATACCGGCGGCTGGCGGGCGTCGGCGACGACCTGCATCGGGCCCGGTGCCACCTCGGGCTCGGCCACCTGGCGCTGCGTCGTGACGATCTGGAGGCGGCCGGTCGGGCGTTCGCAGGGGCGGAGCGGTTGGCCGCGGCGGCTCCCGCGCATCTGCGGGCCGCGCCGGTGGCTGGGCAGGCCGAATGCCTGCGCCGGCAGGGCGATCCGCGGTACGCGGTGTTCCTGCTGAGCCGGGCGCTCGACGAACTGGCCGCGGCCGGGCTGCCGGATCCGGAGGCGCTGCTCGCCCTGCACACTGGCCTGGCGCTGTGCCACCGGGACCTGGACGACGAGGACGCGGCCTCGAACGCGGCGTCGGCGGCGCTGGCGCTGGCCGGTCCCGCGGACGCCGGCGCGGTCGCCGACCTGCACCTGGCGGTGGCCGGCACGCTGCTGGACCGGGGCGACCCGCAGGCGGCCGCGGGAGCGTTGCTGCAGGCCCGGCACGCCCGGCGGCAGGCCGCGCTGGCCGTGGAACTGGCGCACTGCCGGCTCATCCGCGGGCGGGCCCGGCACGCCGCCGGGGATCTGGACGGGGCGGTCCGGGATCTGACCGGGGCGCACGGCGGGTTCGCCGCTGCCGGACTGTCCGGTCCGCTCGTCGACGCGGCGGTGGAGCTCGCGGCGGTCTATCGACGGCTGGATCGGCGTACCGAAGCACGGGTTTTGCTCGTCGGTCTGCGGTCCGGCGGGCCCGGTGCGGACCGGGTGCTGGCCGCGCTGGCGGCAGATGAGGGCGATGTCCGGGCGGCCGAGCGTCATCTGCGCGCCGCCGCCGACGGTTATCGCCGGCGGGGACCGCGGCGCAGCCTGGCGGCGGTGCTGCTCGCGCTCGCCGACAACCTGGAGGCGCAGGGCCGCGCGGCGGAGGCCGTCACGCTGATGCGTGACGGCCTCGCCGAGGTGGAACGGTTGTCCGGAGACGCCGCGCGCTCCGGCTGAGGGGAACCGGCGTCCGGAGGTGCGTCATGGTCCGCTGAGAGGATCGGCGCCCAGAGGTGCGGCACCCTCCGGCTCAGAGGATCGGCGCCCGGAGGTGCGGCACCCTCCGGCTCAGAGAACCGGCCTCCGGAGGTGCGGCACCCTCCGGCTCGGAGAACCGGCGTCCGGAGGGTGCGTCACCCGTCGGCTGACGAGCCGGTCAGCAGGGTCCGGCGTCGGTCCAGACCGCCCAGGAGCCGGGTGCTCCGGGTTCGGCGCCGGTGGAGTACCAGGTGGAGTTCCACAGGTGACCCTTGTGGGACGCCTTGTCGCCGGGCACGTAGCCGCGGGTCGCCGACCAGGCCGCCACGCCGCCGCAACCGGTCGGCGGGGTGTCGCCGGAGACGGTCAGCGTGTAGGTCGCGGTGTGCGTGGTGTCCGTGCCGGTCCCGGTGATCGTCAGCGGGTAGGTGCCGGCGGTCGCGGTGGAGGCGACCGTGACGGTGAGGGTGGCCGATCCGCCGGAGGTGACCGACGGCGGGCTGACCGCGGCGGTGACCCCGGTCGGCGCCCCGGAGACCGTCAGGCTGACCGGCTGGGCGTTACCGGCGGTGACCGCCGTGGCGATCGACGCGGTGGCCGAGCTGCCCGGCGCGACCGTGCCGGCCGACGGGGACAGCGACACCGAGAAGTCGTTGCCGGTCGGCTGGCCGGTGGTCACCGTGACCGTGTAGGTCGCGGTGTGGCTGCCCGAGGCGGCCGACCCGGTGACGGTGATCGCCTTGCTGCCGAGCGCCGCGGTCGACGACGCCCGCAGGGTGAGCGTGGCCGACTGGCCGGCGGTCACGGTGGCCGGGCTGAACGTCGCGGTGACCCCGGACGGCAGGCCGGACGCGCTGAGCGTGACGGGCTGCGCGCTGCCCGCGGTGAGCTGGGTGGCGACCGTGGTGGTCACGGTGCCGCCCTGCGCCAGGGTGCCGGCGGCCGGGCTGGTGGACAGCGAGAAGTCGTTCGCCGGGACGGTGGTGCAGGCCGGTTCGCCGGACTGCGTGCCGATGCTGACCGCGCTCCAGGCGGCCTTGGTGGCGGCGCACTCGGCGGACCCGGCGCCGAAGAGGTTGACCGCCGCCCGGACCGTGGCCCCCCGATACTTCGGCGCGCTCCAGCCGGAGGTCTTCATGTTCATCGCGGACATGAAGATCTGCCCGGCCTTCTGGATGCCGATGCCGGTGACCGTGCTGCCGTCGCAGGTGGGGCTGGCCGGGTTGCCGTTGGCCGGCCGGCTCCCCTCGCTGAGCAGGTAGAACCAGTGGTTGGTCGGGCCGGCCGCGGCGTGCACCTCGGTGCCCGGGATCGACGACGAGTAGCAGCTCGGGTCGCCGTTGGTGCCCGGGTTGTACATGTACCGGATCGGCCCGGAGCCGACCAGGTTGATCTCCTCGCCGACGGTGTAGTCGGCCGGGTCGCTGGTGTTGTTCGCGAAGTGCTCGGTGAGCGCGCCGAAGATGTCGCCGGTGGCCTCGCCGAGCCCGCTCTCGGCGGCGGTCCCGGAGCCGGTGAACTGGTCGATGGCGTGGCCCATCTCGTGGCCGACCACGTCCATGCTGACCGCCTGCGCGGTGTTCGACGAGTTGTGGCCGAAGGTGCCGGTCGAGCCGTCCCAGTACGCGTTGACCGCGTTCAGCCCGACGTAGAGCGGGAACGCCCGGCCGGTGCCGCTGACGCCGTTGCGGCCCAGCCAGCTCTGCAGCATGTTCCACTCCTGCTGGACGCCGTAGTACGCGTCGACACAGGCGGTCTGCAGGTCGGTGCCGGTGCCGGTGCCGCCGTTGCGGTAGGTCTGCTTGCTGCTGTAGTTGCCGCAGGACAGCCCGGCCCGCTGCGGGTCCTGCAGCAGGCCGCCGTTGGTGTCGATCTGCACCGGCCCGTTGAGGTAGCCGCGGGCCGCCTCGAAGACCACGTCGTCCTTGGTGGACAGGACCTTGCCGGTCTGCGCGTCGACCCAGACGTGCAGCCGGCTCGGGGTGTCGTCCCTGGTGCCGCTCAGCAGGGTCTCGTAGGCCAGCCGGGGGGTGGCGGTCAGCGCGTGCACGACCAGTTGCGGCTTGCTCGCGGTCGACACGGTGTCGAGCTGCTTGCGGGCGGTGGCGGCGGCCTGGCCGGCGCGGATCCGCGGGGTCAGCGAGGACAGCGTGACCTGGCCGTGGTCGGCGGCCAGGGTGTCGGTGACGTGGCCGGCGGCGTCCACCACGACGGTGGCGTCACCGCCGACGACCGGCAGGCCGCGGTAGGTGCGGTCGTAGGTGACGTACTGCAGGCCGCCGAGGCCGGCCACGGCGTGGCGTCGCAGGAAGGCGTCGTCGGGGCCCTTGGCCAGGGCGTCGAGGCCGCTGGCGGCGGCCCGGTCGGCGGCGGCCAGGGCGCCGGCGGGCGGCGTGGTGGCCGGCGAGGCGGGTGCGGGTTGCGGGGCGGCCTGCGCGCCGGCGTGTGGCGTGAAGGCGATGGTGGCCACGCCGACGGCCAGGGCCGTCACCGCGGTCAGAACGGATCTCGTTGTCACCGGGACTCCTTGGGGGATCACCTGTCGGGAGAGGAGGGTCGACCGCGGGTGGCGGTCAGAGGCGCTGCCAGAGGGCCGGCACGGCGGGCGGTTCCCAGCCGGTCATCGAGGTGTGCTGCTGCAGGCAGCGGTAGGCGGCGCCGCCGTAGGTGACCTGGGCGCCGGCGGCGTAGGTGACGCCGGGCGCCCAGGTGCCGCCGGGCGGCGGGGTGGTCGGGCCGGTCGGGCCGGGGCCCGGGTCGCCGGAGGTGAGCAGGGTGAGGCCGTAGGCGGCGAGGATCGGGTTGACCGGCTGGAAGTACATGACGCCGCCGGTGCTGCAGTTGCCGGAGCCGCCCGAGGTGACCCCCTGCGCCTGGTTGCCGGCCAGCCAGGATCCGCCCGAGTCGCCCGGCTCGGCGCAGGCGTTGGTGCGGGTCAGCCCACTCACGGTGCCCTCGGCGTAGGTGACCGAGGCGTTCTTCTGCTGGATGGTGCCGCAGTGCCAGCCGGTGGTGGAGCCGGACCGGCAGACCGCGGCGCCGACCGCGGCCTCGGTGGAGCCGGCCACCGTGACCGTGCCGCCGCTGTAGTTGTTCACCAGGCCGCGCGGGGTGTTGCCGGCGTCGACCCGGACCCAGGCGTAGTCGCGGCCCGGGAAGGTGGAACCCTGGAAGGTGCCGGCGGGCTGGCTGGTCCGCGCGCCGGCCTGGCCGCAGTGACCGGCCGTGACGAAGCCGCCGGTGACCGAGAAGCCGATCGAGCAGCGGCTGCCGCTGCCGATGTAGTAGGCGTTGCCGCCGATCACGTCCAGGTAGGGCCGCGGGTTCTCGGTGGTGGCGCGGACCTCGACGGCGGCCGCGACGCCGGCCCGGCGGGCGAAGTCGTGTCCGGTTCCGATCGCGTCGCCGTGGGCCAGCACGACCACCGTGTTGGCGATCAGGTCGGCGTACCAGCCCTCGACCGCGGCGGGCGCCGGGACGCGGTCCAGCCGGGCGACGGTGGCCTGCAGGTTCGCCTCGCTGCGCGGGACGCGGACCGGTTCGGCGCCGAGCGCCCGGACGGCCGGGGCGGCGGTGTCGTCGGTGATGCCGACCCGCACGGTGCTGCCGTCGCCGGCGACCCAGGTGCCGCCGTAGCGGGCGCCGAGGGTCTGGCGCAGCACCTGCTGGGTGCGGCCGGCCCGCTGGTCGGTGTCCAGCCGGGCGGTGGCCTGCGCCGGGGTGAGCCGCAGGTCGCGTTGCAGGGCGGTGAACAGCTCCGGGGTGACGCCGGCCGGCGCGGTGGCCGCGTCGGCGTGGGTGGTCAGGGTGAGCGCGGCCACGGCGGTGGCGGCGAGGGCGGCCGCCAGGACGGCGGCTGGTCTTCGATGCACGGCAACTCCTCGGCACAGAGACGTTAACTGTTGTTACCATCGATGTGTCGAGCCACGATAGGCAGGCGTGGCATCGCCGTCAATAGGCAGACTTCGATGATGTTTCCCGCGAGAGCGCTCTCTTTCCGCAGGTGGCGCCGGAGAGCGTTTCCTGATGACCTTTCTCGTTCAAACTGTTGACAAACTTAACTGTTAATCGCTCTGATAAATATCGGCGGGCGTCAACGTGTCCGCCGTGTGTCCCCGAGGAGCGACATGAAGATCAACAAGAGATCGGCGGCGACGGCCGCGGCGGTGATGGTGGCGCCCCTGGCGGCAGTCCTGGCGCCGGCCCCGCCGGCCGCCGCGCACGGCTGGATCACCAGCCCGCCGAGCCGGCAGGACCAGTGCGCCACCGGCACGGTGTCCGGCTGCGGCCAGGTCGCCTACGAGCCGCAGAGCGTGGAGGCGCCCAAGGGCGCCCGCACCTGCAGCGGCGGCAGCGGCTTCACCGTGCTGGACAACGACAACGCCGGCTGGAAGGCCACCGACATCGGCAGCAGCGCCGCGTTCACCTGGCGCAACACCGCGGCCCACCGGACCCTCAACTGGCAGTACTACGTCGACGGCCAGCTGCACCAGACGATCAGCGGCAACGCCTCGCAGCCGCCGTCGACGGT
This sequence comes from Actinoplanes octamycinicus, assembly GCF_014205225.1. Classification (NCBI taxonomy): domain Bacteria; kingdom Bacillati; phylum Actinomycetota; class Actinomycetes; order Micromonosporales; family Micromonosporaceae; genus Actinoplanes; species Actinoplanes octamycinicus. Next base: position 7,290,472 of record NZ_JACHNB010000001.1, read on the forward strand.
GTCGCACACGCTGACCGGCCTGCCGGCCGGCCGCCACAAGATCCTCAGTGTCTGGAACATCTACGACACCGCGAACGCCTTCTACGCCTGCGTCGACGTCAACGTCGGCGGCACCGGGGGCGGCGGCGGGCCGACCACTCCCCCGCCGACCGGCGACTGCACGACGGCCTGGTCCGCCTCGGCCGTCTACACCGGCGGCGCGACCGTGTCGCACGCCGGCCACAACTGGACCGCCCGCTGGTGGACCCAGGGCGAGGAGCCGGGCACCGCCGGCCAGTGGGGCGTCTGGCAGGACAAGGGCGCCTGCTGAGCCGATGATCCGATTCCTCATGGTGGCCGCCGTCGTGGCCTTGACCGCGACGGCCTGCTCGTCCGCGCCACCGGCCGTCGCCACCGGGCCCGACCATCACCACCATGACGCGGTGGCGGCCTCCGGGCAGCCGCAGGGCCGGCTGAGCGTCCGGGCCGACGCTGAGCTGCGGCCGGTCCTGAACGTCCTCACCGGCCAGTTCCAGGAGGCGTTCCCGGGCACCGAGGTGCTCGTCGAGTACGGCGTCGGCGGCACCGCGGACGTCACGCTCACCGACGACCCGCGGGCCGCGGACCCGGCCGCCGTCGTGGCCCGCAATCCGCTGGTCATCGCGACGGCCCGGACCGCGACGGACGTGCACACCGCCGCCGACCTGCGCCGGCCCGGCGTCCGGGTGGCGGCCGGCACCGACGCGGCCGGCCTGGTCCCGGCCACGCTGCGGACCGACGGGCCCGGCGCGGTGGCGGCCGTGGTCACGGGGGCCGCGGACGTGGCCGTGGTGCACCGCACCGATGTCGTCGCGGCCAAGGCGGACCTGCGGGTCGTCGACTTCCGCGAGGGCATCCAGCACGCCCAGCAGTTCACCCTGGTCCTGACCCCCTCCGGCGGGAACCGGGTGACCGCGGAGGCCTTCCGGGAGCTGATGCGCTCGGCGCTGGCCCAGCGGGTCTTCTCCGACGCGGGGTTCTCCGCGGCCTGAACCACCCGAGCCACGGGACAAGGACGTCGCGTGGCTCAAAGCATCGACGTACGTCAATGTTTGGAGATTTCATGATCACTCGCCGTACCCTCTGGGCCGGCGCCGCCACGCTGATCGGGGCGGCAGCCATGCTGGTCCCGGTCGCCACCGCGTCCGCGGCCACACCCTGCGCCCCGGCGTGGAGCGCCACGCAGGTCTACACCGGCGGCGCCGCCGTGTCGTACCAGAGCAAGAATTACTCCGCGAAGTGGTGGACGCAGGGCGATGTCCCGTCCGCGAGCGGGCAGTGGGGGGTCTGGGCCGACAAGGGCGCCTGCGACGGCGGGTCCGAGCCGAGCACCCCGCCCAGCTCGCCGTCCACGCCGCCGACCTCGCCGTCCACTCCCCCGACCGGCCCGTCCGGCGACAAGTGGGTGGTCGGCTACTTCGCCGAGTGGGGCGTCTACGGCCGCAACTACCACGTGAAGAACATCGACACGTCCGGGTCGGCGTCGAAGGTCACCCACATCCTGTACGCCTTCGGCAACAGCACCGGCGGCCGCTGCTCGATCGGTGACTCGTACGCCGACTACGAGAAGGCCTACACCGCGGACCAGTCCGTCGACGGCGTCGCGGACACCTGGGACCAGCCGCTGCGGGGCTCGTTCAACCAGCTGCGCAAGCTGAAGAAGAAGTACCCGCACCTCAAGGTGATCTACTCGATCGGCGGCTGGACCTGGTCGGGCGGCTTCACCCAGGCCGCGCAGAACCCGGCGGCGTTCGCCGACTCCTGTTACAACATGATCGAGGACCCGCGCTGGGCGGACGTGTTCGACGGCATCGACATCGACTGGGAGTACCCGAACGCCTGCGGGCTGCAGTGCGACAGCAGCGGCCCGGACGCCTTCAACAAGGTGATCTCGGCGCTGCGCACCAAGTTCGGCCAGAGCTACCTGATCACCGCGGCGATCACGGCCGACGGCAGCACCGGCGGCAAGATCGACCTGACCGACTACGCCACCGCGGCGCAGAAGCTGACCAAGGTCTTCCCGATGACCTACGACTACTTCGGCGCCTGGGCCAACACCGGCCCGACCGCACCGCACTCCCCGCTCACCTCCTACCCGGGCATCCCGATCGCCGGCTTCTACTCGGACGCGGCCATCCAGAAGCTGAAGAGCAAGGGCATCCCGTCCGACAAGCTGCTGCTCGGGGTCGGCTTCTACGGCCGCGGCTGGACCGGCGTCACCCAGACCGAACCGGGCGGGTCGGCGACCGGGGCGGCACCCGGCACCTACGAGGCCGGCATCGAGGACTACAAGGTCCTGAAGAACAGCTGCCCGGCGACCGGCACCGTGGCCGGCACCGCCTACGCCAAGTGCGGCAGCAACTGGTGGAGCTACGACACCCCGGCCACCATCGCCGGCAAGATGGCCTACGCCAAGCAGCAGAACCTGGGCGGGGCCTTCTTCTGGGAGTTCTCCGGCGACACCGGCAACGGTGAGCTGATCTCCGCCATCAGCGGCAACCTGTAAGGAAGTGAACGGGCGGAGGGCCACCGGCGCTCCGCCCGTTCTCACTCGCCGGTGAGCACGTCCAGGACACCGGTGATCTGCAGCGTCCGCCGGGTGATGCCGCGCGGGTTGGCCAGCCGGAACGCGATGCCCTCGTGGAGCACCCGGCGGCGGGCGTCGACCAGCGCCTGGACCCCGGACGAGTCACAGAAGTCGAGATCCACGGCGTCGATGATCAGCACCCGTGGCCGGGCCCCCGCCACGGTGGCGGTCACCTGCTCCCGCAGCAGCACGGTGGTCGACATGTCCAGCTCGCCGGAGAGGCCGAGCCGGGCCACCCCGTCCGCGACCTGTGCCGTGATCTTCACGCGCGGGTCCTGGCGGACCCGGCGGGGACGGCCAGATCGGCGCCGTGCGGATAGGGGCGCAGCTCGGCGCGGACCCGTTTGCCGCCCTCGTGCGCCTCCACCGTCCACCGGCTGGTCAGCGCCTCGATCAGCAGCAGGCCACGGCCACCCCGCCCGTCCGGCTCGCGGCGGCGCGGCACCACCGAGGAGCCGTCCGCGACGGACACGATGACCTGCCGGTCGAAGGCCTCCAGCGCCAGCACCACCGAGCCGGCGCCGTGCTGAACCGCGTTGGTGACCAGCTCGCTGACCACGACAGTCACGTCGTCGGTCCATTCGTCATCGGTGTAGCCCCAGACGGCGAGAACGCCGAGGACGGCTTTCCGCGTGATCCGCGGTGACCGCGGACCGAGCGGGACATCGAAGTGTGCGGTGAGAGTAGTCATGCGACGTCCGGTTTATCCTGCGCTGCCCATCCGGCGGATAGTCCGCCACCCGCTCAAGGAAAGCACATCCGGGCTGCCGGCCGGCTGCCCGGTCGCCGGCCGCTGCACCGCGGAACACCGTCGTTTACCGGCGGGCAACTGGGTAACACACCGCAGGCAGCCGGTCGGCGTCACGATCGGCGTCAGCGAGGAGGTCACGAGGTGCCGCAGTGGTTGCAGGCCGGCGGCTGGGGGCTGCTGGCCGGTTCGGCGCTGGTGCTCGGCGCGGCGATCGGGTTCCTGGTCCGGGTGCCGCAGAAACTCGTCGCCTCGGTGATGGCCTTCGGGGCCGGGGTGCTGCTCTCCGCGGTCGCGTTCGAGCTGATCGGCGAGGCCGACGAGCAGGGCGGGCTGCTGCCGACCGCGGTCGGCGCCGCCGTGGGCGCGTGCCTCTACACCGGATGCAACCTGCTGCTCGCCCGGCGCGGCGCCCGGCACCGGAAACGCTCCGGCGATCAACAGCCGTCCGAGCAGGAACAATCCGGTTCGGGTACGGCGATCGCGCTGGGCGCGTTGCTCGACGGCGTCCCCGAGTCGATCGTGATCGGGGCGAGCCTGCTCGGCGGCGGCGCGGTGGGGGTGGCGACGGTGGCCGCGGTGTTCATCAGCAACGTGCCGGAAGGGCTGTCCAGCGCGGCGGGGATGCGCAAGGCGGGACGCGGCAAACGGTACGTCTTCGGCCTGTGGACCGGGATCGCGCTGGTCAGCGCGCTGGCCGCGATCGCCGGCTACACGGTGCTCGGCGACGCGCCGGCCGAGGTCCTGGCCGGCATCACGGCCCTGGCCGCCGGGGCGATCCTGGCGATGGTCACCGACACCATGATCCCGGAGGCTTTCGAGGACGCGCACCTGCTGATCGGCCTGATCGCGGTCGCCGGCTTCCTGTCCGCCTTCGCCCTGTCCGCCCACGCCGGCTGACCCCTGGCGGTCGCCCCCGGGGAAGGCGCGGTCAGGGCCGCCGGTCGATACGGGTGGCGGGTATTTTCGGGGAATGAGTGAAGCGTCGCCGGTGGGCCCGCACGGGTATTCGGCTGAGAAGCAGGCCCTGATGTCGCGGCTGCGGCGGGTGGAGGGGCAGATCCGCGGGCTGCAGCGGATGGTCGACGAGGACACCTACTGCATCGACATCCTGACCCAGATCTCGGCCGCGAAAAGCGCGCTGCACGCGGTGGCGGTCGGCCTGCTGGAGGACCATCTGCGGCACTGCGTGGTGGACGCCGCGGCGCAGGGCGACGTCGAGCCGAAGATCAAGGAGGCGACCGCGGCGATCGCACGCCTGGTCAAGTCCTGACCTCGACGGCCGCCACGAGGCCGGAACGCGTCGCTGCCCGGACAGGCCGGGCAGCGACACGTCCGGATCGCAGCCTCAGCTAGCGGCGCGTCCGGATCTCAGCTGAGGCTGGTGAAGCGGCGCAGCCGCAGGCTGTTGGCGACCACGAAGACCGAGGAGAACGCCATCGCCGCCCCGGCGATCATCGGGTTGAGCAGCCCGGCCGCGGCGAGCGGCAGGGCGGCCACGTTGTAGGCGAACGCCCAGAACAGGTTGCTCTTGATGATCCGCAGGGTGCGCCGGGACAGCCGGATCGCGTCCACCGCGGCGGTCAGGTCGCCGCGGACCAGGGTCAGGTCGGACGCCTCGATCGCCACGTCGGTGCCGGTGCCCATGGCCAGGCCCAGGTCGGCCTGGGCGAGCGCGGCCGCGTCGTTGACGCCGTCGCCGACCATCGCCACCACCTTGCCGCGGTCCTGCAGCTGCTTGACCACGTCCACCTTGCCGGCCGGCAGCACCTCGGCGATCACCTCGTCGATGCCGACCTCGGCGGCGACCGCCCGGGCGACCGTCTCGTTGTCGCCGGTCAGCAGCACCGGGGTGAGCCCGAGGTCGCGCAGTGCGGCGATCGCCGCCCGGCTGGTCGGTTTCACCACGTCGGCGACGGTGAGGACGCCGCGGACCTGCCCGTCCCAGCCGACCGTCACCGAGGTGAGGCCGGCCTGCTCCGTATCGGACGGCACCGGGTAGCCGCGCTCGCGCAGCAGCCGGGGCCGGCCGATCAGCACCTCGCGGCCGTCCACGGTGCCGGTGACGCCGAGCCCTTCCAGGTTGGCGAAGCCGGTGACCGGCAGCAGCGGGGCCTGCTCGGCGGCGGCCCGGGCGACGGCCTGGGCGATCGGGTGCTCAGAGGCGGCCTCGACCGCGCCGGCCAGGCGCAGCAGCTCGTCGCGGTCCTGCCCGTCGGCCGGGTGCACCTCGACCAGGGTCATCCGGCCGGTGGTGACGGTGCCGGTCTTGTCCAGCACCACCGTGTCGACGGCGCGGGTCGACTCGAGCACCTGCGGGCCTTTGATCAGGATGCCGAGCTGGGCGCCGCGGCCGGTGCCGACCAGCAGGGCGGTCGGGGTGGCCAGGCCGAGCGCGCACGGGCAGGCGATGATCAGCACGGCCACCGCGGCGGTGAACGCGGCGGTCCAGCCGGAGCCGGTGCCGACCCACCAGCCGAGCGTCGCCGCGGCCAGGGCGATGACGATCGGCACGAAGATCCCGGAGATCCGGTCGGCGAGCCGCTGCACCGGCGCCTTGCCGGTCTGCGCCTGCTCGACCAGTGTCGCCATCTGGGCCAGCTGGGTGTCGGCGCCGATCCGGGTGGCCCGCACGATCAGCCGGCCGCCGGCGTTGACGGTCGCGCCGACCACGGTGTCGCCGGGTTTGACCTCGACCGGCACCGACTCGCCGGTGAGCATGCTGGCGTCGACCGCCGACACGCCGTCCTCGACGACGCCGTCGGTGGCGATCTTCTCGCCCGGCCGGGCCAGGAACCGGTCCCCCACCGCCAGCTCGGCGATCGGGATCCGGCGCTCGGCGCCGTCGCGCAGCACGGTGACGTCCTTGGCGCCGAGTTCGAGAAGGGCACGCAGGGCGGCGCCGGCCCGGCGCTTGGAGCGGGCCTCGAAGTAGCGCCCGGCCAGGATGAACGTGGTCACCCCGGCGGCCGCCTCCAGGTAGATGGCGCCGGTGCCGTCGCCGCGGCCGATCGCGAACTCGAACGGATGCGTCATCCCGGGCGTGCCGGCCGTACCGAAGAACAACGCCCAGACCGACCAGCCGAAGGCGGCCAGGGTGCCGAGCGAGACGAGCGTGTCCATGGTGGCGGCGCCGTGCCGCAGGTTGGTCCAGGCCGCCCGGTGGAAGGGCAGCCCGCCGTAGACGACGACCGGCGCGGCCAGGGTCAGCGACAGCCATTGCCAGTAGTCGAATTGCCAGGCCGGCACCATCGCCAGCAGCACCACCGGGACGCTCAGGACCACCGAGACCCAAAGTCGGGTACGGGCATCGCGCAGCTCGTCGACGGGCTGCGCCGCCTCGGCCGGGTCGGTGCCGCCGGTCGCGGGCGGCGGCGGCAGCGCGGCGGTGTAGCCGGTCTTCTCCACCGTGGCGATCAGGTCGTCGGTGCTGACCGAGTCCGCGTAGCTGATCGACGCCTTCTCGGTGGCGTAGTTGACGGTGGCGGTGACGCCGTCGAGGCGGTTCAGCTTCTTCTCGATGCGGGCGGCGCAGGAGGCGCAGGTCATCCCACCGATCGACAGTTCGATCTGGTTCGGGGCCACCTTGAGGGTCATCGGTGTCCTCCTATTCGTGGGTGTGACCGTCGGAGCCGTGCCCGGACGGGGTCGGGGTGGCGGTCGCGGCCGCCGGTGGCGTGCTGATCGGCGCGCCGGCCACCGCGGTGAACTCGGCCGTGCGCACCTTCCCATCATGCTGGAAGTCCAGGTAGAGCCGGTAGGCACCGGTTGACGGGACCTCGGCGTGGAAGACCACCTCGGGCCCGGCCTGGGTGCGGCCGTCGCCCGGCTCGCCGTCCGGGTGGACGTGCAGGTAGGCCAGGTCGCCGTCGCGCAGCGCGACCAGGTGCCCGTAGGCGCCGAGGTAGGGCTGCAGGTCGGTGACCGGGCGGCCGTCCTTGCTGACCGACAGGGTCAGCCGGGACGAGGCCCCGGGGGTGAGCTCGCCGCCCAGCGTCACGGTGTAACCGTCGACGGTGGCGGTGCGGGCGGCCGCGGGCAGCGGGACCGGCCGGTAATCGCCCGGGGCCGGCACATCGGCGCCGAGGGTGAGCCCGTCGTGCCCGACGGGCTGGAAGTCGGCGAACACCCGGTACTGCCCCGGGGCCGGCACCGCGAGGGGGATGGACCAGGTGCCGTCGGCGGCCAGCCGCGGGTGCACGTGCTGGAAGCCGGCCAGGTCGCGGCGGACCACGATCAGGTGCAGGTCCTTGTCGTGGCTGGTGGTGTAGCCGGTGACCGGCTTGCTGTCCGGCCCGGTGATCTGGAACCGGAACTCGCGCGGCGCGCCGGTGGCGAGGGTGGCGGTGAGCGGGGTGAGCCGGTAACCGTCCTGGCTGATCTGCAGCCCGGCCGGCAGGGCGGTGGCCGGCCCGGCCGCGGTGGCAGCGGCGGCGTGGCCGCCGTGGGTCGGGGCCGGGGCGGCGGCCGGGGTGTGGCCGACCGTGCGGCCGAGGCCGAGGGCGGCCGTGAAGACGGCCGCCAGCCCGATCCCGAAGCCGCCCAGCTTCGCAACGGTGTTCATCTCCTACCTCGCCAGCTCGTAGCCGGCCTCGTCGACGGCCGCGGCGACCGCGGCCTGGTCGAGGGGCTGGTCGCTGGTGACGGTGACCGCGCCGGAGGGCAGGTCGACCTGGACGGCGCTCACGCCGGGCAGCTGCCCGATCTCGGTGCTGACCGAGGTCACGCAGTGCGAGCAGGTCATGCCGGTCACGGTGTAGGTCTGGGTCGCCATCTCGTCTCTCCTGTCTCGGGCTTCTGCCATCAGCCTATACCCATACCCCCCATGGGTATCAAGCGGACGCGCGATGGCGCGGCTCACAGATCGCTTCAGCCGGCCGTCAGGACTGGCGGCTGCGGCCGTAGTGACGCGCTGCCTTGGCCCGGTTGCCGCAACCGGTCATCGAGCACCAGCGGCGCGCCCCGTTCTTCGTGGTGTCGTAGAAGTGCAGGATGCACTGGTCGTTGGCGCAGGCGCGGATCCGGTGCGGGTTCTCGCGCAGCAGCTCGAGGTAGTTGTCGACGGCCAGCCACGCCGGTCGCCAGGCCGGGTCATCCGTCTCCAGGTCGTCGACCGGCACGCCGCCGGCCAGCCGCCGGCGGATCCGCCCGCGGGCCAGCACCTCGTTGGCGGCCGAGGCGTCACCGTCCCCGGCGACCAGGTCGAGCAGCGCGTCCCGGGCGGTGCGCACCGCGGCCAGGGCGGCCTCGTCGGCGGCGCAGCGGTCGGCCAGCCCGGCGCCGGTCAGCCAGATGGTGAGCCCGGCCACATCGGTGAGCAGGTCCTGGCGGCCACCCGCGTCGATCCACCGCGTGTTGACCAGGTCGAGGGCGAGCGGCTCGCCGATCAACGGCCGGGGATCACCCTGCATCTCTAACTCCCTAAACACGGTTAGCCGGTTGCACGCCGCCGACTAACCACCTAACCTCGTTTTGAAGGTTAGCGCGGCGTTCGGAGGCGTTCATGAGTACTGCTGCGACCTATCATCGCGGCGAGCACGCCGTACAGAAGCGGGTGGGTCTCGACGGGCCGGCGGGCAACGCGGTGCGCGGCATCCGGGACGCGGTGCCGGCGGTCGCGGCGGAGTTCCTGGCCGAGCAGCCGGCGGTCTTCCTGGGCGCGGCCGACCGGGCCGGGCGGATCTGGTCCACGATGCTCACCGGCGAGCCGGGCTTCCTGTCCGCGCCGCGGGCCGACCTGGTCGTCGTCCGGAACCGGCCCGAGGCGCCGGATCCGCTGGCCGAGGCGCTGGCCGGACCGGCCCGGCTCGGCATGATCGCGATCGAGCCGGCGACCCGGCGCCGGATGCGGATCAACGGGCGCAGCCGGCCGTACCGTCAAGGGTTGGCGATCGAGATCGAGCAGGTCATCGCGAACTGCCCGAAGTACATCCAGAAGCGCAGCCCGGAAGCGGTCGCCGCCGGTCCGGCCCGGCTGGTGGCCCGCGGCGCCGCGCTGACCGACCGGCAGCGGGCGGTGGTGGAAGCGGCGGACACCTTCTTCGTCAGCACCGCCGCCGACGACGGCGCCGCCGACACCTCGCACCGCGGCGGCCGGCCCGGTTTCGTCCGGGTGACGTCGCCGACCCGGCTCAGCTGGCCGGACTATCTCGGCAACGCGATGTTCCTGACCCTGGGCAACCTGGAGCTCAACCCGGCCGCCGGCCTGCTCTTCCCGGACTGGTCGACCGGCGGCCTGCTGCACCTGTCCGGCACCGCGGCGGTCGACTACTCGCCGGACCGGGCCGCCCGGGTGCCCGGCGCGCAACGCCTCGTCGACTTCACCGTCACCGACGTCGTCGAGGTCACCGGCGGCAGTCCACTGCGGTGGAGCGCACCGGAACCGTCCCGATTCAACCCACCCACCAGCACGGAGGTTCATCCGCGATGATGCAGACCGGCCACCTCGGCCTCAACGTCACCGATCTCTCCAGGTCCGTCGACTTCTACCGCCGTGTGTTCGGCTTCGAGGTGATCCGCGGCGAGGAGTCGTTCGCCTTCCTCGGCCGCGACGGCAAGCTGGTCGTGACCCTGTGGGAGCAGAGCAAGGGCGAGTTCGGCACCGCGACGCCGGGGCTGCACCACCTGTCCTTCCAGGTCGACTCGATCGACGAGGTGCGGGCGGCGGAGGGCGTGCTGCGCGAGCTGTCGGCGCGGTTCGCCTACGACGGCGTGGTGCCGCACGCCGAGGGTGCCACGTCCGGCGGGATCTTCTTCACCGACCCGGACGGTATCCGGCTGGAGATCTACGCGCCGACCGGCGCGGAGGGTGCGCCGGCGCCCAGCGGCGCGGCACCTACCTGTGGTTTCTTCTGAGCGCAAGTGAGGACAGCATCCCTCTTTATTCGGGATGTACCGTCACTGCGCCGCCCCGGTCGCGACCGACATCCTTGTGCCCATGTTGAATCGGGGAGATCGCACCATCAGCCGGCGCGTGGTTCTGGGCGGGGCCGGTGGCGCCGCCGCTGGAGTCCTGCTGGGACCGGCCGGGATCGGGCACGCCGTGCCGCGCTCGGTCGATCAGGATCTGATCGGGCTGCGCCGCGACATCCACCGCCACCCGGAGCTCGCCGGTCAGGAGGTCCGCACGTCCGCCCTGGTCGCGCAGCAGTTGCGCGCGGCCGGGCTGGACGTCACCACCGGCGTCGGCGGGCACGGCGTGGTCGGTGTGCTCACCGGCGCGCGCCGGGGACGGACCGTCGCCTACCGCGCCGACATGGACGCCGTGTCGCCGCAGGAGCAGATCGAGGGCGGCACCACCACCGCCCACCTGTGCGGGCACGACCTGCACACCACCATCGGGGTGGGCATCGCGCGGACCCTGGCCCGGCAGCGCCGCCGGCTCGCCGGCCGGATCGTCTTCGTCTTCCAGCCCGGAGAGGAGTCGCTCGCCGGGGCCCGCGCGATGCTCGGCGACGGCGTGTTCGACGAGGTCCGCCCGGCGGAGATCCATGCTCTGCACTGCGGGCCGTTCCCGGTGGGGACGTTCGCCACCACGGCCGGGTTCGGCCTGCCCGGGCAGGACCGGGGCACCGTCACGCTGACCGGGCCGGACGCCGCGGCGAAGGCGGCCGCGCTGGCCGGGGACATCGCCGCGCTCGGCACGGTCGCCCGCCCGGTCACCTCCGCCGACCTGGAACACCTGGTCGGCGAGCTGGAGCGGCCGGGCACGCCGCTGTCCCGGTTCGTCTTCATGCAGGCCCAGCCGGCCGGGACCGGGGTGCGGTTCGCCTACCGGTGCTGGCCGCAGGACCGGCACGCCGAGGTGCGGGACGCGATCCGGCGGCTGGCTGCCTGGTACGGCGCGGACGCGGTCACCTTCCCGGCCGAGCCGTTCCCGGCGATGGTCTGCCCGCCGCGCGAGGGGCAGGCGCTCCACCGGTATCTGCGGCACACGGTCGGGGACAGCAGGACCCTGCCGACGTACGCCGCCGTCCCGTTCAGCGGCGAGGACTTCGCCCTCTTCCTGAACCGGATGCCCGGCACCTACACCTATCTCGGGGTCCGCCGCCCGCGCTCGGACATCAAGACCGGCTACCCGCACTTCGGCGCCTTCGACCCGGACGAGCGCGCCATCGGGATCGGCGTCCGCGCCATGGCCGGCTGGCTCACCCACCGCGGTCAGGGATAGCGCCGCCGGAAAGTGGTAGAAAGTCATGTGATCGATCCGCTGCGGCTGCTGCTTCGCGAGTCGCACCATGCCCGGCCCGAGGACCTCCCGGGGATGGCGATGCGCGCCGCCGGCCTGCTGGGCGTCTCCGCCATCGTCATCTACCTGGTCGACCACCAGCAGCACCACCTGACCCCGCTGCTGGGCGACTCGGCGCCACCGCGGGAGACGATCGCGGTGGACGGCACCCTGCCCGGCCGGGCATTCACCCAGGTCAGCCCGTACCGCGGGGGCGACGAGGGGGATGCCCGGCTGTGGCTGCCGCTGCTGGACGGCGCCGAGCGGCTGGGCGTCCTCGAGGTCGTGTCGGACGGCCCGCTGGACGACGCCATGATCGACCGGTGCGTCTCGGTGGCCTCGCTGCTCGGCGAGCTGGTGGTCACCCGGAACCTCTACAGCGACACGATCGAACGGAGCCGCCGGCGGGCACCGATGCAGCTGGCCGCGGAGATGCTGCGCGCGCAGCTGCCGCCGCTGACCTTCTCCACCGGGCACCTGATGATCAGCGGCGTGCTGGAGCCGTGCTACGACGTCGGCGGCGACGCCTTCGACTACGCGGTGAACGGCGACACCGCGCACCTGGCCCTGTTCGACGCGGTCGGGCACGGCTCGGCGGCCGGCATGCGCGCGGTCATCCTGGCCTCGCTGGCCCTGGCCGGTTACCGCAACGCCCGCCGCTCCGGGCTCGACCTGGTCGCCACCTACCACCACATCGACGCCTCGGTCCGCGCCTACGACCGGCCCGGGATGATCACCGCGGTGCTGGCCGAGCTCGATCAGCGCACCGGCGTGCTGCGGATCATCTCGGCCGGTCACCCCGGCGGCATCGTGCTGCGCGACGGCAAGGTCGTCAAGATCCTGCCGTCCCCCACGGCGCTGCCGATGACGCTGGGCAACCGGCGGCCGCCGATCGTGGTGGAGGAGGAGCTGGAGCCCGGGGACCGGCTGCTGCTCTACACCGACGGGATCATCGAGGCGCGCTCCGCCGACGGTGAGGCGTTCGGCCTCGACCGCCTGGTCGATTTCGCCGTCAAGGCCGCCGCCGACCAGCTCGCCCCGCCGGAGACCACCCGGCGGCTGGTGCACGCCATCCTCGCCCACCAGAACGACAGCCTGCAGGACGACGCCACCGTGCTGCTGGTGGAGTACCGCAACCCCGCTCCGGCCCGGTCGGACGCCGAGCAGCACACTCCCCCGGCCACCGATCTGCTCGCCGGCCCGGAGAGTTCGTAGCGCCGGCCTGTTTCGCTTCACCATCGAGACGCCGGGAACCAGACGGCCGTCCCGGGCGACTACCGCTGCGACGCCTCGGGACGCCGGTGCGTCGACTGCAACTCCCGGATGCCGGCGCGACCTTCGCGCGCCGCCGACACCTCGACGAGGACAGCCGATGGCCATCACCCCCGACATCACCGAGCCGGTTGCCGCCCCGCCCACGCCGGCTCGCGCGCCGCGACAGCAGTCCGCGTTCGGCGGCCTGCTGCTGCGGCTGCACTTCTACGCAGGACTCCTGGTCGCGCCGTTCCTGCTGGTCGCCGCCGCGACCGGGATCCTGTTCGCGGTCACCCCGCAGCTCGAGAAGGCCGTCTACAGCACCGAGCTCACGGTCGACAACCCCGGATCCGCGGCGTTGCCGCTGGCTGATCAGGTTGCCGCGGCCCGGGCCGCGCACCCTTCCGGAGACCTTCTCACGGTACGACCGGGGGCCGGCGACGCGACCACCCAGGTCGATTTCAGCGACCCCGCGTTGGACGCCGACCACCAGCACACGGTCTACGTCGACCCGTACACCGGCGAGGTCACCGGGCAGCTGACCACCTGGTGGACCGCCACCCCGCTCAACGAGTGGCTGGACAACCTGCACGCGAACCTGCACCTCGGCGAGACCGGCGCGCTCTACTCCGAGCTGGCGGCCAGCTGGCTCGGGGTGATCGCGCTCGGCGGGGTGTTCCTCTGGTGGCGGCGGCTGGCGGGCAACCGCCAGGCCCGCCGCCTGCTCGCCCCGGACCTGTCCGCGAAGAAGGGCGTGCGTCGCACCCGCGGCTGGCACGCCGCCACCGGCATGTGGCTCACCGTCGGCCTGCTCTTCCTGTCGGTGACCGGCCTGACCTGGTCCAACCACGCCGGTGCGAACTTCGACGACGTCATCGACTCGCTCGGCGCCAGCCGCCCGGCCGTCTCCACCGACCTGACCGGCGCCGCCTCGGCGGCCGGCGGCGGGCACCACGGCGGCATGACCACCGGCGGCGCCACGGAGGCCGCACCGGTGGACCCGGCCGCGATCACCACCGTCTACCAGAGCGCCCGCGACGCCGGCCTGACCGGCGCGGTCTCGATCGCCGTCCCGGCCGACGCGAACACCGCGTGGAGCGTCACCGGTAACGACAGCCTCTGGCCGGTCGGCCGGGACAGCGTCGCCATGGACTCGACCGGCCACATCGTCGAACGCGTCGACTTCGCCGACTGGCCGCTGCTCGCCAAGCTGACCCAGTGGGGCATCTACGCGCACATGGGCCAGCTGTTCGGCCTGGCCAACCAGATCGTGCTGGCCGCCCTCGCGTCCGGGCTGATCTGCGTGATCATCTGGGGCTACCGGATGTGGTGGCAGCGCCGCCCCACCCGCGCCGACCGTCGCGCTCCGGTCGGCGCCGCGCCGGCCCGTGGCAACTGGACCGGCCTGCCCGCCTGGTCCGTCGCCGTCGGCCTGCCCGCGATCTTCGCGGTCGGCTGGTTCCTGCCGCTGTTCGGCATCCCGCTGCTGGCGTTCCTGGCCGTCGACTTCCTGATCGCCACCTTCGGCAGCCGCAAGCGCCCCGCGATCCCGGTGTCACCGGCGCCGCTCGACCGCTGAGCGACCTGGTTCCCGGCCCCGGCCCCCATCTCGGCCTCGGCCGCACGGTCGGAGCCGGGAGGATCCGATGACGCGCACCGGCGCTATCCTGCGCCGGTGCGCCCCGCGATGATCGCCGAAGTCGCTCTGCCACCGACGAGCGGGATCATCCACGTCGCGGGGATCGGATGGCTGGCCACCCACCGGGCCGCACGGTCGGTGTCCGTCCTGGACGCCGGCCTGCGCGTCGTCACGCAGGTACCCATCCCGGTCGCGGCGCACCAGTTCGAAGCGAGTGTCAGCGAGCACCACCTGGCCGCCGTGACCCTCGACGAACTCGTCGTCTGCGACCGGCTCGGCCGGCCGCTGTGGCGGCGCGAGCACTCGATTCCCCGTGCGGGCCTGCCCTGCCGGCCGAACTGTCATCTCGACTCCCAGGGAAATCTGTGGGTCTATCTGCCGGCCGGCGACGAGTTGGTCACCTACGCCGCCGCGACGGGTGCCGAACTGGACCGCATCCGGCTGGCCTCCGAGGTGGGCGTGGCCTACTTCTTCCCGCATCCCGACGGCCGGCGGCTCGGACTGCACGTCGCGATGGGGCAGGACACTCCGCTGAGCCATCTGGCCTGGATGTCGGACGGCCGGATCCACGGGCGGGACGTGCCGGGTGCCTTCCTCAACGGCTTCACCTCCAGCGGCGACCGCTACCTGGCAACCCCGCACGCGGACGTGCCGGAGCTCGCGATCCGTGACCTGTCCACCGGCGCGGTGGTCGTCGCCTGTGATCCCGCCGAGATCGCCGGCTACCACAACGCCGGCGACTACCGCCTCGCGGACGATCCCGCGCTGGTCAACGACGACCTGGTCCTGGTGGCCGTCAACACCGACGGGTTCGCCACCGCCTTCCAGGATCACCTGCTGCTCTCCACCCGCAGTCTGCGCTGGCAGGCCGATGTCGACTACGGCGGCACCATGACACCCGAGACCTTCGCCGCGACCGACGGCCAGGGCCGCTGGGTCACCCGGGCTCCGGGCGGCGTCGCGCGGCTGTGGCAGCTTCCGGAACGCATCACCGATGACATCCCCGGACAACTCCAGCTCTGGTGACCCGCCTTCAGGCGAGCAGCACGGACCTGGTGAGCAGCCGGGGGCGGTCCGGGTCGAGGCCACGGTGCTCGGCCAGGGCGACGGCGAACCGCTGCGCCAGGACCAACTGGGCCAGCGGATCCAGGTCGTCCCGGTGGACGATCGCGCCCGCCGCCCGGGCCGTCTCGTCCAGGGACGGCGGCACGTCGCCGAGCGACCACACGAGACTGCGCGCGCCGGCCACCGCCACCGGCCCGTGCCGGAAGTCCATCGCCGGGTAGGACTCGGCGTGGGCCTGCGCCGCCTCGCGAACCTTCAGCGCCGCCTCATGAGCCAGCCCCACGGTCCAGCCGGTGCCGAGAAACACCAGGTGGTCGACCGCCTCCGGGTCCGCGGGCAGGCTTGCGGCCAGGGCCGCCGCACCGTCCGCGATCACCCCGTCAAGACTTTTCCCGTACGCCCTCCGCACCATCGCGAGCACCGAGGTCGGGAACCGGGTCTGCACCACGCTCCGCTCGTCCGCGAAATCGAGCAGCAGCCGCGCGTCGGTCAGGTCGTCCACCGGCTCGCCCCGCACGGCGGTCACCGCGATCCGCCGGGTCCCCGCCGGAATGCGGCGCAGCGCGTCCAGGACCTCGGTCGACGTCCCGGAGCGGGTGATCGCGACGACCCGGTCGTAGCGGCGGCGCGGCACGTACTCGGAGGCGCAGACCGCGTCGGTCTCCCCCAGCCCGGCGCCCTCCCGCAGCTCGGCGATGCTCTGCGCGACGAACCACGAGGTGCCGCAGCCGAGCACGAGCATCCGCTCGCCGGGTGCGGCCAGCTCGCGGTTCGCGGCCTCGGCGAGCGTCCCGGTCTGCCGCCAGGTCACGGGTTGGCTGAATACCTCGGTGAGCGTGCTGTTCATGCCTGGCGATTATGCTCGTTTGTGCGCGCTTCACAAGACTCGCTCAGGAAATGAACATCTGTGACTGAGCGTTTCGGCCGACTCGGAGGCGGCATCGGCGCGCGGAAACGGACTATATTGACTGCGCGTTTGATCACCAGTTCCGGGAAGGTCCCATGTCTCTGCGTCGCGCCGACCGCGTCTCGGCCATTCTCGAACGGCTCACCGGCGCCGGCACGGTCGACGCCGGCCAGCTCGCCGAGGAGTTCGCCGTCTCCCCCGCCACCATCCGCCGCGACCTGCAGACCCTGGAGGACCAGCGGCTGCTGTCCCGGACCCACGGCGGGGCGGTCGCCGTCGACGCGGCCTACGAGCTGCCGGTCCGCTACCGGATCGGCCAGCAGCGCGAGGAGAAGGCGCTGATCGCCAAGGCCACCGCGGAGCTGCTGCCCAAGGGCCCGCTCACCCTCGGCCTGACCGGCGGCACCACCACGCACCTGCTGTCCCGGCTGCTCGCCGAGCGGGTCGACCTGACCGTGGTGACCAACGCGCTGAACATCGCCGCCGAGCTGGCCCTGCGCCCCCGGCTGAAACTGGTGATGACCGGCGGGGTGTCCCGGACCCAGTCCTACGAGCTGGTCGGCCCGATCGCCGACCAGGCGCTGCAGGGGCTGAACATGGAGGTCGCCGTGGTCGGCGTGGACGGGATCAGCGCCCGCGGCGGCCTGACCACCCACGACGAGATCGAGGCGAACACCAACGCCACCATGATCCGCCGAGCCGACCGGGTGATCGTGGTCGCCGACGGCTCCAAGGTCGGCAAGGTGTGCCTGGCCGGCATCTGCCCGATCACCGGCGTCGCCACCCTGGTCACCGACACCACCGCCGACCCGGCCGGCGTCGAAGCCATCCGCCGGGCCGGCACCGAGGTGATCGTCGCCGGCGCCTGACTCAGCGCACCGGGTACCGCGGGCGGCCGGACGGGCGGTAGACCTGGGTCGTCACACCCTTGCTGTCGGTGCGCGACTCGACCAGGTCGAGCTGGATGTCGGGGCCGGTCGCCGGGAAGAGGCGGGTGCCCTGGCCGAGCACGACCGGGACGGTCAGCAGGATCATCTCGTCGACCAGGTCGTGCTCCAGCAGCCGGCGGACGAGCGTGCCGCTGCCGTGCACCTGCAGCTCGCCGCCCGGTTTGGCCTTGAGGTCGGCGACCGCGCCGGCCAGGTCGCCGGTCAGCACCGTGGTGTCCGGCCACGCCGGGTCGGTCAGGGTGGTCGTCGCCAGGTACTTCGGCCGGGTGTTCAGCGCCCGCCAGACCCGCTCCCAGCCCGGGAAGCTCTCGACCGGCATCGATCCCCAGGATCCGGCGAACAGCTCGTAGGTGCGGCGGCCGAACAGGAAGGCGTCGGCGCGCCGGTAGGTCTCGTTGAGGAACCCGGTGGTGTCGGCGTCGCCCCGGCCCAGCGCCCAGCCGCCGCGCAGGAAACCGTTCGCGCGGTCCTCCTCCGACGCGCCGCCGTTGCCCTGCACCACGCCGTCGACGGTGATCTGGGTGATGGTGGTCAGCTTCATGATCCTGGTTCCCGCCTCGCTCGGCGCCGCCCCTCGCGGGCGGCTTCATCCCTGCTACGAACCGCGCCGCCCCGATCCGACACCGCCTCCCGGAATTTCTGCCAGATGCTCACCTGAGCAGCCCCGAACCGTCAAACGTGCAGAATCTGCGCTTGACAGTGCGCGTTCGATCAGTTGGAATCTGGGCGCCCTGCGCCGCTGACGCGAGGCCGTGCCGGCTCCGGCCGTCACGCGGCTCCCTGTCCTCGGCTGGCTCTCATGGGTGCCTCGAGGGGCTCGAGGCACCCATGAGAGCCAGCCGAACTGCCGCGAGGGGCGCTCCGGGCCCGGGACCCCGCGCGGTCCCGGCTTTCGACCATGACATCCATCAGGACTTTCGCACCCTCGGAGGGATCACGTGCTGACGCCGACCGGAGACCTTGTCGCCACCGCCCGGGAGCGTGGTGGCGCGGTCTGCGCCTTCAACGTGATCACCGTGGAGCACGCCGAGGCGATCGTGACCGGGGCCGAGGACGCCGGCTGCCCGGTGATCCTGCAGATCAGCGAGAACGCGGTGCGTTTCCACCACGGGCGGCTCGCCCCGATCGCCGCCGCCGCGCGGGCCGTGGCGATGTCCGCCGGCGTGCCGGTCGCCCTGCACCTCGATCACGTCGTCTCGGCGGAGCTGCTGGAGCAGGCCGCGCCGAACGGGTTCGGCTCGGTGATGGTCGACGCGTCGCACCGGCCGTACCGGGAAAATGTGGCAGCGACCGCGAGCGCCGCAGCGGCCTGTCACGCGGCGGGCCTGTGGGTGGAGAGCGAGCTGGGCGAGGTCGGCGGCAAGGACGGCGCGCACGCGCCGGGGGTCCGGACCGACCCGGCGGAGGCCGCCGCCTTCGTGGCGGCGACCGGGATCGACGCGCTGGCGGTGGCGGTCGGCTCGTCGCACGCCATGCTGGACCGGACGGCGCGGCTGGACCAGGAGCTGATCGTGCGGTTGCGGCGGGCGGTGCCGGTGCCGCTGGTGCTGCACGGCTCATCAGGTGTGCCGGACGACGAGCTGACCGCCGCGGTGCACGGCGGCATGGTGAAGGTCAACATAGGGACGGCGCTGAACACCGCGTTCACCGGCGCCGTGCGGGCCACCCTGGACGACCGGCCGGAGCTGATCGACCCGCGGCGTTATCTGATCCCGGCGCGGACCGCGATGGCGGAAACTGTCACCGCGGCGCTGCGGCTGCTCGCCTGCCCGGCCCGGGTTTGACGGTCAGGAGTGCTCGCCGCGATCGTTGCGGAACGCGGCGAGCACCGTTTCCCTGTACCGTTCGCTCGCTTCGCCGTGCCTGGCGAAGCCCCCGATCGTCAGGCGTTGCGCTCGGCGTCGGAGCGCTCGACGCAGAACTCGTTGCCCTCCGGGTCGGCGAGCGTGACCCAGCCGGTGCCGTCGGTCCGCCGGTGGTCGCCCACCAGGGTGGCGCCGAGCTCGAGCAGGCGGGTGACCTCCTCGTCGCGGGTGCGGTCGGTGGGCTTGAGGTCCACGTGCACCCGGTTCTTCACCGTCTTGGTGTCGGGCACCTGGACGAAGAGCATCCGGGGACCGGTGCCGGCCGGCGGGATCACCGAGGCCTCCGGGTCGCCCGGCTGGTCGTCGTCGCTCACCGGGTTGCCGGTGACGGCGCTCCAGAACTGCGCCAGGTAGTACGGGTCACCGAGAGTGTCGACGGTGATGTGGTTGACCACTGAACTCAACGTTTCCCCCAGGTCGGGCTATGCGACATCGGGAAGCCTATCGAAGAACGTCCGGAGGTCGGCGACCAGCAGCTCGGGCGCCTCCATGGCGAGGAAGTGCCCGGCCGTGTCCAGCTCGGTCCAGTGCACGATGTGGTGGTCCCGCTCGGCCCACGGCCGGATCGCGTTGTCGTGGCGGGACACCAGGACGCCGGTCGGCACGGTGCCCCGCTCCCCGCCGGGTGAGAGGACGGAGAACTCCTCGTAGTAGACCTGGGCCGCGGAGACGGCGGTCCCGGTCAGCCAGTAGATCGACACGTCGGTGAGGATGCGGTCCCGGTCGATGCCCGCCTCCGGCAGCGCCTCCTCCGGATAGGTCTCCTCCTTGAACTTCTCCACGATCCAGGCGAGCTGACCGGCCGGGGAGTCGGTCAGGGCGTACCCGACGGTCTGCGGACGTTTGCTGTTGCACCGCAGGTAGCCGTCGTTGCCGTTCTGCATGCGCTGCCAGCGTCGATGGTCGGCCTCGCCGAGGCTGTCGAACTCGCCGTCGGCTCCGGCCGGCAGGGTGACCATCGCGGTGACGTGGACACCGCGGACCCGCTGCGGGTCGCGCCGGCCCACCTTCGGGGCGATCCACCCGCCCCAGTCGTAGCCGTGGACGCCGTAGCGGTCGTATCCGAGCCGGGCCATCAGCGTCGCGAAGATCCCGGCCATCCGGTCCGCGGTCATCCCCGGCCCGGCCAGCGGGGTGGAGAACCCGAAGCCCGGCAGCGACGGGATCACCAGGTGGAAGGCGCCGGCCGGATCGCCGCCGTGGCCGCGGGGGTCGGTCAGCGGCCCGATGACGTCGAGGTAGTCGACCACCGAGCCGGGCCAGCCGTGCAGCAGGAGCAGCGGCGTGGCGCCCGGCTCGGGCGACGGCACGTGCAGGAAGTGCAGGTTCTGCCCGTCGATGGTGGTCAGGTGCTGCGGGTACCGGTTGAGCGCCGTCTCCTGGGCCCGCCAGTCGAAACCGGTGCGCCAGTAGTCGGCGACCTCCCGCAGGTATCCGACCGGGACGCCGCGGCTCCAGCCGACCCCGGGCAGCTCGTCCGGCCACCGGGTGGCGGCCAGACGGGCCGACAGGTCGTCGAGCTGGGACTGCGGGATGTCGATACGGAACGGGCGGAGGGCCGGGTGGCTGTCGGTCATGCCGCCACGCTAGGGAGCGGTCAGGACAGTTCCGGTCCTAATTACCGGCACGTTCTCGCCGGTGGTCCAGCCCTGGTGGTGCGGGCGCCAAATCCCCCGCGATCGCGACGCGCAGACCCACCGGGCCGCCTCAGTGACCTCCACGCCGCGGGCGGCGGCCTCGCGACGCTCAGGGGCAGATCGTCGGTTCCTGGCCCTCGACGTGGCCGGCCTGCAGGACCTTCTCCACGCACGAGGTCAGCTCACGAGCGAGGAAGGGCTTACGAAGAACCGCGGTGGCCTGCGCGACCGCCTCGGTGTCACCGGGCATCAAGCTGCCGCTGATGAAGATCACCGGCAGTCCGCGGGTCTCGGCGTGCTCTCTGATCCGGGCACAGAGGTCGGTGCCGGACATGATGGGCATGTCGATGTCGCTGACCACGATATCGGGACGAACCCGCTGGATCGCCTCCCACGCGGCGGCCCCGTCGGCGGCCACGACCACCTCGTGTCCGGCACGGGTCAGCAACCGCTGCGTGACAGCGAGAATGTCACGCTCGTCGTCAGCCAGGACGATCGTCGCCATGCACTCCCCCGATTGCCGTGCGCCACCTTTCCGACTACCCACCGGGCGACGGGCTACTCTCCCGGTCGGCCACCTGCCGCGTTCCGGGCACGCGGGGTGGCCGCCGAGACGACACTGACAGGATGGACTTCCGTCCCGCACCCGAGCACGGCGTCCTGATCGACGAACCGGTCCCGGCGGGGACCCCGGCGCCAACCATGGAGATGACGCCGGGCGGCATGTCGCGCACGGCCGCGGACCGGCTCGCCGCGCTGACCGAGGGCGGGGCACGGGCGGCCGGCGCGATGATCCACCTCGCCGAGGGTCGCAACATGCGGCTGATCGGTGGCCACAACCTGCCGCCGGGCTTCGAGCCGATGCAGCGGGTGCCGATGACCTCGACCCTGGCCGGACTGCTGCTGCGGACCGGCTTCCCGCTGGTGATCAGCGACGTGGAGGCCGACGACCGGGTGCCGGCCGACGCGCCGGCGCGGGCCGTGGGCATCCGCGCGTACGCCGGATTCCCGGTACGCGATCCGGCCGGTGCGATCGTCGGCGTCTGTGCCGTCATGGACTACCGGCCCCGGCACTGGCAGCCCGACGAATTGGCCGCTGTCGACAACGGCGCCCAGGCCTGCACCGCCTTCGTCGCCGAACAACGCGCCCGGGAGGCCGAACACCAGCAGCGTCGCTACCTGGACACGATGCTGGACAGCCTGGACACCGGCGTGGTCGCGTGCGCCGCCGACGGCCGCCTCGTCCTGGTCAACCGCTCCCTGCGCGAACGCCTCGCCATGCCGGCGGAGATCACCGACCTGGACACCTGGGCCTCCTGGCTGCCGATCACCACACCCGACGGCAAACCGGTCGACCGCTCTCACATGCCACTACGGCGGGCCCTGCACGGCACCGACATCCGCGGCACCGAATTCGCCCTGCACACCCCCGACGGCCGGCGTCTGATGCGCGTCAACGCCCACCCGATCACCGACCACCGCGGCAGCCGGCTCGGCGCGGTGGCCGTCTTCCACGACATCACCGAGGCGCGCCAGGCCGAACACCTCCAGGACATGCTCAGCCGCGCGAAGGACGAATACCTCAATCTCGTCGGGCACGAGCTGCGCACTCCGCTCACGATCATCGTCTCGTACCTGGAATTGATGGGCGACGCCGAACCGGACGCCCCGGCCGCCGACCTGCTCCCCATGGTCGAGGCGGCTCGGCGCGGCAGCGAACGGCTACGCCGGCTGGTCGACGCGCTGCTGGACCTCTCCGCCCTGGATGCCGGCCAAGCCAAGCTGCGTGTCGCCGACATCGACCTGGTCACCGTCGTCTCCGGGGCCACCTGCGCCGCCGAGGAACACGCGCAGGACAAGAACATCGCGCTCACCCAGACCACGCCGGCCCGCCTGCCCATGCGAGGCGACCCACGCCGGCTCACCCAGCTGGTCACCGCGCTGCTGGACAACGCGATCATCTACACCCCGCGCGGCGGCACGGTCAGCGTGACCGTCTCCGGTACCGAGACGACCGCCACGATCGAGGTGACCGACACCGGCCTCGGTATTCCGGACCACGAGCGCCCCCACGTCTTCGACCGCTTCTATCGGGGAGCCGTCGCCACCGAACTGGCCATTCCCGGCACCGGTCTGGGACTGGCCGTCGCGAGGCTGATCGCCGACCGCCACCACGGCACCATCACGGCCGGTCCGTCCGGCGCCCGCCCCGGCACCACGATGCGCGTGGAGCTGCCCCGCGACCTGCCCGCCGGCGGCAATGCCGGCTAGCCGGACCGGAGATCGCCAGGACCGGCCGGCTGAGCATCGCCGTCGGCCATGGCGCGGGGCAGCGTGAGGGTGAAGGTGCTTCCGTGCCCGGGACGCGACGAGACGGCGATGTCCCCCTGCATGCGCTGGGCGAGCAGGCGCGCGTAGTGCAGCCCCAGACCGGTGCCGGTGGCGGTCGAACCGGGGAGGCGCTGGAAGGGCTCGAAGATCTGCTCCAGCTCGTCGGCGGCGATGCCCGGCCCGGTATCGCGCACATCGAGCTCGATGTGCGCCGGTCCGGCGCGCACGACGACCTCGATCGCGCCGTGGTCACGATTGTATTTGACCGCGTTGGACAGCAGATTGACCAGGATCCGGTGGACATGGACCGGGTCGGCCCGCACCCACGCCGGCGCGTCGGTGACGGCCCGCAGCGCGACGCCGAGGTGACGTTGCTCGGCCAGCGGGCAGACGGTCACGATGGCGCCCCGGACCGTTTCGGCCAGGTCGATGACGGTGGTCCGGTCGGGCACATGACCGGCTTCCGCGCGGCTCTTGTCGAGAAGCTCATTGACCAGGTCGAGCATCCGGTTGCCGCCGTTGATGAGGCGGTCCAGCAGCTCGCCCTGCTCCGGCTCGAGACCCTCGTCCTGCAGCAGTTCGGCATAGGCCAGCACCGACTGCAGCGGGGTGCGCAGTTCGTGACTGATGTGCGCGACGTGCTCCCGCATCAGGCGGCGTTCGTCGTCCACCTGCCGATGTCTGCCCGCCAGGCTGGTGATGCGGTCGAGCAGCTCCTGCTGGGGCACCGGAACGGTGACGATCTCGTCCGCCGCCTCCAGTACCCGCGCCGGGAGAGCGGGCCGGTCGCAGGCCCGGGTGAGCACCATGATGGCCGGTTGACCGGCGGAACCGTCGTCGGCGGGCAACGGTCCGGCGCCGGGCCGCAGAGCCGCGTCCAGCGCCCGGGGCTCCGCGAGCAGGACATCGACCGGGGCGTCGGCGATCGCGGCGGCCGACACGATCTCGACGTCCAGGTCGTGATGGGTGAGGGCCGCCTCGATGAGTTCCCGGTTGCGTCCGGCAGGCAGCAGCAGTCCGATGCGGCTCACCGATCCTCCTCGCTGACATCACCGCCAGAACGGCGACCGGCGGTGCGAACGGTGCTATTCGAGCAGGGTCGGCGTGCCCTGCAGGATGCCGCGCATGTTGGTCAGCGCGGCGCCCACCTTGACGCCGTACCGGGTGATCTCGAATTCCCGCATGGTTTTCTCGAAGTCGCTCATCCGTTTCTTCAGCACGCCCATGACCTTGCGCAGTTCGCCGCGGATCTCGATGTACCGGAGATAGACGATGTTGTCGGCGAGATAGCTGATCTCGTTGTCGGTCGCGCGGAAGTCTCCGGTGATATTGGTCGTCTCGTTGATCAGTATCGTGGTGACGCCCATGTTGCGCAGGTATTTGGCCAAGGCGTGCAGATATGTCTGCGGATCGTCCTCACGCATGCACATCCCGAAGCCCGAGATGCTGTCGATCATGACGATTCGGGCATCGGCCTGCTCGACCTCGTCGCGCACCATGTGGCCGAACTGGTCGGCGGTGTAGCGCAGCGGCTCGATCTGCACCAGGGACAGGGCGCCCGTCGCGATCATCTTCGCGATCGGGATGTTCACCAGGTGGGAGCGGTGCGCGAGCGCCTCGGCACCCTCCTCGAAACTGTAGATCACCGAGCGTTCGCCGCGCCCCGCAGCCTCCTTCATGAACTGCAGGCCCAGCGTCGTCTTTCCCACTCCGCTCGGCCCCGACAAGATGGTGACGGTGCCGCGCTCGATGCCGCCCGCCATCAGTTCGTCGATCTCGGGAACTCCCGAGGAGATCGTTTCGGCGACGAACGGCTTGCCGTGGTCCTGCGGCATCAAGCGCGGATAGACGTGCATGCCGTCCGCGTCGATGCTCAGTGTGTGGCCACCTCCGGCGAATTCCGATCCACGGAACTTCGACACCATGATGGTCCGCAGTCCGGAACGATTGTCCATGTGGATCACGCCGTCGGACATGAACTGCAGATCCGCGTCGCCGTTGGCGTCCTGGCTCTCCGACACGAACAGGACCGTCGCACCGGACGAGACCAGGAACCGCAACAGCGACAGCGCCTGGCGGCGGAAATGGGTCTGGTCCAGGGACAGGTACCGCAGCTGGGTCATCACGTCGAGGAACACCCTGCTGGGCTGCGCCTGCCGGACGGCTTCGATGATCGCCTGCGTGGTCGGCTCGAGTTCCACCTCAGCCGGGTGGAAGATGTCGTAGGACTGCCCCTCCGCGAACAGCGTGCCCGAGGGGGCGAGATCGAGGAAGGTGACGCCGGCCAGGTCCAGGCCGATCGACGCCGCGTTGGCCCGCACCTCGTCCTCAGGCTCACCCTGGTTAATGAACAACGTCGCTTCACCAGCCACTACGCCCTGGGTGAGGAAGTGCAGGCCCACCGTCGTCTTGCCGGTACCCGGCCCGCCCCGCACCAGGTACGCCCGCTGCTTCAGCAAGCCACCGTGGAGAATCTCGTCCAATCCCCCGATTCCGGTATGCAACCGGTCACCCACCAGCGACTCCCCACAAAAGTCTGATCCCGCCCCCACCATGGCACAACGCCGGGAGCGGCGCGGGCAGATCGCGGATCGCCGGGTCGAGGCTGATGCCGCCGCTGCCCGCTGCTCAGCCGGCGGTGGTCGCCACGTAGACGGTGTTGGCGGAGCGGCCGCCGGTCAGCGGGTTGGCGAAGCTGACCACGTGCGCGTCGGCCGTGGCGAAACACTCGCGCAGCACCGTCAGGAAGGGCTCGTCCGGGGCGTCGTCGGACCACAGGCCGAACACCCCGCCCGGACGCAGGCGGTCGCCGAGACGGCGCAGACCGGCCGGCGTGTAGAGGTCGGCGTGCGTGGGGTCCAGGACGTTGACCGGCGAGTGGTCGATGTCGACCAGGACGGCGTCGAAGCGGCGCCCCGGATCCGCCGGGTCGAAGCCGGCGCCGTCGCGCAGCAGCGCGAAGAAGTCGCCGTGCAGCATCGTGGCGCGCGGGTCGGTGGTGAGACCGTGCGCGTCCGGCAGCAGCTCACGGCGGTGCCAGTCGATCACCGGGGCCAGCGCCTCGACCACGGTCAGCGAGCGGACCCGGTCGTCGGCCAGCGCCGCGAGGGCGGTGTAGCCGAGGCCGAGACCACCGACCACCACGTCGCAGGGCCGGTCCGGCAGGGCGGCCAGGCCCAGCCGGGACAGCTCCTCCTCGGCGACGGTGAACAGGCTCGACATCAGGTACTCGTCGCCGAGCTTGACCTCGTACACCTCGGTCCTGGTGGTCGGCTCCAGGCGCCGGCGCAGGCTGATCTCGCCGATGTGGGTGGGTGCCCAGCCGAGCTCGGCGAAGTGCGGACGCATGGATGTCCTTCCGGGGGCGCCTACTTGAGGCCGGTCGCGGGTGGGTTCACCCGCAGGTCACCGTAGCGCGCCAGGGCCGCCGGAACGTCGACCGACAGGCCGCGCAGCGTCGCGTCGAGGAAGGCGGCACAGGTCGCGGCCGACATCCGCACACTTTCGGTACGGCCGAGCGAACCCACCAGCGCCGGAACCGGCGGCAGGTAGAGCGGAGCGTCGGTGAAGCTGAGATGGGCGCTGTCCCGCACCGTGAGCCGGTAACTGGTCGCGGCTCCGCGCTCCAGGATCCCGGACAGCAGCGCGAGATATTCGGTGTCGGCCTTGCTCTCGATCGGGTGCGTGAGGGCGAGCACCGGCTGACGCAGCGGACCCTGGTCCGGGTCCGGCCCACCGTCGAGGTTGATCACGGCGGTGAACCGCGGATCCCGCCCGGCGGCGCGCATCGCGGCCGCCCCGCCGACGGAGTGACCGGTCGCCGCCACCCGCCCGGTGTCGAGCCGCCCGGCCAGCGGCCCGGTGAGCTCGCCCAGCCGGGTGAGCACGAAGCTGAGGTCGGCGGCCCGCACGTCGACCCAGCCCGCCCGCCGCCGGTCGTCCTCGGCCGCGTTCCCGCTGGCGGCGACCCGGGTCCGGACGGTGCTGCCGTCGGCCAGCACGACCGCGGCCGAGTCGTACGGATGGTCGACACCGGCCACTACGTAACCGCGACTGGCCAGGTCCTCGGCCCAGGCGGTGTTCTGGGTGCGCACGCCGCCGAGCCCGGGCGAGAACAGGACGACCGGGAAGCGGCCGGCGGCCGGCGCCGCGTCGAACGCCGCGTGGCTGCGCGAGCGCACCGCCCCGTCCAGCAGGAAGGCCGGCGCTCCCAGGTAGCCGGCCTCCGCCGCGGCCACGATGTCCGCCTCCTGCCGGGTGCGGCCGAGGTACTGCGCCCGCTGGGTGCCGGAGGGGATCGGCTGCGCCGGATACCAGAGCTGCGCCACCACGACGCGCCCGTCCCGGCCGGCATCGGTCCACTGCTGCACGGTGGTGCCGACCGCGGACGGCCCGGACGGCTGCGGGAACTCCGGCACCGGCAGCGCCCAGGCCGCACCCACGCCCACCGCGATCAGCGCGAGGCACAGCACCGACCCGGGCAGGGCCAGCCACCAGCGGGCCCGCCACTCGCCCCGCCCGGCACGGCGGCGCAGCAGCCAGGCCACCCCGGCTCCGACCCCGACGAGCAGGTCGGCCGCCAGCACCGGCAGCAGGTACCAGCGCATCCCCGGCAGGCTCAGGGCGGCCCCGACCGCGACCACTGCGGCCGCGGCGAGAGCAACCCGGCGGCGCGCACCCGACGGCAGCCACCGGCTCCCCACCAGAACGATCGAACCCAGCACGACGACGATGTCCATCACGCCAAGATCGTTCATCGCCCGTCCTGAGAGTCCGCTGAGGAGAGACCCGCCTCAGTGCGGGAAGGCGGTCGGCGGCCGGACGGTGATCTCCTGCCGGAAGGCGGCGATCCGGGCCGCCACCTGCACCATGTCGTCGGTCTGCTCGATCCGGTCGAGGTAGAGACAGCGGGCGGCGAGCGTCGCCAGGTCGACGGTGAAGTAGGCGGCCATCAGCGGGTTGACGAAGAGCGTGCTGCCGGCGGTCCGGCTGGTGAACTGGACGTCGCCGAAGGCTCCCGTGGTCGCCGCGGCGATCTGGCCCTGCACGATGCTGGGCCGGATCGGGGTGGCCCGGTGCGCGTCCGCCACCGCGTCGCGGTACAGCACCGCCTCCCGGCTCGCCCCGGGCAGGGACAACACGCCGAGGTAGCCGCCGTCCCGGTCGAGCGCGGCGAGGTTCTCCAGGACCTGGCTGTGCACCACCCCGTGGTAGGCGTCGATGCCGAAGCCCAGGCAGGTCACCAGCTTCACCGGCACGTCCAGGCCGGCGACCGCGGCCAGGCTGGTGAGGTCCTCCTCGGGGGTGCCGAGGCCGGTCTCGTCGCCGCGCATCAGGATGTCGGTCCCGCCGTCGACCAGCACGATCGCGTCGACCCCGAGCCGGTCGGCCAGGTGCTGGTAGGCGGCCCGCAACGGTCGCACGCCGGTCCGGGCGAAGGCGTACACCGCCGCAGGCAGACCGTGGCCGGCCAGCCAGCGGGCCAGGGTGCGCTCCGGGAAGTACTCCTCCGGCCCGTGGGTGGCCGGGCCGATCAGGGCCACGTCAGGCGCCAGCCACGCGTCCAGGTCCAGCGTCTCCATCGGGGTGAAGGACAGGTTCGCCAGGTGCGCCGGAACGCCGCGGTCCCACAGCGCGACGGCCAGCGGCAGCGCGGCGTAGACGTCGAAGCCGCCGCCGGCCCCGGCGAGCAGCACGCTGCGGGCCCCGTCCAGGGCGGCGAACAGCGGCGGCACAGCGAGGGAGAAGGTCACCCTCCGATGATCCGTCAGCGGCGCTCAGGCCCGGGCTGCCGCCGGCACCTCACACCCAGAGGTTGTCGTGCTTGAGGTAGAACTCGGTGCGCTCGTCGTCGGTCATCTCGTCGAGGTGGGCCAGGCCCTCGAAGTAGCCCTCGCGCGGGGCGCCCGGGGAGAAGTGCAGCAGCATCGAGGCGGGCTCGCCGGACTTGTTCTTGAAGGCGTGGATGCCGCCCGGCGGGACGTGCACCCAGTCGCCGGGCTCGGCGGTGATCCATCGACTGCCGTCATAGATGTTCATGACGCCGGTGAGAATGTAGAACGACTCGGCCAGGGAGCGGTGGAAATGCGGCTCGGGGCCGGTCACGCCGGGTCCGCACTCCCAGCGGTAAAGGCCGAAGAGTCCGCCGGTCGACTCGCCGGTGGACAGATAGTGGATTCTGGTGCCGTTCGGATAGACGAGTTCGGGCTTGCTGTCAGCGGGCCGATGGGTCGCCGAGACCTCGCCCGTCTCCCCGTGATACAGCGGCGGCGGATACGTCATGATCCGAACCTATCGCTCTCCGCCGCGAAATCCATGGCATGATCGCGAGCCCATTCCGCGAAGGTCCGCGCCGGCCGCCCGGTCACGTCCCGAGCCGTCGGCATCCCCTGCCCCGCAGCGGACCCTGGGCCGGGCGCGGGAGCAGCCGGCGCAGGATCGGACCCCGGCGCGGGATCGGACCCCGGCGCGGGATCGGACCCCGGCGCGGAGTCGGACGCCGGCGGCGAGTCGGGTGACCCGGCCGAGTAGGGCTGGAAGCCGGTCAGGAAGTTGGCGGAGGCGGCCGCGAACCCGCCCTGCGCCAGGTACAACTCCCGGGCCCGGGCCGGAGTCACCGCTTCGAACCGGATCTCCTCGCCGATCGCCGCGGCGATCGCCCGCACCTGCTCACGGCGGCTGAGCACCGCCGGGCCGTAGATCGTGTACGCCCGCCCCGAGTGCCCGGCACCGAGCAGCGCGGCGACCGCCACCTCGGCCACGTCCCGCTCGTGCACCGGCCGCCCGGTCCGCTCCGGGAACGGCTCGTAGACCGCCCGTTCGGCCCGGATCGTCGGACCCCACAGCCACAGGTCGTTCAGCATGAACTCGGCCGGCCGCAGATGCGTCCACTCCGTCCCGGACGCCTCGACGGCCCGTTCCACCGGCAGGTGGAAGTCGGTGTCGTACCCGGTGGTCACCGCCCCGGAGGAGAGCGTCACGATCCGGCGGACCCCGGCACGCTCGGCGAGACGGACGACTTCGGCAGCGGTCCGCGGGCACGGGAACAGGTACATCCGGTCGACGGATCGCAGGGCCGGGAGCAGAGAATCCGGGTCGGCGAGGTCACCCCGGACCATTTCCACCCCGGCCGGACCGCCGCCCGGTCGCCGGCTGAGCACGCGCACTTCCACATCGACCCGCGCCAAACGCTCGACGACCAGCCTGCCGACATTTCCGGTTCCCCCGGTGACCAGAATTCGCATTCCCTCTGCCTATCGCCCCACCGCCCCCGGAGCAAACGCGAACACGACGTTCACCTATCCATGGTCACCTGCCAAAACGCACTATTTCCCGATCCGGAAAATCCTGAATGTGAATGCTGCCGCGAAGGGAAGCCGGCGCGCGGTCAGGCCGCGGCGAGACCGCGCGGTCAGGCAGCGGCCGGTGAGACGTCGCGGGTGAGCTGGTCGGCCCGGCGCAGGCGGCCGTCGGCGGCCAGCTCACCGAACATGCAGATCTCCGTGGTGATCACCCGGCCGCGCCGCATCACCGCCGTCATCGTGTACCGAGCGGCCACCCGCCCCGGCGTCACCAGCGCGTCGTGCACCTCCACGTGCACCTCGGCGGCGTTGCGCCGGGCGGCCCGGACGTGCGCGAGCAGCCGCTCCCGGTCCAGCGGCAGGCCGTCGTTGCGGAGCACGAAGTCGCCGGTGTGGTAGCGGTCGAAGACGGCGGCCGGGTCGTCGTCGCCGAAGGTCAACTCATCGGGATAGCGGATCAGGTAACCGGTCAGGTCGGTCCCGGGTGTGGAGTGCACAGCGCCACCGCCTTATCTCTGACACCTGTGTCTAAGATAAGCCCATGCCCGCCGTACCCCGCAAGCCCCGCCTGGACGGCGAGCGCAGCCGCGCCGCCGTGCTCGACGCGGCGATCACCGTGCTCGGCCGGCGACCGGACGCGAGCGTCGAGGACGTCGCCGCGGCGGCCGGGGTGGTCCGGCAGACCGTCTACGCCCATTTCGGGTCCCGCGCCGCGCTGCTCACCGCCGTCGTCGAGCACCTCACCGCGGAGACCGCGCGTTTGCTGGACGGCCTGGACCTGAGCGGCCCGGCCCCGGACGAGGCGCTGCGGCGCTGGCTCACCGCGAGCTGGAGCATCGTCGACCGCTATCCGGTGCTGCTCAGCCCGGCCCTGGCCGGGGCGGCGCCGGCCGGTGACCAGGCGGCCCAGCACGAGCCGGTCACCGCGCGCCTGGTGGAGCTGCTGCGGCGGGGCCGGCGGGCGGGGGTGTTCGACACCCGGCACTCCGAGTCGTGGCTGGTCACCGCGATCATCGCGCTCGGGCACGCGGCCGGGCAGCAGGTGGCGGCCGGCCGGATGACCGCGGCCGAGGCGGGCGCCGCCTACCGTGACGGTGCGCTGCGCGTGGCGCTCGCCACCGGCTGAGCGGGCAGCCGCACCTCGAAGCGGCAGCCGCCCCGGATGTTGCCGGCCCGGACCCGGCCGCCGTGCGCCTCGACCAGCCCGCGCACGATCGCCAGCCCGAGCCCGCCGCCCGCGCCGCCGTCCGGGGTGCGGGCCCGGCTGCCGCGGAACGCGATGTCGAACACCCGGGGCAGGTCGTCCTCCGGGATGCCGCCGCAGCTGTCCGAGACGGCGAGCCACACCTCGCCGGTGTCCCGGCCGGCCTCGATGTGCACGGTCCCGTTCGGTGGGGTGTAGCGCACCGAGTTGGTCAGCAGGTTGCTCACGATCCGGTTCAGCTCGGCGGCTCCGCCGGTCACCACCGGCCACTCGTCGCCGGTCGCGGTCAGGGTGATCCCGCGCCCGCGGGCGAGCGGGGCGACCGCGGCGACCGCGTCCGAGACGATGTCGCCGAGCGGCAGGTCGGCCGGGATGAGCCGGAGCGCCCCGGCATGGATCCGGGACAGCTCGAACAGGTCGTCGACCAGGCCGCTCATCCGGTCGGTCTCGGTCCGGATCCGGCGATGGTATTCGGCCACGCCGGCCGGGTCGGCGACCACGCCGTCCTGCAGCGCCTCGGTCATCGCGCGCAGCCCGGCGAGCGGGGTGCGCAGGTCGTGCGACACCCAGGCGACCAGGTCGCGGCGACCGGCCTCCATCCGCCGCTCCTGCTCGCGGGCCTCGGCCGCCCACATCGCGGCGGCGGCGAGCCGGCGCCCGAAGACGATGCCCAGGGCCAGGCTGACCACCGCCGACGCGGCCACGGTGACCAGCACGACCTGCATGTCGTGCGCGGACAGGAACATCGCCCGGGCCACCGTGGTGACGCCGGCAACCACCGCGGTGACCGTGATGGCCAGCAGCACGCACACGTGCACGGTGATCGACCGGCCGCGCAGCAGCCGCAGCACCAGCCACCCGCACAGTCCGACGAGGGTGCCGGCGGCCAGCGAGTAGGCGCCGATCAGCAGGATGTCACGCATCGGCACGCGGCTCGTAGCGGTAGCCGACGCCCCAGACGGTGACCAGCCGGGCCGGAGCGGCCGGGTCGGCCTCGATCTTCTCGCGCAGCCGGCGCACGTGGACGGTGACCGTGGACTGGTCGCCGAACCGCCAGCCCCACACCTTCTCCAGCAGCTCGGCGCGGGAGAACGCGCGGGCCGGGTGCCGCAGCAGGAACTCCAGCAGGTCGAACTCGCGGACGGTCAGCGCGAGGGGCTGCCCGGCCAGCTCGGCGGTGCGCCGGCCGGTGTCGGCGACCAGGTCGCCGTCGCGCAGCAGGGCGGGCCGGGCGGGCGCGGCCGGGGCGGTGCGGCGCAGCACCGACCGCACCCGCAGGGTCAGCTCCCGCGGGCTGAACGGTTTCGTCACGTAGTCGTCGGCGCCGACCTCCAGGCCAAGCACCCGGTCGCTCTCCTCGCCGAGCGCGGTCAGCATCACCACCGGCAGCCCGGGCTGGTCGCGCTGCAACCGGCGGCAGACCTCGAGGCCGTCGAGGCCGCCGAGCATCAGGTCGAGCACGACCAGGTCGGGCCGTTCGGCGTCGACGGCGGCGAGCGCGGCGAGGCCGTCGGAGGCCAGTCGCACCCGGCAGCCGTCCTGTTCGAGGTAGCGGCGCACGACGTCGCTCACCGTCGGGTCGTCGTCGACGACCAGCACCTGATGGGTCACCCTGGCAGGCTATCCGGGTCGCCGCCGCCGGTGCCCGGCGGAGAGCCTTTCGATTCCCTTACGGCCCGCTAGCACCGTCACGGTCACCACCACCACGACCAGGACCAGGCTTTTTCCGTACGGCCGCAGCCCCGGTCCGAGCGCCAGCGGCACCGCGATCACGGTGAGTGCCAGCGTGCTGACCGCGACCGACCGCACCGCCGTCCGGCACCGTTCCGGCACCGTGCGGCGGATCAGCTCCCCGCCGGCCAGGACCAGCGGCAGCAGCACGGCGTCGTGCAGCACCAGCACCACGAGACCGAAGACGACCACGCCGAGCAGATCCCCGGGAGCGTCGGTGAGCAGCCCGCTCACGCCGTACCCGAAAAGCAGTAGCCCGGCGCCGATCAGCGAACGTCTCATCACGCGCCCCGCACGGTGATCCGGCTGAGCCATTTGGTCTGCAGCACGCCGGGCCGGTTCGGCGCGATCAGCCGGGCCGGGTAGCCGTGGTCGAGCGCCAGGGGTTCGCCGCCGAGCCGGAGCGCGACCAGGGTCCGCTCGTCGGTGAGGTGCGGCGTGGCCACCTCGGAGCTCCGGTACCGGCCGCCGGCCTGCAACGACTCGACCTGGACGATGCACGCCGCCGGGTCCGCGCCGACCAGGGCGACCAGGTCGCGCAGCCGGACGCCGGTCCAGGTGCCGGTCGAGCTCCAGCCCTCCACGCAGGCGACGGCGAGAACCGTGGTGTGCTGCGGCAGGGCGGCGAGGTCGGCCAGGCTCAGCTCGACGGTCCGGCCGGGGGCGGCCACGGTCAGCCGGTACCCGGGGTCGAGCGCGGCGTCGCGGACCCCGGCGCCGGCCGCCGTCTTGTTCACCGGCACGCCCTGCGGCCCGTCGCCCGGCCGGCGCGGCGCGAGCAGCGAGACCGGGGCGAGCGGCCGCACCGTCTGACCGATAGTGCTCAGCGTGACCAGCCCGGCCGCGGCTGCCACCGCGAGCAGCACCCGGCGGCGGCCGGGACCGTCCGGGGCGTGCCGGATCGCGGGCAGCTGGACACCGATGTGGATCAGCAGCGCGCCGGCCGCCACCCAGGCCACCCGGTAGTGCGCGGTGGTGAAGAAGAACGGCATCGGCGCGTACCACCGGGCGACGTTGAACACGCCGCCGACCACCTGGAACAGCGCCGCGCCGACCAGCACCAGGACCGACAGGCGCTCGGCGGCGTGCGCCGGGCTCCGCAGCGGCGGCCAGGCGAACAGCCGCGGATAGACCGACCACAGCTTGGCGCCGAGCAGCGGCACGGTCGCCAGGCCGGTCGCCACGTGCACGCCCTGGGTGACCCGGTAGAGGCCGGCCGGGCGGGACGGCCACCAGAACCAGCCGGGCGGGTGCTGGATCAGGTGGCTGAGCAGCCCGGTGCCGAAGCAGACGCCGAAGGCGAGCCCGAGCGCGATGCCGAGCTGGGCGGTGAGCCGGGTGGAGCGAAGCGGCGACCGGAAGGCGTCCGGGCGCAGCGGCCCCCGCCGGAGCCGGTCCGGTGGTGCCGGCCACGGCTCGCCGAGCCAGGTCAGGGCCCGTCGGAGCCGGGTCGCAGGGTGGCGAACCATCGTCCCTCCTCGGTCCAGGTCGCTTCGGTGCGCAGGCCCGCCGACCGCGCCAGGGCGTCCAGGTCGTCGGCGGCCACCTGCGCCCAGCGCAGCGGCGCGCCCGGCTGGTCGCGGCCGGCGTGCAGGGTGGCGACGCCCGCCCAGCTGCCGCCGCCGGGCGGTTCCACCTCGACGTGCGCCCGGCCGGTCCGGGCGAGCAGTTCCCGGCAGCGGCGCAGCAGCGCGGCCGGGTCGCCGCCGATGCCGAGGTTGCCGTCGGCGAGCAGCAGGTGTTCCCACCGGCCCTGCCCGGGCAGCGGCGCGAACACGTCCCGGCGCAGCGCGGTCGCGCCGCGCGCCCGGGCCAGCCGGACCGCCGCCGCGCTGACGTCGATGCCGAGCGCGGCCCGGCCGAGGCGCAGCAGCGCGGCGGTGAGCCGGCCCGGCCCGCAGCCGACGTCCAGGGTGGCGCCCCGGCACCGGTCCAGCAGGCCGGTGTCGCCGGGCCGGTGGTCGTCGCACCAGGCGCCGGCGTCGACCCGGGTCTCCCGGCCGCTGTCGCCGCGCAGGATCAGCGGGCTCCGGGCCCCGGCCGCCGCGCGGGTCAGCGCCCGGTCGTAGATGGCCAGCGCCGCCGGGCAGACCACGGCCGGCGCGGTCACGCGACGACTCCGGCGGCCACGGCGGCGACCGCGGCCGGGAACCGGGCACCGGCCGGGCAACCGGCGGCGACCGCGGTGGCGTCGGCCATCGTATCCACGTCGCGCAGCGGCGCCAGCAGGGTCGGGCGGACACCCCGGCCGAACAGCGCCTCCCGGGTCAACCGGCCGGTGCGCGCGGTGGACATCGGCACCCCGGCCAGCACCGCCGCGTCGGCCGGGTCGCTCAGGCCGAGCGCCCACCAGCCGCCGTCGAGCGCCGGCCCGAGCACCGCGCCGTCCCGGCACAACGCGCCGGCCGCGGCGGACAGCAGGTCTCCGGTCAGCTGCGGGGTGTCCATGCCGATCAGCAGCGCCGGGACGCCGGGCAGCGCGGTGTCGGCGAACGCGTGCGCCAGCCGCTCCCCCAGCCCGTCCCCGCGCTGCGGCACCGTCGTCCATCCGGGCGGTGCCGGATGGTCGCCGTCGAGCACCAGCGTGTGCCGGACGGCCGCGACCGCCGTGCCGGCCCGCAGCGTGTCGGCGAGGGCGGCGGCCGCGATCGCCGCCGCCTGTTCCGGCGTGCACGGTGGACAGAGCCGGGTCTTCACCCGCCCGGGCACCGGCGCCTTGGCCATCACCAGGAGCTGGATCATCGGGCCAGCACCGCCCGCATGTCGGCGACGGCGCGCAGGGTGCCGCGGACCGTGCCGGTCACCTTGGACCGGGTGCCGGCCGCCCGCGGGTGGTAGGTGACGTCCAGCTCCCGCACCCGCCAGCCGGCCCGGGCCGCGCCGAGCAGCAGCTCCAGCGGGTATCCGAAGCGCCGGTCGCGCAGGTCGAGGGCGAGCAGCGCGTCGCGGCGGGCGGCCCGGATCGGCGCGATGTCGTGCACCGGCAGGCCGGTGTCGCTGCGGATCCGGTGGGCCAGCACCGCGTTGCCGAGCCGCGCGTGCACCGGCCAGGCGCGCCGGGTGGCCGGCCGGCGGCGGCCGCAGACCAGGTCGGCCTCGCCGTCCCGGACCGGGCCGGCCAGGCGCGGCAGGTCGGCCGGGTCGAACGAGCCGTCGGCGTCCAGCACGCACACCACCCCGTCGTCCGGGTCGGCGGCCAGCAGGCCGGCGTGCACGGCGGCGCCGTACCCCCGGTCCGGCACGTCGATCACCCGGGCGCCGTGCCGGCGGGCGATGGCGGGCGATCCGTCGGTCGAGCCGTTGTCGGCCAGGATCGGCCGGTAGCCGGGCGGCATCCGGTCCAGCAGCCACGGCAGGGCGGCGGCCTCGTTCAGGCAGGGCAGCACCACATCGGTCATGGCCGGAAAGTTAGCCCTGCTCAGAGCCGGTAAATCTTACGAACTCGGGACGTCGCCGGCAGTTCTTACGAACCGCTGACGGATCGACGCGCGGCGCTCCCGGGGCGCCGGATCGGCCCTACGGTCGCTGTCGTGACGCACATCCTCGTGACCGGCGGCGCCGGTTTCATCGGCACCCATGTGACCACCGCGCTGCTGGCCGCCGGCCACGACGTGTCCGTGCTGGACTGCGGCCATCCGGCGGCGCACACCGGGCCGCCCGAGGTGCCCGACGGAGCGGTGCTGCACCGGGCCGACGTGCGCGACCGGGACGCGGTGGGGGCCGCGCTGCGCGGCGTCGACGCGGTGGTGCACCAGGCCGCGCTGGTCGGGCTCGGCGCCGGGCCGGACGACCTGCCGGACTACGTCGGCTGCAACGACCTGGGCACCGCGGTGCTGCTGGCCGCGATGGGCGGGGCCGGCGTCCGGCGGCTGGTGCTGGCCAGCTCGATGGTGGTCTACGGGGAGGGTGCGTACCGGTGCGAGCGGCACGGCCCGGTCCGGCCGGCGCCGCGCGAGGTGGCCGACCTGGCCGCCGGCCGGTTCGAGCCGGCCTGCCCAAGCTGCGGCGAACCCCTGGCGCCCGGGCTGGTCGGCGAGGACGCGCCGGTCGACCCGCGCAGCGTCTACGCGGCGACCAAGGTGGCCCAGGAGCACCTGGCCGCGGTCTGGGCGCGCGAGTGTGACGGCGCGGTGGCCGCGCTGCGCTACCACAACGTGTACGGCCCGGGGATGCCGCGGGACACCCCGTACAGCGGGGTGGCGGCGATGTTCCGGTCGGCGCTGGAGGGCGGCCGGGCGCCGCGGGTCTTCGAGGACGGGGCGCAGCGGCGCGACTTCGTGCACGTCAGCGACGTCGCGGCGGCGAACGTGCTGGCGCTGGCCGCCGGGCCGGGCTTCCGGGCGTACAACGTCGCCTCCGGCCGGCCGACCACCGTGGGCGCGATGGCGGCCGTGCTGGCGGACGCGTTCGGCGGGCTGCCGCCGGTGGTCACCGGGCAGTTCCGGCTCGGCGACGTCCGGCACGTGGTGGCCTCGCCCGCCCGGGCCGCCGCCGAGCTGGGGTTCCGGGCGGCGGTGCGGCCGGAGACCGGGCTGCGGGAGTTCGCGTGCGTGCCGCTGCGCGGCTGACCGCCCGGCCGCGGCTGTCCTGGCCGTCGTCGCGGGCCGACCGGTGGGCGCTGATCGCGGTGCTAGGCCTGGTCGCGGCGGCGGTGCTGACCGGCGCCGCGCTCGGCTGGCTGGACCGGCCGGTCCGCGCGCCGGCCGCCCCGATCTTCGGCCATGTCCTGCCGCACGCCGGCCCCGGCACCCCGCTCGCCGTGCTGACCGCCTGGGCGGTGATCCGCTGGGGGCCGGAGCTGGCCGGGCGGCTGCCGTGGCGGCGGCTGCTGGCCGCGGCCTGGGCGGCGGCGGTCGCCTGGACGTTCGCGCTGGCCTTGGTGGACGGCTGGCAGCGCGGCGTGACCGGCCGGTTGACCACCGAGTTCGAGTACCTGGCCGAGGTGCCCGGGGTGACCGACGTGCCGGCCATGCTGCGCGGCTTCACCGGCCGGATCCTGCTCGACGCGCCGGACAACTGGGCGGTGCACGTGGCCGGGCACCCGCCCGGCGCCCTGCTGGTCTTCGTCGGCCTGGACCGGCTCGGCCTCGGCGGGGGCGGCTGGGCGGCGCTGCTCTGCGTGCTGGCCTGGGGCGGGGCGGTGGTCGCGGTGGCGGTGGCGCTGCGGGCGCTCGGCGACGAGCCGGCGGCCCGGGCGGCGCTGCCGTTCCTGGTGCTCTTCCCGGGCGCGGTGTGGGCCGGGGTGTCGGCCGACGCGCTGTTCGCCGGGGTGGGCGCGGGGGCGCTGGCGCTGCTCGCGATCGGGCTGTCCCGGCCGTCGCGGTGGTGCCTGGTCGCCGGTGGGGCCGGGCTGGCCGCCGCCGGATATCTCTCCTACGGCCTGGTGCTGCTCGCCCTGCCGGCGGCGGCGGTGCTCGTGCTGCGGTGGCGGCGGTTCCCGCTGCTCGGCTGGGCGGGGCTCGGCGCCGGCATCGTGGTGGCCGCGATGACCCTGCTCGGCTTCGCCTGGTGGGACGGCTACCACCTGGTCCAGGTGCGGTATTACCAAGGACTGGCGAGCTCCCGGCCGTACGCGTACTGGATCTGGGGGAATCTGGCGGCCCTGGCCGTCTGTGCCGGACCGGTCACCGCCGCGATGCTGCGCCGCGCCGCGGCCGCGGTGGTCGCCACCCGGACCCCGGCGGTGCTGCTCTGCCTCGGCGCGGCCGGCGCGGTCCTGGCCGCCGATCTGTCCGGGCTGAGCAAGGCCGAGACCGAGCGGATCTGGCTGCCGTTCGCGGTCTGGCTGCCGGCCGCCGCGGCCCTGCTCCCGGTCCGCGACCGGCGCGGCTGGCTGATCCTGCAGGCAGTGACCGCGCTGGTTGTCAACCACCTGGTGCTGACGTCCTGGTGACTGATCCTTTTGGGTCGGTGGCGTTACCGTGTGCCGTATGCGGGTGAGTCCGGCGGATGGGGTGCGGCAGACGGCTGACGGCTGGCGCCTGGTGTTCGTGCCGAGCCTGTGGGGCGCCGCGGTCGGCCGGTTCCTCGGCTCGCTGGGGTGTGCCGGCTACCTCGCGGCCGTGCTGGCCCTCTTCGTGCTGCCGGCGGTGGGGTTCATCGTCGGGTCCGCCGGGGTCTGGCAGGGGATCCGGGTGATCCTCGCGCTGGCGGCCCTGGTGGCGGCGCTGTTCCTGACGGCGATGGTGGTGAGCGACCTCCGCGCGGTGCGGCGCGTCGACCTGCGGCCGCGGAGCCTGGTGCTGACCCGCGGCTGGCGACAGCGGGAGCTGCCGCTGGACACGGTGTCCCGGATCGTCGTCGAGGAGCGGCACAAGCTGGGCCGGCAGGTCGGCATCGCGGTCGTGCTGAGCACCGGCGACGGGGACATCCGGTGCGAGGCGGACGAACACTCCCCGCTGGGCCGGTCGTCCGCGCCGCGGCTGACGGAGTGGCTGGCCGAGCTGCTCGACCCGGCCGAGGTGCCGGTCACCATGGAGAAAGTCCTCGTCAAGGCCTACGTCTCGGTCGAGAGCTGGTGGACGACCGCCCAGGTGGCCGACTTCTGGGACGTGCCCGCCGAGGACGTGGCCGGGCTCGCCGACGTCTGGCAGGTCGCCCACCAGACCTTCCTGCCGCGGGCGGCCGTCTACCGGTCCGACATGGAGTCCTTCCGGCGGCTCGTCTACCGGCCGGACGACGTGTGCGAGGTGGCGGACGCCATCCGCGGGACCCGCCCGGTCGTCGACCGGGACTGAGCCGTCAGCCGGCCCGCAGGTCGCGGCGCAGCCACAGGTACGCCGGGACGCCCATCAGCAGCACCAGCCACATGGTGATCAGCCGGTAGAGGACCACGATCGCGGCCGCGGCCGGATGGCTGCAGCCGGCGGCGACCAGCGCGGCCAGCATCACCACCTCGATCAGGCCGGTGCCGCCCGGGGTCAGCGGGATCTGCCGGACGATCTGGATGCCCAGGTAGATCACCGCGATCCGCCACCAGCCGAGCGTGGCGTGACAGGCGGTCGCCGCCGCGGCCAGGCAGAACAGGTCGAGGACCCACTTGGCCGCGCCGGCCGCGAAGATC
Organism: Actinoplanes octamycinicus; assembly: GCF_014205225.1. Taxonomy (NCBI): domain Bacteria; kingdom Bacillati; phylum Actinomycetota; class Actinomycetes; order Micromonosporales; family Micromonosporaceae; genus Actinoplanes; species Actinoplanes octamycinicus. The sequence continues at coordinate 7,330,999 of NZ_JACHNB010000001.1, forward strand.
GACACCCACCGGCGGGCCGGGATGGCGGCCATCTCGGCGGTGGTCCGGGCGGCCGCGGCGGCGATCCGGGCCAGCCGCGAACCCGGTGACGGGGCGAACGCGGACCGGAACCGCCAGCCCAGGTAACCGGCGACCGCCACACCGGCGGCGATCACCGCCGGGCGCCACGGGACGGTCTCCAGGTCGGAACTGATCAGCCAGCCGAACGCGTACAGCAGGGCGAGGCTCAGCATCGACACGACGCCGGAGACCACGGTGACGGCGGTGGCCACCGGGGTGCTGGCGCCGTACCGCCGGAAGGTCCGGAAGGTGAAAGCGGTCGCGACCGCCGCGCCTGCCGGGACGGCCATGCTCACCGCGGCGCCGCTGACGGTCAGCGCGATCGCGCTGTCCCGCGGCAGCCGCACGTCCAGGCCGGCCAGCAGGAGCCGCTGCTGCTCGGCGAAGGCCACCTGCGACACGAACCCGGCGATCACCGCGGCGGCCGCCCAGCCCAGGTCCAGCTCCCGCCAGACGGTCAGCAGCGAACCGAGATCCGGCAGCTGATCACGCAGGGTGACCAGGATGGCGACGGTGACCACGATCCCGAGGCCGGGCCGCCACCACCGGCGCAGGACCGGCGGGATCGCCGCCTCCCGGCGCCTGGTCACGGAGCGCAGAGCTGAAAGCATCGGCACAGCATGCCAGGCCGGTGATCAGGGCACACGTCCCACTACGGCGTAGCACATGGCATCGGTGACGCTTGTCACGACATCCGGACCGGGCCGCCACTCGACGCTGGACACCATGCCCGGCTCGACCAGCTCCAGCCCCTCGACGAAGACGGCCACCTCGGCCCGGCTGCGCGCCCGGTAGGAGCCGTGCTGACGGCCGTCGATCAGCGCCTGCGCCTTCTCCCGCACCTCGGCCGGCAGCGTGTCGAAGGTGCCGTGCACGATCACCAGGTAGCTGCCCGGGGCGAGCGCGCCGGTCAGTGTGCGGACCGCGGCGCAGGCCTGCTCGTCGTCCTCGATCAGGTGCAGCACGCTGCTGAGCAGCACCGCCACCGGCTCCTCGAGGTCCAGCACCGCGCCGGCGCCGACCAGCACCTTCTCGGTGTCGAGCAGGTCACCGTCGACGAACTCGGCGGCACCCTCCGGGGTGCTCACCACGGTGCCGCGGTGGTGGACGCCGACCAGCGGGTCGTTGTCGACGTAGACCACCCGGCAGGCCGGGTCCAGCTCCTGGGCGACCTCGTGCACGTTCGGCGTTATCGGCTGCCCGGCGCCGATGTCCAGGATCTGCCGGATGCCCAGCTCGCCGACCAGATGCCGGACCGCGCGCAGCAGCATGGCCCGGGCCTCGCGGGCGGCCACCACCACGCTCGGCAGCGCGGTCAGGATGGTGGCTGTCGACTCCCGGTCCGCCGCGTAATGATCTTTCCCGCCGAGCCACTGGTTGTACCGACGGGAGGTGTTCAATCGACCGATGTCATCCGAATCGCCAGCCATGCGGTCACTGTAATCAATCGACCGGCCGCCGCGGTGCCCGGTTTGTCACCCGACCACATCGAGGATCATGACGGCTTTGCCGGCCGCCCGGCTGGCCTCGATGTATCGGTCACACCGGCCGGATCGACAACCCGATCGAGGTGCGGCCGGTAGGCACCCCACCTCCACCGCACGGATGACACCCGGCGGGATTTCGGTACGCCTCCGTCAGCGGCTGTCCCGGCGGGCCTGGCGACGGGCGCCGGTGGCCCGGGTGGAGGCGTGGCGTTTGCGGCGGTCCGGACTGTCCGGGCGGCGGTCCTCGCGCTGGGCGGTCAGCTTCTTCGCCTTCGGCGCGGGCGGGGCCGGCCGGTTGGCCCTGTTCTTCGCCTCCTCGGCCAGCCTTTCCGCGCGCAACGCCTCGGCGCTCTCCAGGGCCAGGACCGCGAGCCGGGTGCTCACCGTGGACAGCAGTTCCTCGAAGACCTCAGCCTTGGCCCGGCGGCGGGTGTTCCGGGCGTACGCCTTGCCGCGCCCGCCGGTCTCCTCGACCCGGCTCGCGGCGCGCCGCCGATAGTTCTTGACCTGCTTGTTCCGGGCCCGCCGCACCCGGTCGTGCAGGTCGATCAGGGCGTCCTCGTCGAGTTTCGCCAGGCGCGCCGGGTCCGCCTCGCGAACCAGCGCCAACTCCGCCTCGGTCAGTGATCCCAGAATCGCGTCCATCCCGCCACCGTCGCCGACGACCCCGCACGGGTCCTCATGCCCAGCGGATGATCCCTGCCCGGGCTGGCGTCCAGGGGTGTCTCCCGGTCCGCGAGACACCCCTGGACGCCAGCCCGTACCGCGCCGCGCGCCGGCAATCCGGATCCGGAGCGGGCGGCAAGGCGTCGCCCTTGAAGGAAGCCGCTGGGCCGGGCAGCGGACTGGTCGAGCAGCGGGACTTGCGGAAGCGGCATGATCACGCGGCCGGAACGCAGAGCGGATCATCGATGGATGTCGGCCGTCCAGGCGTCCCGTTCCGGAAGGGCTCGCGGTACGTTCCGGGCGGAAGGGGGTGGTCGGGCATGCTCGACGGCGAATGGGCGTGGCGGGTCGGACGGCCCGCCGGCGCCGGGGAGTACTCCTTCCGGCTGCGTGGCAAGGTCGGCGTCTGCACCAGGACGAACGCGCCGGCCGTCTTCACCGTGGGCCAGGTGATCTTCGAGCTGACCGGCTGGCACGGACCGTTGATCTTCGCGCGGCAGCTCTTCACCGACGGGGTCTGGCACAACCTCGTCGCCGCGGCCGCCGGTGACAGCCTCTACCTCTCCGGCGGTGGCTGGCAGTGGATCCTGACCCGCACGACCGCCGCACAGCCGATCAGTCAGGGCACCCGCTGGCCGAGACGATGATCGCCCGGCCGTGCCGCGCCGCCAACGGAGCGGCCGGGTGACGGCCGCGACCGCCTGAGCACCCGCCAGTCCCAGCACCGACCGCGAACAAGCCCGTCGGCCGCGACCCAGCGCAGGGTGGCGCGTTGCTCCTGGACACCGTGCTTTCGCTGAGCCGCGCGCCCGCGCGCCACGGCCGGAGGGTGCGCGGGCCCAAGGGTGCGATCGGGCCATCGGGCCGGGGCCGGCGGTTGTGAGGCGGGGAGGTGGGCTCGCGGGGTTGATCTGGAGCGCGCTCCAGGTTCTACGGTCGGCTCTGAGAACGGGCTGGAGGGGACGACGGTGGAATATCGGGAGTTCGGGCGGCTGGGCCGGGTCAGTGCGCTGGCGCTGGGCGGGGGCGGCATCGGCGGGGTGTGGGGCAGCACCGACCGGGCCGAGGCGGCGGCCACCGTGCACGCCGCGCTGGACGCTGGGGTCACCATGCTGGACCTGGCGCCCAGCTACGGCGAGGGGGCCGAGGCCGAGCGGGTCGTCGGCGACGTGCTGCGGGAACGGCCCGCGCCGGACGTGCTGATCACGTCGAAGGTGCAGCTGCCGGGTGACCAGGACGGCGACGTCGCCGGGCGGATCCGGGGCAGTCTGCGGGACAGTCTGGACCGGCTCGGCCGCGGCCACCTGGACCTGCTCCTGCTGCACACGCACCTGCGGCCGGACGACGCGCTGCCGCCGAAGCCGTGGACGACCGGCTGGCGCACCTACCGGCAGCAGATCGTCCCGGAGTTCGAGCGGCTGCGCGACGAGGGCCTGATCCGCGCCTGGGGGATCACCGCGGTGGTGCATCCGGACACCGTCTTCGCGGCCATGCGGGACACGCCCCGCCCGGACGCGGCGCAGGTCATCGTCAATGCGATGGACCTGGACGGCGGGAACGCGGCGTTCCACGGCACGCCGCCGTCCAACGACCGGATCCGGCGGGAGGCGAACGCCGACGACGTCGCGGTGATCGGCATCCGGGCGGTGGCGGCCGGGGCGCTCACCTCGGGGCTGGACCGCGCGGTGCCGGCCGACGATCCGGTGGGCGCCGACTTCGTCCGGGCCGAGCCGTTCCGCAAGCTCGCCGCAGGCCTGGGCGAGACGCCGGCCGCGCTCGCCCACCGGTACGCGCTGAGCGTCCTCGGCGTGGCCACGGTGGTGCTGGGCGTGAAGAACCGCACCGAGCTGGCGGAGTGCCTGGCGGCCGAGGACCGTGGTCCGCTGACCGCCGAGGAGATGGCAGCCGTCGCGGCGCTGCGGTGAGCCACGCCGGTCACCACGGCCGGCATGCGGTGCAATGGTGACCATGGACGTACCGGAAAGCTCTTGGCGGCCACGGCATCGGCGCTTCTCGGGGGTGCGCCGGTGAGCGGGCCGCTGGCCGGGCTGGTGGTGGCGGATCTCAGCCGGGTGCTCGCCGGTCCGCTGGCCACCATGACACTCGCCGACCTGGGTGCGACGGTGGTGAAGGTGGAGCGGCCGGGGACCGGCGACGACACCCGGTCGTGGGGGCCGCCGTGGGGCGCGCGCTCGTCGTCGTATTTCGAGGGGCTGAACCGGAGCAAGTACAGCATCGCGCTGGACTTCGCCGACCCCGACGACCGGGCGACGGCCCGCGAATTGGCGGCGCGCGCGGATGTCGTCGTACAGAACCTGAAGCTGACCCGTTTCGATCTTGACTATGAATCGGTGGCGGCGGCCAATCCGGGCGTGGTGTATTGCTCGATCACCGGGTTCGGGGCGGACGCGGAGCTGCCCGGCTACGACTTCCTGGTGCAGGCGGTCGGCGGGCTGATGAGCATCACCGGGGAGGCCGGCGGGGAGCCGCTCAAGGTCGGGGTGGCGCTGGTCGACGTGCTGACCGCGAAGGACGCCACGATCGGGATCCTGGCGGCGCTGCACCGGCGGCGGGCCACCGGGCTCGGTGACCACGTCCAGGTCGACCTGATGTCGAGCCTGCTGGGTGGGCTGGTCAACCAGGCGTCCGGTTACCTGGCGACCGGGGTGGCGCCGGGCCGGATGGGCAACCGGCATCCGTCCATCGCGCCCTACGAGACGCTGCGCTGCGCGGACGGGCCGATCGCGGTGGCCTGCGGGAACGACCGGCAGTTCGCCCGGCTGTGCGCGGTGCTCGGGGTGCCGGGGCTGGCGGCGGATCCCCGGTTCGCCGACAACCCGTCGCGGGTCGCACACCGGGAGGCGCTGGCCGGGTTGCTGGAGGCGGCGCTCGCCGAGGACGCGGCGGCGGTCTGGGAGGAACGGCTGACCGCGGCCGGGGTGGCCGCCGGGGTGGTCCGGGACATCGGCGAGGCCCTGTCCCGGGCCGCCGACCTGGGTCTGGACCCGGTGGTCGACGGGCAGATCCGGCACCCGGTCCGCTACGGGTCGGGGTCGGTCGCCGCGCCCGCGCCGCCGCCCGCGCTCGGCGAGCACACGTCGCGGGTGCGCGCGTGGCTCGCCGGGGAGGCCGATCTGGATCATCCCGTTTAGGGTTTCCGGTGTGGACGTCAGGGAGATGATCGCCGAGGAGCGCCGGCGGACGGCCGATCTGGTCGAGTCGTTGGACACCGAGCAGTTGCGGACGCCGAGCCTGTGCGGCGCGTGGACGGTCAAGCAGGTCATGGGCCATCTCGTCGCGGCGGTCGCGGGCGCCAACGGGTCGGCTTTCCTGCTTCTGGTACGCAACGGCTTCCGTCTCCACCGGGCGAACGCGCAGCTGGCCGCGAAGATGGCCGAGCGTCCCGCCGGTGAGCTCGCGGCGATGCTGCGCGAGCACGCGGAGGACCCGTTCTGCCCGCCGATCGTCGGATATCCGGGGCAGCTGACCGACCTGCAGGTGCACGGGCAGGACATCCGCCGGCCGCTGGGGCTGCCGCACGACCTGCGGCCGGACCGGCTGCGGGTGTCGCTGGACTTCTTGGTCGGCGGGCGCGCGGTGGGGTTCGTGCCCCGGCGCCGCCCGGCCGGCCTGCGGTTCGAGGCCACCGACGTGGGCTGGTCGTGGGGCAGCGGCCCGGCGGTGCGCGGCCCGGCGGAGGCGGTGATGCTGGCCCTGACCGGCCGCCGAGTCGCCCTGGCCGAGCTCAGCGGCGACGGCGTCGCGGAGTTCGCCAGGCGCATCCCGGCTCCCGACCGGCCGTGATGAGCGACAGCGCCGGCTCTTTCGTGGTCGAGATCGGGTATCGGCAGTTCCCGTTCCTGGGTTTCTGCGACAACCGCCCGACGCCCTCCTGGGAGGCGCGCCTGTACATCGACACGACCTGGTCCATCAGCGGCGTGCAGACGGTGAGCGGCGGCGTCGACGGGACCCGAGAAGGTGTCTGCTCAGCCCGCGCTCATCGTCGTTTCCCCGCAGCGGGCCAGACCTAACTGGCTGTGGACCAGAAGACGATCATCGACGCGGCGTAGACCAGCCCGAACGCGACTACCCAACCGAGCGCGGCGGCCACGATCCCCCGACCGACCCCGGCGACGGGCGGCCGGGCTGTCGCGCGCTGACGCCCCGCGATCAGCAGCGCCACGGCAAGTCCGAGCGCGAGGGCGCTCAGTCCCTCCGGCTCGAGCATGACGAAGAACGGGAACAAGTTGCCACGTGCGTTCATGGCTTGCGCGAGGAGCACCGCCATGAGAACGCCGTTCGCGCCGAGCACGGTCCCTACCGACCACCAATCCCGCCCGCTCGTCGGAGCCGAGCCCGCAACCGGGTTCGTCATGTCAACCACCCTTCCACGTGACCAGCATGGCCGGCGTGAATATGCGCGCTCGGGTTCTCGGTGCGACCGCGGGGCGCTCATCGAGGCAGGCAACTCCGCCTGAACCCACGACCGTCAAGGCCATTGTGGACGGCTCTCGCGCACGTCGAGCATGACATCCGGCGTTCACTCACCTACGTCGCGGTACGGGCCCCGGTCGAGGGCCAGCAGCGCGGCATGCAGTACTTCGATCGTCTCCGACGTCCCCGGAGCTGCCAGCGTCAGGGTCGCGGGCACTCGCCGAGTTGGGCCTCGCCTTCCGCTCGCGGGGACCGGCGACGCGACTCTCACCCACCCGGCCTTCGTGGGTCTACCTGTTCCTACCGCTGGGCGGGTCCGGGCAACCGTATCGCTCGGTTCGGCCGAGAAAGCCCGGCAGACCTCGTGCCGAAACGGTGACGTCGGCCGGTGACGCCGCGGACGCCCGAGGTGCGGGCAGCGTCACCGTCTTCGTATGAACGGCTCCTTAGCGGAAGAGATGGGTGGTGGAAAGGCCCGCTGATCCCCATCGGACCGGACCGCGACAAGCATGTTTCGGAGAGCGCACCATGCAAGGAGCGCTCGTCGTGGCCGTAGGTCTCCGCTGCCATCAGTTCAGCGCGGACGATGCCGGCATATTTGCGAGATCGGGTTTCGGCAGTTGTGGTGTTGGCGTTTCGAAAGGCGCGCGCATTTTCGGACGGCGTAGTGGATCTTTTATCGCCAATATGGTCGAGGAAGTTGAGCGTTGCCTTAGGAAACGCCAGATCCGGCCGTTGATCTCCAGATTCCGGTTAGGCTCCGGGCGGGCCGGACCCGGTCCGGCGGCATGCCTCATGCCGGACGGTGCGGTGCGGAACGGCCCGTGCGGAACGGGCTTCGCTGCTGACGGGCGGAAGGCGGAGATGGGCATAATCGGCAGCGATCGACGGGCACGGTACGTCGTGGCCGCGCTGGTCCGCATGCTTGTGATGTCGCCGGCGTTGCTCGGGATGCTGGTTCTGCCGGCCGTGTCGGCCCGGGCCGCCGATGACGCAGCGACCCCAACCGACCTGGCGTTCATCCGCCGCGTGCACCTGACGGCGACCGGGGCCGGCGCCGCCAGCGCGCTGGCCCGGGCGATGAGCGTGAACGGCGCGGTCAAGAGACTGACACAGCAGGTCAGCACAGAATGTGAGCAGCTCGACGGCCTGAGCCGGAGCGCGGCCGGGACACTGGAGGTCGCGCTCGACGATCCGTTGCCCGCCGAACAGCGGAGCGCCCTCGCGGCCCTGCAACAGAGCGTGGGAGCAACGTTCGACGCCGGAGTTGTCGACTACCTCTGGCGCGCCGGCAGTGAGCTGCTGCCGATCGCGACGACGGTCAGGGGCACCACGCGTAATCCGATCGTGCGCCGGCTCGCTCAACGTGCCGAGGCGGTCACCGCGGCACAATTGCCGAGGCTGCAGGGCAGCGGCCTGTTGAAGATGACAGTTCTACCGTCCGTCGCGGCGACCAGCCCAGTCAACCGACTGCCCGGCGGGGTGCCGATGGATGGGCAGTTGATGGCGCAGGCGCGCGAGGGCACCGGGTATCTCGTCCCGTCGGCCTGGAGCAGAATCACCGTGCTGGTCGTCGCCACCGGCGTTGCGGGAGTCCTGTCGTGGCGCCTGTTGATCAGGCCCCGAGGTAGCCGCGTCCGTGCCCGCCGAATCCCGGCGAGGCGCCGGGGGCACCGACAGCCGACCGGGCCGGAAACCGGCCGTCTCGCGGGCCCTCGGCACCGGAGAGCGACCGTGCCGGAAACCCGCCGGCTCCGACCACGTCATCCACCGCCGTGACGACATGTTCACCTCGACGCGGGTATCAACCCGCTGGACCCTGGATCTGCTTCGCTGATGCTCGCGCGTGATCCGCGCCGCCCCGACCGACAGGCGAAATCAGCGGCAGTTGAGGACGTTCTGAAGTCAGCCGCTACTGGATCCGGCTGGCCGTTACTCCGACCGGATCCTGCTCGGGGCGAAGCACTATCCAGCCGAGGTCATGGTCTACGAGGACGGCAGCGAGTCGCCGGAGAACCGTCTGAAGTTCCTCGACTCCGGTCGACACTTCGACATCGAAATGCCAACGCCCAGATCCGGAGCCCGCGCCCGTAACCTCGCCGTCTTTGCCCAATGCGACTACGAGGAGGTCCTCGACGTCGTCCCGATCGACGTCGCCCGGCAACGGCCGTGGGCCAATGACCTCTACAAACACGAGCGTGATCGTAACGGCTACCGAGGATGGCCATCTACCACCTCGACCGCCCACTGAGAGAGCGCACGATACGCGGCAAATGAGTGCGTTGCATCGGCGATGGCTCAACCGACGTTGAGCAGCAGAACCTCGTCCTCTTTCAATCCGGACAACACGTCGTGAAGAAGTTTCAGGCCGTCCATGGCAGCCATCCCAGCCTCTTCGAAGTCCAGACGCTTCTTCTTGAAGTAGGCCTGGAGGACGTCTTCACGATGAGCCTCTGGCACGAGACCATCCAGATACTTCTTGTGCGCCGGAATGAGTAGGAGTGTCTCGCCATAGACCCTGTTGATGGCGGACGACTCAGCTCTAAGATCCGAGCGTCGCAGCCATACGCCGCGGCGCTCGAGACAATCCACCAGCGCGAGCATTCAGGATCCGGACCACTCGTATCCAGGCCGCACGCGACGTGCATGTCGAGCTAGCGACTGGAAGAACGCGGCGTTTCCGTCAGTAGTGGTGCCGGAGCGAGCCAATCGGGCGCGCCACGAAGTCCGGCCGACTAGGCTGGCCAGTTGCACAACCCGGCCTCGATCGAGCACGTAGAGCGATGCGATCGTCGACACTCAAGGGCCCCCTCACGGGCGCGGGCACAAAGGATACCTGCAATCCCGGCAAGATCCGTTGAGCGATGCTGCCGGGACAGAAAACTAAACAGACGACCCGGAGCTGACCGCGCTTCGACGTTATCAACGCACCTCTCGTCGGCACGGTCGTGCGTTGATCGCGACTATGTTCCGGAAGCCATGAAGGCGGCCAGGATGTAGTTCGGGTGTCGGTCGAGGTTCTTGCGGGCGCGGTCGTAGCGGATGGTGGTGCGTGGGTCGGCGTGGCGGGCGGCGATCTGGACGTCGCGGAGGCTGACGCCGGCGTCGAGCATGGTGGTGACGAAGGTGCGTCGCAGCATGTGCGGGTGCATCTTCGGGATCCGCAGGTCGGCGGTCTCGGCGAGATGCCTGAGCCGTCGGGTCGCCGCGTGCCGGTCCATCCGGCCGCCGCGGGCGTTGCGCAGGATCGGGCCGGCGTCACGCTCGCTGACGGCGCGGTCGATAGCTCGGGCCACCGCGGGAGGCAGCGGGACGAGAACGACCTTGCCGCCTTTGCCGCGAACCTTTTGTACGCGGTGACCGTGTTCTTCGCCGAGATCGGCGATGTTGGCGCCGCAGGCTTCGAAAATCCGTAGTCCGAGTAGACCAAGCATGGCGACCAGGGCGAAGTCGTTGATGTTGGCCGACAGCCTGGCGGCGGTGATCATCGCCTCGAACTGGAGATGGCGGAGACCGAGCGTGGGCGACTCGGGCGGGACCAGCGGCCGGCGGACGTAGTCAGCCGGTGAATGCGGCAGGATCTCGTCGATGACCAGGACGCGGTAGAAGCCGATCACCACGGACAGTCGCCGAGAGACCGTCGATGGCTGGTAGCAGCGGACATCTTGCAGCCATCGCACGTAACGCTCGATGTCGACCCGGCTGCTTGTAATGGGTCCAGTGGCTGGGCAGCTGACCAGCGCAGGAAGACTCTGAGGTCGGAGTCGGTGTGCATCCGCGATTGGCCGCGGTACCGGCCGAGGTAGGCGGCGACCGTCGCGGCCAAGAGCCGTGGGTCGGAAGTGGCCGGGGTGGGCTGGAGTGCATTCGAGGTAGTCATACTCTCGCTTCGACCGGCCGGCGCCAGCCCTGACAGTCCGGAGCCGTCCGCGATTAGCGGCGCCTACCCTGTGCAGGTGCCGGGCAGCGGTGCAGCTTCGTGCGGTTCTCTCCCGGCGATGACCGCTGCTTTGCACCTGATCCTCTCTTGCCGACACCGTCACGCTCGCGGCGGCAGATCCGGATGGCAGGACAATGGTTGCGTGACGTGGCAGGAATACGACCTGGCGATGATGGCGATCGAGCGGCGCGACCCGGTCGCGGCACGCGAGCATCTGGAGCGGGCCGGAGAGGACGGGCGGGCGCTGCTGGCGCTGGGACAGCTCGCCGACGATGCCGGCAAGCCGGTGTTCTACGAGCGCGCGGCCGAGCTGGGCAACGGCGAGGCCGCCTACAACCTGGGCGCCTGGCATGCCCGGCATCACGACTACCCGGCCGCGCTGCGCTGGTATGAGCGGGCCGCCGAGCTCGGCGACAAGAGCGCCCGCCGCATGATCGGGATCATGTACGCGACTGGGCAGGGCGTGGCCGTCGACAACAATGTCGCCGAGGCGCACTGGCGGGCCGCGGCCGCCACCGGCGACACCCGCGCTTTCCACGACCTCGGGACGATGTTCGCCTACCACAAGGTGGACCTGGCCGAGGCCGCCTATTGGTACGCGGAGGCTGCCCGGGAAGGCTTCGAGCCCGCGAACCGGGAGCTGGCGCTGCTAGCGCCGCGGCTGTCCGAGGACACCACACGTACCCGGACGATGCGCGGCGTCCTTCTGGCGTTCTTCTTCGGCAAGCCCGCCGCGGGAGCGCGGCTGCTGGCCGTGTCCGCTGCAGAGAACGACCCGGTCGCCCAGCGCTCGTATGCATTCCTGCTGCAGGAGGGCACCGGCGTCGAGAAAGACCGCGAGCAGGCCGCCGCTCTGTTCCGCGCGGCCGCAGAAGCCGGTGACGCGTGGGCCGCCTTCAACATGGCCTCGGTCCTCGGCGACCACCCCGACGCCGTGCGCTGGCTCCGAGCGGCCGCCGAGAACGGCATCGGCGCCGCCTACCCCGCGCTGGGCGACCGACTCAGCGCACTGGATCAGGACGAAGAGGCCCTGAGCTGGTACGTCCGAGCGGCCGAAGAAGGTCACCAAGGCGCGATGCGCGCCGCCGCTGATTGGTACCGCGACGGCTACGGCGGGCCGGTCAACCTTGTCCAGGCACTACGCTGGTACCTGAAGCTGCTCGACCTGGGCAGCGGGGACGGCATCCATCAGGCCCACTCGATCGTGTCCCGGATGACCGTCGACGAGATCCACGAAGCCGGCCGTCTCTCCGGCCGCTACACCGAGGCCGAAGCCTTCACCCAGCGTATGGCTCAGTAACGGCCAGCCCAGTTCCAATGCCCGACCGCGCCTTATCAGCGGCAGATCCGGATGCCGTTGGCCGTCCTGATCGCCGACGGTAGAGTCCGCGGTTGTGGCCGCTCCCCCTGTCCTGCGAGACATCTTCAATGCCTACCGCACCCGCCAGGGCGAGGAGGACGACGGCTTCCTCTTCGAAGACGAGCACGCACCGATCAGCCGGCTGGATGTGCTCGTCTATCGGCCCACACCGACGGCGGATCTGACCTCGTTCGCCACCATCGGTATGGCGGCCAACGAAATGTCGGCGATGCCGGGACCGGGTGGAGGCGGCCGGGCGGAACTCCATTTCCGGCGACGCGGGCGGCTCACGCGTTCTGGCGAGGGCGCCATCGCCCGACGGTTGGCCAACCTCGCGATACACCCCTTCCTCACGGGCACGCAACTGAACTGGGGGCACATGATCGGTTTGGGCGAGGACTTCCCGACCTTTCCTGGGTGCCGGGCGGTCTTCCTTGCTGGGCCGCTGAGCGCTGAAGGTCTGGACTACGTCCGCACCAGCGCGGGCGCTGTCCGCGTCATCAACGTCGTGCCGATCACGGACGCGGAACGCGAACGGGGAAGAAGCCTGCCGCCCGTCGAGTTCGCTCAATCACTGCTGGAGCATGTCGACATCTTCGCCGAACGACCACGGTAGCTGGATCAAGCCGTACTCACGCCGCCGGCGCGCTCTCATCGGCTAGACAAGACGGCGGACCCCGTCTCAGCCGACCACCGGTCGTGACGGCGGTGGCCGGGCCGAGCGCGGACAGCGGCATGACAGTGCGTTGCGGGCCCGAAGATCGGTGACTGCGCGGGTTGATTTTGGTGCCGCGCTGTAACGGGTCGTTGTGGTTGACGCTCAGCCGCTAAAGACGTCCCACTCGAATCCTGGATTCCGCCACTCGCGGAGTGCGCAACGCTGTCGGCTGGCGACCGAAAACTGCAATCCTTCGTCCGGGAAGGCGATCGCGACCAGGCCCTGTGCCACGTAGATGCGGGTCGGGTTCTCCGGGAAATTCGCGGGAGGCAGGGGCAGCATTCGCATCCGCTCAGTGACATGCGCAAGGTCGGTGACACTGATAGTTGCGTGGCCAACGAACGGCGCCGACATCACCGCCTCGACCAATGCGAACTGCAGCAAGAATTGGCTCAGTCGTTCGATGGTGCCGGGCGGTGGGGCGGAATCACCCGTCACCGGATCGGACCATCCGAAGCAGCCGCGGTTCTCCACTATCGGGTCGTCTTGGCTGGGATCAATCAGCTTTGCCCACACGCCCTGGTTTTCCGTCGCGATGGTGACCTTCCCCTTGGAGTACTGGAGCTCTCCGGGCGTGACGATACGGTTGTGTACGCCGTAGATGACCGGCTTCTCGGCGGCCAGCCGGTAGAAGTCGGCCAGCGGCTCCGGTAGCCGCATCGATGTGGGCTCGTTCGACGTAGGTGTTGCCGCGACGTCGGCATACCAGCCGGTGAGAAAACCACGCAGTGCGGCGGCCCGATCCTGCGGAACCTCCGCCAGCCACTCAATCCCCGGCAAGTCTTGCACCAGCGTTGGCCGGATCAGGTCCAGCACATCGGCCGGCAAGCTCTCATCCATGGCCAGATTGACCTGGCGCAGTGATCCCGCCGATCCCGCAGCGACAGACCCGGCCGCCCATTGGCTTCCCCACTGGCCGACTCCGGCGCCGACTCGACGAATCTCGCACAGAGAGCCGATCGCCAGGCAACCGTCATGCAGCCGAACGAAGCCGAGCAACGGCAGCTCGTGGGAGTCGAGCCACTCAAATATCTCCGCAGGGAACGGCGTCCGCAGCTCGATGTTCTCTCTGCCGTCCACCGCGCTGCCGCCCGGCCGGTCCCCGGCCTGGATGATCAGCACCCGGGCAGCTGGGCCGTGCACGTAGGTCACCGGCCCGACTGCCGCAACACGCGCACCAGGACCGGCAAGGCGCACCGCCTCGCGCTCCGCCACCACGGTCAGCCTTTCGATCATCCGGTGATGATAGGGCTAGGCGTGCGACCTTCCGGACGACGGAAGCAGAAAGCAGAGGTATCGAAAAAGCCACCAGCGCCGATCAACCAAGCCAGCGATAGTCCACCGCTCGGCACGCACGGACGGCGGCAGATGAGGACGCCCCGAAGCGGGGCATTCGTCGTATTCAGGCGCCCGCTGCAGGCCCGAGCGTCAGTCGCAAGGGTTCCTTGCCTTCGTCATGCAGCAGGCCGGACTGTTCCGCAGTAGTGAGACCGTCGCGGACATCCGCCTCGCTGACCAGGAGGCGTTTTGCCAGGTCAGGGATTGAGGTCTGGAGGGGTAGCTGGGGCGTCCATCGCAGTATCGCTTCCAGGTCCTGTGCGAGGAGCGGGCCGCTGACCGCCTCGCTACGTGCGAGCCAAACGGGAGCTGCTACAGCCGTGTCAGGCCAGAATTGCAGTAACCAGTGAGAGCGGAACCCGGGATGGAATCCGGGGCGTTCCCCGAGGTCTTCTCGTCGGAGGGCGATCCGGACGCGGAACCATTCGGCGTCGCCGAGCTCGAGGTCTACTTGATCGCCAGGGCCAGAGGTTACCGAGGCGAGAGATATCGTGCCGGAACTTGACCGGTACGGTGTCTCGAGGACCTCATCGAACTGCAGTTCGCCGGGAGGCGGCGGTTCGTCGTGCAGTTCGAGACGCACGAGGTGACCGTCCAGGCCGGGGGCGTCGGCGTAGATCCAGCCGGCGCCTGAGCCGGCGAACGTGCCGTTCGGAGTGTCGCCCCGGTCGCGGTAGTGCGGTATTTCCGGCTCCTCGTCGGGCCAATCGACGGCTGGGTCGTTCAAGACGAGGAGGCTGTACTCCGCTTGGTAGCCGTCATCTTCGAACACCCGTAGAAGGCCCATTCGATCAAGGTAGCGAAAGTGGCTGCTCAGTATCGTGCAAAGGCCGAGGCCGCAGAGTGAATCTCCCCAATGCGACGACGCGCTCTCATCGGCGCGACAAGACGCCGGACCGTCACAGCCGGCCGCCATTGGTGTGACAGCGGCGGCCAGCCCGAGCGCGGAGAGCGGCCAGATCAGTGCGCACGTTATGACTGCTTCGCTGCTTGCGATACCGAGATGAAATCGCTTCCGCAAACAGATGTGGCAGTACGTCTAAGCTCACCGCCATGTCCGACGCCATCCGTGACGCGCTGCTGAGCGCCTGGCTTGATCTTGTGGCGGCGCTGGAGCTCTCCGATGACGACCTGGTAGATCCAGGCTTCGTCTCCGACGTACTTGGTGACCTCACCACTGACCTCAGGAGCAGCCTGAGTCAGAGCGATCGTGCACTGCTCGTCAAGCTGATCAGGCAGCACGCTGCTCGCGAGTCGGATCCGGAGCGGCGCGAAGTCTTCGAAGAGACACCAGAGCATTTCGGCCTGATTGACGACCCCTGAGCGAGCGCTGTGCGCAGCATAAGAGCAAGGCGGGCGACCGAGCGTGACAGCCGCTCACCGGCGAGCACGCCCGCTCCCCGGACAAGATCGAGACGGCACTACGTCGAGCAGCATGGTTGTCGGTCGCCGGCGGGGTTGCTGAACGGCTTGTCCGCTGCGATGCGGCCGCGGTGCGAATGGCGCGCCGAGCCGTTGACGTTGATCCTTGCCGGAAAGGTGCTTGATCGCGGACCAGGCACATGATCGGCTTGTGACCGTGAGCTTGTTGGTGGACGTCTGGGTGGCCGATGAAGCTGGCCCCGACAAGATCTGCATCCTTGAGGTGCCGAGCGGGCACTCGGATCTAGCGGGATTCGAGAGGACCCGAACCGAGTTATGGGGGTCGCCAGTCGTTCGCTCGCTCGGCGCTGCGTTTCTGCCGCGACTTGCTGAGGGTGACCTATGGCTGGCCAATGACGAGGTTGAGGCTTTCGCTGCGGAGTGCGCCCTACTTCTCACCAACCGCACGAAGATCGCGTCGACCTCGGGTTACCGCGAGGACTACATTCATGGCCGCCTGACGAACATGGTCGACGCCGCGCGCAGAGCTATCCAGGCCTGCGGAGGCGTGGTCGTCTGGTAGCTTCGCCGCCTTCTGCAGGCACGACTCGCGGCAGAAGAGCATGCGCGATCTTGGAGTCAGTCCCAGTAATTGAACAGACCCTCGCCCAACGTTTGGGCTTCCCAGTAGCGCATGTCCTGTTGGCTGAGCCGTGGCCACTTCGTTGCATCGATCGGCCCATCCAACTCTGCCGCGGTCAGCAGGCGGAACCCGGGCGCCGCTGTCAAAGCGGCGGCCAGGTCGGGGAAGTCGACGAAAGTCAGCGGGCCCGCCTCGCGTGCCGGTGTGAACTCCATGGCGCGGGGAACAGCGAGCGCCATAAGCGGAGCGTCGCGGACGCAGACAACCGCGATTTTGCGGTTTGGGTAGGCAATGATCGCCTGGTGGAAGTTCGGCGTCGGACCGTCGCTGACCCGGAACTCGGTCAGCTCGCCGCCAGTGCGTCGCGCGGCCTCATGGCAGGCGCAGCGGAACGCCTTCAGATCGGTCACGACGGCCAACTCTACGTGCCCGCGGACCAAGCAAGAACGCTCGCGCTGTCGACACGGGATCATGGCATTTCCCGCCGACAAGCGCACGACTTAAGGATGCGGGTCGGTCACGCCGAGACCTCGCCACGATCGCCGCACGCTCGGCGGCATGTGAGTGAGATGCGCGGTCGCGGGTTGCGGCCAAGCCGACTCACAGATAGCCGCGGCAGGCGCGCCGGGCAAAGGCGGATGGGAAAGTCCGTTACTAGCGTTTCGCTAACGACCGCAAGGTATGAGCCGGTTCGAGTCCGGTAGCCCGGCGCTCCCGATCGGCTGCAGAAGCGGATATTTCAAATTCCGGGTTGTCGGCTAGCGTCACGTCCGACTGTTCACGTCCGGCGTCGCCAATAGGGCACGATCGTGGAACGCACCTCATTCCCTTACCCAGCTGCGACTATAAGGCCCTCCATCTAGTCCTATTCGCCAGGAAAGTAGTGAATATCAGACGAACTTCGCTTGCTAGCTTCGATAGCCGCCGCCATCTCTTCCTGACTCAATTCTCTACCCCGGGTATAGATTTCAATGGCTTGCTCATATGTCATTCCCGGTGGAAACGGTATAAAATCTTCTACGTCGCCGACTAAGGGCACCGGCGGCGGCGCGGAGACGCTCGGCGTGACAGGCTCAGGGTCGCCGCCCCCAACCGCCGAGCCACCCGGCAATGCGGCGCAGAGCAATCCCAGAACGAAGATTCCGAGAAATCGCAACTCAATCACAACCTTCTGAGGTCCACTACCAGCGCACCTCAAATCTTATAGCCCTCGAGGGCGAGATCGCGCTGCCAGGCACCGCAGAGGCCTTCCATCACGCATGCCGACTTACCAAAATGGCTACCTGCTTGCTCGGCGAGCACCATCCAGTCCAGTTACATAGCCATACGGTCACACTTCGTGGGACCTCTTGCCGATCGGAGAACCAAATGCCGCAGTTCACAGGTTTGTCCCACCCCGCGGCGTGACCGTCTCACTGACCCCCGCCAGACGGCTCGCTCCGCAACTACGCCGTGCTACCGGGACAAGAGTGACGAGCGCGCGGATCGCGGCATGAGTGCGCGGTGTCTCTCGAAACCGGCGTACCGAAGCACTCATGCCCAGGCTGCTTCACCTGAAGGAGCAAGCACTCAGCGGGAATCAGTTAGGATGACGGCCGCCACTCGCGCTTGATCAGCCCGAACACCCACGAGTTCGAGACCTCGCCGTTCACGATGCAGTCTTCCCGCAACGTCCCTTCGTGAACAAATCCGAGCTTTTCCAGCACGCGGGCAGATGCCACGTTGCGCGTATCGGTCTCGGCCTGGATCCGATTCAAATTCAGCGTGTCGAATGCCCACTGCAATAGGGCGCGGGCGCTCTCCGTCGCGTAGCCGCGACCCCACGCCGCCTCGTCGAAGCAGTAGCCCAGCGCTGCGCTGCGATAATCCGAGTTCCACCGGGACAGGCTGCACCAACCGATGAACGCCCCGTCGGAGACACGATCTACGGCCAGTCGCGCCCCGGTGCCCCCGTCTGCCATCTCTCGGCAAGCTGCGATGAACCGCTCGGCGCGTGAACGCTCGGTCCAGGGCGGCGAGTCCCAGTAGCGCAGCACGTAGGCATTGCTGTGCAGCGCGAATAGAACATTCGTATCCGCGTTGTCGAAGGGACGCAGTCGAAGCCGAGCGGTGTGCAACGTCGGGGTGGGCAGCGGCATGCGCGTCATCTTCCTCCGTGATCAACGGCCGATCTATCGAATATCCGCTGCCGGCGACTTGCAACGAGCTGGGCGGACAGGCAGAACGACACTCGCTCACATCGGCAAAGCCGTGCACTCGTAGGGTCACGCCGCTGAGCTGCACGAACGTGACCTAATTTAGGTTTCGGAACCTCCGCGTGACCAGCGGCTCACCAGCGCGTGCGCCTAAACCCAGCCCGCCCTGGCCCCGGACGGCCACCGGGCTCCCGCAATCGGCAGCCCGCTGCCCGTCACGAAGTCGGACTTATCCTGGTCACCGGCCAGGCTCACCAGCGGCCGGCCCATCACAAGAAGGGCACCAAGCCCCGCCGAGCTGGTTGAACGGCAAGCTGACGAAGGGACGCCGATGCGGATCAAGACGTGTCTCAACGGCGGGCGGCGGCCGGACGAGCATCCGGCCGTGCCGATCACGCCCGGGGAACTTGCCGCCGAGGCGGTCGCCGCCGTCCGCGCCGGCGCGGAAGCGGTGCACCTGCACCCGCGCGACGCAGCCGGCGCGCAGTCGCTGGAGCCGGAAGACATAGCAGCCGCCGTCACCGCCGTGCGCCGGGCCTGCCCGGACATCCCGGTGGGAGTCAGCACCGGCCTGTGGATCACCGACGGCGACGCCGGACAGCGGCTGGCGACGGTGGCCCGCTGGGCCGATCTCCGCGCGGCCGCCCGGCCCAGCTTCGCCTCGGTCAACGTCAGCGAGCCGGGCTTCGCCGACCTCGTCGCGGCGCTGACCCGGGCCGGGATCGCCGTGGAGGCCGGGGTGTGGTCGACCGACGACGCACGGACGCTGGCCACCGCCGGCCACGAGGAATGGCTGCGGATCCTGGTCGAGATCGTCGACGGCACCGCCGAGACAGCCGTCGCCGAGGCCGACGCGGTCCTGGCTGGCCTCGACGAACACGGCATCGCCGGGCCGCGCCTGCTGCACGGGGAGAACGCGGCCTGCTGGCCGCTGATCGCTCACGCGGGCCGGCTGGGACTACCCACCAGGATCGGACTCGAGGACACCGTCACGGGTCCGGACGGCGAGCCGGTCACCGGCAACGCCGAGCTGGTCCGGCAGGCGCTGAGCATCTGGAGCGCTGCCGGGTCAGGCGGGTGAGGCCGGGCGCCAGGTTCTCGCCCGGGATCGACCGTTGGTGAGACGGTGTCGGGCCGCCGTCAGGCGGCGATCAGGGACTGCGGGGCGGCGGCCTTCAGGCGGGTGTTCAGCCAGGACAGCTGGCGGGAGTTCTGCCCGGAGGCGTGTTCGCACAGCTCGATCAGCTCGTCGTCGCGGAGCGCCTGGGCGGCCTGGAAGACCACTGTCCAGGTGGTCTGCACCAGGGTGCCGAGGACGTGCAGGTCCTGCAGGTCGCGGAGCAGGCCGACCGGGCCGCTGCGCACCTCGGCGAGCCCGTCGGCGTGCAGCCGCTCCGGTTCCTTGACGTCCTTCCCGGACGAGGCGCCGTACCGTTGCACGATCGGGGTGAGCCGCTCGACGTGCTCGTCGCTCATCGCGGCCAGGGCCTGGCAGGTGAACAGCACGTCGGGGTGCTTGGCGTGGCCCTGCCCGACGGTGCGCAGCGAGTCGGCGAAGGTCTGCTCCGCGTGGTACGCCAGCCCGAGGTAGGTCACCAGGTTCATCGCGTCCCTCCGGAGGTCGACGCCGGGGCGGAACCGGCCGTGTCCGGCGCCGGGGCCGGCCCGTCCCCCGCCCGGACCTTGCGGACCCGGCACGCCGCGGTCTTGAAACACGGCTGCTTGGACACCGGATCCCAGACGGTCATGGTCAGCTCGTTCGCCTGCCGCCCCACCTCCCCGGCCAGCCCGGGCGTCCCATAGTGGAACGGTGCGAACACCGCCCCCTCGCGCACCTGCCCGACCCGGGCCGGCGCCTCGATCCAGCCGCGCGGCGACTCCACCCGGACCACGTCCCCCTCGGTGATTCCGAGCCGCTCCGCGTCGGCCGGGGACAGCTCCACCCACATGTCCGGAGCCGCCCGGCGCAGCCGTTCGGCCCGCCCGGTCTTGGTCCGGGTGTGGAACTGGTAGACGGTCCGGCCGGTCGTGTAGAGCAGCGGATACTCCTCGCTGACCGGCTCGTGCGCCGGCGTGTGCTCGGCGCCCTTGAGGAAGGCCCGGCCGTCCGGGCGCATCGCCCGGTGCTCCTGCTGGGTGACGGTCGCCCCGGTGAGCAGGTCGTGGCCGTAGGTTTCGCAGGTCTCGGTCGCGGTCGGGAAGACCGCGTCGGTGTAGAGCCGCTCGGTGCCGTCCGGCGCGGCGTCGGTGACCGGCCACCGGATCCCGGTCGGTCCGCGCAATTTCTCGTACGACAGCCCGCTGTAGTCGCACGGCCGGCCCCTGCTGGCCGCCCGCCACGCGTCGAACGCCTCCTCCGGCGTCCGCCACTTGATCAGCGGCGCCCCGTCGGCGTCCCGGAAGTCCATCGCGTCCGCGTAGGCCAGGAAGATGTCCAGGTCGCTGCGCGCCTCGCCGGGCGGGTCGACGGCCTTCTCGGACAGGTGCACGGTCCGGTCCACGTTGGTGAACGTGCCGGTCTTCTCGCCCCAGCCGGCGGCCGGCAGCACCACGTCGGCGAGCCGGGCGGTCTCGGTCAGGAACAGGTCCTGGACCACCACGAAGCACTGTTCGCCGGAGAGGATGCGGCGGATCCGGGCGGACTCCGGCATGGACACCGCCGGGTTGGTGGCCGAGATCCACAGGAAGCCGATCGAGCCCTCCTCGACGTAGCTCATGATCTGCATGGCGTGCGTCGGGTCGGCCCAGTGCGGGATGGTCAGCGGGTCCACGTTCCACAGCTCGGCCAGCTGCTGGACGTGCTGCTCGTCGTCCCAGTTGCGGAAGCCGGGCAGGTCGCCGTCGGCGCCGCACTCCCGGTTGTTCTGCGCGGTCGGCTGGCCGTTCATCTGCAGGATCCCGGCGCCCGGCCGGCCGATCAGCCCGCGCAGCAGGTGCAGGTTGTTCACCGCGACCGCGGCGGCGGTGGCCTGGTGCGACTGGTAGAAGCCCTGCAGCACGGTGGAGAGCACCCGGTCGCTGGTCCCGAAGATCCGGGCGGCCCGGCGCAGCTCGCCGGCGTCCACCCCGCAGATCTCGGCGACCCGCTCCGGGGTGTACGAGTCGACGATCGACCGCAGCTCGTCCACGCCCATGGTGTGCGCGGTCACCCACTTCTCGTCCACCCAGCCGTGCTCGAACAGCTCGCGGGTGAGGCCGTTCATCAGCGCCAGGTTGGTGCCGACGCGCGGGGCCAGGTGCACCCCGCCGGTACGGACGGCCTCCTCGGCGACCTTGGTGCGGCGCGGGTCGACGCAGACCAGCACCGGCGGGTTCGGCCCGTGGGTGCGGTCCAGGATCCGGCTCCACAGGACCGTCTGGGTCTCGGCGAGATTGTGGCCGTACAGGAAAATGGTGTCGCAGTGTTCGATGTCGGCGTAGCAGCCGGGCTGCCCGTCCGCGCCGAAGGACTCCTTGAGCGCGGCCGCGGCGGTCGCCGTGCAGAGCCGGGTGTTGCCGTCCATGTGCGGCGTGCCCAGGCCGGCCTTACCGAGCACGGCCAGCGTGTAGTACTCCTCGAGGAAGAGCTGGCCGCTGGTGTAGAAGCCGTGCGACAGCGGGCCCTTCTCGCGCAGCAGCCGCTGGGACACCTCGACGATCCGGCCCATCGCGGTCGGCCAGTCGCACTCGGTCAGCACGCCGCCGTCCCGGATCATCGGCCGGGTCAGCCGGTCGGCGGCGTGCGACCACGGGGTGCTGCCGTACAGGCCCTTGGGTCCGAGCCGGCCGTGGTTCACCGTGTCGCCGGCCCGGCCGCGGATGCCGACCATCCGGCCGTCCTTGACCGCGATGTCGCAGCCGCAGCCGTTGCTGCACAGCAGGCAGGCGCTGCGCACCCACCGGTCGACCTGGTCCTCGGCGATTCCCGGGTCCAGGTGCTGATCCACCCGGACCGGCCAGGCCGTGCCCTTCGCGTACGGCGTCCTGCCGCCCCAGATGTCGGCGATCCTGTCCGTCACTCCGGCTGCCTACCCGCGATCCGCGGATTCACCCCACCCACCGCGTCACGGGGCGCTACCATCCCGGCCACGTTCAGCTCGACCCGACTGCGCGGCAGGGCCGGGATGCGGCGCAGCGAGATGCTCAGGTCCTGGTCCGGCACCTCGTAGTCGAGCCGGGCCAGCCGGATCGCCAGGGTGGCGAGCAGGGCCACGGTGACGTCCTCGCCGGGGCAGCGGTGCCCGGCCCGCGGGTCGCCGCCGCCCTGCGGGATCAGGTCGTCGCGGCCCGGCTCGTGGTCGAGGAAGCGCTGCGGGTCGAACCGGTACGGGTCGGGCCACAGCCGCGGGTCGTGGTTCTGCCCGAAGATGTCCAGCAGCACCAGGGCGTTGCGCGGGATGTGCTCGCCCTGGAAGGTCAGGTCCCGGACGGCCAGGCCGCCGACGAACGGCGCGAACGGGTAGAACCGGCGCAGCTCGTGGGCGAAGGCGACGGCGTACCCGAGGTCGCCGTCCCGCAGCCGGTCGCGCAGCCGCGGCCAGCGATGCAGCGCGTGCCCGGCGAAGGTCACGAACCAGGACACCGCGACGGTCGGCCGGAGCACGTTGAGCAGCTCGACCGCGGCCCGCTCCGGCGTGAGCAGCCGCCCGTCGGTGCCGGTGTGCCGGGCCACCAGGTCGAGCACCGAGTCGTCCGGCTCGCCGGTGCGGGCGTGCTCGATCACCCGGGCCAGCCAGCGCTCCAGGCGGCCGCGGGCGCGGCGGGCCCGCCAGTGCCGCGGCCCGGCCGTGGCGAACCCGTCGACCAGCGCGGTCAGGTCGGCCGCCGTCCGGTGCAGGTCGGCGTCGGCGAGCGGGACGCCGGCCCAGTCGCAGACCGCCCGGGTCAGCACGCGGGCCGTCTCGTCGAACAGGATCACCCGCGGCTGCGTGACCCAGCCGGCGGCCGCGCTGTCCCAGGCCTGGCCGGCCCGCTCGGCGAGCCGGCCCACCCGGTGCGGATCGGTGAGCACCGACATGAACAGCAGTTTCCGGTTCCGGTGGTCGATCCCGTCGAGCGTGTGGATCGCGCCGTGCCCGAACAGCGTGCCCTGCACCGGCTCGGGCAGCGCGCCGTGCCGCCGCACGTGCTCCTCGTCGTAGAAGAACCGCACCGCGTCCGGGCCGCGCAGCCCCACGGCGTGCCTACCCATCAGCCGGGTGTGCAGCACGTCCGGGTCCGGCGACCGGCGCCACCGGCCGGGGAACCAGGAGTAGCCCTGCGCCGCGAGGCCGAGGCTGTCGTCAACGATGGGGTGCCGATGAACAGACATGGGCCCTGCTATTCCCGGCGAAATCCCCGGGAAACGGCATCCGGCCCGCCGTCGTCACCAGCGGTGCCCGACGTCCACGACGATCCGCGAGTTGCTGCCCGGACCGGCCAGCGTGAAGACCCGGAACGGCAGCCGGGCCCGGACGCCGACCGCGAACGTGGTGTATCCCTCGAACGAGCCACCGAAGACGACGTCCCGCAGGGTGTCGTAGGAGACGACGGTCGCGACGTGCTCCCCCGCGACCGCGCCGAAGGTGGTCGCCGGCGCGCGCAGGGTCACCCAGAGGAAGGCCCCGCCCGCCGTGTACGGCACCAGGTCCACCCCCTGCCCCTCGGTCAGCACCTGGTCGCTGTAGCGCACCGCGTAGCCCAGCGCGCTGCCGCCGAACTCGAAGACCACCCGGTCCCAGCACTCGTGCCGGCCGGTCTCCGCGGTGAGCAGCGGCGCCTGGCTGAGCGTGCCGGCGGCCTTGTCGCCGCTGCCCCAGGTGATTCCGCAGTAGGGTGCGGCCGCCGCCCGGGCCGGGGCGACACCGGAGGCGGTGAGCGCCAGACAGAGCACCGCCATGATCAGAGTTCTCCCGACCGACATTCGCATGGGGCACCTCCCAGGGCTGAATCGGGAAGCCGGTCACCGTCGACGCTAGGCCGCCGGGCACCGCCGGTACACCGTGCGAACAGCTAGGGTCGCTGCGGCGCGGCGTTGTCCACGTTGAGCAGGCCGGCGGCGACGATCGCGCGGCTCAGCGGCCGGGCCAGCTCGGCCAGGCGGGCGCAGCCGTCCGCGCCGAGGACGGCGTAGGCGGGCGCGGCGAGCCGGTCGGTGGCCGCCTCGATCCACTCCCGCTGCGCCCGGCCGTCGCCGGTCAGCACCGGTTCGTCGCCCTCGATCAGCCCCCGCCCGCGCAGGTCGTCGACGGCCCCGGCCCACTGCTCGTCGCTCCAGCCGCGGCTGCGCCGCAGGAAACGCTCCGGCACCTCGCCGGAGGCGGCGTGCAGCACCAGCGCTTCCAGACCGGTCAGACCGGCCAGCAGCAGGGCGGCGAGGTGCCCGTCGCCACGGAACTCGCGGAGCACGGTCTGGGCCTGCCAGAGGACCAGGTGCGGCTGCTCCGGCCAGGGCAGCGCGGCGTGGGCGGCGAACAGCGGGCGGCCCTGGGGGTGGGCGGCGGCGGACTCGGCGGCGCGGCGGGCCAGCTCCGCGGCCTCGGCCACCTCGGGGCCGTGTATGGCGTCGCCGAGTCCCCGGGTCAGGGCCGCGTCGGCCGCTGCCAGCCGGGCGGCCAGGACCGCGGCCGGCGTGGTCCGTTCCCAGGCCGCCGGCAGCGCCCCGGCGACCAGGCGCGGGTTGAAGTTGAAGAAGGCGGCGGTGACCGGCTCGGCGCCGACCGGGCCGAGGGCGGCCGCCCGCGAGGCGAAGTAGCCGGTGCGCCCGGTGAGGCCGAGCGCGGCGTACCGCTCGTGTGCCTCGGGCACGAAATAGATCATGCCGTGCAGCGGCTCGGCGACCCGCCACGCGCGGCGCGCCACGGCCGGATCGATCGCCGGCCCGGGCAGCCAGCGGGACTCCCCCGGGTGCGGTGAATCTGTGGTGACCGTCATGGCGCCGCCTCCAGCCTCGAAGTTACCGATGGGTAACCCTCGCACGCGAACGGCGCCGTGTCACCCCCGGCGATCGACCGCCCAGTGGCTGAGGTCCGCGGCGAACCGGGTCATCTCCTCGCCCGCCTCCAGCACGAAGACCGCCCTGGCCGACCAGCCCTCGTACGCCCCGGCCGGAACCCGCTCCCGCAACGTCACGCCGAGCGACACCCGGCCACGCCCGTCGTGCCGGGCGTCGAGGGCCAGCTCCCGCTCCCATGACTCCCAGGTCCGCACCCCGTCCCAGCCCCGCCAGTCAGCCGCCAGCCCGGCCACGAACCCGGGCAGCGTGCCGGGCGGATTCGCGAACTGCCCGTCGATCCTGGCGACGGTCCGGGCCGTCATGCCGTCCTGATGCAACTCCGTCTCCGCGGTGAGGACGTAGCCGTCCCCGTACGGATCCTTCAGGGGGTGCACGACCCAGCGCTCGCCGTCCGGCGCACCGAGAACGAAGGGTTGCTCCACGAGGAGGAAGTATCACCCGGCGAGGTCCGCGGGGCAGCGGCACTTGTTGGCCTGTCCCTAGGCTGGGGCCGTGAAGGTGCACCGTTACGGGGATCGGGCGCTGCTCGTGGACCTCGGATCCGAGGCCGGTCCGCTCGCCGCCGCCGCGCTGGCCGGAGCGTGCCGGGCGCAGGTGCCGGGCCTGCTCGACGCCACCCCGGCGGCGCGGACCGTGCTGCTCACCTTCGACGGCCCGGTCGATCCGTCCAAGGTTCGCCTCGCGGACCTGCGAGCGGGCGAGACGCGAAGCGAGGGGTCGAGACTTGTCCGGATCAGGGTCAGCTACGACGGCCCGGACCTCGCCGAGGTGGCCCGGCTGACCGGTTTCGCCGCCGACGAGGTGGTGCGGCGGCACACCGCCGGGACGTGGCAGGTGGCCTTCGGCGGGTTCGCGCCCGGCTTCGCGTACCTGGTGGGAGGTGATCCGGCCCTCGCGGTGCCGAGGCGCGCCGAGCCGCGCACGACGGTACCCGCCGGGTCGGTCGCGCTGGCCGGCGAGTACAGCGCGGTCTACCCGCGCCCGTCGCCGGGCGGCTGGCAGCTGATCGGGACCACCGACGCCCCGCTGTGGAACCTCGACCGGGAGCCGCCCGCCCTGCTGCAGCCGGGTGACCGGGTCCGGTTCGAGGTGGCGGCATGATCGAGGTGCTGGCGCCGGGTCCGCTGTCGACGATCCAGGACCTGGGCCGCCCCGGTTACGCCGCGGTCGGCGTCGGCCGCTCCGGTGCCGCCGACCGGGCCGCGCTCACCCTGGCCAACCGGCTGGTGGCCAACCCGGAAGGGGCCGCCGGAGTGGAAAGCCTGCTGGGCGGGCTGACCGTGCGGGCGCTGCGTCAGCTGTGGGTGGCGGTGACCGGGGCGCCGGCACCGGCCACCGTGGACGGCGTCCCGGTCGGGCATCACGCCCTGGTCACGCTGCGGGCCGGGCAGCGGCTGCGGCTGGGCGCCCCGCCCAGCGGTCTGCGGACCTACCTGGCGGTGCGCGGCGGGATCGACGTGCCGGCCGTGCTCGGGTCCCGCAGCCGGGACACGCTGTCCGGGATCGGCCCGGAGCCCCTCGTCGCCGGCTCGCTGCTGCCGGTCGGGCCGGAGCCGCCGGACTGGCCGGTCACCGACTTCGCGCCGGTCGCCGCGCCGCCCGGCGGGCCGGTGACGCTGCGGGCGATCCGCGGGCCGCGGGACCGGTTCCTCGGCGACCCCACGGTGTTGCGACGCGACGGCTGGGTGGTGTCGTCCCGGTCGGACCGGATCGGGATGCGGCTGACCGGCAACGTCATCCCGGTCGACCCGGCGGCCGGCAGCATCCCGAGCGAGGGCCTGGCGCGGGGCGCGGTGCAGCTGCCGCCCGGCGGCGAGCCGGTGGTGTTCCTCGCCGACCATCCGACCACCGGCGGCTATCCGGTGGTGGCGGTGCTGCTCGACGCGGACGTGGACCGGGCCGCCCAGCTGCGCCCCGGCCAGGCGGTGCGGATCGTGCTGCTCGACTGAGCGCATGCTCACCGCGTACCGGAAACGCGGCGGATCTCGGGGCGAGCGGACCGGGAGCGGACCGCGGTCCGTCTCGATGCTCGGTACGCAACCGGCCCGCGGCACCCGAACCGCGCGGCTCCCGGCAGGATGCCCGGCAAGATCTCACCAGTGAACGGGGACCCCGCACAGATGACCATCACGGTACGTCGCGCCACCGCCGAGGAGCTGCCCGAGGTGGCGACGCTGTTCGCCGGATACCTCGACTTCTACCAGCGGCCGGCGCCCCGGGAGACGATCGTCGCCTTCCTGCGCGAGCGGCTGGACCGCGGCGAGGCGATCGTGCTGCTGGCCCGCACCGCGAGCGGCGAGCCGGCCGGTTTCGTCAACGTCTACCCGACCTTCTCGTCGCTGTCGATGGCGCCGGTGTGGACGCTCAACGACCTGTTCGTGGCGCCGGCCGCCCGGCGGCTCGGCGTCGGGCAGGCCCTGGTGCGCGCCTGCGCCGACGAGGCCCGGGCGGCCGGCGCGATCGGCGTGCAGCTGCAGACCGCGCCGGACAACACCAGCGCGCAGGCGCTCTACCGGGCGGAGGGCTTCGAGCCGGACACCTTCAGCGCCTACTACCTGGCCCTCCCCCGCTGACCGCCGGTCCGGCCACGACCCAGGAGCTTCTTCGGTACGACGGGAGCACTCCCGTCGTACCGAGAAGTCATTCCGGGGTGTCGCTGGTGATCCGCTGCTCCAGGACGACGGTGTAGGCGAGCAGGCTGCCGGGCGCCAGCCGGGCCGTCGTCCCGGCCGGACGCAGCACCCGCGTCTCGTCGCCGAGCGCCCGCCCGGTCCGCAGGTCGATCACGAAACGCCGCTCGATCGTGCCGGTGGCGGCGGCGCCCTGGGTGAACGCGAAGCCCTGGCCCTGGCGCCCGCGCTGATCGGCCACCACGCCCAGCGAGCGGACCCCGGGCAGGGTGGCGATCAGCCGGAACGCCGCCGCCCGGACCGGACCGCTCACCGGAATGCCGGTGAACAGGCTGGAGGCGACGGCGAGCAGCCACTGATCGCGGTCGCTGGGCATGTCACCGCCCCCGCCGTCGAAGTACTTGAGTAGGGCGGTGCGCAGCGCGGCCGGGTCGGTCGGCAGCTTCTCCAGGTCGCGGACCGAGACGTTGGTGTTGCCGAAGGCGTAGACCGACCGGTCGTCCCACGTGGTGCTCTGCCGGCCCTGGCCGGCGACGTCGACCGCGGTCTCGTGGCCGAGCTGGCCGGTCGGCAGCGGCTTGCCGACCATGACCTGCGCGGGCGAACCGGCGGCACGCCACGCGGCGTCGTCGGCGGGCGTGAGCGGGGTCAGGCCGAGCTCCTGGAAGAACATCCGGGAGGGTTCCTGACCGGACCGGGACAGCCAGCTGTCGGCCGACGACCGGGCGGTCATCCGGAAGGTGGCGCTGCCGGCCCGGACGGTCAGCACCGATCCGTTCTCGGTCCGGAAGAGCAGGTACCGCCCGGCGCCGGGAACATCCTTGGCGCTGCTCGCGGCGGCGGCCAGCAGGATCTGCGAGGCGGACAGCGTGGTGCTGGTCCCGGTCGCGCCGGGCGCCGGGGCCGGGACCGGGCCGTCCCGGTCGATCGCGACCACCGCCACCCCGGCGACGGCCGCGGCCACCAGCGCCCCGGCCGGGATCAGCGCGGCGGCCCGGAAGCGCCGGGCGGGACGGTCCGGGGCGGCGGGTGCGGTGAGGGCGAACGGCAGCGGCGGTGTGCCGGGCGGGTCCAGCCGGGCCGGGCGGGCGTCGGCGAGTGCGGTCAGGACGTCACGGTCGTTCTTCATCGGGTCGACTCCTTGATCACAAGCTGGTCGGGGGTGCGGGCGTCGGCGGCGGCGCGGGTCAGGCGGGTGCGCGCCCGGTGCAGACGGACCAGGAAGGTCGCGGTGGAACAGCCCACGACCCGGGCCGCGTCGCCGGGCCGGAGCCCGTCCCAGGCGGTCAGGGTGAGCACTTCCCGGTCGCTCTCGGAGAGCCCGGCGAGGGCGGTGAGCAGCGCCGACCGTTCGGCGACGCCGTCGGCGACGTCCGGCGCGTCGGCCACCCAGGCGAGCATCTCGGCGGCGATGGCACGCTGCCGTTCCTCGGTGCGGTAGCGCTCGCGCAGCACGTTGCGGGCTACGCCGAGCAGCCACGGCAAGGGCGTGTCGCGGGGCATCTGGGCGAACCGGCGCCAGGCGACGAGGAAGGTGTCCGCCACCACCTCGTCGGCGAGCGCGGTGCCGGCCCGGGCGACGGCGTAGGCGTACACACGGCGGTGGTGCTCGGCGTAGAGCGCGGTGAACTGCTGCGCGTCATCCGGGTCTGCCACTGATCGGCCGTCCTTAGTGAAGGGGTGCGGTCACCAAGGAATGCGCGGGGGACGGCGTTTCTTACACCGGGTCAGGGCAGCAGCGTGCTGAGGTCCGGCTTCGCGGTCAGCAGCTGGTCGGTGACGGCCAGGTCGGCCAGGGTCTCCACCGACGCGCGGTTCACCTCGGCCGGGAACTTCGGCAGGACCAGGGCGGAGCGGACCTCGGGGGCGATCTTCGTGTAGCTGCCGAGGACGTCGCGGACCTCGTCCGGGTGCTGGTCGGCGTAGGCCAGAGACTTCTTCATCGCGGCGGTGAAGCGCTTGACCAGGTCCGGGTTGCTCCCGATCAGCTGCTGCGAGGTGAAGTACATGGCCACGGTCAGGTCCGGGGCGACGTCCACATAGCTGGACGCGATCTTGCGGGCGCCGGCGGCGACCGCGGCCTGCTGGAACGGCTCGACCACGAAGATCGCGTCGACACTGCCCTTCTGCAGGGCCGGCACCTGGTCGGGGAAGGCCAGCTCGGTGAACTTGACCGCGGCCGGGTCGCCGCCGTCCTTGCGCACCGAGGCCCGGACGCTGGTCTCGACGATGTTCTTCAGGGTGTTCGCGGCGACCGTCCGGCCGGCCAGATCCTTGGGCGACTTGATCGGGCTGTCCGCCCGGACGAACAGGCCGGCGAAGTCCTTGCCCGGCACGCCGGTCGAGTTGTTGCCGTTCGACACCACCTTGACCGGCAGTTTCTTGGACGCGCCGAGCAGCAGCGAGATGGTGTTGCTGAAACCGAACTGGTACTCGCCGCCGAGCACCGCGGGGACGATCGCGGCGCCGCCCTGCGCGGTGGTCAGCGTCAGGTCGATGTTCTGCTCGCGGAAGAAGCCCTTCTCCTTGCCGAGGTAGATCGGCGCGACGTCGACGATCGCGATCACCCCGGTGTTGACCTTGTCGAGCTGCCCGGTGCTCTCCGGCGTCTTCTCGTCGGCGCCGCCGCACCCGGCGACCAGCAGGATCACCGCGGCACACGCCGCGAACAGCCCGGATCTCATCCACGCAAGGTAGGGCAGTCATCGGCGTACGTCAATGATCATCGGCTTTCCTTCAGCGGTGGTCCGCGCTGCCGACTGAAAGCGCATGCGTAAGGCGCGGATCGGCGGAGTGGCCGCGGCGGCCTTGATCGGTGCCGGGCTGGCGCTCGCCACGGGCGGCGCCCCGGCCGGCGGCCCGCACCCCGCCGTCCCGGTGCTGACCGCCGGGCTCGGCACGCCGGTGACCCAGGAGGGGGTCTTCGAGTACACGGTGCGCTCGTTCGCCTGCAGGATCGACTGCCGGCTGGACATCACCGTCCGGAACCTGGGGACCACCGCCCGCGAGCCCGGCATCGCGTTCGCCCGGATCTACGACTCGGCCGGGATCGCCCATCTGCCGGACGCGATGGCGCAGATCCGCGCGGACGGCTCCGGCCCGTCGCTGCTCGACGAGCTGGCGCCGGGCGCCGTGATCACCAGCCAGTTGGTCTACCCGGTCCCGGACGGTCCGCCGGTCACCTCGGTGGTGCTCCGCGAGTCCCCGTCGGCGGCCGGGATCCGGATCGCGCTGCCCTCGCATACGTAGCGCGTAACGGGGCATCCCGGGACGCATGACGACATCGAGTGAGAACCCGTTCGCCGTGGTCACCGGCGCCTCCAGCGGCATCGGTTACGAACTCGCCCGGCAGCTCGCCGAGCACGGCCACGACCTGCTGATCATCGCCGAGGACGAGGGCATCGAGGAGGCCGCCACGGACCTGCGCCGGGACGGGCGCAACCAGGTGGTGGCGGTCCGCGCCGACCTGGCCGACCGGGCCGGGGTGGAGCAGGCCTGGGCGGCGATCGAGGCGACCGGCCGGCCGATCGACGCGCTCGCGCTGAACGCCGGCCGGGGCATCGGCGGCGCGTTCGTCGGCGGCACCGACCTGGCGGACGAACTCAACATCATCGACGTGAACGTGACCTCGACCGTGCACCTGGCCAAGCTGGCGCTGCCCGGCATGGTCGCCCGCGGCAAGGGCCGGGTGCTGATCACCTCGTCGATCGCGTCCATGATGCCGGGCACCTACCAGCTGGTCTACAACGCGTCGAAGTCGTTCACCCAGTCGTTCGCCGAGGGGCTGCGCGCCGAGCTCAAGGACACCGGGGTGACGGTCACCGCGCTGATGCCCGGCCCGACCGACACGAACTTCTTCCACCGCGCCGAGATGGACGACACCCGGGTCGGCGCCGGCCAGAAGGACGACCCGGCGCAGGTCGCCGAGCAGGGCATCCGGGCGCTGCTGGAGGGCAAGGAGAAGGTCCTCGCCGGCTCGGTGAAGACCCGGGCGCAGGCGGTGGCCAGCAAGGTCATGCCGGACAGCGCGAAGGCCGAGATGCACCGCAAGATGGCCGAGCCCGGATCGGCGAACTGATGGGCGACGACGAGGCGCTGCTCCGGCTCGGGCAGCGGCTGCGGGACGGCGGCTACCGGTTCACCACGGTCACCCCGGCGACCCACGCGCGGGTGAACCGGCGGCCGGGCAACGAGGTGGCCCGGGACCTGCGGGACGTGTTCGGCTGGAGCCGGCCGTTCCCGCCCGAGGTGGTGCCGGGCGAGCTGCGTGAGCTGATGCGGGCGGCCGGGGTGGCCGACGAGGACGGGACGCTGTGGCGCAGCCGGGTGCGGTTCTCCTCGTACGACGACGAGCTGTTCGTCCACTCGGCGTTCCCCACCGACGCGCCCGACTCGGTGTTCTTCGGTCCGGACACGTACCGGATGGCCGACGCCGCCATCGCGTACCTGGCCGGTCGGGAACAACCGCTGACCCGCGCGGTCGACGTCGGCTGCGGCACCGGGGCCGGCGCCATCGCGGTCGCCAAGCGGGCGCCGGACGCGCAGGTCCTGGCGGTCGACATCAACGACACCGCGCTGCGGTACGCCCGGGTCAACGCCCGGCTGGCCGGGACCGGCGGGGTGCAGCCGCGCCGCAGCGACCTGCTCGACGACGTCGACGGCGAGCTGGACCTGATCATCTCGAACCCGCCGTTCATGGTCGATCCGGCTGGCCGGGTCTACCGCGACGGCGGCGGCCCGGACGGCAACGACCTGTCGCTGCGGATCATCGACGCCGCCGCGAAACGGCTGGCGCCGGGCGGCACGCTGGTGCTGTTCAGCGGCACCGGGATCACCGGCGGCCACGACCCGCTGCGCCAGGCGGCGGCCGACCGGCTGGCCGGCACCGGCCTGGCCTGGGACTACCGCGAGGTGGACCCGGACGTCTACGGCGAGGAGCTGGATGGTCCGGCGTACGGGAAAGCCGACCGGATCGCGGTGGTCGTGCTGACCGCCACCCGGTCACTCCCGTAGCGACGTGCGACCTGCGGCCCAGGCGTCCATGACGTCCTGGGCCCACAGGTTGTCGACCGCCAGCGCGCACCGGGCGCCCCACAGCACCTGGCCGGCGAGCTCCGGCTCGGCCAGCGCGAACGTGCCGCACATGTCGTGCGCGGCGATCTGCTCGTGCACCGCGTCGGCCTCCACGTGCTCGTCGTAGAACGCGGTCGCGCCCGGGTCACCACCGAGCCGGCGCAGCCCGTTGCCGTACGCCCGGTTCGGCAGCGACGAGGTCATCTCGTAGGCGGCGAGATGGCCGAGGATCGCGCCGCGCCGGGCCCGGTGCAGCCCGAAGAACGACATCAGGTTGTTGACCGCCAGGGTCGCGGCCGGCACCGCGTGCACGTAGCCGCCGTACGTCAGATCCAGCCCGAACCAGCTCATCGTCTGCTTGAACAGCTCCTGGTGCATCCGGCCGGTCACCCCGCCGCCGTACTCGTCGGCCTGGATCTCGACCAGCGCGGCCTTGGCGCGCCCGCCCAGCCGCGGGATCGCGAACGTGTGCGGGTCGGCCTCGCGCAGGTGATAGACCGACCGGTGGATGACGAACTCGCGGAACTGCTCGGGGGTGGCCCGCCCGCGGAGGTACTTGGACAGCGGCGGCCCGTCGTCGGCCGCCACGATCGCGGCCAGCTCGGCCGGCACCGACTCCGGATCGGCCGGGACCGGCGGCCCGACCAGCTCGTGCAGCCGGTCCTGCCAGCGGCTCTCCAGCTCGGCGCGCAGCCGCAGCAGGTCCAGCTGCCACTCCCAGGAGTCGTCCACCCCGTCCCACCCGCGGTAGGCCAGCTCGTAGCAGAGGAACAGCGACAGGTGGAAGTCCTCGTCGTCGTCCGGGGCACCGCTGAAGTCGATGTCGCCGCCGCCCAGGGCGTCGACCAGAGCGCTGGAGAGGGAGCCTCGTGGTGCCGGCATTTTCATGGCTCCGCAGATGCCCGTTTGCGGATCGCCGAAACGGGGATCTTGGCGGGCATGACATCTACCATCACGCCGTACGAGGACGGTCCGCTGATCGTCCGGGGCGACTTCGAGCTGGTCTCGCCGGACGGGGAGCCAATCGACCCGGCGCGCCGCACGATCGCGCTGTGCCGCTGCGGCAAGTCCGCCGACAAGCCGTTCTGCGACGGCACCCACAAGACCTTCCGGTTCAAGGCGGGCACCGGCCGGGACAACCCGCCGCCGAGCGCGGGCGTACTACCTTGACCGGGTGACCGAGAAGCTGCCCGACGTCCCGCCGGCGTACCGGTTGCCCCCGGTCGTCGCCTATCAGCCGCCGCCCCCGCCGGCCCGCAAGCGCACCGGCCTGATCATCCTGGCCTCGGTGCTCGGCGCGCTGCTCGCCGCCGGTGGGGCGTTCGTGGTCTTCCGGGCCGCGCCGCGCGACTCGGCGCCGCCGACCGTGGCGGCCCCGGCCGAGCCGGCGGCCACCGGGCTCGAGGCGCTCCCCGCCGACGCCGAGTCCCGGCTGACCAGCGCCACCGACGGTGCCTCGACCTCGATCCACTTCACCAACGAGACCGCCGATCCGGTCACGATCATGTGGCTCGGCTATGACCGGAAGCGGGTGTTCTACACCGAGTTGCCGCCGGGGCAGGGCTACGACCAGCAGACCTACACCGGCCACGTCTGGGTGGTCACCCGGGCCGACGGCACCGCGATCGCCGTCTTCCAGGCGACCGCCGAGCCGGCCCGGGCCACCATCCGCTGATCAGGCGACCGCCACCGGCTCCCGGTCCGCAGCCGGTCGCAGCACGGTCAGCACCGCCAGCCCGGTGACCACCGCCAGCACCGCGCTGATCAGGAAGATCCGGTCGAGTCCGGCGGCGTAGCCGGACCGTGCCGCGGTGCCGGACGCCGGATACCAGGTGGCCAGCACCGGCAGCGCCACCGCGTAACCGACCTGCCGGAACGTGTTCGCCGCCCCGTTCGCCATCCCGGCCCGCTCCGGCGCCACCACGGCCAGCGCCGCCGACGCCAGCACCGGCGTGCTCAGCCCCACCCCGACGCCGGTCACCGCCAGCCCGGGCAGCACCGCCGCCCAGCCCGACCCGCCGTCGACCAGCATGCACAGCGCGTCACCGCAGCCGATCAGCAGCAGCCCGCCGCCGATCGTCCAGCGGGCCGGCACGGCGTGCAGCAGCCGCCCGCCGGCCGCCGCCACCACGAACGACACCGCCGCCATCGGAGCCAGCACCAGCCCGGCCGCCATCGGGCCGAGGCCGAGCACCGACTGCGCCCACAGCGAGATGAACACCGTGTTCGCGAAGGCCGCCGCGGTCAGCCCGGCCGCGCCCGCCATCAGCACGGTGAAGGCCGGCCGCCGGAACAGCGCGAGATCCAGCATCGGTTCCGGGCGACCGCGTTCCACCAGCAGGAACAGCAGGGTGACGGCCGCACCGGCGACCAGCGTCCCGGCCGTGACCGGGTCGGTCCAGCCGGTCTCGCCGGCCCGGATCAGCCCGTAGACGATCAGTGAGATCGCGGCGGTGAAGCTGACCACGCCGGGCAGGTCGAGCCGGCCCGCGCCGGACCCGCGGCCACCCGGCACCGCGATCCGGGCCAGGATCACCGCCGCCGCCGCGATCGGCAGGTTGACCAGGAAGATGGAGCGCCAGCCGACCTGCTCGGTGAGCAGCCCGCCGAGGATCGGGCCGGCCGCGGCCGCCGCGCCGTTGGCCGCGCCCCAGACGCCGAAGGCCACCGAGCGGTCCCGGCCGGCGTAGGTGAGGCCGAGGATGGCGGCGTTGGTGGCGTACATGGCCGCGGCGGCGGCGCCCTGCACTCCGCGGGC
Organism: Actinoplanes octamycinicus; assembly: GCF_014205225.1. NCBI lineage: Bacteria > Bacillati > Actinomycetota > Actinomycetes > Micromonosporales > Micromonosporaceae > Actinoplanes > Actinoplanes octamycinicus. The sequence goes on from NZ_JACHNB010000001.1 coordinate 7,366,636, forward strand.
GGCGATCAGCGCGCCGGTGTCCGGGGCCAGCCCGCAGGCCAGTGAGGCGGCCGCGAAGACGACCAGGCCGGCGACGAAGACCCGCCGGTGCCCGAGCCGGTCGGCCAGCGAGCCGGCCGCCATCAGCAGCGAGGCGAGCACCAGGACGTACAGGTCGACGGTCCACTGCAGAGCGGTGAACGACGAGTGCAGCTCGGCGGCCAGGTCCGGGGCGGCGATGGTGACGATGGTCAGATCGACCAGCAGCATGAACGTGCTCAGCGAGACGGCGAGCAGCGGCAACCATTTGCGCATGCCGGGCACGATGCCCGCCGGACCGGGTCCGCGGCACACTCGCGGCCCATCCCGGCGGATTCCGACACACTGCTACGGTACGCCGGTGGAACCACTCACGCTCGATGACCTCGATCGACAGTTGGCCCACGCGCTGCAGGTCGACGGCCGGGTCTCGTTCAGCCGGGCCGCGGCGGTGCTCGGCGCCTCCGACCGCACCCTCGCCCGGCGGTACCACCGGCTGCGCTCGGCCGGTGCCCTCCGGGTGGTCGGCCTGCCCTACGCCGCGGCGCTCGGCCACGTCGACTGGCTGGTCCGGATGCGCTGCACCCCGGACGCCGCCGTCCCGGTGGCCACCGCGCTGGCCCGCCGCGCCGACACCTCCTGGGTGTCGATCATGTCCGGTGGCACCGAGATCAGCTGCATCACCCGGACCCGGCGACCGGCCGAGGAGGGCGAGCTGCTGCTCCAGCGGCTGCCGCGCACCTCGCGGATCACCTCGGTCAGCGCGCACTGCATCCTGCGCGCGGTGGCCGGGGTCAACGGCTGGCCGGGCCGCACCGCCGCGCTCACCCCGGAGCAGGTGGCCGCGCTGCACCCGGCGCCGGCCACCCCGCCGCCCGGCCGGGTCACCCTCACCACCGCGGACAACGACCTGCTGGCGATGCTGGCGATGGATGGCCGGGCGACCTACCCGGCGCTGGCCGCGGCAACCGGCTGGTCGGAGACGACCGTCCGGCGCCGGCTCGAGGAGCTGCGCCGCACCGACATCCTCTACTTCGACGTGGAGATCGAGCCGGAGCTGTTCGGTTACTCGGCCGAGGCGATGCTCTGGCTCACCGTCGCCCCGTCCGCGCTCACCGAGGTCACCCGGGCGCTGGCCAGCCATCCGCAGATCGCTTACGCCACCGCGGTGACCGGGCCGGCCGGCATCGCCGCCTCGGTGATCTGCCGCAACCTCGACGAACTCTACGACTACCTGGCCAACGCGGTCGGCGCCCTCCCCGGCGTCGCCTCCGCCGAGACCGTCCCGCTGGTCCGCCGCGTCAAGGGCGCCGGAACCCTGCTGGTCGCGTGACGCCTTCCTCCCGCACCACCTGGCAGTCGTGACGCGAGGTGAAGTGCACTCAACCCACGACGGAGTCGCCGACCGCTCATGCCCCTTCCCGAGCCGCCGCCCGGTGCTCCAGGTCTGCCGCGATGTCGTCCCAGTCCGGGCCGTGCAGCTTGAGGCTGTGCGCGGCCTCCCGCATCAATGCGGGATCCCCGGGCCTCTGGAGCAGCACCAGCCGGTAGGCGAGGTTGCGCACCCACACCGGTAGAAGGCCGTCGACGAGGTTCGGGCACAGCGTGTGCAGCATCGTCAAGATCTCCGCCGCATCGGCGAAGGTCAGCTTCTCGATGAAGTGCCGGTCGTCGTGGTCCTCGGAACACCGCGGAACGGGCGGCCGATACTCGTCGCCGTAGCGGCACCGGGCGTGCTCAGTAAGGCTGAGGTGCATGTCATGGAACTTAGAGTCGCGGCCGGTGGCCTCGGGGATCCGGGTGGGCGCGAGCGGCCGGCCGGCAACCGTCCCGCGGCGATCATGCCGGTGCGGGCGGGTCGTCGAGGGCCGGCAGCCGGACCGTGAACGTGGTGACCGGCGTGCCCGGCTCGCTGACGGTCAGGGTGCCGCCGTGCTGTTCGACGATCGCCCGGGCCACGGTCAGTCCCAGGCCGTTGCCGGGCACCCCGTGGTGCCGGGCCGCCTCGCCGCGGAAGAACAGGTCGAACAGCCGGCCCCGCTCGTCGGGCGGGATCCCGTCGCCCTCGTTGGCCACGGTCACCACCGCCGCGCCCGCGTCGGCGTGCACGCCCACCTCGACCGTGGTGCCGGGGGCCGCCCAGGTCACCGCGTTGGTCAGCAGCTCGTCGAGCACCTCGCACAGCCGGTCGCGGTCGCCGTCCACGGTGACCGGACCGCACGCGTCGACCCGCACCCCGGTCCGGCCGGCCGCCGCGTCGCGGACCAGCTCGGCCAGGTCCATCGGCGCCCGGTTCAGCTCGATGTGGCCCCAGCGCAGGCCGGCCACGTCGAGCAGCCGCATCACGATGTCGCGCAGGCTGTCGGTGTTGCGCCGCATCACCTCCAGGGCGTCGCGCTGGTCGCCGTCCAGCCCGGGATCGTCGAGCAGCAGCTCGGTGTGCGCCTGGATGCTGGTCAGCGGGGTGCGCAGCTCGTGGCCGACCAGCGCGATGTACTCGTCCCGGGTGCGTTCCAGCTCGGCGGCGAGCCGTTCGGCCCGGCGTCGTTCCAGGAACTCGCCGAGGCGCGCCCCGATCCCGGTGACCACCGCGCCGCGCAGGTCCTCGGAGACCTCGTCGGCGTCGCTGTGGCAGATCAGCACCCCGAGCGGTTTCGGACCGGCCGGGACCGGGATGGCCAGCGTGCCGCCGGCCCCGGGGCCGGGCTCCCACAGCGGTGTGGCAGCCTGCCACGCCCGGCCGGGCAGCCCCTGTTCCGGCTTCCCGGGACCGGTCCGGCCGCCATCCAGGTTCGGCGACACCCAGCGCGCTTCCCGGCGCAGTGACCGGGCCACCTCGTCGAGCACCCAGAACTCGGCCACCGACCACCCGATCGAGGCGCCGACGATGCGCATCACCTGCCGCAGCGTCTCCCCCGAGGGCTGGCCCTGGGCGATCAGGTGGGTGACCTCCAGCTCGCCCTCCTGCAGCCGGCGGGCGAGCCGGCGCGCGGTGATGTCACGCAGCGCCACCACCGTGGTGAGGCCGGGCTGACCGGCGATCGGCCGAGCGTTGATCCGCAGGATCCGCCGCGGCATCCCGGGCAGCCGCAGATCCACCTCGGCGTCCTGGACCACCTCGCCGCGCACCGCCCGCGCCATCGCCGGTCGCAGCTGGTCCGGCCACCGGTCGCCGAGCAGGTCTCGAGCGGTCTGGTTGCGCAGCACCGGCCGGCCGTGCGCGTCGCAGGCGAAGATCGCGATGTCCAGGCTGTCCGCCGCCGCCTGCATCGTCGCGGTCCGCTCCTGCGCCTGCCGGCGGGCGAAGATCTCCGACTCCATCTGCTCGGTGCGCACCCGCAGCTCCCCGGCGAGCCGGCCGAGCGCGCCGTCCCGCTGGGCGAGGACGTACTCGGTGACGTCCTCGACGCGATGCACGATCAGCTCGAGCCGGCCGTCGGCGCTGAAGACAGGCGCGTTGACCGGTACCCACCAGCGGGTTTCGAAGCCGCCGCCGGGCTGCGGGATGTCGTACTTCTGAATGTCCATCGCGTCGAGGACACCCTCTCGGCGAACCCGGTCCAGTGAGGCCGTCAGCCGGGCCACCGACCCGGATTCCGGATCGTCGGGGTTGGCCGGGAAGGCGGCGAAGACGTGCTGCCCGAGCAGGTCGTCACGCCGGCGCATGGTAGCCGTCAGGTAGGCGTCGGAGACCTCGACGATGACCAGGTCGGTGTCCAGCACCAGGAAAGCCGCCGGCGCGGCGCGGAACAGCGTCCGGTAGTCGATCCCGGCCGACGCCGAGCCCTCCGAAATACTAGACATATAGGTCATATAATCGCACGTCACCACGCAGGACGGGCGCTGTCCGCCATCCCCGGAAGATCAAGATCCGCTTGGCGTACGGCGGGGCGGCTCCGCGCGTACGCCAAGCGGGCCTTTGTCCTTGATTGATCAGACAGCGACCGTGGCCGGCAGCCGGCGGGCCAGGAACGCCCCGGCCCGGTCCAGCGCGTCGTCGGCGTCGTCGAGCAGGCCGTAGTTGAGCTGATAGACGTGCGGCAGCCCGGGACCGGCCTCCAGGGTCACCTCGACGTCGTGGGCGGCGGCCCGGGCAGCGAGCCGCACCGCGTCGTCCAGCAGCACCTCGTCCGCACCGACCTGCACCAGCAGCGGCGCCAGCCCGGACAGGTCGGCGAAGATCGGGCTGGCCGCCCGGGCCGCGTCCGCGGAGGGCGCGTACCGCTCGACGTACCAGCGCAGCGCGGCCTCGTCGAACAGCGGATCGGCGGCGGCCCGGGTCCGGATGCTGTCGCCACTGAGGGTCAGGTCGGCCCACGGCGAGAACACCGCGGCCGCGGCCGGCTGCGGCAGCCCAGCCTCGCGCGCCGCGACCAGCAGCGCAACCACGAGCCCGCCGCCGGCCGAGTCGCCGGCCACCAGGATGTCGCCGGCCGGCGTGCTCTCCAGCAGCTCACGGTAGGCGGCGAGGGCGTCCTCGACGGCGCCCGGGAAGGGGTGCTCCGGGGCCAGCCGGTAGTCCAGCGAGTACCCGGTCGCGCCGGTCCGGGCGACCAGCGCCGAGGCGAGGCGGGCGCCGGTCCGGGCCGACCCGATGACGTAGCCGCCGCCGTGCAGGTAGAGCAGCACGGTCCGGGACTGATCAGGGGCGCGCAGCCGCACGGCGGGCCGGCCGCCCAGCGTCCCGTCGTCCGCGACCACCCCCTCGGCGAGCGGCATCGACGTCACGAACTGCTCGAACCCGGCCCGCTCCTGCTCGGTCGTGCCCTGCTCCTTGCCGGACGCGGCCAGCGCCGCCCGGATCGCGTCCCGCTGCTGCTGCCGGTTCATGTCAACCTCCGTCACGATGCTCTGGCAAGATTGCTTCCGAGGAAGCTACTTTGGCAAACTAGCTTCCAGGGAAGCTAATTCCTCCGATTGGAAGTTCTGCGCGTGACGGACCTCACATCGCTCTTCACCGATCTCGTCCGGACCGAGACCCGGCTCTACAACCGCATCGACGCGCGGCTGCGCGCCGAGCACGACATGCCGCTCGGCGCGCTGGAGTTCCTGCAGATCATCGAGCGCCTGCCGACCTGCCGGGTCTTCGACATCGCGCACGAGGTGGACATCACCGTCGGAGCGACCAGCAAGGCGGTGGACCGCCTGGTCGCGCGGGGCTGGTGCGAGCGGCGGGCCAACCCGGACGACCGGCGGTCCTCGCTGCTGTTCCTGACCCCGGCCGGGGAGCAGGCGCTGGCCGCCGCGGTGCCGACCTTCGAGGCGGCCTGGGCCGAGCAGATCGCCGGGCTGCCGCAGCCGATGCTGGCCCAGCTGGCCGACGGGTTGCGGGTGTGGCGGGAGCGGCTGGAGTCCGGATTGGCCCAGCCGACCGGGGCCGAATTGGACCATGGTGACCGGTCCGGCGCGGCCTAACCTCGTTCCCATGCGGATCTTCGTCGCCGGGGCGACCGGGCAGGTGGGACGGCTGCTCATCCCGTTGCTGATCGCCGACGGCCATCAGGTCACCGGGATCGGGCGCAGCGAGACGGGCCTGCGCACGCTGGCCGAGCAGGGGGCGACCGGGGTCCGCGTCGACGTCTACGACCCGGCCGCGCTGACCGCGGCGGTGACCGCGGCCGCGCCGGACGTGCTGATCCACCAGCTCACCGCGCTGGCCGGCGGCAGCCTCGCGGAGAACGCGCGGATCCGCCACGAAGGCACCCGGAACCTGGTCGCCGCCGCCCGGGCCGCCGGCGTCCAGCGGCTGGTGGCGCAGTCGATCGCCTGGGCCTATGCGGCCGGCGAGACGCCGGCGACCGAGGAGACGCCGCTCGACCTGGACGCCGGCGGGACCCGCGGGACGACGGTCGCCGGGGTGCACGCGCTGGAGACGCAGGCGGCGGAGATCACCGAGCACGTGGTGCTGCGCTACGGGATGTTCCACGGGCCCGGGACCTGGTACCACCGGGACGGCCGGGTCGGGCGCCAGCTCCTGGCCGGCGAGTTCACGGTCGGCCAGGGAGTGACGTCGTTCCTGCACATCGAGGACGCGGCGATCGCGGCGGCGCGGGCGGTGACCTGGCCGGCCGGGGTCTACAACATCGTCGACGACCAGCCGCTGCCCGGGCCGGTGTGGGCCGCCGCGCTGGCCGAGTCGATCGGCGCGCCGCCGCCGCGGGTGACCGCGGATCGGGCCGGGTGGGAGCGCGGCGCCGACAACGCGCTGGCTCGCGAGAAGCTGTCCTGGACCCCGGGACACCCCCTTTTCGGTACGGTCTGATCGGGGCTGGGCGGCGCTTACCTCCGTACCGGGAACCGGTCGTCGTCACCGCATCCACCGGCGACCTCGACGCGCCCGCCCGCCGCACCCCGAGTCCCGCCTCGCGTGGTCCCCTCGGCGCCCGCGCGACCCACGGCCGCCCCACCGCGGGGCGCCGCCCACCACGGCCCGATCACCGCGGCCCGCACGCCCAGCGCCAAGCCCCACCACCGCGGCCCGCACCGCCCGCCGCCACGCCCCACCACCGCAACCTGCACCGCCCGCCGCCCGATCACCGCGACCCGCACGGCCACGACCACGGCCCCACCATCGCGGACGGCACCGCCCACCGCCCGATCGCCGCGGCCCGCACCTCCACCACCACGGGCCCACCACCACGACCCCACCATCGCGGACGGCACCGCCGCCACCTCCATGACCCCCGCGCTGCTGCTTTTCATGGGTGATCACTTCCGGGGGCGACGGGCATCACAATTCGGGCGTTTCACCTGCGCGGCGGCTCAGCGGCGATAGCTTTCGTACCGAAATGTCGGTCGAAGCCGAGAAAGAAAGCCGCTCTGTTGCCCCAGCTGCTCGTTGATCACCTGCGCCCGATCATCGTCGTCGCCGCGAGCCTTCTCGTGTGCGCGCTCGCCACCGCCCTGCTGCGCCGCAAGGTGCGGCCCGCCGTCGAAGCCGCCTGCCGGACCGCGCTCGCCCGGGTCCGGCCGCACCTGCCGCACCCGCTGCGCCGGGTGGCCCGCCGGTGCCGCACCTGGATCGACCCGCAGGTGGCCCGCACCGGCCTGGTGACCGCGGTCGCCGCCGGCATCGCCTGGTCGGCGGCGAGCACGCTGCAGCTGGCCGGGCCGGTGACCGCGGCGGTCTCCGCGACGCTGTCGGTGCAACTCAGCTCGCGCGCGTCGGTGCGCGAGGGCACCCAGCGGCTGATCGGCACGCTCGCCGGGATCGCGGTCACCGTCGCGGTGTGGGGCTCGTTCGGGATGACGCCGGTGTCGATCGCGGTGATCACCGGGTGCGGGCTGGCCGCCGGGCGGCTGCTGCGGCTCGGCGACAGTTCGGTGACCGTGCCGCTCACCTCGCTGGGCATCATGGTCGGCGGCAGCGCGGTGACCGAGACGTTCGTGTGGCAGCGGATCGCCGCGACCGCGCTCGGCATCGTGGTCGGCGTGATCCTGTCCCCGCTGGTCGGCGGCATGACGCCGCTGGAGCGGGCCCGGTGGAACCTTACCCAGCTGTCCACCGAGATCGCCCGGCTGCTCGGACAGCTCGGCGCCGGCGCGCAGGACGGCTACAGCCGGGAGCAGGCGGCGCAGTGGCTGGCCCGGTCCCGGGAGCTCGGCGACGACCTGGACGACGCGGTGACCGCCGTCGACGATCTGCTCCGGCAGGCACGCTGGTCGCTGACCACGCCGATCGCACGGGTGGTCCCGCTGCACGAGACGCTGCGGGCGCTGGAGCACGGGGTGCACCAGGTGAACTCGGTGGCCCGCTCGATGTTCGACGCGGCCGCGACGCCGCAGGCCCCGGAGGTGCCCGCCCAGATCGCGCCGGTGCTGACCGCGGCCTCGCAGGCCTTCGCGGCGCACGCCGACACCGCGCACGCCGCCGCCACCCGCACCACGCCGGTCGGCACCGCCGAGCACGCCGGCGCTCCGGTGACCACCGGCTCCGCCGCGCACGCCGCTGGGACGGCACTCCAGGAATCGCTGGAGGCGCTGCGCGCCGCGCGGCATCAGACGCTGCGGACCGTACGGACCGAGATCGACGACACCGGCGTGCTGGTGCTGACCGGTTCGATCATCACCGACATCGACCGGATGGCCGGGTCGCTGGAGCGCTCCGCCCCGGCACTGGCCGTCGGTGTCCGCGAGCCGGGGCCGGGCATCCCGGCGGTCTCCGAGGTGCTGCCGGCCGTCCGCCTCATGTGGCAGAAGGCGGCGGCGGCACGCTGATCTCCAGCCGCTCCGGCGGCGGGAACTCGGCCGGTCGCTCCGCCACCCCGGCCCACTCGATGCCGCCCAGCCGCTCCCCGAAGGTGTAGAGGAACAACTGGTCGTAGCCGCCCCGGACGGTGGCGTCGACCCGCACGGTCAGGCCGACGCCGTCCTGGAAGTCGATCGACGGGCACCCGCAGGCGCACGTTCCGACGACCAGCGCGCCGGCGGCCTGCCGCCGCAGCTCCTCGACGCCCTCGAAGTCGACGGCCAGCAGGGCGTCGAGCACCGCCCGTTCCCGCTCGGTCAGTGCTCTCGGCTCCATGCGGGCGATCATGTCAGGCGCGCGCACCCGGCCCCGCACCGCTCATCGCCGCACCCAGCCCCGCGCCGCCCAGCCCTGCGCCACTCATCGCCGCGCCCAGCCCCGCGCCGCCCAGCCCTGCGCCACTCATCGCCACACCCGGCACCGCGCCGCTCATCGCCGCACCCGGCACCGCGCCGCTCACCGCCACACCCGGCACCGCGCCGCTCACCGCGGCATCCGGTCAGCGCACGGCCAGCCGGTCGTCGAGCAGCACGCGCATCCGGTCCGGGTCGGACCGGCTGTAGCCCCACAGCACATTCGTCAGCACCGTCGGCGCCGCGTTGATCAGCACGAGCACGGGCTGCTGCTCCATCCCGTGCGTCTGCGCGGCCGCCGCCAGCGCCTGCCGCAGCACCTCACCCCCACCGGCGGTACCGAGCGAGGCGACCGCGGCCTGCGGCGGCCACGGGTGGCAGACCGGGTGCGGGCTGCCGGCCTCCCCGGTCGGGTCGACGGCCAGCAAGGTCTGACCGGCACCGAGCAGCAGCAGCCGTTCCGGCGGCTGCAGCTGCCCGTGCAGCATGTCGAAGCACACCTCGGCCATGCACGCCGGATTCTTCCCGATCTCGTCGGCCCACCCGACGATCGTGTCCACGATGGCGTCCACCGCCACCACCAGCAGATGCGCCGGATGCTCCGAGGCGTAGGGCATCAGCGACGCCGCCGCCTGCGCCGACCGCAACGAGTCCTCGGTGAGCCGCCCCTCCACGATCGCCCACAACGCCCGCCACGCCGCCGCAGTCCCCTGGTCCGGCCGAAGTCGCAAAGTCATGCCCCCAGTCTCATACCCATCGATCGCCGGGCATCCCGCGGGGGTCGATCCGGCCAGCAGCCGGCAGAGATTCAACCTCGCGACAAGAACTTGTTCCGGCCCACCCAGTGGTACGGCCTGCGTCCCGGCCATATCCGCAAGACCCGGCCGGACGGCGCCCGATCCACTTCAGTTCAGGGCAGGCCGATACGCATGTCCCGTACGGTAACGAACTTGCCGTTTCCGCCATTTATCAGGCACGTACGGCCTAGCGTCCTTGGCGTGACCAACTCCAGCACGTCCCTCGCGTTCGTCGTCAAGCTTGTCGCCAAGTCCGGGCTCGAGCAGGAGGTAGCGGACCTCCTCACCGGAGCCCTTGAACTCGCCAACGACGAGGTCGGCACGATCGTGTGGTTCGCCCTGCGCACCGACGCGTCGACGTTGTGGATCGTCGACGCGTTCCCGGACGAGGCCTCCCGACAAGCCCACATCAACGGCCCGATCGCCAAGGCGCTGATGGCCAACGCCGACCGCCTGCTGGCCGCACCGCCGGAGATTCTGCCGGCCGACGTGCTGGCCGCCAAGGTGCCCGCCTAGGGTTCGTTCTGCCACCTGGGCAATGCCGCAGCCCCGATCATCGGCAGGACGGACCTCGGGGTCATCCGCCGAGGATCGACACCTCGGCCAGGCCGCTCGTGCTGCCGGCCGTCTTCACGGCCGCCAGGTCCGGGTGCCCGTCCGCGTTCCAGTCGGTGACCACCAACTCCTTGCCGTCGGCGGCGACGCTCGCCCGGGCCAGCGACCGGGTCATCCCGGCAGCCCCGTCCCAGGCCTGGACGCTGCCCTTCTGCAGGGTCACCAGGTCCGGTCGCCGGTCCGCGTTCCAGTCGGTCACCGCGATCTGCGTGCCGGGGCCGACCGGCGCGCCGCTGGTCACCACCGGCGCCACCGTCTGGAAGGTCGACGCCCCGTCGAGCACCTGCACCTCGGCCTTGCCGCTCTTGGTGCCGGCGGTCTGCGCCACGACCAGGTCGGCGCGCCCGTCCCCGGTCCAGTCCGCCACCGCGAACTGGTAGCGGTCGTCGGTCGCCGCCAGCCCGGTGGCGGTGTCCAGCAGGACCTGCTGAAAGTTGGACGCGCCGTCGACGATCCGGATTTCGGTACGCCCGCTGGCCGTCCCGGACCGCTGCGTCACCACCAGGTCGGGTTTCTTGTCGCCGTTCCAGTCGGTGAACGCGTACGCGTGCCGCTCGTCGGTCGGCCCCAGCGTGGTGGCGGTGACCAGCAGCAGCGACAGGAAGTTCGACGCCCCGTCCATGATCCGCACCTCGGTCCGGCCGGTGGCGGCGCCCGCTCCGGTCACCACCAGCAGGTCCGGTTTGCCGTCCGCGTTCCAGTCGGCCATCTGCAGCGCGTGCCGCCCCTCCAGGCCGGCCGTCTGGACCTGTGCGGTGGCCAGCGTCTTCTGGAACGGGCCGGTCGGCGCCGGCACCGGCACCGCCTGCGGCGTCGTCGCGCTCCCGGTCGCGGGCGCGGGCGTCGACGGTCGCGACCAGAGCGCGTTCACGATCAGCGCCGCGTCGTGCACCTCCGGCGAGTAGGCCGCCGGCCGTGCCGAGATCTGCACCTTCTGACAGATCGCCCCGACGTCCCCGCTCATCCATCTGCCGTTCGGATACTTGCGGAGCATCGCGTTCAGGAAGGCGTTCGTCGCGTAGGCCGGGTCGACCAGCTGGTCGGGGCGGCCCCAGCCCTGCGAGGACCGCTGCTGGAAGAGCCCGAGACTGTCGTGGTCGACCATCACGATGTGGTTGGTCAGCTCGCTCTCCGCGACCGCCGTGGTCATCGCGATCAGCGCCGCCCGCGGCCCAAGCTTGCGCTGCTGGACGATCCCGACGATGACCCGGGCACAGGCGATCGCCCGCCCACTGACCGACGAACCCAGCCGGCGCCCGTTCATCAGCGGTTTCAGCTGCTTCGCGATCGCCCGGTCGGCCGCGCTCCCGGCGCCGATCGCGCACGAGGCGGTCGGCAGTGGCGCGGCCTGCGCGGGCGCGGCCGCCACGAGTGCCGAGCCGGAACCGAGCAGGAATGCCAGAACCCATCGCGATGCGGCACCAGCCATGTCGCGCCAGACCTCCCCCAGGCCGTCGAACGTCCGCCCTAATCTTTCATACGGCCGCCCGCCGCGAAAGGCTCAGCGCACGGTCCAAGATCTCAATATCCGGGTCGAGCCCGGGCCTCGTCGTTGTCGATGGCGGCGCCGGTGGAATCGAGGTACTTCACCAGTGCGTTGACCGCGTCCCGCCCGGCCCGGTTGGCGCCCACCGTTGACTGCGACGGACCGAACCCGACCAGGTGCAACCCCGGCTCGTCGGCGACCTGCGTGCCGGCCATCCGGATGCCGCCCCGCTCGTTGCGCAACCCCAGCGGGTCCAGATGCCCGAGCGCTGCCTTGAACCCGGTCGCCCACAGAATAACGTCGACGGCGGTGAATGTCCCGTCCGCCTCCCGCACCCCGAACGGCTCGATGCCGGTGAACATCGGCCGCCGTTCCAGCGCCCCGCGCTCCTTGGCCGCCAACGCATACGGCGTCCAGGCCAGCCCGGTGTAGGACACCACGCTCCCGGTCGGCCGCCCCGCCTCGACATCCGCGATCACCTTGGCGATCGTCTCCCGCCCGGCGACCTCCGGCTCGAACCCGTCCGCCCGGAAGACCGGCTCGCGCCGCGTGTACCAATAGGTGGTCGCCACCCGCGAGATCTCCTCGAGCAGCTGCACCGCCGAGATCCCACCCCCGACGATCGCCACCCGCCGCCCGGCGAACTCCTCCGCCGTCACGAAGTCCCGTGTGTGCAGCTGCCGCCCGAGGAAACTGTCCTGCCCCGGATAGTGCGGCAGCACCGGATTGTTCCAGGTCCCGGTCGCGTTGATCACCGCCCGAGCAACCCAGTCCCCGGAGTCGGTCTCCACCACGAATTCCTGGCCCCTTTTCCGTACGCCCACCACCGTCACCGGCCGCCGAACAGGCAGTCCAGCCACCCGCTCGAAGTCCGCGAAGTACCGCGGCACCGCCGTCCGGCTCGCCTCCGCCGGATCGATCACCGGCTTCGGGAACCGGGGCAGATCGAAGATCCCGTTGACGGTGGCCATCCGCAACGACTCCCACCGCTCCCGCCAAGCACCCCCCGCCCCCGCCGATCCGTCGAGCACCACAAACGTCCGCGCCCCACCGTCCCCGCGGCCGCCCTCACCAGCGCCGTCACCGGCGCCGCGCCCGCCCTCACCAGCGCCGACGCCTGCGCCGCGCCTGCCCTCACCGTCACCGGCGCCGCGCCCGCCCTCCCCGGTGCCGGCGCCGCGTCCGCCACCCACCACGACCCGGTCCCCGCCGCCAACCGAGGCGCTCACCGCGGACCCGTTCGCGGCGCCACCAACCGGCTCACCCACCACGACCCCGGTTCCGCCGCCACCAACCAGGTCCTGCGCGTGGCCGTCGCCGTCCGCGGCCAGCGCGCTGACGAAGCCGCGCCGCTTCAGGTGGTACCCGGCGGAGAGACCCGCCTGACCAGCACCGATGACCACCACCGTGGCCCGCCCACCGCTCATCCCCCAACACTACGAAGTAGTTGACACGTCAGCGATCGCAAGTGGCCGAGCTAACGCCCGCCGGTCCGACCGATGTCCCAGCGTCCCGAGTGCCTGCCCACACCGCCTCCAGCCAGCCGACGGCGACATCGTGATCACCCCTCGACACCCGGCCGTGCGGCGAACATCATGAATTCGTGGAAACCGATCTCCTGCCAGGCGAGCGAGTCCTCTGGCAGGGCCGCCCGCAACGACACCGTCTGTTCCGCCGCACCGACCTGACGCTCGTCCCCTTCAGTCTTCTGTGGTGCGGTTTCGCCATCTTCTGGGAAACCAGCGTGATCCTGAGCGGCGGCCCCACTCTGCTCAAGCTGTGGGGCATCCCGTTCGTGCTGATCGGCCTCTATCTGGTCGCCGGCCGTTTCGTGGTCCGTGCCGTGGCGTCCCGCCGAACCCGCTACACCATCACCACGAACCGCGTCCTGGTCCACGGCGGCTGGTCCGGAACCCGTCTCACCACCGCATACCTCAAGTCCCTCCCTCCCCCGGTCGTCACGGAACGCCCGGACGGCTCCGGAGACCTAGCCTTCGGCGCCCTGCCCGGCCCCACCGACGTCTTCACCACCACCCACCGCCGCAACGGCTGGCGAGCCTGGTCCACCGAACCCTCCACCACCCCGGTGCTCTGGGACATCCCCGATGTCCGCCTGGTCCGCGACTTCGCCGCCCACGCCCAGTCCGCTGCCTGACAACCCGGCGCAGCCGCCCCGACCCGATCACACGTCACACGCCGGAAGCGCCCCGCGCCGCGCCCGGGACCGCTCGGAAGCCCGCGAGCGGCCGGACCGAACCCACGCCCCGCCACGGCCCGGCATCAGGCAGACGCGCCTGCGACGGTCCCCGGGGCGTCACCACCCCTCCGGATTGCGGCCCGACTCGCGGCTGATGCCGGAGCCGGTCTCGGGGAAGCCGCCGAACCTCTTGTCGTGCAGGTGCGCGAAGAAATAACACATCTCCTCCCACTCCGCGTCCATCACCGCCATCGCCGGATTCGCCCGCACCGCCTCATAGAACTGCCGGCCGGCCGCGACGATGAACCCGCGGCAATACAGAAACCCGTCGTCCGAGCCGTCGGTGTACTCATGGATCTCCTCGCGGTCGATGTCGAACAGCTTCCGCTCGACCACCCGGTCCAGATCGGTCAGCTCAGCGCTCGACAGCCCCTCGCACAACTCCCCGAGCCGCGCCATGAACTGCTCCATCCAGCCCTCAAGGGCGAACGCCTCCTCACCCTCCCCTCCCGGGTCCCGCTCAGCCAGCGCCCGGCGAAGCCGCGCCGCCTCACTCCCGCAGCCCGCCCAGGCCGACTCGACCAACTCCCAGAACCGGGCCTCTTCGGCCGCGGTCGGCACCCGCCCCACACCATCGCCAATCACGCCCCGGACGCTATCGACACCCCCTGACATTTCCGGGCCGCCAGCCACCCACCCCCGGGCACCACTTCACGACTGCGGAAATTCCCGGCCGGCCCATGACCGCGCCGGGCACAGAGGAGCGGGGAGTCCAGGCGGACCAAAACAAGACCAGGTCAAGGAACGACCGTCAGCAGGCGACAACAGGTCCGATACGGCGTACGCAAAAGGTCTTCGTGATTGGCTCTGCTGAAGGCAGAGGTGTGAGCGGTGCCAGTGGAGCAGACGCTGCCCTAGCGTCGGATCATGGCGAACGACGAGCCCACCGGACTCAGTGCTTTCACCGGTCACCTGGTCGGCTGGCTGCACCGGCTGATGCCGCCCGGGCCGCGCCTCGACAGGCTGGCGGCCGACCTCGGCGAGACCTTCGCCGGGCGGCCGGAGCCGGTCGACGCCGCGACCTGCCGGGAGGTCGAGGCGCGTGCGCAGCTGCACTCCCGGCACCTGGAGCTGCGTTTCGATCCGGAGGGGACCGCGACCCCGGACACCGAGTCGCGCGGCTGGCCGCCGGTCGACCGCGGGGAGGTGCTGGCCAGGGCGGCCGGGGTTCGTGAGGTGCGCCGGGAGGCGGACGGGACCTTCGTGCTGCGGCTCGACACGCTCGACCCGGTGGAGCACGCCGCGCCGTTCGTGGAGGCGGCGTTCGCGCTGGCCCGGGGCGCCACCCGGCTGGTGCTGGACCTGCGTGGCAACGGCGGCGGCGATCCGGGGACGGTGGCGCTGATCGCCGAGCACCTGCTCGGCGATCACGCGCAGCCGCTGTCCGAGGTCACCTACCGGGATCGTCGCCGGCAGTGGTGGACCCGGGCGCGACCGGCCGGATCGGCGCTCGACCAGGAGCTGACCGTGCTGGTCGGCGCGGGCACCTACTCCTCGGCCGAGGCGCTCGCCTACCATCTGCAGGTCCGCGGCCGGGCCAGGATCGTCGGGGAGGCGTCGCCGGGCGCGGCCGACCACGTGACGCCGGTGCAGCTGACCGCTCAGGTGCACGGGATCCTGCCGGAGGGCACCGTGATCGACGCGGTCAGCGGCGCCAACTGGGAGGGTGTCGGGGTCCGTCCGTCAGAAGGCCTGGTACATCAGGTGTAGGCCGACACGGCCGAGCTTCGGGTGCTCGAAGGCTTCCGGGACGGTGCCGAGGACCTGGAAACCCTGCCGCTGATAGAGCTCGACGGCCGACCGGTTCGACTCGACGACGGCGTTGAACTGCATCCCGGCGTACCCGGCCTGCCTCGCCCACTCCACCGCGTCCCGGCAGAGGGCGGTCCCGACGCCCCGCCCGCGGGCGTCGGCGGCCACCATGAAGCTCGCGGTGGAGATGTGCGACCCGGGGCCGGGCCGGTTCGTGCCCATCTTCGCCGTGCCGAGGACCCGCTCGCCGTCGACCGCGACGACGGTCCGGCCGGGCGGCGACTCGATCCACATCAGGCGGGTCTGCTCCTCGGTCATCTCCGGGTCGTACGGGAAGGTCTCCCGCTCCCGGATGACGTCCTGGATGATCGCCCAGACCTGCGGCCAGTCAGCTTCGGTGATCTCGCGTATCCGCACCCGCGGACGGTAACGGCCCGGCGGCGGGCACGTCCACGGTTTATGGCTTGCGGGCCACCCCGCCGTAGACGGAGACCCGGGCGTCCTCCGGCGGCGCCTCCCCGGTCGGCTCGCCCAGCTCGGGCCGCCACGCCGGCACCACCTGCAGACCCGGGTCGACCAGCTCCAGCCCGGTGAAGAACCGCTCGATCCCGGCCCGGGACCGGACCTGCATGGTGACCCCCTGTTTGCGGTAGATCTCGGCCACCTGCGCCCACGCCTCCGGCCGGAAGTCGCCGGTCAGGTGCGACAACGCCAGGTAGCTGCCGGACGGCAGCGCGGCCAGCAGCCGGTCGACGATCGTCCAGGGGTCGTGCTCGTCGCCGACGAAGTGCAGGATCGCGATCAGCAGCAGGCCGACCGGGCGGTCCAGGTCGAGCGTGCCGCTGGCCTTCACCGCGTCCAGGATCGTGTCGACGTCCCGCAGGTCCGCGTCGAGGTAGTCGGTCTTGCCGTCCGGATGGCTGGTCAGCAGCGCGCGGGCGTGGGTCAGCACGATCGGGTCGTTGTCGACGTAGACGATCCGCGCCCGGGGGTTGACGCTCTGCGCCACGTGGTGCACGTTCGGCGCGCTCGGGATCCCGGTGCCGATGTCGAGGAACTGGTCGATGCCCTGCTCGGCCAGGAACCGCACCGCCCGGCGCAGGAAGAGCCGGTTCTCCCGGGGCGGGATCCGGCTGTCCGGGTTGGCCTGCAGCCCACGCTGGGCGGCCTCCCGGTCGGCGGCGAAGTTGTCCTTGCCGCCGAGCAGGTAGTCATAGACCCGCGCCGGATGCGGCCGATCGGTGTTCAGGTTCACCGGCAATCCGTCCATCTCGGCCATCGCGCGCCTCTCCCCCACCGCTCCACCAGGCGACGCCGATCCTCCCACGCCCCGCGCGGACCCGTCCACTTCGGATCACCCCGGGAGCGGGTGCCGCCCGGCGCAGTCCTGGCACACCGCGATCCGCGGCGGGCGCGGCAGGACTCAGCCGCCTTCGCGATGGAGCAGACGCTGTCATCGCTGCGCGACATCATCGCGCGATGTCACTTCTGCAAGCTGACCCAGACGACTGCGGCGAATCCAATGATCAGAGGTGACAGGAGTAAGAGGGTCAGGAAAAGGCAACCACTCCCGCCACCGCCCTGCTGGGCAGCGTTCCGCCGGGAGTCGTCAATGATGTTCGCCCGATCCTGGTGAGCCTTGAGCGCCTCGTTCTGGGCACGCATCCGCTGCTCGTATTCGCCCATCGTCCCGAACCTTCCGATAGCGAGAATTGCACTCTATTCCCGCTCGGCAGGAGCCGCCTCCATGGATTTATGGCGCCGGACCTTTTCAGTCCATCGAGGTAAGGAGATGCGGCAGCTCGGCGCGCAGCGGCTCGGGCAGGGGCACGCCGGGGGCGGTCGCGCCGTAGGCGGACAGGACCGCCGCGGTCACGGATCGCACGGTTGCGGCGGGGACGGTGTCCGCGATGGCACCCACGGTTGCTGGATCGAATTCATAACCCAATGCGGCGTACGCCGGGAGCAGCGCCTCGCGCAGCAGGGCCGAGCCGGTCACCTGGATGACCGTGCTGAACAGCCAGCCGTCCCGGGTCACCCGCTGGGCGGAGCCGACCAGCTTGGCCCGGCCGTCGTTGATGCTGTAGTCGCCGGGGCAGTATTCGCCCGGGACCGGGCCGATGTGGGCGTCGACGCCGAGCGCGCGGAGCATGGCGGCGTGCATGGCGGCGAAGTGCTGAAAGCGGGCGGTCGGGTCGGGTGGCTGCGGCCCGGAGCGGTGCACGTGGTCGATGATCACGCTGCCCGGGTGCTGGACGGCGAGGCTGCCGCCCTGCGGCCGGACCACCGGGGTGAACCCGGCCGAGCGGGCGGCGGCCGCCGCCCGCTCGTAGCCGGTGCGCAGGGTGTCGCGACGGCTGAACGCCGCGGTCGGCTCCGGCGAGTAGACCCGCAGGATGTCCCGGGCCTCGCCGAGACCGCGGCGCAACAGCAGCGGCCCGAGCGCGGCGTCGAACCCCGGCCCACCCACCACGTCAGCAGCCAGCAACACGACACCGGCCACCCCGGCAGCCGACGGCACAACGCCGGCCGCCGAGGCGGAAGGCGGCAGTGCACCGGCCGCCGAGGCGGGTGGTGGGACGGCGTCGGTCACAGGCGGGCGATCGCCGAGGCCGGGTTCTCGATCGCGTCGGCGACGCAGCGCATGAAGCCGGCCGCCGTGCCGCCGTCGCACACCCGGTGGTCGAACACGAAGCTCATCTGCGTGATCTTACGAACGCAGAGCTGCCCGTCGACCACCCACGGCCGGTCGATCATCCGGCCGAAGCCGAGGATCGCCACCTGCGGGTGATTGATGATCGCGGCGCTGCCGTCGACGCCCAGGTTGCCGTAGTTGTTCAGGGTGAACGTGCCGGCCGACAGCTCCCGCGCGGTGGCCTTGCCGGCCCGGGCCGCGGCGGTCACCCGGCGGATCTCGTCGCTGAGCCGGGCGGTGGTCATCGACTCGGCGCCGAGCACCGCGGGCACGACCAGGCCGCGTTCGCCCTGGACGGCGATGCCCAGGTCGATCCGGTCGTACTCGACGATCTCCTGCCGCTCGGCGTCGAACCGGGCGTTGAGCACCGGGAACTCGCGCAGCGCGGCGACCGTGAACCGGGCCAGGTAGGCGAGCAGTCCGGGACCGTCCGGGTTGCTCTCCCGCAGCTGCCACAGCGGGGTGGCGTCCACGTCGACCCAGACGGTCGCCTCCGGGATCTCGGCGCGGCTGCGGCCCAGCGCGGCGGTCGCCGCCTTGCGGAAGCCGGTGAGCGGGATGCGCCGTTCCCCGGTGGCCGCGGCCGGCGCCGGGGCGGGCCCGGCCATCGCCCGTTCCACGTCGGCGCGGGTGATCACGCCGCCGCGCCCGGTCGGCTCCACCCTGGTCAGGTCGACGCCGTTGCTCCGGGCCAGGTTGCGCACCAGCGGCGAGACGACCTGCGGCGGCCGGACCGAGCCACCCGCGACCGGAGCGACGGCCGCGGCGCGGGTCCGCGGGCGGCGATGCCGGTGCCGGGTGGGCGTGTCACTGGTGCCGTACCCGACCAGGACGTTGCCGGACCCGGCCTGCTCCTCCTCCCGATAGGCGTCGGCAGCGGCCGAGGAAGAGGCCGCGGAAGAGGAGGAAGGCGATGAGGAAGCGTCCGAGGCCGCTTCCACACTGATCAGAGGTTCGCCGACCGCCAGAGTGCTGCCCGCTTTCGCGTGCAGCGTGCGAACCCGTCCGGCGTACGGCGAGGGCACCTCCACCACCGACTTGGCCGTCTCCACTTCCGCCACGGCCTGGTCCACCGCGACCTCGTCCCCTTCGGCCACCAGCCACTGCACCACTTCCGCCTCGGTCAGTCCCTCCCCGAGGTCGGGCAGCGCGAAGGTCCGCGTCGTCATCACATCTCCCAGTTCAGGTCGTCGACGGCGTCGAGCACCCGGTCCACCCCGGGCAGCTGGAAGTGCTCGAGCTTCGGCGGCGGGTAGGGGATGTCGAATCCGGCGACCCGGCGGACCGGCGCGGCCAGGCTGGTGAAGCAGCGTTCGCTGACCCGGGCGGCGATCTCGGCGCCGACCCCGGCGAACCCGGCCGACTCGGTGATCACCACGGCCCGGCCGGTGGACCGGACCGCCTCGCACACCGTCTCGTCGTCGAACGGGACGATCGAGCGCAGGTCGACGACCTGCAGGCTGCGGCCCTCGGTGGCGGCCACCTCGGCGGCTTCGAGCGCCACGGGCACGCTCGGCCCGTACGCGATGAGGGTCGCGTCGGTCCCGGGCCGGCGGATCACCGCGGTGCCGATGCCGGGCGCCCGCACCGGGAACTCGATCTCCTCCTTGCTCCAGTAGAGCTTCTTCGGCTCCAGGAAGACCACCGGGTCGGGGTCGGCGATCGCGGCTCGCAGCAGCGCGTACGCGTCGGCCGGGGTGGCCGGCACGACCACCTTCAGGCCGGGCGTGTGCGCGTAGTACGCCTCCGAGGAGTCGCAGTGGTGCTCGACCCCGCCGATCCCGCCGGCGTACGGCACCCGGATCACCATCGGCAGCGACACCCGGCCGCGGGTCCGGTTCCGCATCTTCGCGACGTGGCTGACGATCTGCTCGAACGCCGGGTAGGCGAACGCGTCGAACTGCATCTCGACGATCGGGCGCATCCCGTTCATCGCCATCCCGACCGCCATCCCGACGATGCCGGACTCGGCGAGCGGGGTGTCGAAGCAGCGGTTGTCGCCGAACTCGGCGGTCAGCCCGTCGGTGATCCGGAAGACGCCGCCGAGCGCGCCGACGTCCTCGCCGAACATGACCACGGTGGGGTCGTCCGTCATCGCGTCGCGCAGTGCCTGGTTCAGGGCCTGTGCCATGGACAGTTTCTCGTGCACCACGGTGCTCATCACTGGGCTCCTTCCCGGCTCAGCTCGTCGGCGATCAGGGCCGCCTGCTCGCGCAGTTGCGAGGTGGGGCGCTCGTAGACGTACGCGAAGAGGTCTTCGGGGTTGGGGGTGATGTCCTGGTTGAGGCCGTCGCGCAGGTGGGTGGCGGCGCGCTCGGCCGCGGCGGCGAAGGCGGCCTCGGTCTCGGCGGTCAGCGCGCCCCGGTCGCGCAGGTACGCCTGGAGCCGGGTGATCGGGTCGCGGGGCAGCCAGGCCGCCACGTCGGCCTCGTCCCGGTACCGGGTGGCGTCGTCGGCGTTGGTGTGCGCCTGCATCCGGTAGGTGTGCGCCTCGACGAGCTGCGGCCCCTCCCCGGCCCGGGCCCGGGCGACGGCGGCGCCGAGAACGGTGAGCAGCGCGGCCATGTCGTTGCCGTCGACCCGCTCGCCGGGGATGCCGTAACCGATGCCCTTGTGGGCGAGCGACGGCGCGGCGGTCTGCCGGGACAGCGGGACGCTGATCGCGTACTCGTTGTTCTGCACGAAGAAGACCACCGGCGCCTGGAAGACGGCGGCGAAGTTGAGCGCCTCGTGGAAGTCGCCCTCGCTGGTGCCGCCGTCGCCGCACATCGCCATCACCACGGTCGGCTCGCCGCGCAGCCGGGCCGCGTGGGCCACCCCGACCGCGTGCGGCAGCTGGGTGGCCAGCGGCGTGGTGTGCGGGGCGACGTGGTGCTCGGTGGGGTCGTAGCCGCAGTGCCAGTCCCCCTTGAGCAGGCTCAGCGCCTCGACCACGTCGACCCCTTTGACCACCGCGGCGACCGTGTCGCGGTAGGTCGGGAACAGCCAATCCGCCGGGTCGAGCACCTGGGCGGCCGCGACCTGGCAGGCTTCCTGGCCGTGCGAGGACGGGTAGACGGCCAGCCGGCCCTGCCGGACCAGCGCGTACGCCTGGTCGTTGAGCCGGCGGGCGGTGATCAGCAGGTCCAGCGAGCGGAGCAGGGTGGCGTCGTCCGGGACGACGCCGACGGCTGTCCCGTCGGGGTCGAGAAGGGTCACGGGGGCATCGGACGGCAAGAGCCGACGTGGGTCAGGCGTCATGCCGTTATCGTGTGTCCCCCGTCACGAATGTTCCATATCCTGGGACAGATCGAGAAGATTGCGTTCCGCGGGCGGGCGGGCGGAGCCAAACGTCCAACCGGGCGGGCGATCGGACAGGGAGTTGAAGACACGTGGTCAGCGGCCTCGACGACATCGACCAGCGGATCCTCACCGAGCTGGGCCGGGACGGGCGGATGCCGATCCGGCAGCTCGCCGAGACGCTGCACATCTCCCGGGCCAACGCGTACGCCCGGGTCCAGCGGCTGCGCGAGACGAATGTGATCCGCGGCTTCAAGGCGGACATCGATCACGTGGCGGCCGGGATGGGCACCTCGGCGTACGTGACGGTGAACCTGCACCAGGCGGACTGGCGGCCGGTCGGCGAACGGCTGCGGAGGCTGCCCGGGGTGGTGCACATCGCCCTGGTCGGCGGCGAGTTCGACGTGATCCTGCTGGTCCGGGCGAGGGACAACGCGGACCTGCGGCGACTCGTCCTGGACGAGATCCAGGGCATGCCGGGGGTGGTGAACACCCGGACGCTGCTGGTGTTCGAAGAGTTCGAGCCGCCGGCATGATCTTGGGTAGAATTCGCCCAAACCACTCATCGGAGGCGGGGGAGACATGAGCGGCGTGAACCGGCGGGCGTTGATCGGCGTGGTCGGCGCGGGGGCCGTGCTGGCCGGCTGCGGCGCCAAGGACGACAGCAGCGAGCCGACCAGCGCCGACGCGACGACGGCGCCCACCGAGACCACCACCACCGCCAGCACCGGCTCGGCGGCCCTGGCCAAGGCGTCGGACGTGCCGGTCGGCGGCGGCCTGATCACCGAGACCCTGGTGATCACGCAGCCGGAGGCCGGGACCTTCAAGGCGTTCAGCAACACCTGCACGCATCAGGGCTGCAAGGTCGCCGAGGTGGCCGACAAGGCGATCAAGTGCAAGTGCCACAACAGCATGTTCGACATCGCCACCGGCGCGCCGACCGGCGGCCCGGCGCAGAAGCCGCTCACCGAGACCGCGGTCAAGGAGTCGGGCGGCGACATCGTCAAGGCCTGACCCAAATCGGGTGAATCATCGGCAAAAACGGCGCTTCGGCAACCGGACTGCCGCAGAATGTCTCCACCATGGAGTCTCCCCGCGTCCTGTTCGCCGCCGTCGCCATCGTCGCGGCGTCGCTGCCCCTCGCCATGTCCCCGCCGGCCGCGCAGGCCGCGCCGGACGGCCACATCCCCCTCTCCGTGCTGCGCGAGGCCACCCTGGAGGTGCCCGCCTGGCCGGCCGACGACGTCCGCGGGCCCTCCGGCACACTGCGCTTCCACCTGGGTGAGGTGCCGATCGAGCCGCGGACGGTCGCCGCGGGCGAGCCGCCCTTCGGCGACGCGGTGACGATCCTGGCGGTCACCTACGGTGACGTCGACCGGGACGGCGCGGACGAGACCATCGTGGTGTTCGGCTGCCTGATCGAGGGCGGCAGCAAGCAGATCGTCGCCTACGACCGGGACCGCACCGGGCAGATCGTCTCGCTCGGCCAGGTGGCCGCCACCACCGGCGAGGTGCGCGACATCCGGCAGGCCGGCGTCCGGGTCGACGACTCCGGCGCGGTGAGCGTGCCGGTCGCCGATTACCAGCGGTGCTGCGCCGACGCGACCCCGCAGACCTGGCAGACCCGTGGCTACGCCCGGCGCCACGACCGGTTCGTCCAGGTCAGCGGTCCGCCCCGGATGCCGGAGAACCCGCACATCACGGACACCACGCTCACTTCCGGTGAGCTGCGGCTGGGACCGAAGAAGAACGGTTCCCGGTACGGCTCCGTGACCGTGACGATCAGCCACCGGCGCGGCGCCCACCCGGAGAAGGTGACCCTGCTCTTCGCGCCGCCCGCCGGCCTGCGCCGCTCCGGCGACTGGCCCCGGGTGACCAGCGAGCCGGACGGGTTCAGCGTCACCGTCGCGGCTCCCCCGGCCGGCGGCAGCAGCACGCACACCTTCGCGTTCCGCCGCCCGGCCGCGGCCACCGGCGGGGAGCTGTCGATCGACCTGGCCACCGTCCCGGAACTGAGCCCGGTCATCCCGTGGGCCACCACCGCGACCGCCCCGATCACCGTCGGCTGAGCGAAGTCAGCCGAGCCGGGCAGCCCGCGACTCCAGGTAGCGCTGCTCCGGCCGGCTGAGCGTGCGCCGGGCCGCCACCCGGTACTGCTCGCGCGCCCCGGCCCGGTCGCCGGCCAGCTCCAGCAGGTGCGCCCGGACCGCGGCGGTGCGGTGGTGCCGGGCCAGCACCGGCTCCCCGGCGGCCCGGTCCAGCGCGGCCAGCCCGGCCTCCGGCCCGTCGACCATGGCGACCGCCACGATCCGGTTCAGCGTCACCATCGGGCTCGGGGCGAGCGTGTGCAGCAGTCCGTACAGGGCGAGGATCTGCGGCCAGTCGGTGTCCGCGGCGCGCGCCGCCTCGTCGTGCACCGCGGCGATCGCGGCCTGCAGCTGGAACGGGCCGATCGGGGCCCGGGCCAGCGCGCCGGTGATGATCGCGACGCCCTCGGCGATCGCGGCCGCGTCCCACCGGGTCCGGTCCTGCTCGGCGAGCGGGACCAGGGCGCCGTCCGGCTCGGTACGCGCGGGCCGGCGGGCGTCGGTGAGCAGCATCAGCGCGAGCAGCCCGGCCACCTCGCCGTCGTCCGGCAGGCGCCGGTGCAGCTGGCGGGTCAGCCGGATCGCCTCCCGGGTCAGCTCCACCCGGTTCAGCGCGTCGCCGGAGCTGGCCGTGTAGCCCTCGTTGAAGATCAGATAGAGCACGTGCCGGACCGCGGTGAGCCGCTCGTCGGTGGCCGGCAGGTCGAACCGGGTGCCGGTGTCCCGGATCCGCTGCTTGGCCCGGCTGATCCGCTGACCCACGGTGGCCTCGGGCAGCAGCAGCGCCCGGGCGATCTCCGCGGTGCTCAGCCCGCCGACCGCCCGCAGGGTCAGCGTGATCTGAGCCGGCACGCTCAGCGCCGGATGGCAGCAGAGCAGCAGCAGGGCCAGCTCGTCGTCGCCCCGGACCTGCGGCGCCGGCTCGTGCCACACGGTCTCCTCGCGGCGGCGGCGGGCCGTCTCGTTGCGCAGCGACTCCACCCGGCGGCGGCTCGCCACGGTGATCAGCCAGTCCCGGGGCCGGTCCGGCACGCCGGTCTCCGGCCACTGCCGGGCGGCCGCGATCAGCGCCTCCTGCACCGCGTCCTCGCCGGCCTCGAAGTCGCCGTAGCGGCGGACCACGGCCGCCAGGACCTGCGGCGCGCAGTCGCGCAGCAGGTCCGGCAGCCCGGTCAGATCTCCCACGTGCTCATGTCCAGGACCGGGCGCACCTCGACCCGGGTGTACGCCGCGTCCGGCGCCTTCGCAGCCCAGGCCACCGCCTCGTCCAGGTCCGCGACGTCGATCAGGTAGAAGCCGGCCAGGTGCTCCTTGACCTCGGCGTACGGGCCGTCCGAGGTGATCGTCCGCCCGTCGCGGACGGAGACCTGGGTGGCCAGCGCGGGATCGCCCAGCCCTTCGCTGACCACCAGCACCCCGGCCTCGCGCATCTCCTCGGTCAGCCGCAGGTGCCCGAGGCCGAAGTCGGTGCGCTGCTGCTCGGTCAGCGTCTCCCAGACGGCCAGGGACTGCGGGTTCGACTGGATCAGGATCAGGTATTTCACGGATTTCTCCCTCGCTCTCTCCTGGGATGTCGAAACCGGGCGGCCCGGCTTCGACACCCCGGCATGAAGGAGATCCGGGAAGTCATCGAAAGCAAAGCCGCCCTGATGCAGAAGGGGGACGCCGAAGCCATCCTGTCGTACTACGCGCCCACCGTCGTCGAATACAACCTCGCCCCGCCGCTGCGCCAGCCCGGCGACCGGCCGAGCCTGACCGGGCTGCGCGAGTGGATGGCCGGGTTCGAGGCCCCGCCGCGCCGCGAGGTCACCCGGCTGGAGATCACCACGGACGGCGACGTGGCGTTCGCCACCAGCATCGACTGCATGTCCGCGGTGCCGCGCGGCGCCACCGAGAGCTTCACCCTGTGGTACCGGGTGACCACCGGGCTGCGCCGGATCGACGGGCGCTGGCTGGTGACGCATGAGCACCAGTCGGTGCCGTTCGAGATGGACGGTTCGTTCCGCGCCTCGACCGGGCTGACCCCGACCGACTGACGATCGATAACCGGTGCCTTAACCGGCGGTGCGATCTTTCGCATTGTTCGCGCCGGTGGCCACCGCGATCGTGGGTCCGTGAGACTACCTTCGATCGACGTCGTGACCGTCCCGGAGCCGGCCGGGACGGCACGGTGGCAGGCGGTGGCGCCGGCCGGCGTCGTAGCCGGGGTGGCCGGGCTGTGGCCGGTGCCCGGCGTGCGGCCCGGAGTTCCCGAGCTGAGCCTGTACGTGCCGCCGGAGTGGCGGCGGCACGGGATCGGCTCCCGGCTGCTGTCCGCGGTCCGGGAGCAGGCCACCGTGCCGCTCCTGGCCGCGGCCGTGGCCGCCGGCTCGCCCGGCGAGGCGTTCTGCCGCCGGCACGGCTTCCGGCACGCCCGGTCCCGGCGCCACGACCTGCTCACCTACTGCGACGTGCACCAGGCCTGGCTGGGCGAGCTGGTGGACACCGAGCACCCCGGCTATCGGCTGCGGCACTGGACCGGCGACCTCCCCGGCGAGCCCCGGGTCGAGGAGCTGCTGCGCAGCCCGAGCGGGCCGGGCAACGCCGTGCTGACCGCCGCCGACGCGGACGGCGACCTGGCCGCCTACGCGGTCGCGGTGATCGCCGGGCCGGCCCGGCATCGCGCCCGCCAGTACGGTCCGGCCGTCCTCCCCCGGCACCGTGGCCGCCGGCTCGGCCGCTGGGTGAACGCCGCGCTGATCCAGCGGCTGCGCCAGACGCACCCGCGGATCGACGAGATCGAGGCGGCCGCCGCCGAGGACCATCCGGCCCTGCTCGCCGCCCGGGCCGATCTCGGCTTCCGGACCCTCCGACACACGCACCTCTACGAGCTCTCGTTGCAATCAAAATCATGACGATGCAACGATAATTTGCCATCTAGCTGCGAAGATCGCGCATTTACGCAACGGAGGCGTTGCCTCACTCGCAAACGCAACGTAGCGTTTCGCTCATCGGAAACAACGAGAACACGGAGAACACGATGCCGACCTTCGCCACCCCGGCCCCGATCACCACCGTCCTGGACATCCCGTCCGGACGCCTCCACCTGGTCGCCGCCGAGCGGTCCGACACCACGGTCGAGGTCCGCCCGGCCGACCCCGGCAAGGCCCGCGACGTCAAGGTCGCCGAGCAGACCACGGTGGCGTACGCCGACGGCGTCCTGCGGATCGAGGCCACCGCCAAGAACCAGCTCCTCGGCCCGTCCGGCGCCGTCGACGTCACGGTCCACCTGCCGGCCGGCTCCCGGATCGAGGCGAAGGCCGCGTACGCCGGGTTCCAGGCCGACGGCAGCCTCGGCGACGTCACGGTCGACGGCGCGCACGTCACCGTCACGATCGAGGAGGCCACCCGGGTCCGGGTCAGCACCTCGGGCGGCGACGTCACGGTCGGCCGGCTGCTCGGCCCGGCCGAGGTCAGCACCGCGCAGGGCGCGATCAGCATCGCCGAGGCCACCCGCGGCACGGTGGTGCTGCGGACCCAGATGGGCGACGTGGCGGTGCACGCCGCGCACGGCGTCTCGGCCGCGCTGGACGCCGGCACCGGGTACGGCCGGGTCGACAACGGCCTGAAGAACGACGGGGCCACCGAGCTCGACATCCACGCGACCACGTCCTACGGCGACATCGTCGCCCGCAGCCTCTGACCTCGTCTCTCGTCAAGGAGCACTGACATGACCGACCTGGCGATCGCCGCGAGCGGACTGCGCAAGTCCTACGGCGACAAGACCGTGCTGGACGGCGTCGACCTGGCCGTGCCGGCGGGCAGCATCTTCGCGCTGCTCGGCCCGAACGGCGCCGGCAAGACCACCGCCGTCAAGATCCTGTCCACGCTGATCGCGCCGGACCCGGCCTCCGGGCCGATCGTGGTCGGCGGGCACGACCTGGCCACCGACCCGCAGGCGGTGCGCGGCGCGATCGGCGTCACCGGCCAGTTCTCCGCCGTCGACGGCCTGATCACCGGCGAGGAGAACATGCTGCTGATGGCCGACCTGCACCACCTGTCCAAGGCCGAGGGCCGGCGGGTCGCCGCCGAGCTGCTGGAGCGGTTCGACCTGGTCGAGGCGGCGAAGAAGCCGGCCTCCACCTACTCCGGCGGGATGAAGCGGCGGCTGGACATCGCGATGACCCTGGTCGGCGACCCGCGGATCATCTTCCTCGACGAGCCGACCACCGGCCTCGACCCGCGCAGCCGGCACACCATGTGGCAGATCATCCGCCGGCTGGTCGCCGACGGCGTGACCGTCTTCCTCACCACGCAGTACCTGGAGGAGGCCGACGAACTGGCCGACCGGATCGCCGTGCTCAACGACGGCAAGATCGCCGCCGAGGGCACCGCCGACGAGCTGAAGCGGATGATCCCGGGCGGGCACGTCCGGCTCCGGTTCACCGACCCGGACGCCTACCGGACCGCCGCCCTGGCGCTCGGCGAGGCCACCGCCGACGACGACGCGCTGGCGCTGCAGATCGCCAGCGACGGCAGCCAGCGCGAGCTGCGCTCCATCCTCGACTGGCTGGACGCCTCCGGCGTGCAGGCCGACGAACTGACCGTGCACACCCCCGACCTCGACGACGTCTTCTTCGCCCTGACCAGCAGCAGCGCCAAGCCTCAGGAGGCCCTCCGATGAGCACCCTCACCCTCGCCGCCCGCGACTCGTCCACCATGCTGCGCCGCAATCTGCTGCACGCGCGCCGCTACCCGTCGCTCACGCTGAACCTGCTGCTCACCCCGATCATGCTGCTGTTGCTGTTCGTCTACATATTCGGCGACACCCTGGGGGCCGGGCTGGGCGGTGGCCGCGCCGAGTACATCGCCTACCTGGTGCCCGGCCTGCTGCTGATGACCATCGGCAGCACGGTGATCGGCACCGCCGTCTCGGTCTCCACCGACATGAGCGAGGGCATCATCGCCCGGTTCCGGACGATGGCCATCCACCGCGGCTCGGTGCTGGTCGGGCACGTGATCGGCAGCGTCATCCAGTCGGTGGCCAGCGTGGTGCTGGTCGGCCTGGTCGGCGTCGCGATCGGTTTCCGGTCCACCGACGCCACGGTGGTCGAATGGCTGGCCGCGTTCGGGCTGCTCGCCCTCTTCGCCCTGGCGCTGACCTGGATCGCGGTCGGGATGGGCCTGGTCAGCCCGACCGCCGAGGCGGCCAGCAACAACGCCATGCCGCTGATCCTGCTGCCGCTGCTGTCCAGCGCGTTCGTCCCGGTCGACGCGATGCCCGGCTGGTTCCAGCCGATCGCCGAGTACCAGCCGTTCACGCCGGCCATCGAGACGCTGCGCGGGCTGCTGCTCGGCACCGGGATCGGGCACAACGGCTGGCTCGCCGTCGCCTGGTGCGTCGGGCTGGCCGTGCTCGGCTACTTCTGGGCCACGGCGAAGTTCAACAAGGACCCGCGGTAGTCGTACCGGAAGATCGTGCCTGTCCTGATCCGCACCCCGGATCAGGGCAGGCTTCTCGCCGTCTCGACGAAGGCGCGGACCCGGGCGGTCGCCCGCACGGTGCGCCACACCGGGCCCCAGAGCAGCGGCGGCGCGTCATGGATCGGCACGTAGGCGACATCCGGCCGGGCGTGGAACGCGGCGGCGTGCGCGCCGGCCACGAAGACGCCCTGACCCGCGCCGATCAGGGTGAGCACCTCCTGGAAGGTCTCCGCGACCGGGCCGGGCTCGCCGGCCGGCCGCGGACCCGCCGGGATCGAGCACGGCGCCACCACCAGGCGCTCCCGGGCCAGGTCGGCGACCGCGACCGAGGCCCGGCGGGCGAACCGGTGCCCGGCCGGCACGGCCAGCATCCGCGGCTCGGACAGCACCGGCGGGCCGGTGGTCAGGTCCGGCCCGTCGATCGGCAGACACCCGAAGAGCAGATCGATCTCCTCGGTACGCAACCGCTCCGCCGCGCCGCCCACCTGCACCTCCCGCAAGCGCACCGCGCAGTCGGCGTGCCGGCGCCGGAACCGCTCGGCGGCCCGCGCCACCAGCTGCCCGGTCGCCGCGCCGACGAAGCCGACGCGCAGCGTGCCGGTCACGCCGCGCCCGTCCGCCACGGCCCGGGCCAGCGCCGCGGTGACCCCCTCGGCCGCCGGCCGCAGATCCTCGTACAGCCGCTGCCCGGTCGGGGTGAGCGTCACCCGCCGGCTGGTCCGCTCGAACAGCGGCACGCCCACCCGCCGCTCCAGCACCTGGACGATCTGGCTGACCCGCGCCGTGGACCGGCCCAGCCGCTCGGCGGTCCGGCCGAAGTGCAGCTCCTCGGCCAGGGTCAGGAACGTCTCGATCTCGTGCCACTCCACCGGAACCCCGCCATCGTCAAGCCACGCTTGACGATCGTCGCACAGGTCGGCGTTGTTCGGCCCGCCTCGATCGACGACGGTGGACGCATGTTCGTCACCGACCCCCAAGCCCTCGCCGCCACCAGCACCGACGCCCTGCTCGCCGAGCTGCGCGACCGCACCGAGGTGATCGACGCGCTGTACCGGTTCGGCCTCGGCCAGGACCTGCGCGACCGGGACCTCTTCGCCTCCGCCTTCGCCGAGACCGCCGAGCTGGACTTCGGCCCGGCGGCGTCCCGGTGGGGCGCCGCCACGCCGCCGATGACCGGCCGGGACACCATCGTCGACACCATCCTGGAGCTGTTCGCCGGCCGGGTGGACACCACCCACGTGGTCACCAACCCGCGCGTCCGGATCGCCGGCGACCGCGCCGACCTCACCGCCGTGGTCGAGGCACAGCACCTGCTGACCGCGGACCACGAGACATTCGCCCTGCTGAAGAACCGCTACGACGTCACCCTGGTGCGGGATGGGCGGCGCTGGGTGGTGGCGACGATGCGGATCGAGAACGTCTGGTACACCGGCGACCCGAAGGCGATCTTCGGGTGATCAACTCGCATACGCCTCCAGCGTGGACAGCTGGCCGGCCGGCCAGCCGGTGTTCGCGGTCGCGGTGACCCGCAGGTAGCGGGTGGCGGCGGCCGGGAAGCTGACCGTCACGGTGTTTCCCGAGGCCGGGTCGAAGGTACGCCCGGCGGCCGCGGACAGCGTCGTGAAGGTGGAGCCGTTGGCGCTGCCGGAGACCGCCAGGGTCTGGGTGCGGGCGCCCCACGACGGCGGGAGCTTGAGGACCAGCCGGCCGACCGTGACCGTGGCACCCAGGTCCACCTGGATCCACTGCGGGAAGGCGTTGTTGACACTCTCCCAGTAGCTGCCGGGGTTGCCGTCGACCGCGTTGCCCGGGCCGTAGACCTGGGTGAACCCGCTGGCCGACGTGCTCCTGTCGCGCGCCAGGTCGGGGTTTCCCACGGTGGGCGGCGTCGGGCGTACCGAAGTCAGTGGAATCTGGCCTTTGAGCATCTTCCCCGCGTCGGTGGTGATCCGCAGGTAGTAGTCGGCGGAGCAGAACGTGCCGTCCTCGTCGAGCGCGCGGATGCCGGGCGGCGCCGACGCGGCCGTCTCGGCGGTCTTGGCGATCTGGTTGCCTTCGTTGAACTCGTCGAACATCGACACGTAGAGGCCCTGGGCGCCGAGCCGGACCATGTTGTAGACGCTGCGCCAGTAGAAGTCGCCGTGCCGCCGGTGCCCGGCCGACAGGTCGCCGGGCAGCACGCACGGCTGGTAGTCGATGCCGTGGGCGGTGCAGTCGGCCTGGTCCGGGGTGTTCACGTTGGTGAAGAACCAGTCGAGGCCGGCCAGGTCGCCGGTGCGCCCGACCATCCACGGCGACAGCATGTGGAAGGCGTGGTAGACGTCGAGGAAGCCGGTCCGGCTGTCGTTCTTGCCCTCGCGCCAGTAGGTGGGCACGCCGCCGATCACGTAACAGCCCTGCGCCTTGAACCAGGTGATCACGTCGAGGCAGGCGGCCGGCGAGAAGTCGTGGTTGGCGTCGTCGAAGCCGAAGCCCCAGATGCAGACGACCGGCTTGCCGTTCTGTCGGGCGTAGGCGCCGGAGGCGGTGTGCGCCGCCATCTTCGTCGTCCAGTCGGTCTTGAGCTGCGACTGCATGCCCGCCCAGCCGCTGACGTCGTACATGATGTAGAACTTCCGGCCGGTCCGCTCGGCTGCGGCGCGCACCTTCTGCGCCATCGCGTCGCGGGTCGGGCCCTCGTCGCCGAACGGGTTGAACCGCTGCAGCGCCGCGGTGTCGACGCCGTAGGTCCGCATCCAGTCGAAGTGGACGTCGACGGTCTGCTGGTCGTAGGAGGAGAACAGCGTGGCCGGCTGGCCGCTGCCCAGGTTCGGGTAGGCGGTCGGATAGGTCCGCGCATAGTCGCGTACGTCCGGCCAGCTCACGATCGTGGTGTTGCTCGGCGACGGCGGCTGGAAGCGGTCGCGGCTCCAGTGCCACCAGCCGCCGATCGGGGCGCCGTCGCCGGGGCAGGCGAACCAGCCCTGATAGCCGACGCTGACCTTGCCGACGACGTCGCCGGGCGGGGACGCGGCGGCGGCCGCTTCGCCGAGGGCGACGGCGGCGGGAACCAGGGCGGCCGAGGACAGCAGGGCGCGCCGGGATACAGCCATGGGGACTCCAGCCGGGAGGGGGACGGCAACGGATCGATGGCCATCGTGGCAGTGGTGGACACGACTACGCAATAGTTGGACGAGTCTTTGCAATATTTGGACGCCGTGACTCGCGGTGGCCGGTCGGCGAGACTTGCGGCATGAGTCGGAACGTCGGGGACGAGATGATGCGGCTGCTCGAGGTGCTGCGGCACCAGCCGACCGACAAGTGGGTGCGCGCCCGGCTCGGCGGCCGGATCGTCGCCGACAGCCGGGCCGCTCTGCTGGTGTGGGAGCCACGGCGGATCGTGCCGACGTACGCGGTGCCGGAGGCGGACGTCCGGGCCGGCCTCGTACCGGTCGAGGCGGCCCCGGCGAGCGACCTACCGGTGCTGCACCCCGGGATTGCGTTCGCCGCGCACTCGACGCCGGGGCAGGCGTACGACGTGCGGCTCGGGGACGAGGTTCGGGAGCGGGCCGCGTTCCGCCCGGACGACGCGGACCTCGCCGGTCACGTCCTGTTCGACTTCGACACGTTCGACTGGACGGAGGAGGACGAGCCGATCTTCTCGCACCCGCGCGACCCGTTCTCCCGGGTCGACATCCGGCGCGGCAGCCGGCACGTGCGGATCTCCCGGGACGGTGTGCTGCTCGCCGAGTCCCACCGGCCGACCCTGGTCTTCGAGACGAAGCTGCACCCCAGATTCTATCTACCGCGCGCGGACGTGACGGCGGAGGCGGTGCCCGGCGACATGGTGACGGCCTGCCCGTACAAGGGCCGAGCCACCTACCTGTCATTCGCGGTCGGCGAGAACCTCGCCTGGACCTATTCGGACCCGCTGCCGGAGGCGGCGCAGCTGGCCGGACTGGTCGCCTTCTTCGACGAGGTCGTCGACGTGACCGTCGACGGCATTCCCCGGAAACGGCCTGATTCACCGGTTGCCAAGGTGATGAAGGACGAATTCGGAATATCCTGAGATTCTCATTTCCGTCGGCGATTGTTGTGGACGCCGCGGGTGGTCACCGAAACCCTTTCCCGGCGCGCCCGGCGGGCGGGAGTTCAGTTTTTGCGGGCGGTGATCAGGGTGAAGCCGAGCAACTCACCGGCGTCCTTTTCGAGCATGTCGATCACTGACGGGGACGGCTCGGGGGCGGCCCGGGTCCAGGTGAGCCAGTCGCGCCAGCCGTCCTGCTGGAGGCGGCAGGACGTGACGGTGACCAGGTCGGTGATCTCCCACTGGAAGCGCCACCAGTCCGGGGTGTGCCAGGCGATCGCCTCCCAGCCGACGGCCTCGCGGATGTGCGGCGGGATCACGCCGAGCTCGCGGATCTCCCGGGTCATCGCCGGGGTCGCCATGCCCAGCTGGCCGCCCGGGCGCAGGAAGCGGACCAGGTAGGGCAGGTAGCTGTCGGCGGTGCCGAAGTACTCGAACGCGTCGATGCTGACGATCGCGTCGAACGACTCCTCGTCGAACGGCAACTGGTGGGCTTCGGCGTGCACCGCCCGGACCCGGTCGCCGACCCCCGCCTCGACGAAGACGGCCGCGGCCTGGTCGGCGCCGATCCACCAGTCCGCGGCGACCACCTCGACGCCGAACTCGCGGGCCAGGAAGACCGAGGTGGCACCGCGCCCCGAACCCAGGTCCAGAACCCGCATCCCGGGCCGCAGGTCCAGGTCGGCCGCCAGGTCCTCGAGCAGCCACAGCGGGTGCGGGCCCATGTCGAGGCTGAGCAGCCACGCCGGGTCGTAGCGGGACGAGCGGGGATAGCGGTCCGGGCGCACGAGATCATCCGTCACGGCGGCGAGCCAAGCCGACCCGGGCGGCGGGCGGCAACCGGTTTTCCCGCCGGCCGCGCGCTCGGCTCGCTCGCCGAGGCCGAGGACGCGGTGCAGGCGCCGGGCTCAGCCGGGAACGGTCCATCCGAGGCTGTTGCACCATGGGCAGTACACGAACGACTGGGATCCGGCCCGATCGACCCATGTCGAGATCGTCACCCTGCCTCGCCCGTGGCACTTGTCGCAGGTGACCGCGGCCTGCGGCCTCGGCGGCCGGAGATGAGCGAGCTCCGGGTGCCGCTCGGCGGCCCGGGCAAGCGCGAAGTCACGTTCCGCCGGATCGGCCGGCCGCAACGGGCCGTCCTCCTCGTCGTTCATCACGACCTCGCCGGCCGAGGTCAGATAGGTGACCGGTCCGAAGTTGTTGAACACGGGCAGGTATCCCGGACGGGCATGGCCGCGACGCCAGTCCGATGCGCGTGCCGCCTCGGCGATCAGTCGATCGATCAGATCCGCGTCCGTCATCCGTACCTCCCCAACCGGGGAGGATATGCCCCTCACCCTGCCGCCGGGTACCGGGTGGCGGATCGATCCCGTGTCTGCCGCGCGGACCGCCCCCAATTCACCGAAACTTTCGGTGCCGGCTTACGCAACTTCGCGTTTGTTGCGGACTTGCCATCGTTTCACAATCTTCTGAGCAGCAGATTCACTGAGCCGATCGCCAGATTTGCTACCGATACATTTCCGTAAGTTGTTGACACCACTGTGGAGACGGGCCAATACTCACGCTGTCGACCGGGATCGCCCACCATCGATCCGGACCGCCGTCGTCGACTCCCATCCCGCTGCCTGGATCCCCGCCCAGGCCTCCCCTAAGGAATGCGAATTGCCTGATTCGCCGACACCACGAACCCATCGTGGCCGGATCCGTCTGCTCTTCGGCGCGGCCTGCGCCGTGGTGGTCGCCGCGGCCAGCACGATGCTCGCCGGCACCGCACAGGCGGACACCACCATCACCTCGAACCAGACCGGTACGAACAACGGCTACTACTACTCGTTCTGGAAAGACAGCGGCAACGTCAGCATGACCATGGGCAACGGTGGTCAGTACAGCACCCAGTGGAGCGGCATCAACAACTTCGTGGTTGGCAAGGGCTGGGCCACCGGCGCGCGCCGCTCGGTCAGCTACTCGGGGTCGTTCAACCCGAACGGCAACGCCTACCTGACCCTGTACGGCTGGACCACCGGCCCGCTGATCGAGTACTACATCGTCGACAACTGGGGCACCTACCGCCCGACCGGCACCTTCATGGGCACGGTCACCAGCGACGGCGGCACCTACGACATCTACCGCACGCAGCGGGTGAATCAGCCGTCGATCCAGGGCACCGCGACGTTCTACCAGTACTGGAGCGTGCGGCAGTCGAAGCGCACCGGCGGCACCATCACCACCGGCAACCACTTCGACGCCTGGGCCTCGAAGGGCATGAACCTGGGCGCGTTCAACTACCAGATCCTGGCCACCGAGGGCTACCAGAGCAGCGGCAGCTCGAACATCACGGTCGGCGGCACCACCAGCCCGACCACCGGCACCACCACCTCCCCGCCGACCGGCGGCAACGGGGGCTGCACCGCGACCCTGTCGGCCGGTCAGCAGTGGAGCGATCGGTACAACCTGAATGTCGCGGTCTCCGGCTCCAGCAACTGGACGGTGACCTTGGACGTGCCGTCCCCGGAGAAGGTGATCGCCACCTGGAACACCACGGCGACCTGGCCGAGCGCGCAGCAGATGGTCGCCAAGCCGAACGGCAGCGGCAACAACTTCGGGGTGACCATTCAGACCAATGGCACCTGGACCTGGCCGAGCGTCTCGTGCAGCGCCGGATAGCGGGGAGGACACCGATGCGTATCGCAGCCACACTCGCCACGATCGTGGCGGCGGCCGGGGTCGTCGCCGTCACCGTGCAGGCGAGCCCGTCGCAGGCCGCGACCTGCAACGGCTACGTCGGGCTCACCTTCGACGACGGACCGGCCGCCGGCAACACGCAGAACCTGCTGACCGCGCTGCGGAACAACGGGCTGCGGGCCACCATGTTCAACACCGGGCAGAACGCGGCGGCCAACCCGTCGCTGGTCCGGGCCCAGGTGGACGCCGGCATGTGGGTCGGCAACCACAGTTACACCCATCCGCACCTGACCCAGCAGAGCCAGGCCACGATGGACTCGGAGATCTCCCGGACGCAGACCGCGATCGCCAACGGGGGCGGCGGCACGCCGAAACTGTTCCGGCCGCCGTACGGCGAGACCAACGCGACACTCAAGGCGGTCGAGCAGCGGTACGGCCTCACCGAGATCATCTGGGACGTCGACTCGCAGGACTGGAACAACGCGAGCACCGACGCGATCGTGGCGGCCGCCGGCCGGCTCACCAACGGGCAGATCATCCTGATGCACGACTGGCCGGCCAACACGGTGGCCGCGATCCCGCGGATCGCCCAGGGTCTGGCCAGCCGGGGCCTGTGCGCCGGGATGATCTCGCCGCAGACCGGCCGGGCGGTCGCCCCGACCGGCGGCACGACGCCCACCACGCCCACCACGCCGACCACTCCGCCGCAGACCGGGAGCTGCACCGCCACCCTGTCGGCGGGCTCCTCGTGGAGTGACCGTTACAACCTCAACGTCGCGGTCTCCGGCAGCAACGCCTGGACCGTCACGCTGAACGTCCCGTCCCCGGCCAAGGTGATCGCCACCTGGAACATCTCGGCCAGTTACCCGAACGCGCAGACCCTGGTGGCCAAGCCGAACGGCAGTGGCAACAACTTCGGGGTGACCATCCAGACCAACGGCAACTGGACCTGGCCGTCGGTCTCCTGCAGCACCTGACCGGTTCCCCGGCCCGGCGCGGTGGCGGCTCCCGAGTCACCGCGCCGGACATCCACATATCCCGATGTGGCGTTGTATCGCTCCGCCACATGGGCCGCCGGTTAACAGGTCCGTAACGTCCGCGTCATGAATTCCCGTAGGTTGTGGCTCGCACTGCTCGCCGCGGTGCTGGTCGTCACCGGTGTCGCCCTGTCCCCGTTCTCCCCCGCGAACGCGGCCGCCACCCTCACCCAGGTCGGCTCGTTCGGCAGCAACCCGGGCGCGTTGCGCATGTACTCGTACGTCCCGACCGGGCTGGCCACCGGCCGTCCGCTGGTGGTCGCCCTGCACGGGTGCACGCAGAGCGCCTCCGACTACTACAGCCACGCCGGCTGGCCCAAGTACGCCGACCTCTACCAGGCGGCGGTGGTCTTCCCCGAGCAGACCTCGGCGAACAACTCGCTCTCCTGCTTCAACTGGTTCACCGCCGGGGACATCGCGCGGGGCCAGGGCGAGGCGTTGTCGATCAAGCAGATGGTCGACTACGCGATCAGGACGTACGGGTCGGACGCGAAGCGGGTCTACGTCACCGGCCTGTCCGCCGGCGGCGCGATGACCGCGGTGATGCTGGCCGCCTACCCGGACGTCTTCGCCGGCGGCGCGGTGATCGCCGGACTGCCGTACAACTGCGGCACCGTCTGCCAGTACCAGGCGCAGAGCAAGACCCCGAAGCAGTGGGGTGACCTGGTCCGCGCCGCCAACCCCGGATACGCCGGCCCGTGGCCGCGGGTCAGCATCTGGTACGGCACCTCGGACACCACCGTGGTCCCGGCCAACGCCACCGAGCTGCGCGACCAGTGGACCAACGTGTGGGGGCTCGGCCAGACCGCGACGTCGAGCGCGACGCTGCCCGGGTCGACGACGGTCGAGCACTACAGCGACGCGGTCGCGCTCTACCGGGTGCAGGGCATCGCGCACGGCACCCCGGTCGCACCGGGCAGCGCCGAGAACCAGTGCGGGTCGACCGGGTCGTACTACCTGAACTCGATCTGCTCGTCGTACTACATCGCCCAGTCATGGGGCCTGTCCGGTGGCGG
The DNA here is from genome assembly GCF_014205225.1 of Actinoplanes octamycinicus. Classification (NCBI taxonomy): domain Bacteria; kingdom Bacillati; phylum Actinomycetota; class Actinomycetes; order Micromonosporales; family Micromonosporaceae; genus Actinoplanes; species Actinoplanes octamycinicus. The sequence continues at coordinate 7,404,493 of NZ_JACHNB010000001.1, forward strand.
CTCGACCCCGCCCACCTCCTCCCCGACGCCTTCCCCCTCGCCGACGCCCTCGCCCACCGCCCAGCCGTGCTTCACGGCGAGCAACTACGCGCACACCACCGTCGGCCGCGCCACCCAGTCCGGCGGGAACACCTTCGCCAACGGCTCCGGCCAGGCGATGGGTCTGTGGAACACGTTCACCACGCACACACTGCGCCAGACCGGCCCGAACTACTACGTCCTCGCCGACGGCCAATGCTGATCCGCATCCGACAAGGGCCGGGACCCGCGCACGGTCCCGGCCCGCTGTCCTTCCGGCCGCCATCTCCCGGTACGCCGGGCGTAGAGTCCGCGCCATGCCCGCTCCCCGATGGTTCTTCCGATTCGTGTACGACCGGGAGAGCGTCGCCTGGCAGCGGCGGCGCGACGAGCCCGAGCAGCAGGAGCAGGTCGACCGGATGGTGGCCGAGTTCGCCGGCGTGGTGACGACGCCCGGGCCGGTGGCCGATCTCGGGTGTGGACCCGGCGCGCACACCACCGCCCTGGCCCGGCGCGGCTACGACGTCGTCGGGGTGGACGGCTCACCGCGCATGGTCGAGGTGGCGCGGGCCCGGGCCGGCCGCGCCGGAGTCGACGTGAGGTTCGAGGTGGGCGACGTCGGCACCCGGCTCCGTTTCGCGGACGGCTCGCTCGGCGGCGTCCTGGCGATCCACGTGCTGCAGCACCTCCCCGACCCGGCGGCCTTCGTCGCCGAGATCCGGCGCTGCCTGCGCCCGGGCGGTCACCTGCTGATCACCGCGCCCGCCCGGGCGGACCTGTCGTTCCGGGCGCTGCGCTGGTACTGGCGGCTGCGGGCGATGGGCTACCACCTGGTGCCGGGTCTGGTCCGCTTCTACGACACCGATTCGCTCCCCCGCCTGATCGAAGGTCAGGGCCTGACCGTCGTCGAGTGCGCGGGCGGCGCCGGCCGGGTCAGCGTCCTGGCCCGGGCGTAGACCGACCCGCCCATCGGGCGGAACGACCTCAGCACGCCCGGCCACTACCGCAGCTCGACCCGGACACCCTCGCCGGTGAGGAACGCGACCAGGTCGTCGAAGGTGGCCGCGGGCCCCCAGCTCATCCGGTCGTAGCCGGGCACCAGGTGCTCCCGCGCCACCCCGGCGTCATGCCAGATCAGCTCGAAGCCGGGGGTGGCGCCGCCGTCCCCGGTGGCCGCGTTCTCGTGCAGCCAGAAGGAGTCCCCTCCGAACCAGCCGCCGGGCCCGTTGACCGCCTCCCCGATCGCGCAGCAGAACCCGTCGTAGTCGGTGACGTAGCGTCCATCCGGGTGATAGACGGTCCCGGCGGGCCGGTCCGCGGTCCGGATCCGGTGCACGGCAGCGGCCTGCACCCACAGCGCCCGGCCGCCGCGGTCCAGCGCCGCCCACTGATTGGGCTCGGCCGGCCCACCGGCCCGCCACAGGTCCCAGATCACCCGCTCGTTGGCGGCGAGCGGCTCCGCGATCCGCGCGTCCAGGCTGATGTCGACCAGGCCGTCCCCGAGAACGGACGGCCGGCTGGCCACCACGCTGCCGGAGATCTCGGGCCCCCAGCCGCTGAGCCGGTGCACCGTGCCGTCGACCCGGACGTGCGCCAGCTCCGCCTCGACCGGCCCGGTGAGCTCCGCCGTGCAGCCGAGCAGGGTGATCGGCGGACCCGGCGGCCAGATCTCCGGCCGCTCGCGGAACAGCCCGGCGATCTCCCGGCACTCCCCGGCCCGCTGCTCCCCGATCAGCAGCCGGTACCCGGCGACGGCGGGCGCCACCGTACCGTTCTGATTGTTGTCGTCGTCCCGCCGATGCCCCTCCAGGTCGACGTTGAGCAGCCCGGACCCGTCCCCCGCGGCCCGGTGCCCGACGACCCGGACATCGAGCAGCTCCTCCATGGTGTGCACGCAGTCCCGGCAGTGCGGCACGCACGGCTCGCTCACCGGCCGGCCCGGCACGTGCGCGGTGTCCACGACGACGTTGCCCAGCCAGGCCGGCCCGTCCCCGTCGATCGCGGCCCGCAGCGCCCCGGCCGGCGCGCAGCCCACCAGTGTGTACCGCTCCCGGGCCGGCTCGGCGGGAAACACCCGGTCGGCGAAGAGCCCGTCGACGTCAGCGCACTCGGTGAGGATGCCGCCGGACGTCTCGTCGAGCAGGCGCCAGCGCGGCGGAATCAGCACTCGGGTCTCCCTTCCAGGGCGGCGACGCGGTCCAGCAGCAGGGTCCGCTCTCGCTCGTTGCGGGTCAGCGCCGCGGCCCGCCGCAGCTCGGACCGCGCCTCGGCGTGCCGGCCGAGCTTGGCCAGCAGATCACCGCGGGTGCTGGGCAACAGATGATAGTTCCGCAAGGCGGGGAAGGCCGCCAGCTGGTCGAGCAGGGCCAGACCCGCCGCCGGGCCGTAGGCCATGGACAGCGCCACCGCCCGGTTCAGCTCGACCACCGGCGACGGCGCCGCCGCGGCCAGTTGCTCGTAGAGCCCGGCGATCCGGACCCAGTCGGTGTCCTCGAAGCGCCGGGCCCGGGCGTGGCAGGCGGCGATCGCGGCCTGCAAGGCGTACGGCCCGGGTGCACCGCCGTCCCGAGCTTTCGCCAGGGCGGCCAGCCCGCGGCCGATCAGCAGCCGGTCCCAGCGGGCCCGGTTCTGGTCGGCGAGCAGGATCGGCTCGCCGTCCGGGCCGGTCCGGGCGGCCGCCCGGGACGCCTGGAACTCCATCAGCGCGACCAGGCCGTGCACCTCCGGCTCGCGCGGGGTGAGCCGGGCCAGGATCCGGCCCAGCCGCAGCGCGTCCTCGCACAGTGCCGGCCGCATCCAGTCGTCGCCGGCGGTGGCCGAGTAGCCCTCGTTGAAGATCAGGTAGATGACCTCGAGGACCGAGGCGAGCCGGGCCGCCAGCTCCGCGCCCTGCGGCACCTCGAACGGCACCTTGGCGGTGGCCAGCGTCTTCTTCGCCCGGACGATCCGCTGGGCCACGGTCGGCTCGGGCACCAGGAAGGCACGGGCGATCTCATCGGTGGTCAGGCCGCCGAGCAGCCGCAGGGTGAGCGCGGCGCGGGCCTCGGTGGACAGCACCGGATGACAGGCGATGAAGACCAGGCGGAGCAGATCGTCGCCGATGCCGTCGTCCTCGGCCACCAGCGTACCGATGTCCGGGGTGCTCTCCGCCAGGTCCCGGCCGACCTCGGCGACCTTGCGCCGGTAGGTCTCGGTGCGCCGGATCTGGTCGATGGCCCGGCGTTTCGCGGTGGTCATCAGCCACGCGCCCGGATTGTCCGGCACGCCGTCGGCCGGCCACTGCTCCAGCGCCGCGACCAGCGCGTCCTGCGCCAGCTCCTCGGCCACGCCGACGTCGCGGACCAGCCTGGTCAGCCCGGCGATCAGCCGCGGCGCCTCGATCCGCCAGACCGCCTCGATCGCGCGGTGGGTGTCAGTGGCCACTCCCTCGTCTACCCCACCGCGCGATCAGAAGCAATCACGCCGACCGGTACGCCGGGTCGGCCTTCTCCTCCCGCCGCGCCACGGCCTCCCGCTGCTCGGCGGTGAACTCCTCACCGAAGTCCTCCCCCGAGTACAGCTTCCGGATCTCGATGTTGGTCGGCTCGCCGGGCGCCGTCGTGATCGGGCAGCGCTTGAACCACTCGACGCACTCCTCCATCGACTTCATCTCGACCAGGTAGAACCCGGCGATCAGCTCCTTGGTCTCGGTGAACGGCCCGTCCACCACGGTCTTCTTCTCCCCGTCGAAGTAGATCCGCGCACCGGTGCCGCTCGGCGCCACCCCCTCGGCGGCCAGCAGCACCCCGGCGCCCACCAGCTCCTCGATGAACTTCCCCATCGTCTCGAAGTCCTCGGTAGCCGGCATGACCCCGGACTCACTCGCCGCAGTCGCCTTGGTGATCACCATGAATCGCATCGCTGTCTCCTCGTGTCAGGGTGCCTTCCACCTACGCGTCGAACGGCGACCACCCCACTCGACACCCTGCCAGAACTTTTTTCCGGGCCCCGCCACATCCCGCCCGGCCGCCACCCCGAACCGACCGCCGAACACCATCCCCGCTGCCGCCATGCCGCCATGCCACCAGCGCATTCATCCCGCTGCCACCATGCCGCCCGCCCTCCAGCGCCCATCCCCGCTGCCGCCATGGCGCCCGCCCTCCAGCGCCCATCCCGACTGCCGCGATGCCGCCCTCCAGCGCCCATCTCGACTGCCGCGATGCCCCCGATCTCTAGCGGATCTTTTTTCGGTACGACCGGCAGCCCCGTGCCAGTCGGCCCGCGATGCCCGCCCCACCCAAGACCGCAGCGCGTGTCGTGCGGACCCGCCGGCACACCGCAAGGACCAGCCCACCCACGACCGCAGCGCGACCCACGGCCCTGTTGCCCGCTCACCAGCCAACACCCCCACCGGCTGGGCACCACCGCGAGCAACCGCAGAGCCGATCGCCGAGCAGGCGGATCAGAGCCGGAACGGATTGGTGGCCAGCGCGGCGAGCAGGAACCACGCGGTCGTCCCGGTGTGCAGGCTGGCGTAGTAGAGGTCGCCGAACCCGGTGTCCAACCCGTCGCTGGACGCCGCCGGGATGCCGCGGCCGTCGCCGGCCGCGGTGGTGGCCTGGGCCTGCTGGATGTTCCAGAGCAGCCGCTTGGCGAGCAGTTCGTCGCCCTTGGCGTCGCGCAGGCGGACGGCGAGGGCGGTGTGCGCGGTGCCCTCCAGCCACACCTTGCTGACGTCGGTGTTGCTGAAGCTGACCCCGGCGACGCCGGCGTCCCGGGCGGCCAGCTGGTCGAGGACCCAGGTCACCGACCGGCGGTACCGGTCGTCGAGGGTGGCCAGGTAGGCCCAGGTCTGCACGTCCTCGGGGATCGGGTTGCGGTTGGTGGTGACGCCGTCCGGGTCGGTGCCGGTCCACACGTGCCCGCTCGCCCGGTCCTGCATCGCGGCGACGAAGCCGAACGCCGCCGCGGCTCGGGCCCGCCACGTGTGGTCGCCGGTGAGCCGGGCGAGCATCGTGAAGAACGCGCCGACGTCGATGTTGTGTTCGGTGGCCTTGAAGGTGAGCGGCTGGTCGGTGGCGCTGCGCCCGCCGGTGTAGCCGTGCGGGGCGCGGGCGCCGTCCCAGGTGTGCTCCTGGATCCAGGTGGCTTCGCGCAGGGCGCCGGTCAGGAAGCGGCGCTGCCGGGTGCGGGCGTGCAGGTGGGCGAGGGCCATTCCCACCCAGGCCTGGTTGCCGGTGTAGGCGGCGGGCGAGCCGATGTCCAGTGTCCCGGTCAGCGTGGTGAACGAGTCCGGCTGGTAGGAGGCCCGGGTACGCCCGTCGCCGATCGGGTCGTGCCGCTGGGCGTAGAGCAGCGTGTCGCCCAGGATGGTGGCGCGTCTGACGTCGGCCGGGGTGCCGCGGGCGAGCCAGGCGAGGATCACCAGCGCGTCGTCGTACGCGAAGGAACTGACGAAGGTCCATTCCGGGGTCTCGAAGAAGCCGCCGGTGTAGCTGCGCGGGACCCGCAGGGCGTCGCCGGCGCCGTACTCGTCGAACTTGGTGTCCAGGAAGTCGTAGGCCTTGCGGACGGCGGCGGCGCTCGCGCCGCGCATCCAGGCCGGCGCGGCGGCCCAGGCCGGGCTGGGCAGCATCGCGCCGGTCAGGAACGCGGTGAAGGCGCTGGAGGCGCCGACGAGCAGGGCCCGCCGGTCCCGGGCGAGCGGTTGCTGTGACATGGGGTCCTCACCTCTGACTGATGTTCGCGACCAGTTGGGCGATGTGCAGGGTGCGTTCCTGGCGGGTCTGCGGGCGGCCGGGCACGCCGGGCCGTTTCTGCCAGGGCAGTGGGCCGCCGGCGTGCCGGTACTCCACGCCGAGCGCGTCGAGCCGGGCCAGGTGGTGGCCGAGCCGGGTCTCGAAGTCGGTGAAGTCGCGGTCGCCGGTGCTCCAGAGCGCCTCGGCCACCGCGCACAACCTCGGGAAGGCGAGGTAGTCGACGGCGCGCGGCGAGTCGGCGTGCTCGGTCCAGATGTTGGCCTGGCCGCCGAGCACGTGCCGGGCCTGGTCCGGGGTGAGCTGCTCGGGCACCGGGTCGAAGGCGTAGACGTCGCGCAGGGTCAGCGGGATGGCGACCGGGATCGGTTCGTCCGGCGACTCGGACTGCCGGTAGTCGAGGTAGACCAGGTCGTCGGGGCAGGCGACGACGTCGTGGCCGCGGCGGGCGGCGGCGACCGCGCCGGTCATGCCGCGCCAGGACGCGACGGTGGCGCCCGGCCCGAGGTCGCCCTCGAGGATCTCGTCCCAGCCGAACAGGCGCCGGCCGGCCGCGGTCAGGTGCGCGTCGAGCCGCCCGAGGAACCAGGCCTGCAACTGTTCCGCACCGGTCAGGCCGAGTTCGGCGAGGCGCTCGCCGGTGCGCTCGTCGGCCTTCCACTGGTCGCGCGGGCACTCGTCGCCGCCGACCCCGATCCACCGGGACGGGAAGAGGTCCATCACCTCGTCGAGGACGCCGGTGAAGAAGTCGACGGTGGATTCCTCGACGTTGAGGATGTCGGTGCTGATCCCCCACCGGGTCCAGACCTGCACCGGCTGCCCGGTCACCCCGAGTTCGGGATAGGCGGCCAGGGCCGCCTGGACATGCCCGGGACTTTCAATTTCCGGTACGACCGTGATGAACCGTTCGGCCGCGTAGGCGACGATCTCCCGTACGTCGTCCTGGGTGTAGAAACCACCGTGCGGCCGGCCGTCTCCCGGGGCGGTGCGGGTGGCGCCGACCTGGCTCTCGTGCCGCCAGCCGCCGACCTCGGTGAGCCGCGGATAGCGTGTGATCTCCAGCCGCCAGCCCTGGTCGTCGGTGAGGTGCCAGTGCAGGGTGTTGAGCCGGTGCAGCGCCATCAGGTCGAGGAAGCGCAGCACGTCGTGCTTGGGCATGAAGTGCCGGGCCACGTCGAGCATCGCCCCGCGCCAGCCGAACCGCGGCTCGTCCTCGATCCGCACGGCCGGGATCGCCCAGCGCTGCCCGGCCACCAGCGAGCGGCGATAGATCTGCGGCGGCAGCAGCTGGAGCAGGGCCTGGCAGCCGTAGAAGACACCGGCGGCGGTTCCGCCGACGATCGTGGCCCGGTCCGGGGTGACCGTGAGCCGGTAGGCCTCCGGGCCGAGATCGTCGGCGAGACCGAGAACGATCGTGCCCGCCTCGGCCGGGGGCAACCGCAGCCCGGTGGCCGGGCGCAGCGCCTGCTGCAGCCAGGTGAGGACGCCGCCGAGCTGATCACCGGCGGAAACCGTGGTGTCGTGGTCCAGGACGAGCTCTCCGCCGCTGGCGCCGAAGGAGAGCGGGCGCGGGATCAACAAGGTGGAACCTAGCCCTTCACGGCGCCGGCGGACATCCCGGCGACGAGGTTGCGCTGAATGATCAGGAAGAAGGCGATGACCGGCAGTGAGAACAGCACCGAGGCGGCCATCTGCCCGCCGAAGTCGGTGCCGGTGTGCGGGTTGGTGAACGAGGCCAGCCACACCGGCAGCGTGTAGCGGCTCTGGTCCTGCATGAACGTGTAGGCGAACAGGTAGTCGTTCCAGGCGGCGATGAACGAGAAGATGCCGGTGGCGATGACGCCCGGGGCGACCAGCGGGAACAGCACCCGGGTCAGCACGCCCCAGGTGGTGGCGCCGTCGATGTGCGCGGCCTCCTCTATCTCGGCCGGGATGGCGACGAAGAAGCCGCGCATCACCCAGATCGAGAACGGCAGCACGGTGGCGACGTAGGCCAGCACCAGCGCCAGGTAGGTGCCGAGCAGGTCGAGGCTGTTGAACATGACGAACATCGGGATCAGCAGCGCGGTGGCCGGCAGCATCTGCACGGCCAGGATGACGACCATGATGGTGCGCCGCCCGCGGAACCGGAACCGGGACAGCGCGGCGGCCGCGAAGATGCCCAGCACGATCGAGGCGAGCACGGTGCAGGCGACCACGATCACGCTGTTCGTCAGGTTGGTCAGGAACTGCTGCTGGGTGACCGCCTTGACGAAGTTGTCCAGGGTGGGGTGCTCCGGCACGAAGACCGGCGTCGCGGTCATCACCTCGGGGCGCGGCTTGAACGCGGTGTTGACCATCCAGTAGACCGGGAAGATCCACACCAGGCAGAACAGCACCGCGACGGTGTTGACGGTCCAGCGGCGGCGTGGCGTCACAGGTCCTCCCCGGATCGGAGCAGCCGGCGGATGTAGACGGCGGTCAGGCCGAGCAGCAGCAGCGTGGTGACCACCGAGATGGCCGCGCCCTGACCGAGGTGGAAGCCGACGAACGCGGTCTTGAAGGTGTAGACGCCGAGCGTGGCGGTGGCGTCGCCGGGTCCGCCGCGGGAGATCAGCCAGATCTGGTTGAAGACGTTGTAGTCCCAGATCACCGACAGGATGGTGACCAGCAGCAGGGTGGGCCGGATGTGGTTGAGCGTGACGATCCGGTAGACCGCGAGCTCGGTGGCGCCGTCCAGCCGGGCCGCCTCCTTGTACTCCTGCGGGACCTGCGTCTCAGCGGCGTTCACGGTCAGCGCGATGAACGGCACCGCCTGCCAGACGATCAGGAGCCAGATGCTGACGTACGCCCGGGCCGGGTCCTGTGCCCAGTTCAGGTCGGTGGTGTCGCCGAAGACGCGGAGCTGGTCGAGGAACCAGTTGACGATGCCGTACCCGGGCTGGAAGAGCCAGTTCCAGACCAGCGAGGAGGCGACGTTCGGCATCGCCCAGGCGACGATCAGCACCACGGTGACGGTGAACCGCATGCCCCGGCCGAGCCGGGTGAGCAGGTGCGAGACACCCATCCCGATCAGCACGCTGCCGGCCACCATCGCCGCGGTGAACAGCACGGTGCGTACCAGCGACATCCAGAACGCGCTGTCGGCCAGCAGCTCGGTGTAGTTGTCGGCGCCGACGGACGTGTACTTCCCGGTGAACAGGGTCCGCTGGTTGTAGTCGGTGAACGAGGTGAAGATCAGGAAGCCGATCGGCGCGAGCGTCACGACGGCGAGCACCAGGCCCGCGGGGCTCAGCAGCCAGAGCGGCGCGCGGGTGCGCCGGCGGCGGGGGCCCGGGTGCGGCGGGGCCGATGCGGCCGGCGGGGCGCCGGCCGCATCGGGAAGGACGGTGGTCACGGGCACGCCGGGGTCACTTGCCGCCGTTGAGGGTGGTCTGCAGGTGCTCGTCGAACTCCTTGCCGGCGTCGGCCGGCGACTTGGCGCCCGAGGCGACCGCGGAGAACACCTGGTTGATGCTCTTGTCGCCCTCCAGGGTGGGCCACTGCGCGGCGGCCGGGGTGGCCTTGGAGTTCAGGGCCGCGGTGAAGAAGCCCTTCTTCTGCTCGTCGACGGTGCCCTGGGCGGCCTGGATGCCCTCGGTGCTGTTCGGGATCCAGCCGTCGGTGCCGAACACGTACTTGTCCTGCACGGCCGGGCTGGCCGCGATCTTCACCCACTGCAGGGCGAGGTCCGGGGTGTCGCTCTTGGTGGCGATGCCCCAGTCGGAGCCGCCGAGCATCACCGGCTGCGCCTTGCCGGACAGGCCGGGCAGCGGGAACGTACCCAGATCCTCGGGCTTGATCTTGGGGTTGGCCTTCTGGATCAGGCCGAGCGAGCCGGTGGTGGACAGGATGGCCGAGGTCTTGCCGTCGGCGAAGACCTGGTTCTGGTCCGGGGTGATGGTGTCGATGGCCTGCGACGCCTTGCTGGAGTAGGCGTTCTGGAAGGTCTTGAAGTCGGTGAGGCCCTTCTGCCCGGCCGGGGTCGAGAAACCGCCGGTCCAGGTGCCGCCCTCGCTGGTGGCGATCTCGCCGCCGGCGTCCCAGAGGAACTGCAGGCCGGCGAACCAGTACTGACCCGGCAGGTAGAACGGCGAGAAGTCGGCGGCCGAGTTCTTCGCCTTGATCTTGTCGAGGGCGGCGGTCAGCTCGGCGTAGGTGGTCGGCGCCGCGGTCACCCCGGCAGCCGCCCAGGTCTTCTTGTTGTAGATGACCGCCCGCGCGCCGGCGAAGCCGGGCACCGCGTAGAGCGCCTTGTCGACGGTGGCCGGCTCCTCCAGGCCCGCGAGCCAGGTGCGGCCCTGCTTCAGATCATCCCGGTACGGCGTCAGGTCGAGCAGCCCGCCGTTGGCGGCGAAGCCGGGCACCTGGGTGTTCCCCAGGTCCAGCACGTCCGGGGTGCCGGAGGTGGACAGCGCCGTACTGATCTTGGTGGTGATCCCCTCCCACTGCTGGATCTGCACGTCCACCTGGGCGCCGGTGGCCTGGGTGAACTGGTCGTTGATGGCCTTGATGGTGGCCTCGGTGTAGTCGCCGTCCATGACCCAGACGGTGAGCGTCTTGCCCTCGCCCTTGGCGTTCGGCACGGCCTTGGGCGCGCCGTCGTCACCGCCGGACGAGCTGCCGCCGCCACCGCAGGCGGTCACGGCCAGGAGCGTGGCGGTACAGAGAGCCGCTGTACCGATGTAACGACGTCCGCGCATAAGAGTTCTCCTCGGTAAGGGGTGTGGCGACTTCAGTTCTTCGTCCGGCCCCGGTTGCGGGTCGGGTTCTTCTCGGGAAGGCGGTGGGCGTCCACGGCGCGGCCGGTCACGTCGAACGCCTCGGCGGTCCGCTCGTAGGTGCGCTGGGCGACGGCGACGTAGATCATGTCGAGGATCAGCAGCTGGGAGTGCAGGGCGGAGAGCGCGGCCAGCCGGAACGTGGTCTCCTGCACGCTGGTGGTGAAGACGACGTCGGCCACCTCGGCCAGCGGCGACCGGCTGTGGCTGGTGAGCGCGACGGTCAGCGCGCCGTGGTCGGCCGCCTCGGCCAGGGTCTCGATCACCTCGCGGGTGCGGCCGGAGTGCGACAGGCCGATCGCCACGTCGCCGGGCAGCAGCAGGGCCGCGTTGGTGAGCGCGGTGTGCGAGTCGGCCCGGTGCCAGATCGGCACCCGGATCCGCTCCAGGCGGAACGCCATCTCGCGGGCGCTGGTGGCGCTGCTGCCCAGGCCGAAGATCTCCACCCGGCCGGCCTCGGCGATCGCGGCCGCGACCCGCTCCACCGCGGCCATGTCCAGCCCGGCCGCGGTGTCCTGGATCGCCCGGGTGTCCGCCGCGGTGACCACGCTCAGCACGTTGGTGAGCGGATCGTCCGGGCTGATGTCGCCGCTGATGTCGGTCTCCCAGCGGGCCTGCTCGGCCCGGCCGGTCTCGGTGGCGATCGCGACCCGCAGGTTCGCATACCCCTTGAAGCCGAGTGTGCGGCTGAACCGGGTGACCGTCGCGGTCGACGTCCCGGACCGCTCGGCCAGGTCGATGATGCTGGCGTGGGCCGCCGTCTCCGGATCGTCGAGGATCGTCTCGGCAATCCGCGCCAGGGCCTCCGGCATGCCCGGCCCCTCGATCCGGAGCCGACCGAGCAGTCCGCCGCTCTCACCCGTCACGTTGGTCATCCTTTTCATCGCCTGCTGTTGTTGATGAAAATTACGACCGCAGCGCGCTCTAGTCAACAACCCTTTCCTATGTTTCGATCTCGTCCATGGAACTGGTGGTGGGCGTGGACGCGGGCGGCACCGCGTCGACCGCCGTGGTCGCGACGACCGGCGGCCGGATCGTCGGACGGGGGCGCTCCGGCCCCGGCAACCCGCTGACCGCCGGCGCCGGCAACGCGGCCGCGTCGGTCGCCGCCGCCGTCCGGGAGGCGCTCGGCGAGCACTCCCCCGCCCGGGTCGGCGCGGCCACGCTCGGCATCGCCGGGCCGGCGACCGCGGCCGTGTTCGCCCCGGCGCTGGCCGCGCTGGGCGTGACCGGGCCGGTCACCGTGGTCGGGGACGTGGTCACCGCGTTCGCGGCCGGCAGCCCCGCCGAGTCCGGGGCGGTGCTGATCGCCGGGACCGGGGCGATCGCCGCCGCGGTGCGGGCCGACTCCGTGGTGCGGACCGCCGACGGCTGGGGCTGGCTGCTCGGCGATGAGGGGTCCGGCCGGTGGATCGGGCTGCAGGCGGTCCGGGTCGCGATCCGCAACTGGTCGTCCCCGCTGGCGGTGCGGATCGCCACCCGGGCCGGCGTCGGCACCGCCGACGAGATGGTCTACTGGGCGCAGGCACTGCCCTGGGAGGAGATCGGCGCGCTGGTCCCGCTGGTCTGCGCGGCGGCCCGGGCCGGCGACCCGCACGCCACGGCGATCGTCGAGCAGGCCGTCACCCACCTGGTCCGCACCCTGGACGAGCTGGGCGCCCCGGGCCCGGTCGTCCTCGGCGGCGGCCTGCTGGCCGGCGACACCCCGGTCCGCGACGGTGTCCTGGCCACCCTCCGCTCCCGCGGCGACCACCCCCGCACCAGCACCGATCCGGCCGCCGGCGCCGCCTGGCTGGCCGCCCGGCCCCGCAGCCCGCTGCCGTCGGCGGCCCTGCACGAGGCGCTGCTCGGCGTCCGGCACTGATCAGGGGCGGCGGGGCAGCAGGCCCGGCGCCGGGTTGCTGAACTCCTGGAAGATGACCGAGGTGCGGAACCCGGTGACCTCGCTGCGCTTGCTCAGCTTGTCCAGCAGGAAACCGTGCAGCGCGTCCAGGTCGGGGACGCCGACGTGCAGCAGGAAGTCGTCGCCGCCGGCCAGCACGAAGACGCTGAGCACCTCGGGCAGCTGCGACGCGGACGCCTTGAACGTGTCGATGACCGCCCGGCTCAGCGGCCGCACCTGGACCGACACCATCGCCTGCACCCCGCGGTTGAGCGCGGCCGGGTCGATGTCGGCGTGGTAGCCGCGGATCACCCCGCGCCGGGTCAGCGAACGGACCCGTTCCAGGCAGGTGGACGGGGCGATGCCGAGCTGCCGGGCGAGCTCCCGGTTGGAGAGCCGAGCATCTGACTGAAGCAGACCGATGAGACGCGCGTCTAGTTCGTCCATGCACCCATTTTCGCGTCCAGTTCCGATCGTTCGTTCGGCGGTGAGCCGATCACACCGAACGTCTACCTAGCGTCGATCCCATGGAAACGCATCGTCTGGGAGTGTGGCAGGGGACCGCGACCGTGCTCGGCGGCGTGCTCGGGCCGGGCATGCTGGTGCTCCCGCATCTGGCCGCCGAGGCCGCCGGACCCGGGTCGATCCTCGCCTGGGCCGGGCTGATCGTGGTCAGCGTCCCGGTGGCGTTTACGTTCGCGCTGCTCGGGCTGCGTCATCCGGACGGTGGCGGGGTGGCGCACTTCGCCGGGATCGCGGTCGGGCGGTGGGCGTACGCCGCAGTGGGGTGGTGGTTCTTCGTGTCGGTCCCGATCGGGACCTTCGCCGGGGCGCTCGCCGGTGGCATCTACGCGGCGGACGCGTTCGGCTGGGACGGGCGGACCACGGTGGTGATCGCGTTCGGGCTGCTCGCCGCGGCGTTCACGGCGAACGCGGCCGGCCTGCGGACCAGCGGCCGGATGCAGGTGGTGATGGTCGGCCTGCTGCTCGCGGTGCTGGCCACCGCGATCGTGGCGAGCGTGCCGGCAGTCCGCGCCGACCGGTTCACCCCGTTCCTGCCGCACGGCCTGGCCGGGGTGGGCAGCGCCGTCGGCGTGCTGATCTTCGCGTTCGTCGGGTGGGAGGCCGCCAGCCACCTGTCCGCCGAGTTCGCCGGGCGGCGGCTGCTGACCGCGACCGGGCTCACCCTCGCCACGATCACCGTGGTCTACCTGGGCGTGGCGGTCACCGTCGTCGGGTCCGGCGCGGCCGCGTCGCCGGTCCCGCTCACCGCGATGATGACCGGGCTCGGCAGCGCCGTCGCCGGACCGGTCACCGGGACGGCGGCGTTCGTGCTGACCTTCGGCGCGATCAACACCTACATCGCCGGCGCCTCCCGGCTCGGCGTCGCCCTCGCCGAGCAGCGCCTGCTGCCGCACCGGATCGCGGCCCCGCACCGCAGCCTGCTCGTGCTCGGGGCGGCGATCACCGTCGTCGGCGCGGCCACGCTGCTGCACCCGATCGGCCTGGACCCGCTGCTGCGCGCGACGTCCGCGTGCCTGGCCGCCGTCATGGCCGTCGGCACCCTGGCCGCGGTCCGCCTGCTGCCGGCCGGGTGGATGCGCGCCGTCGCGGTCGCCGCCTGCGCCCTGACCGCCGTGATGCTGCTGCTCAGCGGCGTCTACCTGGCCGTGCCCGCGGTCATCGCCGCCACCGGCTTCGCCACTCAGCTGTTCCGGCCGTCGAGGCGGCCGCCGGTCGTGCCGCCGCCGAGGTCCCCGGCGACGGTGGGCGCGGACGCGGCTCCACCGGTTGCCTAGGATCACCGCGTGCCGAACCCGCCGCGCTGGCGCCTGCTCGACAACACGTCCGGCGCCACCCTGACCGAGTGCGCCGAGATCGACGGCCTCTCCACCGATCGCGTGTTCCCGGTCGAACCGGCCTACGAGCGCTACACCCTGCTGGGTTGCGCTCCGGCCGGTCCGCTGCGCGCGGCGCTCGACGGCACCGGCCCGGCCTGGCTCGGCAACCTCGGCCTCGGGGGCGTGCACGCCCCCGAGCCCTGCCAGCCGGGATGCTACGACTGCTACAGCATCGGGGAGGAACTGCTCGACGTCCGCGTCATCGGGCACCGCCCGGCCGAGGACGGGTCCGGTCTGCTCGACATCGAACTGGAAGGCCATCGCCGCGACGACGACAACAACGCGGGCGGCACCGCCGCGCCCCAAGTCTCCGGTTATCGATTGATCACTGATGACGAGCAGCGCGCCGGCCAGTGCCGTGACATCAGCGGGTTGTTCCACGAGCGGCCGGAGATCTGGCCTCAGGGCCCGCTGGTGACCCTGCTCGGCTGCCGTCCCGGACTTCCCGCTTCCTTCAACGCCGAGCTGGCCCACGTCCGCGTTGACGGCACGGTCCACCACCTCGGACGCTGGGGCCTCGGGTTGTCCGGCCGGATCTTGGACACCCGGCCCTCCAGGCTCGGCGAGGGCCTGGTCGACATCGGGCTGGCCGCGCGCTTCCCGTCACCGCTCGCCGCCGGCGAGCGCCCGCTCTGGGACATGTGGCGAGCCGGCGGGCCGGCCGAAACCAATCAGTGGGCCGCACTCGACCGCAGCGGCCGCTACCTGTGGATCCGCGCCGCCCGGATCCACCGGATCCACGCCCCGGACAAGCCCGCCGGCACCGTCTATCACCTGGACGGACGCCACATCACCGACTACGACGCCTTCTACTGCGCGATGGGTGAGGCGATCAACGGCCCCGGCGGCTGGTTCGGCGGCGACCCGTTCTGGCTGCACGAGAACGCCGGCACCGGCGACGGCGGCGCCACACCCGGGTTCCGGCTGATCTGGCACCACTCCGACGTCGCCCGCACCCATCTGGTGCCCGGCTACGACCGCAAGAGCTGGGGACCCGCCGTCACCTTCGACGACCTGGTCCGCTTCCTCCACGAGGACGGCGTCCAGCTCGACCTGCGGTGACAAGGTGAAGCATGGACACCGGACGTTCCACCGACGCTGATCCCTCGGACGTACGGACCCGTGAGGACGCCGTGCGCGTGATCGAGGCGATGGCCGCGGACCTGCGGCGCCATCCGGACGCGTGGGAGAACGCCACGCTCGACCGCTTCCTCGAAGCCCTGGCCGCCGTGGTGGAGGACGGGACCGCCGAGCCGAGCTGGCGCACGTTCGCCGAGCTGCTGGTCGCGGCCAGCGGCTACGAGTGACCCTCGGCCGGGCCGGCCGAGTCGTTGTATCGCGCCTTGGCGGCGACCACAGCCGGCTGAACGTGCTCCGGGTCGACGCCGCTGACGTTGAGCGGCGGGTGCAGACGCCGGACCAGGGTCGCCTCGACGGAGTTCGGCTCCGCGTCCTGCGCCCAGGTCAGCCGCAGGTTCGCGTGCATCCACGCGGTCAGCCGCGCCTCGTCCTCGGGCACCAGGACGACCCGGTCGGTCCAGGTCGTCCGGTAGCCCTCGGACACCAGCAGGCCGGCCAGCGTGCGCCGCAGCGTCGAGCTACCCGACCGCCGCAGGTGGTTGCGCAGGATCCGGCCCCGCAGGGTGGTCGCCCGGCCCAGATAGAGCAGCCGCAGCGACGGCACGTGCTGGTTCACCATGCCGGGCAGCTCGGGGAAGACCGACGGAGCGGCCCACCAGGCGTAGACCCCGCTGCCCCGGCCGAGCTGCTTGACCGCCACGTCCACGGCGACCGGCACGCCGGACAGCAGCCGCAGCGCAGCCTCGGCCCGGGCCAGAGCGGGTGACGCGACCTCGGGTGGTGTTTCGGGAGCATTCACCGGGGCCATGGTAGGCGAAGCGCCGCCGCGACCACCGCGACGGCGGCACAGGCCAGCACGGTCAGCCCGAGTGGCTGCCACGGCACGACGATCGCGGCGGGCGCGCCGAGCCGGACCAGCGCACCCCAGATGCCGAGCAGGTTCACCGCCGTCACCAGCAGCCCGAGCAACGCCCCGACCAGTACCACGACCACCGCCTCGGCGACCACCAGGAGCAGCACCTGCCGCCGGGTGGCCCCGGCCAGCCGGAGCACCGCCCGGTCCCGGGCCTGCCCGGCCGCGGACATCAGCATCGTGTTGGCCACCGCGATCCCGGTGTAGACCAGCGCGATGCCCAGCACCACGACATAGCCGGCCCGGGTCTGGCGGCTGCCGGTCGGCCGCTGCCCGGCAAGCCACTGCTCGCGGGTCTGCACGAGCGTCCCCGCCGGCCAGGCTGCGGTCGCCACCGGGCCGGTCAGGTCGAGGCGGTCGGGCCGGGCCCCGCCGGCGTTGTGCCTGGTCACGTAGACGCCGTTGTCGCCGGTGCCGGTGGCCAGCACCGCCACGATCCGCAGCGACCGCGGTGTCCCGTCGCCGAGCCACACGTCGACCCGCTCCCCGACCGTGTGCTCGGCCCACTCCTGGTTGACCACGATGCCGTCGTCGTCCAGGTCCTCCAGGCGGCCGGCGACCACCGGCAGCCGGCGCACCGTGGTCAGCGTCTGCGGATCGACGGCCTGGGCCGGCGACCGGATAAGCGCGACGCCGTCCTCCAGGGTGTAGACCGCCGTGGTCGCGCTGGCCGCGGGCCAGGTGTCCAGGCCGGGGCCGGTCACGATCACGTCGGCCGTGGTCCGCCGGTCAAGTTCGGCCGCCTTGGCCGCACCGATCGTGGCCGTCGCGCCGAGCAGCGAACCGGCCAGCGCCACGGTCACCAGCACCGGGGCGGCGACCGCCGCGGTCCGCCGCACCCCCGCCCGGACGTTCTCCCGCACCAGCATCCCGGTCACCCCCGGCAGCCGCACGGCCAGCCGGGTCAGCGGCCCGACCAGGATCGGCGCGAGCAGCGCCACCGCGGTGATCAGCAGCATCGGCTGGGTCGTGTAGGTCTTGCGGTGCAGCGCGTCGCCGGGATCGCTGAGCAGCCGCCAGCCGAGCAGCCCGAGCCCGGTGGCCAGCAGCCCGGCGCCGGAGATCCACCGCCCGAGGGTCATCGCGCCGCTGTCCACCGAAGCTTCGCGCAGCGCCTCGGCCGGCCGGATCCGACCGGCCCGGACCGTCGCGGCGGCGACCCCGGCCAGCGCGACCAGCAGCCCGGTCCAGAACGCCACGTGGTAGGGCCACCGGTGGTCGCCGATGGCGAACCAGGCCGGCGCCAGCCGTTCGCCGACCAGGATCCGCGCGAGCAGCGGCGCGCCCCGGGCGCCGAGCGCGCATCCGGCCGCCGAGGCGACGACGCCGGCCACCGCCGCTTCCGCGATCATCGTCCAGCGGACCTGTCGCGGGGTCGCGCCCGCGGTGCGCAGCAGGGCGATCTCCCGGCGCCGCTGCGCGACGGCGAACGCGAACGTGGACGCGACCACGAACACCGACACGAAAGCGGTCACCCCACCCGCCGTCCCGAGCAGCGCGTTCATCGCGATCAGCGCGTCGCGATCGCGGTCCGGGTCGGGGTCGGCGCGCCGCCGCTGGTCGCCGGTGAGCACCGAGGCCGCGTCGCCGACCACCGCCCGCACCGCCTCCGGCGCCGCCGCGACGACCAGGTTGTCGATCCGCGGCGCGAGCTTCGCGGCCGCGTCATCGCTGAAGAAGACCGGCTTTTCGTACGCGACCGCGCCCACCACACCGGTGACCGTGTAGTCGTTCTGCCCGGCCGGGGTCCGCAGCCGCATCGTCCGCCCGACCAGCGCCGGCTCCCCCGCCAAGACGATGTCGCGCTCGCCCCGGGGCGGGTGCCCGGCGATCAGCCGGTAGCCGCCGAACCCGGCCACCGACCAGGGATGCCCGACCAGGCCGGCGTCCACCGGGAACGAACGGTCGGCGACGGTCGGCCCGAGCACGCCCAGTCGCCCAGCGAGGTCCGCCGGGACCGCACGCGGCTGCGCGAGTGGCTGGACCCGGTCGCCGACCCGCAGCTCGTCGACGCCGTGCACCACGACCGGCGCCCCGGCGAACCGCTCCGGACGCTGCTCCGGCGCGTCCAGGGTGGCGGCCAGCCCGAGCCCCATCGTGGCGATCAGCGCCACTCCGAGCGCGAGCGCCACGAAGGTGCCGGCCAGCGTGATCCACCGGGCGCGCAGGCTGCTCAGCGTCACGATCAGCACGCGGCCGCCGCCATCCGGGTCATCTCGGCGGCGACCGCCTCGGCCGACGGCGCGGCCAGGCTGCCGCTGAGTCGCCCGTCGGCGAGGAACACCACCCGGTCGGCGTACGACGCGGCGACCGGGTCGTGGGTGACCATCACGATCGTCTGCCGCTCGTCGTCGGCCATCCCGCGCAGCGTCCGCAGCACCGCCCGGCCGGTCGCCGAGTCCAGCGCCCCGGTCGGCTCGTCGGCGAAGAGCACCTCGGGCCGGGTGATCAACGCCCGGGCGATCGCGACCCGCTGCTGCTGGCCGCCGGACAACTCGCTCGGGCGGTGCCCGAACCGGTCGGCCAGCCCGACCCGCGCGAGAGCGTCGCGCACCTGCGCCCGGCCGGGCCGGCGCCCGGCGAGGCGCAGCGGCAGCGCCACGTTCTGCTCGGCGGACAGCGTGGGCAGCAGGTTGAACGCCTGGAAGACGAACCCGATCCGGTCCCGGCGCAGCCGGGTCAGCCGGTTCTCGCCGAGCGTGGTCAGCTCGGTGTCGCCGAGCAGCACCGAGCCGGACGTCGGCCGGTCCAGCCCGGCCGCGCACTGCAACAGCGTCGACTTGCCGGAGCCGGACGGGCCCATCACGGCGGTGAAGGTGCCCGCGGCGAACGCCAGGGTGAGGTCGTGCAGCGCGGTCACCGTGGCGTCGCCGGAACCGAAGGTCCGCACGACACGCTGGAGCCGGAGGGCGTCTCGGGTCATGGGCTCCAGCCTGTCGCCCGGCCACCCCGGGCACGACCCCGCCAGATGGCGTCTTCGCGGTAGTGCCAGTGCTACCAGAATGCGGGCCAGTGCTCCGGGCTTCAAGCCGGGGGTGAAGGCCCGCGCTGGGAGGGCCGCTAGGTCCGAGCAGTGCTTTAACCGGGCCGGTTCTGCTGCTCGATGTACTGGTTGACGACGTTCAGCGGTGCGCCGCCGGCGGAGTCTGCGAAGTACGAGCCGGAGCAGAGTTTGTTGGCCGGTAGTAGTGGCGTACCAGGTTGGGGAACTCTTGGCGCAGGCGGCGGGAGGAGACGCCCTTGAGCGAGTTGACCAGTCGAGCGACGGCCACCTTGGGTGGGAAGTTGACGAGCAGGTGCACGTGATTGTTCTCGCCGTTGAGCTCGACCAGCTCTGCCTCGAAGTCGGCGCAGATGTCGCGCATGATCGCCTGCATCCGGACCAGGTGCTGGTCGGTGAACACCTTGTGCCGGAACTTCGTCACGAAAACCAAGTAAACGTGCATCGCAAAAAACACAGTGCCTACCTTGAAGCTCAGCCATAAGCCAACATGTGACAGTGATGGTCGTGCAGCTCCGTTACAACTTCCGGGTCACCCCGGACGCCGCCCAGCGCACCGCGCTGGCGCAGGCGTTCGGGTGTGCCCGCGTGGTTTTCAACGACGGACTCAGGCTGCGTCAACAGGCCCGCGAGGCAGGCGAGAAGTACCTCTCCGACGGCGACCTGTCGAAGCTGGTCATCACCCAGGCCAAGGCCACCGAGGACCGGGCGTGGCTGGGCGAGGTGTCGGCCGTGGTGTTGCAGCAAGCCCTCGCGGACCTGAACACCGCGTACCGCAACTTCTTCGCCTCGGTCACCGGAAAGCGCAAGGGCCGCAAGGTCGCCCCGCCCCGGTTCCGGTCGCGCAAGGACAACCGGCAGGCGATCCGGTTCACCAAGAACAGCAGGTTCAAGGTCCTGGACAACGGCCGCCTGCGGCTGCCGAAGATCGGCGACCTACCGGTCCGCTGGTCGCGGACCCTGCCGTCGGACCCGTCCAGCGTCACGATCATCAAAGACGCGGCAAACCGGTACTTCGCCTCCTTCGTCGTGACCGTCGGCGAGGACGAGATGCTGCCGCCGGTCGAGCCGCAGATCGGCATCGACCTCGGGCTGACCCACTTCGCGGTCATGTCCGACGGCACGAAGGTGACCGCGCCGAAGTTCCTGCGGCGGGCGGCCCGCAAGCTCAAGCGGTTGCAGCAAGCCCTCTCGCGTAAGCGCAAGGGCAGCAACCGCCGCAAGAAGGCTGTCATCAAGGTCGCCAGGGCGCACGCCCGGGTGGCTGACACCCGGCGCGACTGGCAGCACAAACTGTCCACGGCGATCATCCGCGACAACCAAGCGGTGTACGTCGAGGACCTGTGCGTGACCGGTCTCGGCCGGACCCGGCTCGCCAAGAGCGTGCACGACGCGGGCTGGGCCAGCTTCACCACCATGCTGGAGTACAAGGCGGCCCGGTACGGGCGCACGTTCGCCCGGGTGGACCGGTTCTTCCCGTCCACCCGAATGTGTTCGGACTGCGGACGGATCACCGAGAAGTTGGCGCTGAACGTTCGGGAGTGGGACTGCCCCTGCGGCAGTCACCACGACCGGGACGTCAACGCCGCCATCAACATCAAGGCCGCCGGGCAGGCGGACTTCAACGACCGTCGAGCGCAGGTAAGACCAGGACTCATCCCGGCACCGCGCAATGAAGCGGTAACCCGCCAGAACGCCGCGCGTGCCACGCGCAGCGTGGCTGGAATCGCCGTCCTTTAAGACGGCGAGGATGTCAACGCTTATGGTGTCGGCCATGTGGTTCCCGGGGTCGTGGCGCGCGGCGCTCTACCTGCTGGCCAACGGTGTCGCCGGCCTGCTCGCCCTGCTCGTGTCGCTGCTGCTGTTCGCGGTCGGCGGCGTGCTCGCGGTGGCCGTGGTGGGCCTGCCGCTGCTCGCCGCGCTGGCCCTGATCGGCCTGCCGGCGGCCACTCTGGAACGCCGCCTGCAGCGCCTGGTCAGCGACCGGCCGCTGCCGCACGGGCACCGGGAGCCGCCCGGGCCGGGGCTGGCCCCGTGGCTGCGCACCCGGTACACCGAGGGGGCCACCTGGCGGGAGCTCGGCTTCGCGGCGCTGCTGATGACCGTGCTGTGGCCGCTGGACCTGCTCGCGGTGACGCTGGCCGTGACCGTTCCGGCGGCGCTGCTCGCCACGCCGGTGCTGTTCGACGGCGAGCAGGTCAACGTGCTCAAGGCGTACCCGGTGACCACCTGGCCGCAGGCGTTCCTCACCGCCGTGGCCGGGCTGCTCGTCCTGCTCGCCTGCGCCTACGGCCTGCGCGTGGTGGCCGGTGCGCAGGCCGCGCTGACCCGGCTGATCCTCGCGCCCGGCGGCGAACACCAGCAGGTGGTCGAGCTGACCCGTTCGCGGGTGCGGCTGGTCGACGCGTTCGAGGCGGAGCGCGCCCGGATCGAGCGGGACCTGCACGACGGCGCCCAGCAGCGGCTGGTGGCCCTGTCGATGATGCTCGGCCTGGCCCGGCTGGACGCCCCGCCGGGCCCGCTCGGCGACCAGCTGTCCCGGGCGCACGAGGAGGCGGATCGGGTGCTGGTCGAGCTGCGCGAGCTGATCCGGGGCATCCAGCCGCCGGTGCTGACCGATTTCGGCCTGGCCGCCGCGGTCGCCGACCTGGCCGGCCGCTGTCACGTGCCGGTCGATGTCGACTTCCCGGTGGCTGGGCGCTTTCCTCGCGCGGTCGAGTCGGCCGGCTACTTCGTGGTCGCCGAGGCGCTGGCCAACCTGGCCAAGCACGCCGGCGCCGACCGGGGCACGATCATCGGCCGGTACGCCGCGGGGATACTGACCGTCGAGGTCGCCGACGACGGGTGCGGCGGCGCCGCGATCGGGGCCGGGACCGGCCTGATCGGGCTCGCCGACCGGGTCTCGGTGGTCGGTGGCAGACTGTCGCTGTCCAGCCCGGCGGGCGGGCCGACCCGCGTGACCATGGAGATTCCTTGCCAGGCCCTTCCGGACTCCGCGTAGTCCTCGCCGAAGACAGCGTCCTGCTCCGCGACGGCCTGACCGGGTTGCTGGCCCGGTTCGGTCACGAGGTGGTCGCCGCGGTGGGCGACAGCGGCGCCCTGCGGGACGCGGTCGCCGGCCTGGCTCCGGACGTGGTGGTGACCGACGTCCGGATGCCGCCCGGTTTCCAGGACGAGGGCCTGCGCGCCGCCATAAACCTGCGGCGCGCCCACCCGCGGCTGCCGATCCTGGTGCTCAGCCAGTACGTCGAGACCCGGTACGCCACCGAGCTGCTCGACGCCGGCGACGGCACCCACGTCGGCTACCTGCTCAAGGACCGGATCGGGCACGTCACCGAGTTCGTCGACGCGCTGCGCCGGGTGGTGGACGGCGGCACCGTGGTCGACCCGGAGGTGGTCCGGCAGCTGCTGCGCCGCCGCCGCGACCCGCTGGCCCGGCTGACGCCCCGGGAGCGCGAGGTGCTCGCACTGGTCGCCGAGGGCCGCTCCAACCTGGCCATCGCCGCCGAGCTGACCGTCACCGAGGCCTCGGTCGCCAAGCACATCCGCAGCATCCTGCACAAACTGGGCCTGCCGCCGGACGACGAGACGCACCGCCGGGTGCTCGCCGTGCTCACCTTCCTGCGCTGCTGACCCGCGCCCCGCGCCGCTCGATCAGCGCGCACAGCCACCCGGCCACGGTGACGATCACCGCGAGGGCGACCCAGCCGGGAGTGCCGCCGTCGACGCAGAGCGTGATGACGACGACCGGGGCCACCGCCTCGACGAACCCGTGACCGAGTCCGATCACGCCCTGGTACTGGCCCTGCGCCTCCGGCCGGGCCAGCGCGAAGGACAGCTCGAACGTCCCGGCCGCCTGCCACACCTCGGCCAGCGAGTGGACCAGCACCGCGACCAGCAGCAGCGCGACGGCGACCCAGGCCGGCGGTCCGGCCGCGAAAGCCATCAGCACCCAGGCCACCAGGAACAGCGGCCCGGATCGGGCCAGCAGCCGGGCCGCCGTCCGGGGTCCGTCGATCGACCGGGTCGCCGGGATCTGGGTGAGCGCCACGGTGACCGCGGCGACGAACAGCACCAGGGCGGCCATCGAGCGTGGCGCCGCGGTCCGCAGCACGATCCACACCGGCAGCGCCTGGACCAGCACCCAGTACTGCAGGCTGGCCACCGACGAGGCGGCGGTGAACCCGAGGTAGCGCCGGTCGCGCAGCGCCACCCAGCGCGGCTCGTCCGAGGCGGCGGTGACGGCCCGGGTCGGCGGCAGGTGCGGCAGCCGGGTCAGCACCGCGGCCGCCAGCAGGAACGTCACCGCGTCGGTCAAGATCAAGCTGAGGTACGCCGCGCGGCTGTCGACGGCCAGGACCGCGGCCGCGCCCAGCATGCCGATCGCCAGCCCCACGTTGGTGACCGCCCGCAGGTAGGTCCGCAGCGCGGCGCCGCGCCCCTGCTCGGCCAGCACCCCGATCATCGCCCCGCGGGCGCTGCCCGACCCGGCCCGGCCGATCGCCGCGACCGACGCCACCAGGATCAGCGCCCACAGGTCGTGGACCAGCAGCAGCCCGACGCTGGCCGCCGCCTCCACCAGCATCGCGGCGATCAGGACCTCCCGGGCGCCGCGCCGGTCCGCCTGGTCGCCGACCAGCACACCGGCGCCGAACCCGATCAGCGAGCCGATGGTGAGCCCGGCGCCGGCCTCGGCCGGGCTGAGCCCGGCCGACCGGATCAGGAAGATCGTGCCGGCGGACAGGAACAGTCCCATCCCGACGGTGTTGACCAGGGTGGACAGCGCCATCAGGCGCTGCCGGGAGTCGCGTGGGACCGCGAGATCGATCGGCATGCCCGCACGCTAAGGTTTGACATGGGTGTCAACGTCAAGGGCGGATCATGCTGATCAATCAGCTGGCGCACCGCAGCGGGGTGAGCACGCGGGCGCTGCGGCACTACGACCGGCTGGGTCTGCTCTCCTCCCGCCGTCTCGGCAACGGTTACCGCGACTTCGCCGACTGCGCGGTCGAGGAGGTGCGCCGGATCCGGCTGCTGCTCGACATCGGGCTGAGCCTGCAGGCGGCGGCGGAGGTGCTGCCCTGCTTCACCCCGGACGGCGAGCTGACCTCCTGCCCGACCGCCCGCGAGCGGCTGCGCGGGCAGATCGTCCAGGTGGACAGCTCCATCGCGCAGCTCCAGCACCTCCGCAAGCAGCTCGCCGGCACTCTCGACAACCTGGTCGACGACTGACGACTCAGATCTGGCTCGCGCCGCCGTCGACGTAGATCTCGGCGCCGGTCATGAAGCTGCTGGCGTCCGAGGCCAGGAAGAGCACCGCGTCGGCGATCTCGTCCGGCTTGCCGAGCCGGTTCATCGGCACCCCGGCGGCCAGGCCCTTCAGCAGCTGCTCCGCCTCGGCCGGGTCGCCGGCCAGGCCGCTGAGCCCGGGCGTCTCGATCGGTCCGGGCGCGATCGCGTTGACCCGGATCCCCTGGCCGACCAGTTCGGCCGCCCAGCTGCGGGCGAACGAGCGCAGCGCCGCCTTGCTCGCCGCGTAGACGCTGAACGACCCGGCGCCCTTCACGTCGATGTTCGAGCTGGTCAGGATCACCGACGCGCCCCGGTTGAGCAGCGGCAGCGCCTTCTGCACGGTGAACAGCGTGCCGCCGACGTTGGTGTTGAAGGTGTCGGCGTAGTGCTGCCAGGTCACGTCGCTCAGCGCTGCGAACTCGCCGCCGCCGGCGTTGGCGAACAGGATGTCCAGCCCCGCGCCGCGCGCCGAGATCGCCGCGACGACCCGGTCCAGGTCGTCGAGGTTCGCGACGTCGGCCCGCACCCCGGTCGCCTGTCCGCCGAGCGCGGCGACGGCCTCGTCCAGCACGTCCTGGCGCCGCCCGGTGACGAAGACGTGCGCGCCCTCGGCCGCCAGCCGCCGCGCCGCGGCCAGGCCGATTCCCGAGGTGGCGCCGGTCACCAGAGCGGTCTTGCCGTCGAACTGTCCCATCACGAACTCCCTCAACTATTTCTGTACCGTTCGGTACCGATGTGAGGAACGCTAGCACCGGGCTGGCTAATTCCGTACCGATCGGTACAGTTGAGCTGCGTCACAGTGACAGGAGGCAGTCGATGGCGGAGAAGACGCGCGAGCGCGGCCGGCCCCGGGGCTTCGACGCCGACGCGGCCCTGGACCGCGCGGTCGAGGTGTTCTGGCGGCACGGTTACGAGGGCGCCTCGCTCAGCGACCTGACCGGGGCCATGGGGATCAACCGGACCAGCATGTACGCCGCCTACGGCGGCAAGGAGGACCTGTTCCGCCGCGCGGTGGCCCGTTACGCCGAGGCCGACATGGCATACGCCCGGGAGGCCCTCGCCGAGCCCACCGCGTACCGGGTGATCGAGCGCTTCCTGCGGACCAACGCGGACGCCCTCACCCGACCGGACCGCCCGGCCGGCTGCCTGTCCATCCAGGGCGGCCTGGCCTGCGGCAGCGACAACGGCCACGTGGCCCAGTTCCTCGCCGCCAGCCGCCTGGCCGGCGAGCAGGCCCTCACCGAGCGGCTCACCCGCGCCGCCGAGGAGGGCGACCTCCCCACCGGCACCGACCCGGCCGCCCTGGCCCGCTACGTGATGGTGGTCAGTGAGGGCAACGCGGTGCACGCCGCCGCCGGCGTCCCCCGCGAGGCCCTGCACGCCACCGTCGACCTGGCGCTGCGCGCCGTTCCCGGTCATCCGTCGTCACATTTGACGACATCGTGACAACAGCGAGGGTTTTCCCTATTTCTTAAATCGACCTCCGTGGATAGCGTCACTCCTGTCTCACCCGGTCCCGGCCACCCCGCCGCACCGGCAGTCGAGCCCGCCCGCCACCCCCCGGGCGGGAAAGGAGTTACGAGATGGCACGAATCCCCCTGGGCATCGCGCTGGCCGCCGGCACCGCGGCGGCCTCGGCGCTGGTCGCGGTGTCCGGTCCAGCGGCGGCGCAGACGCCCACCCCGGCGGTGGACCCGGTCGCCCAGGCCGACGCGGTGGTCGCCGCCCGGCCGGCCGCGCTGCACGCCGGCGCGCACGACGCCTTCCAGCGCAGCCAGGTCTTCCGGTCGCAGGGCCTGACCTATTCGGCCTACGACCGCACCTACAAGGGACTGCCGGTCAAGGGCGGCGACCTGGTCGTGGTCACCGACGCCGCCGGCCAGACCCGGTACACCTCGGTGGCGCAGAGCAGCCCGCTCGGCGAGCTGTCGACCGTACCGAAAATCTCCCCGAGCGACGCGGTCGTGACCGCGAAGCAGCAGCTGAAGAGCGTGTCCGGGGTGGAGGGCACGCGCCTGGTGGTGGTCGCGGCCGAGGGCCGCACGCCGACCCTGGCCTACGAGACCACGGTGAACGGGACCAGCGCCGAGGACGTCAGCCGGCTCACCGTCGACGTCGACGCGGTCAGCGGCAAGGTGCTCGCCACCGAGGAGCACGTCACCGAGGTGACCGGCACCGGCACCGGCTGGATCAACGGCACTGTCTCGCTGAACACCACGCAGTCCGGCTCCACCTACTCGCTCAAGGACCCGACGACCACGAACCTGAGCTGCCAGGACGCCTCCACCCGGGTGACCTTCAGCGGTTCCGACAACGTCTGGGGCAACGGCAACGGGACCAGCAAGGAGACCGGCTGCGTGGACGCGTTCTACGTGGCGCAGAAGCAGAAGGCGATGCTGACCGCGTGGCTGGGCCGCAACGGGCAGAACGGCTCCGGCGGCGCGTGGCCGATCCGGGTCGGGCTGAACCAGCAGAACGCCTACTACGACGGCACCCAGGTGCAGATCGGCAAGAACACCGCCGGTAAGTGGATCTCGTCGGCCGACGTGGTCGGGCACGAGCTGGGCCACGGCATCGACGACAAGACGCCGGGCGGCATCTCGAAGGGCGGCACCCAGGAGTTCGTCGCCGACACCATCGGCGCGGCCACCGAGGCGTACGCGGCCAACCCGAACGACCCGGCCGACTACCAGGTCGGCGAGGAGGTCAACCTGGTCGGCAGCGGCCCGATCCGGTACATGTACAACCCGTCGCTCGCCGGCGACAGCAACTGCTACTCCAGCAGCACCCCCAGCCAGGAGGTGCACGCCGCGGCCGGGCCCGGTAACCACTGGTTCTACCTGCTGGCGCAGGGCAGCAGCGGGAACGGCCAGCCGGCCAGCCCGACCTGCAACGGCTCCACGGTGACCGGCGTCGGCATCCAGACCGCCATCAAGATCATGTACAACGCGATGCTGCTGAAGACGTCCAGCTCGTCCTACGCCAAGTACCGGGTGTGGACGCTGCAGGCGGCGAAGAACCTCTACCCGGGCAGCTGCACCCAGTTCAACGCGGTGAAGGCCGCCTGGAACGCGGTCAGCCTGCCGGCCCAGTCCGGCGAGCCCACCTGCTAGGAACGCGCCTCACGGCGCCGGCCAGACACCCATCGCCATCGCGGCGACCCGCTCCAGGGTGTCCCGGCCGGCGCCGTCCCGCGCCTGGCGGGACATGCCCTGGACGACGGTGGCGAAGAAGGCGGCCAGCCCCGCGCTGTCGGTCCCGGGCGGCAGCAACCCGGCGTCCACATCGGCGGCGATCCGCCGGGCGACCGCCTGCTGCCCGGCCGCGCGCAGCTCCCGCAGCGTCTCCGCGGCCTCCCCGGTCCCGGCGCTGATCACCAGGCAGCCCCGCGGACGGCTCGGGTCGGTGTAGGCGGCGGCCGCCTCGCGCAGCAGCCGGCCGATCGCCCGCCGCGCGGTCGGCTCCTCGTGCAGCGCGACCGTCGTGAACGCTCCGTAGGTCCGCTGATAGTGGTCGAGCACCTCACCGAAGAGGGCCCGCTTGTCGCCGTAGGCCGCGTAGAGACTGGGCGGGTTGACCCCGGTGAGCTTGGTCAGGTCGGCGACCGAGGTGCCGGCATAGCCGTCGCGCCAGAACGCCCGGGTGATCTGGTCGAGCACCGCGTCCCGGTCGAAGCCCCGCTGCCGACCCCTGCTGACCACCATGCCGCGAATTCTATAACGACCACTACAGTCATGCTACGGTCATTCTGTAGTGGTCGTTACACAAATGTGGGAGGACACATGGCGGCACATCTCGACGGCAGGATCGCCCTGGTCACCGGGGCGAGCCGGGGCATCGGCCGGGCAATCGCGGAGCGGCTCGGCCGGGACGGGGCGTTCGTGGTGGTGCACTACGCCCGGGACGACGCCGCGGCCCGGGAGGTGGTCGCGACGATCGCCGGCGCGGGCGGCCAGGCGGCTGCGGTACGGGCCGAGCTGGGCACGCCCGGCGACATCGGCACGCTCTTCGCCGGACTGGAGCGGGCGCTGCGCGACGCCGGGCGCGAGGTCGCACTGGACATCCTGGTGAACAACGCCGGCATCGGCCTGCCGGCGACCATCGAGCAGGTCGACGAGGCGGGCTTCGACCGGGTGTTCGCGGTCAACGTGAAGGCGCCGTTCTTCCTCACCCAGCGGGCGTTGCCGCTGCTGCGCGACGGCGGCCGGATCATCAACGTCTCGTCCGGGGTGACCCGGGTGGCGTTCCCGGAGGGCATCGCCTACGCCAGCACCAAGGGCGCCCTCGACGCGTTCGGGCACAGCCTGGCCAAGCATGTCGGGCCGCGTGGCATCACGGTCAACGCGGTCGCACCCGGCGTGATCGACACCGACGTGAACGCCGGCTGGCTCCGGGACAACCCCGGCGCGCAGGCGACCGTGGCCGAGTGGTCCGCGCTGGGCCGGGTCGGGCAGCCGGCCGACGTGGCCGACGCGGTGGCGTTCCTGGCCTCGGACGACGCCCGCTGGGTGACCGCCGGCCGGATCGACGCGACCGGCGGCGCCCGCATCTAGGTCGGCGATCGACGCATTTGCACGCGTCGACTAGAACGGGCCGCATGCGCAGACTCATGGTCGCCGCGATCGCGGCAAGCACCCTGATACTCGGCATGCCGGTGCCCGCCTCGGCGGATCCACCCGCCCCGGCGACCGGCTCGCTCCCACCCGGCTGGTCGGTCGCCGGCCGCACCCTGACCTGGACCAGCGAGCGGCCGATCCCGCCGGGTGACGCGGCGGTCGAGTTCTGGTCCGGCGACCGGCTGCTCGGCCGCGCCGAGGGCGGCGCGGACCTGCGCACGTTCACCCTCGGTAAGGCCACCCCCGGCGCGCTCACCGACCTGCAGGTCCGGGTCGGCGGCCGGCGGGTCGACGCGGCGGCGCCGAAGCGGGCGCAGCGCCTCGCCGCGCCGAGCATCCCGGCCGCCGCCCCGGCGCACCCGCTCGACCCCGGCGTCCCGGGTCCCTACGCCACCACGAGCGGCGAGTACACGCTGCCCGGCCTGCGGCTGACCGGCTTCCCGACGCCGATCGAGATGCAGGCCGTGGTGGTCGCGCCGACCGGTGCGCCGGGCAAGCGGCCGCTCGCGCTGTTCCTGCACGGACGGCACTGGACCTGCTTCGCCGGTGACGACATGAGCACGATCAGCGGCGAGTGGCCGTGCCCGGCCGGCTCCCAGGCGGTGCCGAGCCACCGCGGTTACCTGCAGGCCCAGCAGCTGCTGGCCTCGCAGGGCTACGTCACCGTGTCGATCTCGGCGAACGCGATCAGCGCCCAGGACAACGACGTCGCCGACTACGGCGCGCAGGCCCGGTCCACGCTGATCCGGACCCACCTGGCGCACTGGGCCGACTGGTCCGGCGCCAAGCGCGGCTCGGCGCCGGCGATCGTCCGGGCGGTCCCCCGAGCCGACCTGTCCCGGGTGTTCCTGATCGGCCACTCCCGCGGCGGCGAGGGCGTCAGCCGGGCCGCGCTGGACAGCCTCACCCCGCCGCCGGCCGGCGCCGACGACTACCGCGGCGCGGTCCGCTGGACGATCCGCGGGCTGCTGCTGATCGGGCCGACCGCGTTCGGCCAGAACCCGCAGCCGGACGTGCCGTCGGCGACCATCCTGCCCGGCTGCGACGGCGACGTCTTCGACCTGCAGGGACAGATGTATGTGGACGCCACCCGCCAGGTCAGCGCCGGCCGCGCCCTGCACAGCGCGCTCTACGTGATCGGCGCCAACCACAACTACTTCAACACGGAGTGGACGCCGGGACAGGCTTCCGGGCCGGCGTTCGACGACTTCTGGACCGAAGAGCCCGACCCTTTGTGTACGGCCGGAGCCCCCACCCGCCTCACTCCCGGACAGCAGCAGGACGTCGGCGCCACCTACATCGCCACCGCCGCGCGGCTGTTCGTCGCCGGCGACGACCGCGCCCGGCCGCTGCTGGACGGCTCCGGGGTCCGGGCGCCGTCAGCCGGCCCGGCCCGGGTGCTGAGCCACGCGATCGGCGCGAACCGGAGTCCGGCGATCATCCCGGGTCCCGGGCTGTCGGTCCGCCACGCCCAGCTCTGCGACCAGGTCGCCGACGATCCGGCGACGGCCTGCCTGAGCACCGACGGGTTCTTCGTCGGCTCCCCGCACTTCGTCCGGTTCACCGGCCCGGAGCCGGACCGGAACGCGGTCAAGCTGTCCGGGACGGCGACCGCCACGCTGCGCCCGGCCGCGCCGATGCCGGTGGCCGGCGCCACGGCGCTCGCGCTGCGCCTGGTCGTGCCGCCGAACGCGCCGGCCACCCGGTTCCGGGTCGCGGTCACCGACGAGCACGGCCGGCGGGCCGAGCTGGGCACGGCCACCCTCACCGGGGTGCCCGGCACCGCGGCGACCACGTCGTACTGGGCTCAGGAGGTCCGGCTGCCACTGCCGCGCGGCGTCCGTACCGTAAAAGATCTGGAAATCACGCCGGACGGGGACGGACCGGCCTGGCTGATCGACGCCTGGGGCTGGCGGCCCGGCACCCCGGCGTCGCGACCGGCCGCGCTGGACCGGGTCGACGTCGGCGATCTGACCGTCGACGAGGGCGACAACGGCACCCGCGGTTACCGGATCCCGGTGCGCTCGCACGGTCCGCGGCCGGCCAAGGTCCGGCTCTTCCTGGGCGACCCGGCGAAGGCGACGACGTCCTGGGTGGCCGAGCTGAAGCCGGGGCGCACCACGATCGAGGTGCCGGTCTCGGTGGCCGGCAACACCACCTACGGCGGCGACCGGTCCTACCCGGTGACCGCCAAGGCGATCGGCAGCGCGGTGGTCGGCGACTACGTCGGCGGGGTGCTGTCCCGGGAGGACGACCCGATGCCCACCTTCACGGTCAGCCCGGCGGTCGCCACCGCGGCCGAGGGCGCGCCGCTGACCTGGACGCTGCACCTGTCCGCGGCCGCCGACAGCCCGCTCTACCTGCTGATCGTGCCGCAGCCGCCGGCGACCGGGCCGGAACTGTCCAGCACCGACGTGGACCCGGAGTGGTTCAGCGCGGTGAGCGGCCGCGATCCGGAGCCGTCCCGGCCGCTGTCCGGCACCGGCCTGGAGGTGTTCCTCGAGGTGGCACCGGGCACCACGGCGGTCGATGTCGCCATCCCGACGATCACCGACGGGCTGGCCGAGGGTGACGAGCACGTCCGGTGGCAGGCGCTGGTCTTCCCGGCCGACTTCGGCGACCCGATCCCGGTCGCCGCGGCGGACGGAACGCTGAGCGACTGACGTCACCGCTGCTGAGCCTCGCCGGCGAGGCGGACGAACAGGGCGTGCGCCGCGTCCACCTCGTCCGGGTCCTCGCCGGCGAGCAGGTCGATCAGCAGGCCCCGGCTGACCGCGACACCCAGCCGCGACGCCACCCGGTCGGGCGCGACCCCGAGCCGCTCCGCCGCCCTGCCGGCGTCGTCCAGCCAGCTCGCGGTCAGCCCGGCCGGCACCGGCGCCGCCCCGCGCGTGGCCAGCGCGAACACCTCGAAGAACAGCCGCACGAACGGCCTGGCCTCGGGACTCGACACGGCCTGCCAGACCCCGTTCATCAACTCCTCCGGGCCGGCCGCGGTCTCGGCCAGCGCGGTCATCGCGGCCCGCTGCCGGGCCTCCATGGCGCCGACCACCGCGGCGAGCAACCCCTCCCGGGAGCCGAAGTGGTGCAGCAGCATCCGGTGGCTGGTGCCGGCGCCGGCCGCGATCTCGCGCAGGCTGCGATCGGCCAGCCCGTCCCGGGCCGCGGACTCCAGAATGCGGGCGAGCAACTCGGCACGTGCTTCAGACATGTACCAAATGGTACAGTCCCCGCATGCGCTACGAGGTGAGCACCGTGATCGACGCGCCGGTCGAGCTGATCTGGCGCCTGACCGCCGACATCGAGGACTGGCCGGCCTTTCTGCCGACCATGCAGCGGGTGACCCGGCTCGACGCGGGCGAGCTGCGCGTCGGCAGCACCGCCCGGGTCAAGCAGCCCGGCCAGTTCGGCGCCGTCTGGACGGTGACCCGCCTCGACCCGGCCCGCGAGTTCACCTGGGAGACCCGCCGGCCCGGCCTGCGCCTGACCGGGCGCCACCTGCTGGAGCCGGCCGGCGCGGGCACCCGGATGACGCTCGTGCTGGACGTCACCGGCCGGGCGGCCGGTGTGGCGTCGGCGCTGCTCGGCGGCATGATGCGGGCGTCGCTGCGGCGGGAGAGCGAGGGCTTCGCCCGCCGGGCCACCACGACGGTCTGAGTTCTCCTCAGCCCGGCCGCCCGCCTGCCGACAGTCGGGGCCAGCGCGCTGGGCAAGGAGAAACGATCATGCAAGCAGTCTCGGTGCCGCCGGCCACCACCGGTCAGCTGGCCGAGGTCGAGCGGATGCTCGACAAGGTGCGCCACCACCTGGGGGTGGAGGCGGCCTGGGTGTCCGCGCTCGGCGCCGGCGACCTCACCATCTGGGCGGCGACCGGCGCGGTCGAGGAGATGCGCCTGCCGCTGGGTGGCGCCACCGGCCTGCTCGGCTC
This sequence comes from Actinoplanes octamycinicus, assembly GCF_014205225.1. Lineage (NCBI taxonomy): Bacteria > Bacillati > Actinomycetota > Actinomycetes > Micromonosporales > Micromonosporaceae > Actinoplanes > Actinoplanes octamycinicus. The sequence continues at coordinate 7,437,658 of NZ_JACHNB010000001.1, forward strand.
GTTCTGTGTCCGGGTGCTGGCCGGCACGCTGCCCGACGTGGTGCACGACGCCCGCCGGCACCCGGTCACCCGCGACCTGGACGTGACCCGGGACCTGGGCATCGGCTCCTACGCAGGGGTCCCGTGGCGGTCTCCGGACGGCGCCACCGCCGGCATGCTGTGCTGCGCCAGCCGGCACCCGGACCCGTCCCTGGACCAGCAGGCGGTCCGCTACCTCGGCCTGATCGCCGACCTGATCAGCGAGAACATGAGCGGGCCGCTGGCCGTCCAGCGGCACACCATCGCGTCGGCGCGCGCCGCGGTGCAGTCGGTGCTGGACGGCCGGGCGGTCCGGATGGACTTCCAGCCGATCGTGCGCCTGGGCGACGGCGCGCACGTCGGCTACGAGGCGCTGGCCCGGTTCGACCCGGGCACCTTCCGCGACCCGGACCACGCGTTCGCCGCCGCCTCGCTGTGCGGGCTCGGTGTCCCGCTCGAACTGCTCGCCGTGCGCCAGGCCCTGGACCGGCTCCCCGACCTGCCGGACCGGGCCTTCCTCGCGGTCAACCTGTCCGCCGACGCGCTGCTCGACGGCGAGGTGCTGGACACCCTGCTGGCCCACGCCGGTCCCCGGCTCAACGTCGAGGTCACCGAGCACGCCCAGGTCAGCGACTACGACCTGCTGACCGGCGCGCTGGCCGCCCTGCGCCGGACCGGCGTCCGGCTCAGCGTCGACGACGCCGGCGCCGGTTACGCCAGCCTGCAGCACATCCTGCGGCTGCGGCCCGACCTGATCAAGCTGGACATGAGCCTGGTCCGGGACATCGACACCGACCTGGTGAAGACCGCGATGGCCCGCTGCCTCAACGACTTCGCCGCCCAGATCGGCGCCGACCTGATCGCCGAGGGCATCGAGACCCCGGCCGAGCTGGCCCGCCTGCGCGACCTCGGGATCGCCCACGGCCAGGGCTACCACCTGTCCCGCCCGGCCGCCCTGCCCTGACCAGCCGGGCCGGGCCGGTCAGCGTGCCAGCGAGTCCAGCGCCTCGACCACCGCGCCGGGCGCCCGCAGCGGCAGGAAGTGATCCGCCCCGGGGACCTCGACGAAGCGGCAGCCGGGGATCCGCCGGGCCGCCGTCACACAGGCCGGGACGAACGACGGGCGCTCCAGGTCGCCGAGCAGCAGCGCGGTCGGCACGGCGACCTCCTCCAACCGGGACCACGCGTCACCGTCGTCGGCGAGGCTGTCGCCCCAGTGCAGCCAGAACCGGACCGCGCCGCGCAACAGGTCGACGACCAGCGGATCGCGGCCGGCCCGCGCCCAGCGAGCCAGGCCCTGTTCCAGGAAGACCGCCGGGTCCGGGCTGTCCGGCTCGTCATCCGGGTCGTGCGCCGGTGGGGCGCCGGAGATGCCCGGGCAGGCCAGCACCATCCCGCGGGCCCGGTCCGGCTCGGCCAGGGCCAGGTCGAGGGCCGCGCCGCCGCCCATGCTGCAGCCGGCGAACAGCGCCGGGCCGACGCCGAGCCGGTCGAGCACCCGGCGCAGGTCGTCGAGCGGGGAGAACCGGCCGGCCGGGGGCGCCGACCGGCCGAAGCCGCGCACGTCGTACCGGATCAGCCGGTACCGGCCGGCGAGCCGGGCCCGGACCGGATCCCAGATCCGGGAGTCGCCGGTGCCCGGGTGCAGCAACACGACCGGCGGCAGGTCACCGCCGCTGTCCTCGGCCCAGACCGACCCGTGCCGCACATCGATCAACCGCTCCACGGCGACGAGCCTGCCACAGAAGGTGGACTGGGCTCTGTACCGGTATCGCGGTAGCGTGGGTCACTGCGCCACGTCGGGGCCCGGCCGCTCAGGTCGTCTTCTCGGCACTCGTCCCGCAGACGCGAGGACGGGTCGAACCGAAGCGATCGGATCGGGAGTACCCCGTCATGCTGAGAACCGTTGACTCCTTCTCGGGGCTCGTCGTCGAGCTCCGGGAGCGGACCGACACGCTGACCGCCATCACCGTGGCCGGCGAGATCGACATGGACAACTCCGCCGACCTGCTGCACGAGGTGGTGCGGTTGCTGCCCCGCCACGGCACCGACCAGGTCGATCTCGACCTCGGCGAGGTCACCTTCCTCGGCTCGGCCGGCGTGCTGGCGCTGGTGCAGTGCCGGGAGATCGCCGAGCAGCGGGGCAGCCGGTTCGGCATCAGCCAGGCACATCGCAACGTCCGTCAGGTGCTGACCATCTGCCAGCTCACCGACCTGTTCGACCTGACGCCGGGCTGAGCGGTCGCCCGGCAGGCCGGCGGCCCAGGGCCAGCACCGCCGCGACGGTGATCGGCACCAGGGTCAGATGGCACAGCGCTAGGGTGATGGTGCTGACCGTGTCGAAATCCGCCGGCAGCGTCATCGCGAGCACCGTGCCGGCCGCCAGCGCCGGCCCGGCGACCAGGGCGACCCGGATCACCCAGGCCGCCCGGGGCGCCAGCAGCGCGACCGCGGTGAGGCCGAGCAGCAGCGGCACCGCGGTGAACCCGGCCACCGTCACCGCGTCGACCCGCGCGGGACCGGTCGACGAGGTGAAGGTGAAGGTCCCGCCGACGGCCCGCCCGGCCAGGTAGACCGCGAGGTTGACCAGCACGGCGACGCCGGCGGCCGTGGCGACCAGCGCGGCGCGCGGCAGCCTAGGCATCGACTTCGCGCCCGGCGCGGACCAGGTAGGCCTCGATCCGGGCGAGGGCGCCGGCCCAGACCTCGCCGGCGAAGAAGTCGCGGACCTCGGGCGCCGGGAAGCCGCTCTGCACCACGGTCATCAGGGTGCCGCCGTCCGCCGCCTCGAAGGACACCTCGATCCGGGTGGTCATCGTCATCCCGTCCGGGCTGACCCCGGTCGACTCGGTGACCAGCCGGTGCGGGCGGTCGATCTCCAGGAACGTCTGCGTCTCCCGGAACAGCATGTCCGGGCTGGGCCCCCAGACCGCGGTCTGCTGCCCGCCGACCCGCAGGTCGACCTCGATCTCCACGATGCCGGGCTGCTCGTCGAGGATGCTGAACCAGATCTTCTGCTTCTCCGCGTCGGTGTAGGCGTCGAAGACCTCCTCCGGTGTGGCCGGCAACTGCCGCGCCATCCGCATCTCCAGGCTCATTCCGAGGGTCCCTTCGGGTCGGGTCGCATGGTGAAGTAGGCATCCAGGCCGTCCAGCCGACGGGCCCAGAGCCGCTGGTAGAAGCTGATCCAGGCCATCGCCTCGTCGAGCGGCGCGGCACCGAGCCGGCACTGCCGCGACCGGCCCACCTTCTCGGTGACCACCAGGCCGGCGTCCTCCAGCACCCGGACGTGCTTTTTCATCCCGGTCAGGGTCATCCCGGTCGGCTCGGCGAGCTCCCCGATGGTGGCCGGACTCTCGCCGAGACGAACGAGGATGCCGCGGCGGGTCGGGTCGGCCAGCGCGGCGAACACACGATCCAGAGCAGCTTGCTGAACCATGTGGTTCACCTTACAACAGTGAACCGGGAGGTTCAATGTCGGGCGGATTTCCGGATCATTACGCTGACGTGGTGGAACCGCTTGATCTGATCGGCTGGGCCGGCTCGTGTCTGCTCGTCTGGTCCCTGTTGCAAAACCGGCTGCTGCGCCTGCGGGCGCTCAATCTGGTGGGCTGCCTGGTGCTCATCGGGTTCAACGCGGCCGTCGGCGTCTGGCCGATGGTGGGGCTCAACGTCGTGCTGGCGCTGATCAACATCTGGTACCTGGTCAAGATGCTGGCGACCCGGCACGACGAGAAGACCTATCAGGTGGTCGAGGTGCGGACCGACGACGGCTTTCTCGCCCATCTGCTGCACCGCCACCGCGCCGACATCGAGCGGTTCACTCCCGGCTTCACCCCGGAGCGCCTGACCGGCCACGACCAGTCGGCGTTCCTGGTGGTCAACGGCGACGAGGTGGCCGGGGTGGTGGCGTTCCACATGGCCGGCAACGGGGTGGCGCAGGTCGACCTGGACTACGTGACCGAGCGGTACCGGGACTTCACCCCGGGCGAGTTCGTCTTCCGGCGCAGCCGCTACTTCATCGACCGCGGCTGCCGGACCGTGCTGACGCCGCCCGGGATGCGGACGCCGTACTACGACCGGCTGGGCTTCCGGCGCAGCGGCGAGTCGTACGTGCTGGAGCTGACCGCCTGACGGTGGCCCGGCTCACCGGCCACCACTCTCAGCCCACCGTGGGTTCGGCCGATATTGTCGGACATGAGGACGGCGGCGGTGCGATTGCTACCGGTCCGCGCGTCGCTGTCCGTGGCGGCGTTCGCGGTCACGGTCTTCGCCCTCAACTTGACGGCCCCGCGCGGACCCGAGGTCCTGCTCTGGCTGGGGCCGTGCGGGGCCGTGCTCGTCCCGCTGGTGAGCGCCTGGCGGGTGGCCCGGATGCCGGATCTGCCGGCCCCGACCCGCCGGTTCTGGCGCACCCTGGCGGTCTGCCTGGTGATGGCCGGGTGCGGCGCCGCCGCGCACGGCTACGACACCATCCACTCCCCCTCGCTCGGCCGGCACATGTCGATCGGGACCATCTCGCTGTACGGCCTCACCATGCTCCTGCTGCTCTGGAGCCTGATCCGGCTGCCGATGGGCACCTCCGGGCGGGGCGACGTGCTGCGGATCGCGCTGGACGCGGGCACCGTGATGATCGCCGGGGCGGCCTTCCTCTGGCACTTCGAGGCCCGGCCGCAGCTGGAGGCGGCCGGCTACCGTCCCGCCACGCTGCTGGCCATGACGGTCACCCTGCTGCTCGAACTGGTCACCGTCTTCGCGATCATGAAGGTGGCACTGGCCGGGCAGGCGTACATCGCTCCCGGGGCGCTGCGCCTGCTCGCCGGCGCACTGCTGGTCGGAGCGCTGAGCAGCCTGTTGCAGGGACTCATCGAGGACCGTCGGCACCTGGACATGGTGCAGCTCACCCTGCCGGCCATCCTGGTCTGCGTGACGGCGGCCGCGGAGCGGCAACGGAAGGTCGGGGTGACCAGGGCGACCCGGGAGAAAGCCGGCCGGAGCCCGTTCAGCCGGCTGCCCTACCTGGCCGTGGCCGGCGTCGACCTGCTCCTGCTGATCTCGGTCCGGTCCGGCGCCGACCTGCTGCCAACCGTCATCGCGGTGATCGCGCTGACCGGCCTGGTGATGTGGCGGCAGGTCACCGCGTTCCGGGAGAACGCCGAACTGCTCTCCCGCCTCGACCACAGCGCGACCCACGACGCCCTGACCCAGCTGCCGAACCGGGCGCTGTTCACCGAGCGACTCGCCGCCACGCTGGCCGCCGGCGGACCGTGCCGGGGCATCGGTGTGGCCCTGATCGACCTGGACGATTTCAAGATCGTCAACGACACGCTCGGGCACCAAGCCGGTGACGTGCTGCTGGTCGCCGTCGCCCAGCGGCTGCGGGCCTGCCTCCGGCCGGGGGACACCGCGGCCCGGCTCGGCGGTGACGAGTTCGTCGTGCTGCTCGAGGACGTCACCCCGGACGAGGCGGAAGGGGTGATGCGCCGGATGATCGACGTGCTCACCGAGCCGGTCCTGGCCGACGGTCAGCACCTGCTGGTCCGGGCCAGCATCGGCATCGCCGGCGGCCGGCTCGGCGAGGAGCCCGACGAGGTGCTGCGCCGGGCGGACATCGCGATGTACGCCGCCAAGCACGGCGGCGGCGGCGCGGTGCAGCGGTACCGGCCCGGCATGGCCGGCGCGGTGGCCGGGTCCGCGGCGCTCGGCGCCGAACTGCAGCAGGCGCTCGCCGCCGGTGAGCTGTTCCTGGAATACCAGCCGATCGTCTCGCTCAGCGACCGCCGGATCATCGGGGCGGAAGCACTGATGCGCTGGTCGCACCCGGTTCGCGGCCGGATCGCCCCGGCCGAGTTCATCCCGGTCGCCGAGCGCACCGGCCTGATCGTCACGATCGGCGCGTGGGCGCTGCACGAGGCCTGCCGGCAGTTCGCTGCCTGGCGGCAGGAGCACGGCGCGGACGCCCCGGGCACGCTCAGCGTCAACGTCTCGCCGCGCCAGCTCGCCGACCCGGACCTCGTCGCGCACGTGCGGGCGGCGCTGGCCGGGGCCGGCCTGCCGGCCGACTGTCTCACCCTGGACCTCACCGGCACCGCCGAGGCAGACCTCACCGAGGCGGCGCAACGCCTGCGGGAGCTGCGCGACCTCGGCGTTCGGGTCGCCCTGGACGACTTCGGCACCGGGCAGGCCTCGCTGACGCTGCTCCACCGGCTGCCGGTCGACCAGCTCAAGCTGGACCGCGCGTTCCTGGACCCGGCCGACGGCACCGGGGTGCCGATGCCGTCGGCCGTGCTGGCCCTGGCCCGCGCCGCCGGCCTGGAGGTCGTCGCGGAGGGGGTGGAGACCGCGGACGAGGCGGCGGCGCTGGCCGCTTGCGGCTACCGGATGGCGCAGGGCTTCCACCTGGGGCCGCCGATGCCCGGCGCCGAGCTGGGTCAGCGCCTCTCGTCGCACCAAACCGCCGTCACGAGCTAAATCCCGCGCCCTATGTGAACGTCAATGACCATGCGCGATCCCGGCCCAGCGCGCGTCGCGGTCACCGGCTGGGCGTGACGGGTGCTTCGGCACGGTCGAGACACCCGTGAGGCCCAGCCGGACCACCGCCGGACGCGCTGCAACCGCGGGCCACGGCGCGCGTCGCGGTCACCGGCTGGGCGTGACAGGTGCCTCAACACGGTCGAGACACCCGTGAGGCACAGCCAGACCACCGCCAGGCGCGCTGCAACCGCGGGCCACCGCGCGCGTCGCGGTCACCGGCTGGGCGTGACGGGTGCTTCGGCACGGTGGAGGCACCTGTGAGGGCCAGCCGGACGACCGGTGGGCGCGCGGCTACCGTCGGGGCGGCGCGTGGCGCGGGCGCGGGGGCTGGGCGGGAGGGGGCCGGTGGTTTTCTGGGGGTCCACGGACCTTGAAGGGGGCGGCGATTGGTTTGGACGCGCCAGCGGCCAGATCGCCGGGCCCGGCCCGCGCTACTTAAAGAGAATTTGGTGTACGACCGCGGCCCGGCCAGGCTTGGTCGAGGTGATCGGTAGGGTGCTCAGGCCCGCGCTGCCCACTCATATGGCGGGGTGTGGCTCTCTCCCGGCTTGGACCCTGCCGGTCACCGTGGCGCGGAGTGGCTGAAGAGGGGTTTGCCCAGCTGTAAGTAGCGTTGCCCTCCCGCTGGTGTGGTTCTGCCGCGACGACGGGAAGGTCAACGGGTACATGGGTCAGCTGATCATTGGAGTCGATCCGCACAAGCGGTCCGCGACGATCGAGATCATCAACGAGCGTGAACAGGTGCTGGCCCGTGGCAGGTACGGCACCGACACCGGTGGCTACCAGCAGATGCTCGCCGCCGGCCGCCGTCACGCCGGCCGGGTGTGGGCGGTCGAGGGCTGTAACGGCATCGGCCGGCACCTGGCCCAGCGGCTGGTCGCCGACGGCGAAACCGTGCTGGACGTCCCGGCGAAACTCGCCGCGAAAGCCCGCAACTTTGACACCGGGCACGGCCGTAAAACCGACGGTCACGACGCGCACCACATCGCGGTGACCGCCCTGCGCACCCCGGGCCTGCGCCGCGTTCACGCCGACGGCGCCACCGTCGCGCTGCGGCTGCTGGCCGACCGCCGCGACCAGCTCGGTGTCGCCCGCACCGAGACCATCAACCGGCTGCACCAGCTACTGCTCGAACTGATCCCCGGCGGCGCGAAGAAGAACCTGACCACCGACCAGGCCCGCACCCTGCTCGAACGCGTCAGCGTCCCGGCCGGCGACATCGTCACCGCCACCCGCTATCAGCTGGCCGGCGACCTGGCCGACGAGCTCACCACCCTGGACACCAAGATCAAAGCAGCCAACCGGCAGCTGAAGACCGTGCTGGCCGCCACCGGCACCCAGCTGACCAGCCTCAACGGCATCGGCCCCTCCGGCGCCGCCCGCCTGCTCGGCGACATCGGCGACATCAGCCGCTTCCCGACCCGCGGGCACTTCGCCACCTGGAACGGCACCGCCCCCATCGACGTGTCCTCCGGCGACAACCATCATCACCGGCTCAACCGGGCCGGGAACCGGCGCATCAACCGGGTCCTGCACATCATGGCCATCACCCAGCTCCGCTTCGACACCCCCGGCCGCGCCTACTACCAGCGCAAACGCGCCGAAGGCAAAACCGCGATGGAAGCCATGCGAGCGTTGAAACGACGCCTGTCCGACACCGTCTACCGCCAAATGATCAAAGACGACCACACGGCACAACAGACAGCGACGGGTCCGGGAGGACACACGGGGGCGACTCTGAACTCCAGCGCGGCCGACCCAAACCCCAAGATCGACACTTCGGAAAAGTCACAACCCGGACCCGCCAACCACCACCCTAAAACACCCCTCACACCAACCCCTTGACAGAGGGGTGCCGGGAGCATGCGATCTGTACCCGCGCGGACCTGCGTCTATGACGAATTTGAGGTTGATCTTTTGACGTGGGATCGGGCAGGGGGCTTGGGCGAGCGGGGCACTGGGTCAGGCGGAGGCCAGGGAGAAGACTCCGGTGATGCGGGTGGTGGGGTGTGCGGTGGGGAGGTGCGGGGTGCGGTCGCCGGTGAGGACGGAGTGGAGTTCGGCGAGGATGCGGCGCGGGGCCAGCGGCTTGGGGAGGTAGCGGTCGGCTCCGGCGGCCAGGCCGGCGTCCACGTCGTAGGGGTGGATGCTGGCGGAGAACATCAGGATCGCCAGGTCGCGGGTGGCCGGGTTGCGGCGGATCAGGCGGCAGAGGTCCATGCCGTTCATGTCCGGCATCCGGACGTCGGTGATCAGGGCGACCGGGTGGGCGCTGCCGACCAGGCGGGCGGCGGTGGCGCCGTCGCGGGCGGCGAGGGTGCGGTAACCGGCGTTCTCCAGGGCGAAGGTCAGTAGCTCGCGGACGTCGCGGTCGTCCTCGGCGATGACCACCAGGGGCTGGTTCATGAGTGGGTCCTCCGGCTGACCTCGGGTACGTGACCTCCGGCTCTTCGGCGCGGCCGGATGCCGGTGCAGTGCGGGACGGTTGCGACTCGGTGGCGGATCCTGTCTGGCGGGGCGGCGCTTCTGTCTGGCGGGGGTGCCTGGTTGGGGCGTCGCTTCTGCCTGTGGGCGTCGCTTCTGCCTGCCTGTGGGCGTCGCTTCTGCCTGGCGGGGGCGTCGCTTCTGCCTAGGGGTGTCGCTTCTGCCTGGCGGGTGTCGCTTCTGCCTGGCGGGTGTCGCTTCTGCCTGGCGGGCGTCGCTTCTGCCTGGCGGGTGTCGCTTCTGCCTGGCGGGCGTCGCTTCTGCCTGGCGGGTGTCGCTTCTGCCTGGCGGGTGTCGCTTCTGTTTGGCGGGGGCGTCGCGGGGCACTTGTCGGGCATGGCCGACAGCGTTCTGGTGCGTTCCGCGGTTCTCGGCGCCTCGGCGGGCGCCCGCAGTCTCACTCCCCTGGCTCGCCTGGCGCTGCGCAAGCGTGGCTGGATCCGGGTGGCGGCGGGGGCGGCGGCGCTCGGCGAGATGGTGTTCGACAAGTCGGCGAAGGCGCCGAGCCGGCTCAAGCCGGCGCCGCTCGCCGGGCGGGTGGTGCTCGGGGCGATCGCCGGGGCGGCCTACGCGCGGCGGCGCGGGGCCGGGATGGTCGGACCGGCTGCGGTCGCCGGGCTTACGGCCGGGGCGGCCAGTTTCGCCGGGGCGCGCTGGCGGGCCTACGCCGCGCGGCATGACTTCGCGGTGCCGGGTGCGGTGGCGGAGGACGCGGCGGCGGTGGCCTTGGCCTGGGCTTCCTCGCGCGACTAGGGGCGGCCTTCGGCACTGGCGCGGACTCGCTCAGCCGCCCGGTTCGGTCTCCACTCGCTCAGCCGTCCAGCTCGGTCTTCACCCGCTCGGCCGCCGAGTTCAGTCTCGACTCGCTCGGCCGCCGAGTTCGATCTCCACCCGCTCGGCCGCCGAGGTCGAACTCCACGGGCTCAGCCGCCGAGTTCGAACTCCACGGGCTCAGCCGCCGAGTTCGATTTCGACCAGCGGGCTGCCGGCCAGCCAGGACTCCATGGTGCCGGCCCAGGACAGGCTCGGCACGATCTCGCCGAACACGCGGGCGCGCTCGGCCGGGTCGGTCACCGGACGGGCACGTACCGGAAGGTCCTGGTCCTTGAGGTGCAGGGTGAACTCGGGATGGGCGAGCAGGTTGGCATACCAGTCGCGGCGGCCCGGACTGCCGGAGAGCCAATAGCGGCCGCCCGCCCGGTAGCGCCACGTCTCCATCCGTCGGGGCCGGCCGCTGCGCCGCCCGATCGTGGTGATCTCCACGGTCTGCTGCTCGTCCAGGGCCTGCCGGATCGCGTCGGTCGCCGTCATCCGGCCATCCTGTTCCCTCAACCCGACTTCAGCTCAAGCATGCTCGCGCGGGGCCGATACCTTCACGGCCGCGACCATCTACGGGAGCTAGTTCAGTAGGCGCTGCGCCCAGTAGACCTGGCCGTCCGGGCCGACCCCGATCAGCGCGACCAGCAGGTCGTCGACCGACACGGGCGCGGTCGCCACGGCGGCCTCCGGCGGAGTGCCCGGGCGGGCCCGGTGCAGCACGGTCTGCAGGGTCACCGGCGAGGCGTCCACCGACGCGGTGACGGCGCTGCCCGGCCACCAGAAACCGCCGTTGATCTCGCGCGCGCCGATGCCGCGCAGCCACGGGTAGCGTTCCTCGGCGAGATCGAGCGCGTGGTCCGATCCGGCGCCGACGTCGGCGGGGTCGGCCGCGGTCGCCGCGATGAATCCGGGCATCAGACGACGGCGTTTGTCCAGCAGCACGATCCGGAACGAATCACCGGCCCGCGCCTCGGCGGGCGGCGTCCAGCTGACCCGGCCGAGCAGGATCTGCTCGCCGGGCTCGGCGTGCTCGGCGTTGCCCGGGGCCAGGGCGGCGTCGGCGGTCGCCTGGTCGACGAACCGCAGCGTGGCCTGGGCGTGCAGGGTCTGCGGCGGGTAGGGCGCCCGCTGCTGCCACCACCGCCGGCCGGCCACCGCACCGGCCACGGCCAGCAGGAGCACCACGCCCAGGATCAGTCCCACCCGTCGCCGCACCGGCCCATCCTAGATTCAGCTGGCTACAGTGGCGATCATGACGGCACTGACCCGGATCGATGCGGAAGAGCGTGCCCGCCGCTGGATCGAGGAGGCCGCCCCCGGCGCCGAACCGGTCCTGTACGAGTTCGAGCTGGGCTGGGTGATCTCCGCCCGGTTCCCGCCCGGCGATCCCAGCAACGTGCCGAGCATGGTGCTCGACCGGCGGACCGGCGATCTGGTCCTCGGCGGCACGCTGCCGCCGTCGCACCTCGCCGAGTGGTATGCCCGGGACTTCCGGCCACCGCCCCGACCGGCACGGGCCGTGCCCCGGGCCCGGCGTTTCCCGGCGACGATGAGCCGGCTGACCGTCGCCGGGAAGCACTGGCTGGCGCTCAGCGGCCGCTCCGAGATCACGCTGCCGCCGCACCCGGCCGTCGCCGCGTTCTTCGAGGCGATGCCGGCGCAGTACCGGGAGCGCGGCTGTGACCGGTCGGCCGAGGCGGCGGTCTTCTCCCGGCTCTTCTGGGCCGAGGAGAACGCCCGGGCCGAGGCGGGCCGGCCGCCGCTGACCCTGGCCGAGCTGCGGGAGCTGGTCCGCGGCGCGCGGCTGGAGTCGTACCGGATCCGCGAGGACGGCGACCCGGCCGCCGGGACGCCGGTCCGTCCCGGGCTGCCGGCCCTGCTGCTCCTGGACTACCTGGGGCTGAGCCCGGACGCGGCCGCGTGACGCGCTTCCCGGACGAGGTCGACGCCGTCCTGCGGAACGCCGGCTGGTCCGAGGGCCGGCACGTCCCCGAGGTGGCCGGCCACATGATCGAGGTGGTGTGCGCCTACACCGCGGCCGGCGGCGCCCGGCACACCCGGTTCCCGGCCGCCGAGCGGGCCCTGGCCGAGTTCGCCGGGATCTACATCGACCAGGACGGTCCCGGCCTCGTGCTGCGCCGCTCCCTGTTCGCGATCGACCCGACGATGGCGATCCCGACCGCGACCACCCTGGCCGACTTCGGCGCGGCGCTGGGCAGCCGCCTCTTCCCGCTCGGCGTCGAGGGCGTCGACGACGCCGTCCTGGCCATCGACGAGCGCGGCCGGGTCTTCGCCCTCGACCCGACCGGCGAGTGGCATCTCGGCGACACCCTGGACGCGGCCCTGACCACTCTGGTCACCGGGGCCGCCCCGGCCCGCGTGTCGGACAGCGGCACCTGGTGACCGGAAACGGGCGGTGCCCTGGTCCCGGCCGGTTTGGCCGGCGATCCGTTTATCCTGAATGGCCTGGTGCGGGCACATGAGATCCGCGAGTGGCGGGAGATCTACGGCTGAGCGCGGTCGAGGGGAGGCGGCATGCTTCGCGGGGTTGCCAAGGTCCGGATCGGCGTCCGTGACCAGGAGCGCGCCAAGCGTTTCTGGACCGAGACCGTGAAGTGCGAGGTCGTTCAGGATCAGCGCTACGGCGACGAGCGCTGGCTGGAGGTCCGGCTGCCCGACGGGGTGGTGCTGATCCTGGAGCGGGCCGACGGGCCGGATCCGGCGGCCGCGGACGGACAGCCGAACACGCCGGTCTTTCTCGCCTGCGACGACGTGGACGCGACCTGGCGGGAGCTCACCGACCGGGGTGTGAGCTTCGTCCAGGAGCCGATCGACATGCCGTTCGGACGCTGGGCCCTGCTGGAGGACAGCGAAGGCAACCGCTTCCCGCTGCTCGCTACCCGAGGCTGAAGGACCGCCGCAGATCAGCCAGGAACGAGTCGGCCGCTGAGCCGTGGGCGGTTACCGCGTACCAGACCGCTTCCAGGGCGGCCCGCAGCGGATCCGGCTCGGCGGCGGCCGGCAGGGCGGGCAGCGCCATCGACACCGGGTCGAGGGGTACGGCCAGCATCCGGGCGATCAGCTCGCGCGGCTCCATGGGTGGCAGGTAGTGCGGCTCGAAGCGGACCTCGGTGTGGTGGGTCTCCGCGCCGCGCTCCCCCATCAACTGCTTCCGCAGCGTGGCCAGGTCGGTGTACTCGGCCGGCAACGGCTCGCCGTGTTCCAGCGCTGACCAGGCCGGCGCCAGCCACGGCACCTGGGCGATGCCCGCGTGCTGATAGGCGCGCCGGGCCGCCCAGAGCGCGATCCGTCGCTGGGTGGCCGGGCCGGCGTCGACGACGGCGTCCGCGGTGTCCCGGTCGTACTGAACGATCTGGAGGATGTTGCCGCCGACCTGGCGCAGCTGATCGGTGGGCGGGCGGCCGCCCCAGACCCGGGCCAGCTCCCGAGCCTCGAACTCGGCCTGCCGGCGCAGCCGTGCCTCCTGCTCGCGGCGTTCGGTCTCGGCACGCTGCTCGGCGGTCGGCGGCTTGGGCAGGCCCCGCGCCCACTGATGCTGGTGGGCCGCGTCCTTGCTGGTCTGCCGCAGCACCGCGTCGGGCCGCGGCTGCCCGGCCGGGTCCGGCCAGAAGCGCAGCAGGTAGCGGTCCGGCCGGTGGTCGAGGTAGCTCGCGTCGTCGTCCTCGATGGTGTCCGGGTCGATCCCACCGTACGGATCCCGGCCGAGGTCCATGCCGCTGGCGCAGTACTGCACCCGGTAGACCGGCGCCTCGAGCTCGATCTCCACCAGCTCGGACTCGCCCCATTCGACCAGGCCGACCGGGGACCCGTTGGGCACGAACGACACCTCGACCACCTCCTCCCACCCGTCGGCGGGCGGGGGCGGCTGGTCGTGCATCTCCACCGTGAACCGCACCCGGCCGGTGTGCGTGCCGGTCTGCAGGATCAGCACGCCGGGCTCCGCCGCGCCGCACAACCCGTTGGCCTGCCCGGCGAACGCGTCGGTCAGGTCGGGCACGTCGTCACTGGTGACGTAGATCTGGCAGTAGGCGATTCCCGCGGTCCCGTCGTAGAGAATTCGCATCCGCCGATCTTTGCACGGCTTGACCCGGACCCTGGGGTACGGGTTTATCGTCGCCGCATGATCACCACCGACCTGCGGCAGTACCTGCGGAGCCTGCCCGTCTTCGCCGGTCCGCTGCCCGATTTCGATCCGGGCGCCGCGCCGGACGAGCCGGAACCACTGTTCGTCGCGTGGCTCACCGCGGCCGTGGACGCCGGGGTGCGCGAGCCGCACGCCATGACTCTGTCGACCGTCGACAGCGACGGCATCCCGAACGCCCGCGTGCTCATTCTCAAGAACGTCGACGCGGACGGCTGGCAGTTCGCCGTGCACGCGGGCAGCCCGAAGGGCCGGGAACTGCACCGGCATCCGGTCGCCGCGCTGACCTTCTACTGGCCGGAGCAGGGCCGGCAGATCCGGGTCCGCGGGCGGGTCCGTCCGGAACCGGCCGACCGCAGCGCCGCGGACTTCCTCGCCCGCCCGGCCGGCTCGCGCGCGGAGGCCTCCCTCGGCCGGCAGAGCCAGCCGCTGGCCGATCCCGCGACCCTGGTGCGGGAGGTGGCGGCGGCCCGCGCCCGCATCGAGGCGGAGCCCGGTTTCGTCGCCGAGGAGTGGACGCTGTGCACTCTGGCCGCCGACCGGGTCGAGTTCTGGCAGGCCGACAAGGAGCGGAAACACACCAGGCTTCGGTACGCCCGCAGCGCCACCGGCTGGGCCCGCGAGTTGCTCTGGCCCTGAGCCGCCGAGGTGAAAGCCAGGATCCGCCCGAGGCGAAAGCCGCGGCCCGCCGATGTGAAGATCATGTGGAGATGCGCCGCCCGGCCTGCCGCCCGCCGCCGATCGCTGATCTGATCTCGGGGTGCCCGACCTGACCTCCGCGATTCTGCCCGCCCTCGTCCTGGCGATCTGGGTGCCGTCCTGGTGGCGCCGCACCCGCGGGTTCCGGTTGCGGTTCGCCCTGCTGGCGCCGGTCGTCTGCGGACTCGGCTTCGTGATGGCGGCGTTCCTGGCGCTGACCCAGGGCGGCGGCTCGTGTCCGGGCTCGTGCCCGGGCGGCGCGGTGCAGCGCTGGGCGGCCGGCGCCGACAACCCGGCCCCGCTCGTCGCCTGGCTCGGCGCGAGTTCGCTGCTCGCGTTCCTGGTCTCGGTGGTGCTGACCGTCGTCACGCTGATCGTCGAGTTCGTCCTGCTGGTCCGCCGGGACGCGCGCGCCGGCCGTACCGGGAATGGTGAAGCGCAACCCGGAGCGGACCGTGCGGAAAGGGTCATCTGGTCAGAGCGTTGACCACCAGGTCGGTGAAGCCGTTCACCAGCAGCACCACGGCGATGCAGGTGAGCAGGATGCCGGCGATCCGGTCCAGCATGGCGGCGGCCGCCGCGTTGATCCGGCGCTCGACATGCCCGGACAGGTAGAGGGCGATCAGCCGCCGTTCAGGAGGTCGGTGCGAGGATGCACACCATGTCCAGCCGACTTGATCAGAGTGTTCGCGAACGACTGGACCGGGAACCGCTGGCCTGGTTGTGCACGCTGCGGCGGGACGGCAGCCCGCACCAGACCCCGGTGTGGTTCGTGTTCCGCGACGGGACCTTGTGGATCTGCAGCGCCGAGAAGAACCGCAAAGTTCGCAACGTGCTTCTCGACCCGCGGGTGTCCGTGGCGCTGGAGGGCGGAAGCGCGCCCGTGGTGGCGGAAGGCCGGGTGACGGTTCGCCCGTGTGACTTCTCGCCGGACGTCGTCGACCGGTTCAAGTCCAAGTACGACTGGGACATCACGCTTGCGAACGAGCACGAGGGCCCGCGGGTGCTGCTGGAGATTCCCGTCGCGCGCTGGCTGCTCGCCGGCGTCGCGCAGTGACGACTCCGCCAGGAGCGGGCCGCAGCTTGAGACGGATCACGGACAGCGCGGACCGGTGGCACTGATCCGTCGGCGACAGTGACGGCATGAAAGCTCTGCCGCTCGTCGCGCCGATCGCCCCAGGAACGCACCTGGCGGTCTCCGGCACGGTCTGATCTTGGCTGCCCGCTTGCTCCCGTCCGATCCCCCGCGGAGGCACACATGCAGATGGACGACGCCACGGTCACCTGGGAGACGCTGTGCGGTGCGGCGGACGAGAACCGCTTGCGGCTCGTCGCCTACGCCCACCAGCTGCGCGAGCGCATCGACGCACTCCGGGCGCAGGTCGACGAGCTTCGCCAGCGGATCGCGGACTCCGGCGACGACCTGTAGCAGCGCCGGGTAGGCGCTGGGCTCAGACGGTCTCGCGGACCACCTCGATCTCGTGCTCGGCGGAACACGGCAGCCAGGCCGGCGGAATGGTCACCGTGGGAACCAGCGCGACCCGCACCTGGCTGTCGCCGGCTACCGCCCCGGCCCGGGCCACCTCCGGGGACCCGGTCACGGCCAGGATCTCGAAGTCCCGGGCGGTGATCGCGCGCCGCCGGGTGGACTGCTCGTAGTGCCGGCGGGCCAGCGCGCCGGCCTCGTCCTCGATCGCCCGCCCGCCGCGCGCCGGAGCCGGATTGGTGACCCGGACCCCGGGGATCGGGTCGCGCATCGCGGTGACCGTCTCCGCGGGCACGTTGCCGGCCGGGCCGCCGCCGGTCGGGTACCAGATCCGGATCGGCGCGCCGGCCGGCGGGGTCGCGCCGACCACCCGCGGCCGCGCGTCGGCGGTGTCGCGCAGGTCCAGCACCGGGGCGAAGGTGACCGTGCCCGCCGCGCGGTCCAGCAGGTACACCCGGTCGGCGCTGGTCGCCCCGGCGAAACTGGTCACCGGCTGCCACACCTCGTAGGTGACGCCGTAGTGCTCCCGGGTCGGCCCGGCCGGGTCCGGGACGGCGACGCCGAGCACCACGTCGTCCGCGTCGTCCAGGGTGACGATCGGCGCGCGGGCGACCCGGAGCATCTGGCCGGGCTCGCCGGTGGCCGCGCCGAGCAGCTCCCCGCCGACCTGTTCGGCGTGGTGGGCCCGGACGGTCACCGCGCTCTGACCGGGCTCGACGGTCGCCGACCAGGCGGTCACGAAGACGACCGGGCCGGACGCGACCCGGGTGCCGGCCGGGACGATGATCCGCTCGTCGCCCGCGCCGGTCCGGGTGAACCGCAGGTCCACCGACGCCGCCGCGGGCGGGTGCCGGGTCACCCCGCCCGGGGTGCGGTCCAGCAGGGCGTCGGCCGCGCAGGCGAGCAGCCCGCGGAGCGCCTCGCGGACCGGGGACACGACCTGCTCCAGCCAGTCCGGCAGGGCGGGATTGTTCGGTACGGACGTGGTCACCGTGCACCTCCGGTGGGCTCGGTTCGTCTACGCCACCGCACTATCCCATCGCGACACCGCCTCAGGGACGACCCGAACGGATGGACTGGGACGGCCGCCCGGCGTCGACGCGCATCACGCTCCCGCTCGCCGCGACGACCACGGCCAGGACCACCGGGATCCACAGCGCGACCGGCAGGCCGACCACGGTGGCCGCCGCCCCGATCAGGATCGGTCCGACCAGGAACCCGACGTAGCCGATGCTCACCACGGTGGACAGGTCCCGTCCGGAGCGCTGCGCGTCGCGGCTGCCGACGGCCGAGAAGACCTGCGGCGCGATGCCGGACAGGCCCAGCCCGAGCAGGCCGAACCCGATCACGCCGGCCACCGGCCGGTCCACCAGCAGCGCGACACCGAGCCCGGCCGCCGCCAGCAGGCCACCGGCCCGGACCAGCATGACCGGTCCGAGGGCGGTCACCAGCCGGTCCCCGAAGATCCGGCCGACGGTCATCATGATCGCGAAGGCGGCGTAGCCGTACGCCGCGAACCCGGGCGTGGTGTGCAGGTTGTCCCGCAGGTAGACCGCGCTCCAGTCGGCCGCGGCTCCCTCACCGACCAGGGTGAACAGCACCAGCACGCCGCAGAACACGACCAGCAGCGACCGCCGCCCGGCCCGGTCCGCGGCCGTCTCGACCGAGGGCTCGCGGCTGACCGGCCGGGACGGCAGCACCCACAGCGCCGCCCACCCGGTCAGCGCCAGCACCCCGGCGCCGGTGATCAGGAACGTCGGCCCGATCCCGACCGCGTGCCGGGCGAACTGCCCGCCGATCAGCGCCCCGGCGAACCCGCCGATGCTGTAGATCGCGTGGAACGACGACATGATCGGGCTGCCCCAGGCGCGCTGCACCTCGACCGCGTTGGCGTTCATCGCGATGTTCAGCGTCCCGTGCACGGCGCCGAACCCGAACACGGTCACGCACAGCCCCACCAGGGTGGCGTTGAACCCGGCCACGGCCAGCAGCGTCCCCTCCAGCGCCGCCGCCACCACGAGCAGCCGGGAACTGCCGAACCGGTCGGACAGCCGCCCGAGCACCGCGAGCCCGAGCAGGCACCCGGCGGCGAACGACAGCAGCACGAAGGTCAGCCGCCCGTCGCTGAGCCCGAGCCGCTCCTTGACCGCCGGCAGCCGCGCCGTCCACACCCCGAGCGCCGCCCCGAACAGCAGGAACGCCAGCGAGGTGGCGATCCGCCCGCGGCGCAGCCGCCGCCGATCGGGCAGCAGATCTGACATGCGTCCTCCCCCGTGCTCGACGCTTGCGGGCCGCTTCCGGCCCGGTCAGATCCTATTCGAGTACGATCAATGCCCGCTCAGAACGAGAACGGGTCGTAGCCGTCGTTGTCGCAGGTGCGGCGCTGGGCGATGCAGTTGCGCACCCGCTGGTTCATCGCGCCGGCGTCCCACATCAGGAAAGCGTCGCCGTGCATCGACGAGGCGCTCTTCCCGTCCGGGTCGGAGGACAGGTAGTAACCGGCCTTCGAGCCGGTCACGCCGTAGGTGATCTCGAAGGTCAGCGCCGGGATCCGGACCGGATGGGCGGCCGGGCAGCCCTCGTTCGTCCCGAAGGCGACATGGTCCTTGTGGTTCGGGCTGTCCAGGTTCTTCCCGTCCCAGCAGTCCGGGAACTGCAGGGTGAAATGCAGGTGCGCCGGCTTGCCGCAGATCGGCCAGTTGCCGTTGTCGCTGCGTGCGTCGCCGTCGAGGTTCCCGGGGCCGTAGAAGGCGCAGTAGAACTGGCCCTGCGCGCCGCGCGGCGTCGGGACCTTCTTCTTGGCGTCGCCGGCGATCATCCGCAGGCCGTTCGGGATCGGCATGATGCCGCGGGAATTGTCGCGGATCGACCGGTAGTAGACCCGGAACCCGGTGGTCTCGACCCGCTTCCGGGTCGCCGCCTCGTAGAGCGTCGGCACCCAGTAGGCGGAATGGTCCACGGTCGGCTCGCAGGTGGTGGCCGTGAACTTCATCAGGTCATCGGCGGTGGTGCCGGCGTCGACCGCCTTGTTGCCGACGAAGGAATGCATGTGCGAGGCGCCCGGCAGGCCGGGGAAGACGATCGGGTCGTCGGCCTTCCGGTGGCTGTACTGGCAGTCGGCGCGGAACTCGGCCAGGTTGCCGGCGTTGCCGGGCGGGTCCGCCCTGGTCGCCTTGAACTTGGCCACCTGCGTCTTCCAGGCGGCCTGGTCGACCGGGATCCAGCCGAGCTTCGCGGCCACCGGCTTCGTGGTGGCCGGGCTGGCCTTCGTGGTGGCCGGGGCGGCTCTGCTCGTGGCGGGCGCACCCGGCGGCGCGGAGCGGACCGGTTCGGTGCTGGTGGCCGGTGGCGGCGGCGCGGGGGACGCGCTGGGCCGGCTCGCACACCCGGCCGCCGCCCCGGCCATCAGGAGGACGGCCACGGCGGCGGCGAGGGCGGAACGACGAGGCTCGTGGAATGCGGACGACGACACGACGGAAGGGTAGGCAGCAGCCACCGGGGCGGGACAGGCACTTAACGCAAAAGAAAAGAAAGACTGTCCGGAGGTACACAATGTGCCGGAGCGGCTCGGAAAACTGTTATCCGTCGTCCCGGCCGGCGTCCTGGACGCGCAGATAGGGCTCGATCAGCCCCGGGTCGGCGACGAACCCCCGGACCCGGTCCCGCTCGTCGGCGGCGAGCTCGGTCGCGCGCAGCCGCGCACCCCATTCCGGGACGCGTTCCGGCTCGTTCAGCACGGTGGACAACTCGACCAGGGCGGCCAAGGCCATCGCCTGCTCGACGGCGGGCGCGGCCGGGCCGTGCCGGCGCAGCCCGGAGTTCAGCGCCCGGAAGGCGGCGAGGTCGTCGGTCTTGAACTCGCGCAGGATCCGGGCGTTGTCGAGCACCTTGGCCAGGCCGGTGAGCTGCTTGGACCCGCCGTACTCCACCTGCGGCTCGTCCCGGCGGATGAAGACGATCGAGTTCCCGGACGGGTCCATCACGGTGAACCGGGAGGCCCCGGCCCGGAACCGGGTGATCCGTGGCAGCCCCTTGCCGAGCACCTTGCCGTAGGCGGCGCGCATCCCCTCGGTGAACGCGGCGTGGTACGGCGCGACCGCGTCCACCATCACCAGGCAGCCGCCGGTCTCCTCCCGCGCCGGGTCGACGCCGTCCCCGGCCCGCCCGTAGTGCAGCTGGAAACCACTCCATTCAAAAGCCAGATAAAGGTACGGCTTGTGCTGTTCCCAGGTCACCCGGAAACCCAATGCGCGCCAGAAGGCAAGCGTTTCCTCCGGCGCCGTGCACGGCAGTAGCGGAACTGTCGTCTCGTTGGCTTCGACCCGCTCGTCAGTCATTGACGGCCCCCGTCGATAGGCGATTTCGGTAAGGCCGAAGTCTTCCGGAATTCGCCTCTGGTCGCACATGGGTTGGCACAGAGTGGCGGTGAGCTGCGAGTCTTCCGAGCCCCACCCGGTTGGCCGGGGATTCAGCGGGTATGCGGCGATCCGTTCCAGGAGAGGAGAACGTGATGACCAACGTTCAACAGCCCGAGATGCGGCGCAGCGGGGAGTCGCCCACCACGAAGCAGCGCACCGAGGACGCCCACCCCACCGAGGCGCCGCACGGCAGCCCGGACCGCAACGCGAACCGGCCGACGCCGGCCGGTCAGACCTCGCCGTACGGGCCGGAGGGCAACACCGCCGCCGACGGCTCCTGACCGCGCGACCGTGGCCGGGCGGGTTTCACGGTGCCCGTCCGGTCACGGTCACGCTCCCGGCCGGACGAACCGATAGGTGACGCCGGTGAGGCGTTCCGAGATCTCCCACAGCCGGGCGGCGGTGGCGGTGTCCCGGATGGCGTGCTCCCGGGTGCGGCGGGTCGGCTCGCCGCGCATCTGCAGCGGGCCGTCCGGCACGATGTAGCTGCCGCCGGGCAGGTCCGGGGCGGTCGCGGCGTACAGGGAAGTCTTGGCTCCCGCCGCGGCCGGGCGGAAGATCGCCCGCATGGTGAGCCGGACGAACGTGGTGTAAAGACGGCCGCGGGTGCTGTTCGCGCCGCCGGTCAGCACGTTGGTCCGGGTCAGTCCGGGGGCGACCGCCATGCTGCGCAGGGCCAGCCCGGCGCCGTCCGAGCGGCGCTGCAGCTCCATGGCGAAGTGGAGATTGGCCCGCTTGGACTGGGTGTAGGCCTTCCCGGCGCGGTAGCCGCGCTCGGCGTTGAGGTTGTCCAGGTCGATCTTGCCGAACCGCTGCCCCTCGCTGCTGACCGTCACCACCCGCGGCTCGGTGGCGGCGAGCAGGTGCGGCAGCAGCAGGCCGGTGAGCGCGAAGGTGCCCAGGTGGTTGACCCCGAACTGCGATTCGAACCCGTCTTCGGTACGGGCGAACGGCACCACCGCGATGCCCGCGTTGTTGACCAGCAGGTCGAGCCGGTCGTGGTCCCAGCCGGCGGCGAACGCCCGGATCGACGCCAGGCTGCCCAGGTCCACCTGGCGCAGCTCCAGCCGGGCGCCGGCCGCCTCCGCCCGGATCCGATCCAGCGCGGCCTGCCCGCGATCCGGGTCCCGGCAGGCGAGCACCACGGTCATGTCCCGTCGCGCCAGCTCCCGCGCGGTCACGTAACCGATGCCGCTGTTGGCGCCGGTCACCACCGCGACCCGGCCGGACTTCTCCGCGGGAAAGGGATGCGCATTCATCGTCATCAGGATCCACGGCGGACGGGCGTACCGGAAGCCGGAAAGCGTAAGCAGAAGCGGACCGGGCGGGATCAGCGATCCCGCCCGGTCCTGAGGGTCCGCCGCGGTCAGGACCAGCCGGCGCCGACGACCCAGCTGACGTCGTCAGCGAACAGGCCGGTGGCGTCGAACGTGTGCACGCCGCCCTGGCTGGCGAGGTAGCCGGTGTTGTTGTAGTGCCGGATGAAGCGGGTCGGATAGTTGAACGAGCGCAGCGCGTTGCCCTGGCCGTTGAGGCCGGCCTGCGGGCAGAAGGTGGCGTCCTGCTTGAACACCGCGCTGTTGTCGTTGGCGTTCAGGTAGAGCTGGAAATTGAAGTGCCGCAGGTAGCTGCCGGGCGTGTCCTTCGACTCGAACGACCGGCAGCCGCTGTTCGCCAGGCCGGCCCGGACGACGAAGGTGGCCTGCCCCTTCACGGTCGCCGAGCTGGACGAGGTGACCGCCTGGGTGGCCACGCTGGTGCCGGAGTGCGCGAGGTACCGCCCGGTGCAGCAGGCGGTGGTGGCGCGCAACGACACCGACGAGCCGACGGTGAGCGCCGGGCCGCTGGTCAGCGAGGTGGTGGCGTAACCGGCGGCGGTGATGTTCGCCTGGACCGCGTTCTCGGTGGCGTCCGACGGGTAACCGGAGGTCATCACGCCCTCGTAGAAGGTGCCCTGGGCGCTGACGCTGTTGTCGCCGCCGATGCCGAGGATGATGGCGCCCTCCTTGTGCATCGGGTTGTAGCCGGACTTGTTCGGCCGGACCCCGCTGTAGAAGGTGGACAGGCCGCCGGACTGGGCGTTGCCGCCGCGGATCGACCACTGGTTCGGGCCGCCCTTGAGGGTCGCGGTCAGGAACCGGTGGGTGATCGTCGGGTCGCCCGAGTTGTTGCCCGGGTTGTAGCCACTGAACAGCCCGTTCTCCAGGTCGGCCATGATCCACGGGCCACTGCCGGCGCCGGTGCCCCAGCCGGTGCTGGTGCCGAAGTAGAGCGCTTCCATGTGGCCGTTGCCGGTGTCCAGGCTGTTGGTCTCGGCGTTGCCGTAGTCGAAGCAGCAGCCGCCGTTGTAGTGGGTGCCGTCGAAGATCGCGTACATGCCCTCCGGCTGGTCGCCGGTGGCGATGCCGTTGGTGTTGTTGTTGCGGTAACCGGTGCCCGGCGAGATCCACACGCCGTAGGCCTTCCTGCCGCCCACGGTGATCGGGGCGCCGGTGGCGCTGGCCAGGTTGTCCTTGCCGCCCACGTCCGGGCCCTGGAAGCCGCCGGGCGGGGCCTGGGTCAGGTGGTTGCCGCGGCCGGACTGGTCGTAGATGACGGTGATCAGACAGGTGGTGTTCGCGCAGAAGCTGTCCTGGGCGGCGGCGTTGGCGACCCCGCCGGCGGTCAGCGGGGCGATCGTCGTGGTGGCTCCGTCGGAGTTGCGTCTGACCTGGTAGAGGGGCCCGGCGTAGGCCCCGTAGAGAGCGCGGGTGGTGCTGTGCGCGGCGACGCAGGGAGTGCCGCCGGAGGCGTAGATGTCGCACGGGCCGGTGCCGGCGGCGACCGAGGGGGTGGGGTCGACCAGGATGCCGGCGAGCAGGGCGCCGAGGACGGCGGCGCCGGAGACCAGCCTGCGGGTTCGGGACGGCATGGCGGGACTCCTCCTTTCGATCTTCCGGAGGTGGTGTGAGCGCTAACAGGAACGGGCGCACGTGAGGACGGATCGTGGAGTGTTACCGCTCACAGGGGATATGTCGCCGATTGAACACCGCGGTCACCCGACTGTCAACGCATCGACGAAAGCCATTCTTCGTCGACGACCGGCGGCAGTCCGAACAGGTCGAAGAGCCCCGGGTCGACGAAGGTCACCGCCCGCCGGATCAACCCACCGGACACGGTGAACACCTGCAGCGAATGCGCCCGTCCGTCCGGGGCGTAGGCGGCCAGCGCCGGACCGCCGTTGGCCGGCACCGGCACCAGACGCCAGCCCGGGCCGCGCATCGCGAACACCCGCTCCAGGAACGCCGCGTAGTGCGCGCGGCCGAGAAGCCAGAGCGCGACCGGCGGCATCTCCAGCGCCACGTCGTCGGCGAGCAGCCGGGACAGGGCCGGCACGTCGGCCGCCTCGAACGCCACCAGATAGCGCTCGACCACCGCCCGCTCCGCCGGATCACTCGGCTCACGCAGGTCGTCGAGCGCCGGGGCGGCGGCGCGCAGCGTGGCCCGGGCCCGCTGCAAGCCGCTGTTCACCGAGGCGACGCTGGTGTCGAGCAGGTCGGCGACCTCGGCTGCGGACAGCTGGAGCACCTCGCGCAGGACCAGCATGGCGCGCTGCCGGGCGGGCAGCAGCTGCAGCGCCGCGACCCAGGCCAGGCGCAGGCCGGCACGCTGCTGGGCGGCGTCGGCGGGATCACCGAGCCGGGCGTCCGGGAACGGCTGCAGCCACCGGATGTCTTCCGCCGCCTGCTGATCCCGCCGGCCGAGGGTCGGGGTGAGCGGCGCCTGCGGGTCGCCGGGGGCGCCGAGACCGCTCGGCAGCGGGCGGCGGGCCCGGCCCTCCAGGGCGGTCAGGCAGACGTTGGTGGCGATCCGGTGCAGCCAGGTGCGCAGCGAGGCGCGCCGCGGGTCGAAGCGGTCGGCGGCCTTCCAGGCGCGAAGCAGGGTCTCCTGGACCAGGTCCTCGGCCTCCTGGACCGAGCCGAGCATCCGGTAGCAGTGGGCGAGCAGGTCGCCGCGGAAGGCCTCGTGCTGCTCCGGAGTCGTCATGAGGCGAACAGTAGCGATGAGTTCGGCGGCGCGACCCGGTATGTGGTCGGTGAGAGGCGGTCCGCGCGGGCCGCCGCGACGACGAGGAGCATGTGATGGGCGACGTGATCGTGATTCAGTTCAGCACGCTGGACGGCGTGGTCTCCGACCCGGACGGGCGCGGCGGCACCCGGCACGGCGGCTGGGCGTTCCGGTTCGGGACCGGGCCGGTCGACGGCGACAAGTTCCGGCTCGGCGCCCGGATGCAGACGGCGGTTCACCTGTACGGCCGGCGCACCTGGGAGCACTTCGCCAAGCTGTGGCCGGCCCGCGAGGGCGACTTCGCCGGCCTGATGAACGCCGCCACCAAACGGGTCGCCACCCGCACCGGGATCGACGGGGCGGCCTGGTCGAACTCCGCCCCGATCGACGGCGACCCGCTCGCCTGGGTCAAGGACGAACGCCAGCACCGGGACATCGTGGTGATCGGCAGCCTGAGTGTGGTGCACGCGCTCGCGGCCGCCGACCTGGTCGACGAGTACCGGCTGGTCACCTTCCCGGTGGTGGCCGGCGAGGGCGACCGGTTGTTCGCCGACGGCCGGCCCGCCGACTTCCGCTTCACCACCGCGGAGTTCGGCGACCCCGCCGGCGTGACCACCCTGACCGTCCTACGCCGAGCCACCAGCTGACCCACCCTTGCCGGAGCATCACCAGCAGCAGACCCGCCCTCGCCGGACCAACACCGGCTGACCCGCCGTTGCCGGACCAACACCGGCTGACCCGCCGTTACCGGACCACCGGCTGACCCGCCGTTACCGGACCACCGGCTGACCCGCCGCTGCCGGACCACCGGCGGCAGCTGACCGCGCCCGTGGGGTCAGTGCCAGTTGCTGACCTGGACGTCGTTGGGGGCCGGCGCACCCGCGCCGGTCTCCACCAGCTGCTTGAGGCTGAGCAGGAAAGTGGCCCACTTGGTGCTGCAGTGGCTCATGAACTCGACCGGCTCCTTCCAGCCCTGGTGCTCGAACAGAATGATCGTGTAGTCGCCGTCCTGATGCAGCCGCCAGTCGATGGTGGTGCCGATCCACTCCTCCGGACCGTCCACGACCCGCCAGGTGACCCGCTCGGCCGGCCGCGTCTCGATCACCTCCATGTCGAACCCGCCCACCGGCGGGAACCGGAACTCCAGCCGGCCCCCGGCCCCGCCGTCGCCGGTCGTCTTCTCGGTCCACCAGCCGGCCAGCCCGTCGACGGTGGTGAGCGCCTCGTAGACCTTCGACGGAGCGACGCCCTTGACGCCGACCCGGTGCAGGATGTCCGCCATCGTGATCTCCCTCGCTTAGTGCAACCATTGGTTGCACATCACCGTAGTCCGCCGCTTCCCGAAGCGCAACCGGTGGTTGCACATCGGAGGGCGACGCGGACGGCGAGAGCCGCGTCGCGGAGCCAGTGCAGGCCATCGGGCCGTCGGGCCGCCGGGCCATCGGGCCGTCGGGCCGCCGGGCCGCCGGGCCGTCGGGCCGTCGGGCCGTCGGGCCGCCGAGCCATCGAGCCGCCGAGCCGCCGAGCCGCCGAGCCATCGAGCCGCCGGGCCGCCGAGCCGTCGGGCCGCTGGGCCGCCGGGTCACCGGGCCCGCTGGGCCGCCGGGTCATCGGGCAGGTCACTGAGCTGGAGTGGGCGGACGACTGTGCTGGGCCGTCAAGGGAGGCGGTCAGCTGGTGACGCCGAGCACGGAGGGCGCGTCGGCCGGTGGTGGTCGTGTCGCGACGCGGGTGGCTGCCGCAAGGGTGCCCCAGGCCAGCGCCGCGGTGAGCGCCACGATGGCGGCCAGCCCGGCGATCGAGACGCTCGGCACCGGCGAGCCGGTCAGGCCGCGGCTGATGCCGATCAGTGGCGGGATCGTGGCCAGCAGGCCGAACAGCAGCGCCGCGAAGACGACGATCCTGGCCTCGCCGTTCATCATGGCGCGGACCTGGTCGCGCCGGGCGCCGACGAGGCGCAGCACGGCGAACTCCCGCGATCGCGCCACTGTGGCCATCACCAGCGTGTTCACCACGGCGATCGCGATGTAGCCGAGCAGCACCGTCTGGAACAGCAGGTTGAGCACCCCGCCACCGGAGCCGTCCGGCCCGGGCGGGGTCCGGAACGCCGCCCGATCGCCCACCTCGACCGTCGGGTAGCGCGCGAGGACCTCGCGCAGCGCCGCCGCGACCGTGTCCCGCTCCGCGCCGGGTGCGGAGCGGATCAGCACCGCGGTGTTGGCCCGTGCGGTGGTGTGCGCGACGACCAGGTCGTTCGGCAGCAGGACGTCGCCGAACGCCAGCCCGTTCGCATAGATCGCCACCACCCGCGGATGAACCACGGCGCCATCCCCGAGCCGCAGCTCGACCGTCTCGCCGAGCCGCGCCCGTACCGTCTGCGCCCCGGTCCGGCTGAGCGCCACCGACTCGCCGCGCAGGTTACCGGTGTCGCCCTGGACAACCCCGACGTCCATGGTGTCCGCCAGCCCGTCCGGCGCCACCCCCGCAGCGACGAAGACCTTGGTCGCGGCGCTGTCCTCGGACGGAAACGTGACCAGCACCTGGGTGTGCGCCACCGGCGTCACCGCGGTCGCTCCGGGCAAGCCACGCACGGCCTCCACCACCTCCGGAGAGATGCCGGCGCCGGCCCGCGCGGTCAGCACGTGGTCGGCTCGCCATCCGGCATCGAGCTGTCGCTGCGCCCCGGCGATCGCGGTGGAGGCAGCGAACACCTGCACCGCGGCCAGGGTCACACCCATCGCGAGCGGTGTGGTGGCCGCACTGAGCCGCTGGGCATTGCCGCGCGCGTTGGCCTGGGCGAGGAAGCCACCGGCCGTGGTCTGCCGGTTCAGCACCCGGCCGAGCAAACCGACCAAACCCCGCATCAGGAGCGGCCCGAGACAGCCGAGCGCCACGACGAACAGCAGGACCGCGCTCCCCGCGGTGTCAGCCGCCGAGTCGCCCGGCGCCACCATCCCACTCAGGGCCAGCAACATCCCGAGCGGGATCAGCAGGACACCGATCGTCACCCGGAACCAGCCGAGCCGTTTCGGCTCGACGGCCGCGTCGCCGAGCGCCTCGACCGGGCTGACCCCGGCCACCCGGCGAGCCACCAGCCATCCGGCGACCCGGGCGCTGACCATGCAGAGCACCAGCGCCGCGAGGACCGGCAGCACGCCCACTCGCAGCGGGAAGTCCGGTGGCATCGCGCCGGCGAGGACGAACACCTCGCGCATCAGGTAGGCCAGCGCCACGCCGGGAATCGCGCCGGTCAGCGCGCCCGCGGCCGACACCAGGATCGTCTCGGCACCGATCATCCGGTGGATCTGCCGCGGCTTCGCACCGATCGCGCGCAGCAGGGCCAGCTCGCGACGGCGTTGGCGGACCGACAGCGCGAGGGTGCTGGCCACCACGAACACCACGATCAGCACCATGGTGCCGCCGAACGACGCCGCCGTCTCCACCACCAGCCCGCGGGCGTCACCCATCGCCGGGAACTCCACGTCGCCGCGGTGCACGCCGGTGTGGGCCAGCACTCCCGGCACGGCCGCGGTGATCCGGTCGGCCAGCTCCGCCGGGCTGACCGCGGGATCGGCAACCACCCCGATGGCGTCCACCCGGTCCGGACGGCCGGACAACTCGGCCGCCTGCCGGTCGGTGAAGTAGACGGCGTCCGGGCCGCTGGCCACGCCGACCACGCGGTAGGACGACGGGATCGAGCCGGTCACGACCTGCACCACGCTGCCGGGCGTCAGGTGGCCGCGCTCGGCCAGCCCGGCGGTCAGCGCCACCTCGCCGGGACCGTCGGGCGCCCGGCCGCTGTCCACGGCGAACGACCCGAGCCGCGCCGCGGACCACCCGTGCCCGGGCACCGTGTCGCCGCCCGGGATCGGCAGGCTGACCCGCACGCTGACATCACCGACGGCGGCCTGGACACCGGGCACCGCGGCAACGGCGGCCACCTTGTCGGCGGGCAGCGTGACCCGCTCGCTGTAGCGGACCTCGGAGGTCTCGTCCAGCCAGAACGACTGCTCCGCGCCGAGCACCACGGCCGCGCCCGCATAGCGCTGCGGGGGCACGCCGGCGACCAGCCCGGACTGCAGGAGGATCCCGCAGGCGGTGAGCACCGCCGAACCCGCGGCGATCGCCACGAAGGAGCCGGCGAAGCCACCGGCCCGCCCTCGGATCGTGCTCCAGGCCAGCGCCAGATCCCGGCGGCGGATCACTACTCCCCCAGGTGCGTGAGACGGGCCGCGACCTGGTCCGGGGTCGGCCGGCTCAGGTCGCCGGCCAGCCGGCCGTCGGCCAGGAACACCACCGAGTCCGCGTACGACGCGGCGACCGGATCGTGGGTCACCATCAGAACCGTCTGTCCCAGCTCGTCGACGACGTGCCGCAGCAACTCCAGCACCTGTCTGCTGGACCGGGTGTCGAGCGCGCCGGTCGGCTCGTCGGCGACCACCAGCTCCGGCCGGGTGATCAGCGCCCGGGCGATCGCGACTCGCTGCTGCTGGCCGCCGGAGAGCTCGCTGGGCCGCCGTCGACCGTGCTCGGCGAGGCCGACCGCGGCGAGCACCTCGCGTACCGAAACTGGATCGGTCCGGTGATCGGCGAGCCGGACCGGCAGCGTCACGTTCTCCTCGACGGTCAGCGACGGAAGCAGGTTGTACGCCTGGAAGACGAACCCGATCCGGTCGCGCCGCAGCTCGGTCAGCTCGCTCTCGGACCGCCCGGACAACTCGGTGTCGCCCAGCGTCACCCGGCCCGAGGTCGGCCGGTCGAGCCCGGCCGCGCAGTGGAGAAAGGTGCTCTTGCCCGACCCGGACGGGCCCATCACGGCGGTGAAGCTGCCGCGCCGGAAGCCGGCCGTCACCGCGTCGAGGGCGCGCACCGTGGTCCGCCCGGTCCGGTACTCCTTCGACACCGACTCCAGACGCACCACACAGGACTGGTCTGCCATCACGCTCATGCCGTCCGACGCTAGGGCCGGCGGCCATCCGGACCGATACCCCGTGCTACCGGATCCGAGCTACAGCTGGCTGTAGTGCCATCGGCGGCGGCCATCGGGCAAACTCGACGCCGTGCCCGAAACGCGACTGACCGCCCGGAGCAGCGGCGCCTACCTGCTGGCCGCGCTGCTCGCCGGAGTCGTCTCGCTGGCCGCGCTGCCGGTGCTGTGCGTTCCGCCGGTGGCCCGGGGCTGGGCGAGGTGGCACGGTCGCCGCGCCGGCCGGCTGGTCAGCGCCCCGCAGGGGTCGCGTCCGGATGTGATCCGGACCAGACGCGCTCTGCTCTGGCTGCCGGTGTCCGCGGTCACCGGCCTGACCATGGGGCTGTACGGGCTGCTGGTCGTCGGCAACATCGTCACGGCGGGGATCGCCACCGCGCTGTGGTGGGCGTTTCCGCCGGACGCCGGCCCGCGGTTGTTCCTCG
Organism: Actinoplanes octamycinicus; assembly: GCF_014205225.1. Lineage (NCBI taxonomy): Bacteria > Bacillati > Actinomycetota > Actinomycetes > Micromonosporales > Micromonosporaceae > Actinoplanes > Actinoplanes octamycinicus. Next base: position 7,467,737 of record NZ_JACHNB010000001.1, read on the forward strand.
ACATCCCGGTGACCAGCTGGCCGGTGGCTCTCACCCTGGGTCCGCTGCAGGGCGGGATGCTCGTCGTGGTGGCCTATCTGTCTTTCCCGATGGTCGCCCGGGAGCACGCCAGGGTGTGCCTCGCCACGGTGTCGCAGTCGGCCGCCGAGCAGCTCGCCGAGCGGGTCGTCGTGCTGACCCGCACCCGGGCCGAGGTCCTCGACGCGCACGGAGCGGAGCTGCGCCGGATCGAGCGCGACCTGCACGACGGCACCCAGGCCCGGCTGGTGGCGATCGCGATGCGGCTGGCGGTGGCCCGGCAGGCGTTCGCCGAGGAGCCGCGGGACGACGCGTTCGTGGCCGGGCTGCTCCGGGACGCGCACGAGGGCACCGAGGAGGCGATGGCCGAGCTGCGCGAGGTGATCCAGAGCGTCTATCCGCCGATCCTCGCCGACCGCGGGCTGGACGGCGCGCTCACCGCGGTGATCACCCGGTGTACTGTGCCGACCCGGCTGGAGATGGGCGACGTGGACCGGGTTCCGGCGGCGGTGGAGGCGATCGTCTATTTCGCCGTCGCGGAGGCGCTCACCAACGTCGCCAAGCACAGTGGAGCGACTGCGGCCGCCGTCCGGGTCGGCCGCGCCGGGAAGTGGCTGTCGGTGGTGATCACCGACGACGGCGCGGGCGGCGCGGACGAGCAGCGGGGCACCGGCCTCGCCGGGATCCGCCGCCGCGTCCTGGCGCTGGACGGCGCCGTCAACCTGGTCAGCCCGGCCGGCGGCCCGACCGTCCTCACCGTGGAGTTGCCATGCGAGTGCTGACCGCCTCCGACAGCCGGACCGCGCCGACCGTGGATCCACCAGGTCAGCTGACCACCTCCGGCAGCCAGGCCGCGCCGACCGTGCGGCCGCCAAGTCAGCTGACCACCTCCGAGAGCCAAGACGCGCTGACCGTGGAGCTGCCGTGCGGGTGGTGATCGCCGAGGACAACGTGCTGCTGTCCACCGGCCTGGAGCTGCTGCTGGGCCGGGCGGGTTGTCAGGTCGTGGCCGTCGCCGACGACGCGGACGGGTTCCTCGCGGCCGTGCGGGAGCATCGGCCGGATGTCACGATCGTGGACGTCCGGCTTCCGCCGTCGTTCCGCGACGAGGGGATCCGCGCCGCCCTGCAGGCTCGCCGGGAGCATCCCGGGCTGCCGGTGCTGGTGCTGTCGCAGTATGTCGAGCAGCAGTATGCCGCCGAGCTGCTCAGCGCCTCCGACGGTGGCGTCGGCTACCTGCTCAAGGATCGGGTCAGCCGGGTGGACGGGTTCGTCGACGCGCTGCGCCGGGTCGCCGCCGGTGGCACCGCCATGGATCCGGAGGTGATCGCGCAGCTGGTCCAGCGGGCCGGGGATCCGATCGACGCTCTCACGCCGCGCGAGCGGGAGGTGCTCGCGTTGATGGCGCAGGGCCACGACAACACCGCCCTCGCCGAGCGGCTGGTGATCACCGACAATGCCGTCCACAAGCACATCGGCAACATCTTCGCCAAGCTGGGCCTGGCGGCGACCGACAGTGGTCACCGCCGGGTGCTGGCGGTCCTCGCCTACCTCAACTCCGCGGGGCCGAATTGAGGCGGGACCGGACCGAGGCAGGACCCGACCGAGGCGGGACCGGACCGCGGCGGGACCGGACCGAGCCAGGACCCGACCGAGGCGGGACCGGACCGAGGCGGGACCCGACCGAGGCGGGACCAGACCCAGGCGGGACCAGACCCAGGCGGGACCAGACCCAGGCCGCCCGACGATGCGACGGGGTAAGACGGAGGCGCCTGCCCACGCCGCTGTCGGTCACGTCCGGCTGGCGCCCGCCTCCGGGCCCGCCAAGCGCTGGGCCAGCCAGACCGGGATGACGGAGAGGACGATCAGGACCGCCGCGACGACGTTGACGATCGGAGCCTGGTTGGGGCGGAACAGGTTGTTGAAGATCCAGATCGGGAGGGTGGTCACCCCGGGACCGGCCGTGAACGTGGTCACGATGATCTCGTCGAAGGAGAGCGCGAAGGCGAGCAGTCCACCCGCCAGCAACGCCGACCGGATCAACGGGAAGGTCACGAACCGGAAAGTCTGTGACGGTGACGCGCCGAGATCCGCCGATGCGTCCTCGAGGTTGGTGCCGGTGCGGCGCAGCCGCGCCAGCACGTTGTTGTAGACCGTGACCACGCAGAACGTGGCATGCCCGACGATCACCGAGAACATGCCCTTGCCGATCCCGAGGTCGCCCATCACCGAGCGCCAGGCACTGTCCAGCGCGATGCCGGTGACGATGCCGGGCAACGCGATCGGCAGCACGATCAGCAGCGAGACGGTGTCCCGCCCGAAGAACGCGAAACGCTGCACCGCGAACGCCACCATCGTGCCCAGCACCAGCGCGATCACGGTCGCCCCGAGGCCGGCCCGCACCGAGGTGATCAGCGCTTGCCGGGCACCGTCGTTCTCCCAGGCCGCCGCCCACCACCGCGTCGTCAGATCGTGCGGCGGCCAGGCGAAGGTCCGGTCCCCGTTGAACGAGTTCACCAGCACGAGAAGCAACGGCACGTAGATGAAGGTCAGCCCGACGCCCATGAAGACGCGCAGCGCCCAGCGGGCCGGTCCGGACAGTGTCACAACTCCTCCAGGGCGCCGGAGCGGCGGACCGCGACCAGGTAGATCACCATGATGACCACCGGGATGGTGGCGATCGCCGCGGCGAACGGCAGGTTGTTGGCCGCGCCGATGTTGGCGTAGACGAGGTTGCCGATCAGTTGGGTCTTGCCGCCGACGATCTGCACGGCGATGTAGTCGCCCAGCGACAGCGAGAACGTGAAGATCGACCCGGCGAAGATCGACGGGATCAGGATCGGCAGCACCACCGCGCGGAGGGTGCGTCCAGCGCGCGCCCCGAGGTCGGCGGACGCCTCCAGCAGCGAGTCCGGGAGGCGTTCCAGTCCGGCGTAGATCGGCAGGATCATGTAGGGCAACCAGAGATAGGCGAGCACCAGGATCGTGGCGAACAATCCGTAACCGGGGCCGTTCCCGGGGCCGCCCAGCAGCGTGTCGATCGGTCCGCCGTTGGCCAGCAGGATCCGCCAGGCATAGGCCTTCACCAGGTACGACGCCCACAGTGGAGTGAGGATCGCGATCACCAGCCAGTGCCGCGACCGCGCCGACGCCACCTTGGCCATGAAGAACGCCATCGGCACCGCCAGCACGACGCAGATCGCGGTCACCGCGGCCGCCACCCCGAGACTGCGCAGGGTGACGGCACGGTAGACCTCCTCGGTGAGCAGGGTCCGGAAGTTCGCGAGCGAGAACTCCCGGACCACTCCCCCGGTGAACCCGTTGACCGTCCAGAAGGCCGACACCAGCAGCACGGTGAGCGCGCCCAGATAGGCCACCACCAGCCAGAGCAGGGGCGCGGAGAGCAACGCGGCCAGGCGCAGCCGTGGATGCCGGTGCAGGTAGCTCATCTCAGCCCTTGATCGTCGTCCAGGCCTGGGTCCAGGCCGAGTAGTCCTTGCAGGTCACATCGGTACGCCCGTCCACGCACCGGGCGAGCGGCGTGGTCCAGTACCAGACCTGGTCGAAGTAGCTCTCGTCCTCGGCGTGGAACGTGGTGCAGTGGTTCTTGTCGGTGGTCTCGCCGCACGACAGCTTGTTCGCCGGCGCCTCCCCGAACCACTCGGCCACCTGGGCGTTGGCCTTCGGCGAGACGATGTGGTTCATCCACAGGTAGCCGCAGTTCGGGTGCTTGGCCTTCGACGAGATCATCCAGGTGTCGGACCAGCCGGTCGCGCCCTCGCTCGGCAGGATCGCCTCGACCGGCGTCTTGTCGGCCTTGGTGAGGTTCGCGATGACCTGCCAGGAGGTGCCGATCACCGAGTTGCCGGACTTGAAGGCCTGCACCTCCTTGGTGTAGTCCGACCAGTACTCGCCGATCATCTTGTTCTGCTCCTTGAGCAGGTCGACGGAGGCCTGGAACTGTTTGTCGTCGAGCGCGTACGGGTTCTTGATGCCCAGGTCCGGCTGGGTCTTCATCAGGTAGAGCGCGGCGTCCGCGATGTAGATCGGCGAGTCGTACGCGGTGATCTTCCCTCGGTAAGGTGAGTTCGGGTCGAACACCGCGCCCCACGAGGTCGGCGCCGGCTTGACCGTGTCGGTCCGGTACATCAGCAGGTTGGCCCCGCGGCCGTGCGGCACGCCGTAGGCGACCCCGTCGACCGAGTTCCAGGTCTTGTTCTTCAGGCCGTCGAAGATGTCCTTGTAGTTGGCGACCAGGTCGGTGTTGACCGGCGCCACGTCCCCGCCGTAGATCAGCCGCAGCGACGCGTCGCCGGAGGCGGACACCACGTCGTAGTCGCCGGTCTTCATCAGCGTGACCATCTCGTCCGAGGTGGCCGCGACCTTGTTGTTGACCTGGCAGCCGGTCTCCTTCTCGAAGGGGGTCACCCAGTCGACGCTCTTGTCGGTGGAGCCGTCCTCCACGTAGCCGGCCCAGGAGACGACGTTCACCGCTCCCTCACCGGCACCCAGCGCGGTCAGTTTGTCGACCTTCGGGACCGGCATGCCGCCGGGACCGGACCCGGTGCCGCCGCTGTCGCCGCCACCGCCGCAGCCGGCGAGCGCGAGCATGCCTGCCGCCAGCGCCGCCATGATCGTCTTTCCGCTATCGCGCATGCGCCTACCCCTTAGATCTCGACGATGTGGTCGTCATGCCAGCTCAGGAGCACCCGGTGACCGCGGGCGACCAGCGGGGTGCCGTTGTGGCGGTTCTGCGCGACGACCACGGCGCGGGCGCCCGCGTCGAGGTCGACGACGTATCGGGTGATCGGCCCGGCGTAGACCACCTCGGCGACCACGCCGTTGCCGTCGTCGTCCGCGGCGAGGTCGAGCTTCTCCGGCCGGATCGAGAAGGTGCCCTCGCGCCGGAGCAGCGCCTTCGCCACGTCGCCGGTGAACACGTTGGAGGTGCCGACGAACCCGGCGACGAACGAGGTGGCCGGCCTCTCGTAGATCTCCTCCGGGGTGCCCACCTGGGCGATCCGGCCGGCCTCGAAGACCGCGACCCGGTCGCTCATGGTCAGCGCCTCGTCCTGGTCGTGGGTGACGAAGACGAACGTGATGCCGACCTCGCGCTGGATCGCCTCCAGCTCGACCTGCATCTGTTCGCGCAGCTTGCGGTCCAGGGCGCCGAGCGGCTCGTCGAGCAGCAGCACCTTGGGCCGGTTCACCAGGGCCCGGGCGAGCGCCACCCGCTGCCGCTGACCGCCGGACATCGCGGACGGCTTGCGGCCGCCGAAACCCTCCAGGCGTACGGATGCCAGCGCCCGCTCGGCCCGCTCCCGCCGCTCCCGTCGGCCGACCTTGCGCACCTTCAGTCCGTACTCGACGTTCTCCAGCACGCTCAGGTGCGGGAACAGCGCGTAGTCCTGGAAGACCGTGTTCACGTCCCGCTCGAACGGCGCCAGCCGGGTCACGTCCCGGCCGCCCAGCTCGACCGTCCCGGCGGTCGGCAGTTCGAACCCGGCCACCATCCGCAGCACCGTGGTCTTGCCCGACCCGGACGGCCCGAGCATCGAGAAGAACTCGCCGTCCGCGATCTCCAGGTCGACTCCGGCCACCGCCTCGACGGCGCCGAACGACTTGCGGAGCCCGGTGAGCCGGATCGCCGGGGTGGGTGTGTCGGTCACGGAGACGCCCTTCTTCCTGCCGAAGTGGCGAAAACGTATGGCGTCAGACTTTAAACATCAAGATCCTCCGGTAACGCTCGCGTTAACTGCCATGAGGGACAATCACCGGCATGGGGACGCGCCGATCGAGTACGCCGCCGCGGGTGTTCACACCCCTGGATCCGCACAGCCGCGCGGAGACCGTGGTCCGGCGCCTCACCGACGCGATCACCTTCGGCCTGCTCACCGACGCCGAGCAGCTCCCCAGCGAGGCCGAGCTGGCGGCCCAGTTCGGGGTCTCCCGGGTCACCGTGCGGGAGGCGCTGGTCACCCTGCGCCAGCAGAACCTGGTGGAGACCCGTCGCGGCCGGGGCGGCGGGAGTTTCGTCCGGGCGCCGGCCGCCGGCCTCGCCCCGTCGCTGCGGTCCCGGCTCGCCGCGACCAGCCTGCCCCAGCTGCGCGACACCGCCGACCACTACGCGGCGATCGCCGGGACCGCGGCCCGGCTGGCCGCCCAGCGCGCCGACGCCGACGACGTGCGGCGGATCGAGGAGGAGCTCGACGACCGGGGCCGCCCGCCGCACCGGGTGGAGCGGGCCTTCCACCTGGAGGTCGCCGCGGTCGCCCAGTCGGCCCGGCTGGCGCACGAGGAGGTGACCTTCGCGGCCGAGCTGGGCACCCTGCTGTGGTCGCCGATCGTGCCGGGCCCCGGCGACTCGCACGCCGACCACGCCCGGATCGCGGCCGCGATCGCCGCCGGTGACGGCGATCTGGCCCGCCGGCTCACCGAGGAGCACATCGCGCGGGCCGTCGAGCGTCTGATAAACCTTCATTTGACGCTGGTCGACCCCTGACCGCCCGTCGTCCGAGCCGAGGTGGGTCCCGTGGGACAGACGACTACCCGCAGCACCGCGATGACCGGTCCCGCCCTGGCCGACCACGTGGCGGCCCTCGCCGAGCAGGTCTTCGCCACCGCTGACCGGCTGCGCCAGGGCGCCGAGGAGATCTTCGCGGTCGCCGGACGCGCCGGCCGGCCGGTCACCTCCGCCGACCTCACCCCGCTGCGCCCGCGGGTGATCGCCGCGCTGGGCGGCCTGATCACCGGCGCCGGCGTGATCACCGGGCCGCTCACCGACGACCTGCCCGGCCTGGAGTGGTGGATGGGCTCCGGCCCGGAGCAGCGGTCCCGCCTGGTGCTCGACGTCGACCCGGACAGCGACACCTTCGTCGACCTGTCCCGGCTGCCCTGGTTCGCGGTGCCCCGGGAGACCGGCCGCCGGCACGTCACCGGGCCCTATGTGGACTATGTCTGCGCCGAGGAGTACACGCTGACCTTCACCGTCCCGGTCCGCGACGGCGCCGCCGTCACCGGGATCGCCGGCGCGGACGTCACCGTCGGCGACCTGGAGCGCGCCCTGCGTCCCGCGATGCGCCCGGCCGGCTCGACGGTCGCGCTGGTCAACACCCATGGCCGGGTGATCGCCGGCAGCACCGCCCAGCACATCACCGGCTCGCTGATCCGCGATCCGCAGATCCGCGCCGCCCTCGACGAGCGCACCACTCGAACGCTGCCCGGCGGCGTCCGCATCGACCCGTGCACCGCCCTGCCACTCGCGGTGATCACCTGGCGGCGCGGCTGAGACCGCCGCCACGCCTGCGGTCCGCGCCTGAGCAGATCGCTTCGGCTTTCCGGTACGACCTCAGCCGGACCTCGATGTGACGCCAATCTCGCCGCTCTATCGGCTTTCCGGCACCGCGAGGGCGGATTACGGCCTACCGGCTGCGACCAAGATCTGTCAAGATGACTGCCTTCAGCCAGACATTTGAAAATTTGATCGACTCGACAGGCAACTTCTCGGACCTCAGCCGCGTCTTATGGTGTGCGGCGACCGACGGCGCCGACCGGGACCCCCTCGATTGTGAGAGCCATGATTCAGCGACGTAAGGTCATCATCGGCACACTTGGTGTGGCCGCAGCCGCCACCGCCGCCGGGTGTTCCTCACGCAGCAAGGCGGGCAGCGACGGCGCCGCGACGACGAACTGGGTGGAGCCGGTCGCCGAGTCGGCCACCGAGCCGTCGGCCGCGCCGGTCACCCTGACCGTGACGCCGGCGCACGGGACCAAAGAGGTCTCCCCGGTGAAACCGATCACCGTCGCCGCGTCCAACGGCACGCTGAAATCGGTCACCGTCACCAGCGGCAAGTCGAAGATCAGCGGCGAGATGCAGTCCGACGGCACCTGGCAGTCGACCGAGGAGCTGGACTACAGCAAGACCTACAAGGTCGTCGCGACCACCAGCGACAGCACCGGCACGACCGCCGCGCACACCTCCAGCTTCGCCACCATCAAGCCGGACAGCCTGGCCAGAGTCACCTTCCAGGCAAACGGTCTGGCCTCGCTGAAGACCGGCGGGACCTACGGCGCCGGCCAGCCGGTGATCGTCGCGTTCAGCCGCTCGGTCAACAAGAAGGCGGCCGAGCAGGCCATCGAGATCACCACCTCGCCGTCCGTCCAGGGCAAGTTCTACTGGGCCGACGACAAGACCGTGCACTGGCGCCCGGCGAAATACTGGGCCAAGGGCACCACCGTCAAGGTGAAGGTCAACGCGCTCGGCGTGAAGCTGGGCAAGGGCGTCTACGGCGCGAAGAACTCGTCGACCCACTTCACCATCGGCCGTCAGCTGATCGCGCTCGCCGACACCCGCACCCACATGACGAAGGTGTACATCGACGGCAAGCTCGTCCGCTCCATGAAGAGCAGCTTCGGCAAGGGCGGCGGCACCACCGGGGCGCAGGGGCAGAAGGTGAGTTTCTGGACGGCCGGCGGCCCGCACATCGTGCTGTCCAAGGAGCGGAAGCACAGCATGAGCTCGGCGAGTTACGGCGTGACCGACCCGAAGGACCCGAACTACTACGTCTCCCCGGACATCGAGTACTGCACCCGGATCAGCTACTCCGGCGAGTTCCTGCACGCCGCCCCGTGGAACGGTGAGCTGGGCCGGGCGAACAGGTCGCACGGCTGTGTGAACCTGAGCACGGACGACGCCAAGTGGGTCTACAACACGTTCATCCTGGGCGACATCGTCGACGTCAAGCACAGCCCGCGCGAGCTGGAGATCTGGAACGGTCTCGGCGACTGGACCGTTCCCTTCGACAAGTACGGGGCCTGACCGGCGATCCGGGGTGACGTTACAGTTGCTCCGGAAGATCCGCAGGTAGCGGGTCCGCGGTGCGATGAGGGCGGAACGTGAGTCAGAGTGTGCTGGCGTCAGCGACGGGTGTGGCAGCGCAGGCGGGCAGGCGACGCACGTTCGCGGTGATCTCGCACCCGGACGCGGGCAAGTCGACGATGACCGAGGCGCTCGCGCTGCACGCGCGGGTGATCGGGCAGGCCGGCGCGGTGCACGGCAAGGGTGACCGCAAGGGCGTCGTGTCCGACTGGATGGCGATGGAGCAGCAGCGCGGCATCTCGGTGACGTCGGCCGCGCTGCAGTTCTCCTACCGCGACGCGGTGATCAACCTGCTGGACACCCCGGGTCACGCGGACTTCTCCGAGGACACGTACCGGGTGCTGACCGCGGTGGACAGCGCGGTCATGCTGCTCGACGCGGCCAAGGGCCTGGAGCCGCAGACGCTGAAGCTGTTCGAGGTGTGCCGGCAGCGCAGCATCCCGGTGATCACGTTCATCAACAAGTGGGACCGGCCGGGCCTCGACCCGCTCGCCCTGATGGACGAGATCGAGCAGCGGATCGGCCTGCGCCCGACGCCGCTGACCTGGCCGGTCGGCCCGGCCGGGCAGTTCCACGGGGTGATCGACCGGCGGACCGGCACGTTCATCCGGATGCAGCGCTCCCCCGGCGGCGCCGACCTGGCCATCGAGCAGGAGATGTCGGACGACGAGGCGAAAACCCTTTTCGGTACGGATTGGGACACCGCCGTCGAGGAGATGGACCTGCTCGAGCTGACCGGGGCCGACCACGACCCGGACGGCTTCCTCGGCGCCACCACGACGCCGGTGCTGTTCGGCGCGGCGGTCGCCAACCTCGGCGTCCGTCAGCTGCTGGACGTCCTGCTGGAGATGGCGCCGCCGCCGGCCGCCCGGCCCACCGCCTCGGGCGCCGAGCAGCCGGTCGACGCGAGCTTCTCCGGTTTCGTCTTCAAGATCCAGGCGAACATGAACCGCGCGCACCGCGACCAGGTCGCCTTCGTCCGGATCAACTCCGGCAAGTTCGAACGCGGCATGATCGTCACGCACGGCGGCAGCGGCCGGCCGTTCACCACCAAGTACGCGCAGCAGATGTTCGGCCAGGACCGCGACACCATCGACGAGGCCTTCCCGGGCGACGTGGTCGGCCTGGTGAACGCGACCGCGCTGGCCATCGGCGACACCCTCTACGTCGGCAAGCCGGTGCAGTACCCGCCGCTGCCGTCCTTCCCGCCGGAGCACTTCGCCGTGGTCCGCACCACCGACACGTCGGCGTTCAAGCGGTTCCGCCGCGGCATCGAGCAGCTCGACGCCGAGGGCGTGGTCCAGGTGCTCCGCTCCGAGCAGCGCGGCGACCAGTCCCCGGTGCTGGCCGCGGTCGGCCCGATGCAGTTCGAGGTCGCCACGTTCCGCCTGGAGACCGAGTTCGGCGTCAAGGTCAACGTCGACCACCTGCCCTACGAGACGACCGCCCGCACCGACCCGGCCGGCCGCGACATCCTCCGCACCGAGGCCGGCGTCGAGGTGATGACCCGGGTCCGCGACGACGCCTTGCTGGCCCTCTTCCCGAACAAGTGGCGGATGCGCTCCATCGTCGGCCGCCACCCCGACCTGAACCTGGAGCCCTGACCAGGCCCGTCCGACACCCCGTCCGGCTCGCGCAGACCCACCTGGCGGCCGCCGCCCGTGCCCGCACGTCCGTGCCGCAGAAACCCGCACCCACGGACGTCGTCGACATATCAGCCGTTCTCCAGGGCAGCGCCGCGGCCGCCACCGCGGCCGCTTCCCCATGGCCACTGTCCGATTCCCGCCACCGCTCAGCCATGACTTGCCCTCCCGAGGGCGGTGGCGTCCGCCGCCCACACCGACCTGACCGGCCCCGGCCACCCACGGGAAGTCGTCGACGGGCTCGGGCAGGTCGCCTATCGCCCACCAACGACGTTCCGGAAATGTCGGAATCGACTCCCCGGCCACGCCTGGCCAGCGCGCGAGGCCCGGGCCACCCGGACCGCCGCGCAACCCGCGGCCCGGCCGGCGCCCAGGGGTGAGCCTCTCGGCCGATAGTGCGTGGTCGCCGCCGACACGGTCGCGCGTTATCCACACCAGCGCGCTGTCCACAAGCCGCCCCCGTGCAACCGCCTATCCGCGCGACACTGTCTTCGGGCAGGCCCCCTGGGTGGGCGGGGTTCGGGAAGTGGGCCGAGTTCGGGAAGTGGCTCGGGTTCACGAAGTCCGCAGAGTTCAAGAAGTTGGGCCGGTTCAGGAGGCGGGCCGGGTTGGGAGGCGGGCCCGTTTCAGGAAGCGGCGGTGTTCAGGAGGCCGGCCGGTTTCAGGAAGCGGCGGCGTTCCGGAACCGGCGAGGTTCAGGAAGCCTGCGGCGCTCAGGAAGCCGGCGGCGCTCAGGAACGGGCGGGGCTCAGGAAGCCGGCGGCGCTCAGGAACCGGCGGGGCTCAGGAAGCCGGCGGCGCTCAGGAAGCCGGCGGCGCTCAGGAAGCGGGCGGGGCTCAGGAAGCGGGCGGGGTTCGGGGTGGGCGGATCGCAGCGCGGCCGCGTCCCGGTCAGCGGCTGGCTCCCAGGGGTGCCTCGCATGCACCGAGACACCTCTGAGAGCCAGCCGAGCCCCGAGATTTACCGTCAGATCCATGTCGAAGCCGCTGACCGCGACGCGCGAGCGGCCGGCCCCAGCGTCGGCCTCGACAGAGCTGCTGGACCCACGCCTCGGGCGTCGCCGGCGGCGTAGGCATCGGCGACCGCCTGGAGCGGCCGCGGACCGGGGCACCGCAGAGGTAGCGCGGGCGCCGGCGTTGCGGGCGCTCGGCGTCGTACGGAAAGCGGGTCCTGATTTAACGAGCCTGGCTCTGCAGGGCGTAGTGGACGCCGGTGAGCTGCTCGGAGACGGTCCAGAGGCGGGTGGCGAGCTGCGGGTCGCGGGCGTCGGCGGACGGCTCGACGAGTTTCGGGGCGCCGCGCATCTCGCCGGGGCCGGACGGGCCGTAGAAGTCGCCGCCCTGGACGTCGCCGGCGGTGGCGGCGTGCAGGATGGACCGGGCGCCGCTCTCCGGGCTCTGCGCGAGCAGCGGGGCGGTCAGGCGCAGGAACAGGCGGTTGGCCCCGACCGTGCCGGCCTGTTGGATGTTCGTCCTGGTGAAGCCGGGGTGGGCGAGCACGCTGCGGATCGGGCTGCCGGCCGCGGTGAGGCGGCGGTGCAGTTCCAGGCCGAAGACGGCGTTGGCCAGTTTGGACTGGTTGTAAGCGGTCATCGGGCGATAGCCGGTGGCGCCGGTCAGGTCGTCGAAACGGAGCTTGCCCTGGCGGTGCAGGCTCGACGAGACGGTGACCACGCGCGGGTCGTGGCCGTCGGCCAGCAGGTCGAGCAGCAGGCCGGTGAGCGCGAAGTGGCCCAGGTGGTTGACCGCGAACTGGATCTCCTGGCCCGCTCCGGTGAGGGTGCGCGGCATCCCCATCACGCCGGCGTTGTTGATCAGGAGGTCCAGCCGGCGGTGGTCGGCGCGCACCTCGGCGGCGAACGCGTGGACCGAGTCGAGATCGGACAGGTCGAGGTGGCGGGCTTCGACGCCGGGTAGCAGCCGGGTGGCCCGGTCCGGGTCGCGGACCGCGGCGATCACCCGGTCGCCGCGGTCGAGGAGCGCGCGGGCGGTGGCCAGGCCGAGCCCGCTGGTGGTGCCGGTGATCAGCGATACCGTCATTGCCACAGCATGCCGCCCATGGCACTCAGTGTCAATCCAGGCGCGTAGTATCGTGGCGCGGTGGCGAGCATGGCGGAACGCAAACGGCAGCTGGTGGCCGACGAGATCACCGAGGCGGCGTTGCAGCTGTGCGCGGTCAAGGGCTTCGACACCACCACGGTCGACGAGATCGTGGCGGCGGCCGGCATCTCCCGGCGCACCTTCTTCCGGTACTTCTCGTCCAAGGAGGACGTGGCCATCCAGCTGCTGGCCGCGCTCGGCGCCGACATGCGCGACGAGCTGCGGGCCCGGCCGGCCGGCGAGCCGCCGGCCACCGCGCTGCGCCACGCCGTCGGCATGGCGATCGACCACTGCGTCGACGAGCCGGTCAAGTCGTTGCGGGTGGTGCAGTTGATTCTGCGTACGCCGGTGCTGCACGCCCGTCTGCTGGAGCGGCAGGCGCAGTGGCGCAACGGGCTCACCGCCGAGCTGGCCGTCCGCCTGGGCCGGGATCCGGCCACCGACCTGTTCCCGGAGATGGCGGCCGGGATGGCGCTGGCCGCGTTCGAGGCGGCGATGCACCACTGGAGCGCCAGCGACGGCGCGGTGGACCCGCACGAGTTGGTCGACCGGGCGTTCGCGGTGATCCGGCCGGCGCTCGATCAGGCCGGCCGACCTCGGGCCGGCTGACCTAAAGCGGGCTGACCTAAAGCGGGCTGACCTAAAGCGGGCTGACCTCAGACCGGCTGACCTCAGGCCCTGACCTCAGGCCGGCTGACGGAAATAGCTGTCGGCTCTCGGCACGGTCTGGCAGACGAGGGCGGTCACCAGCACCAGCGGCACCACGACCATGAGCGTGACGTCGAGCGTCGTGTACCAGTCCGGCCACGCCCGCTCCAGGCGCCGGGCCAGCTCCGGCGGGTCCACGGTCCCGGCAGCCGAGGGCAGGGCGGCGTGCAGGACGCCGAGCACGCCGTACCAGAGGAGCACCGGGAACCCCAGCATCCAGCCGACCGCCCGGGCCCAGTTGTGCCCCAGGCCGGTGAAGAAGGCCAGGAACACCAGGCCCGCACCGATCAGGACGCCGATCGCGGCCGGGACCAGGTGCGCGGCGACACCGAACGCGGACCACGCCATGTCGTTCCGGATCAGGCCGTCGGCGATCGCCTGCTCGTAGACCGCCATGCCGGTGAAGTAACGCTTCGCGGAGAGCAGCACCTCCGCCGTGAACAGCGCGCCGCCGGCCGCCAGCAGACTCGCCGCCACCATGACCACCGATGGTTTCTCGCTCATGACCAGGACGGTAGCGACGAGATATGGGCCGGCGGTGGGGAAGATGTGGACGTTCGGTGCAGGTTCAGCCCGGCGGTTTCCAGAGCAGCAGCTGACGGTGCTGGGTGAACCCGTTGCGCAGGTAGAAGTCGACGGCGCGGCGGCCGGAGTGGACGGTCACGTGCCGCAGGTCCCGGGCGACGGCCTCGGCCAGGATCGCCTCGGTCAGCGCGGTGCCGATGCCCCGGCCGCGATGCTCCTCGCGGACCATCACCGACTGGATGTCGCCGAACCGGCGGTCCAGCGAGCCGTAGCCGGGCACCCGCGCGGTGACCAGCAGCCAGGCGGCCCCGATCACCCGGCCGTCGACCTCGGCGACGAACGGCAGATGGGTCTCGGCGTGCGCGGCCACCCAGTCGGCGAAGCCGGTCAGCTGATCCGCCCCGATGTCCTGCAGCTCCGCCAGCGCCGGCACGTCCGCCGACCCGGCCCTTCGCACGATCACCGGCCGGAGTCTAACCGGGCATCGTGACGGTGACGCTGGTGCCGGACCGGTCGCTGGTGATGTGCAGGCTGGTGGCGACGTTGCGGACGTACCAGAGGCCGCGGCCGTTCAGCGCGTGCCGGTCCGGCGGGGTGAGGTCGCGGCCCGGGGCGGGGAAGCCCGGCCCGTGGTCGGTGACCCGGCAGCGCAGGCCGGTGGCGGAGTGGCGCAGGTGGAGGTGGCCGGCGCCGCCGCCGTGCCGGATCGCGTTGGTGGCCAGCTCGTGGACCGCGGCGACGAAGCGGTAGAGGGCCACGCCGACCAGGCCCTGGGCGGTGCCGAAGCGTTCCACCTCGGTGCGCAGCGTCGGCAGGTCGGCCCGGGTGAAGTCGCGGGTGATCTCCGGCGTCATGGGTGGGCCGCCGTGCGGCGCAGCGCCAGGATGCAGGTGTCGTCCTGCGGGTTGGCCCGCCGGAGCCGACCGACGAGGTCGGTGAGCGGCTCGCCCGGGTGGCTGGCGGCCAGCGCGGTCACCACCGGCGTGAAACCCTGCGTGATCGACTTGCCGCGGTCCTCGATCAGGCCGTCGGTGTAGAGCAGCAGCAGGTCGTCCGGGGCCAGCTCGACGGTGCTGGTCCGGTAGACCGGGTCGGGCCGGGCACCGAGCAGCATCCCGGCCGGCCGGTCGAGCGGGACGGTGTCGCCGTCCCGGGTCAGCAGCGGCGGCGGGTGGCCGGCCTGCGCCCAGGTCAGGGTGGCCGCGGCCGGGTCGAACCGGGCGATCAGCGCGGTCGCGGTGTCGGCGTCCGGCCAGTCGGTGTAGAGCAGCTGGTTGAGGTGGCGGAGCAGGTCGGCGGGCTCGGTGGTGCTGGTGACGCTGAGCGCGTCGACGGCGTGCCGCAGCCGGGCCATCGTGGTGGCGGCCCGGATGCCGTGCCCGGCGACGTCGCCGATGGCCAGCAGCACCTGGCCGTCCCGGGTACTCGCGGCGTGGAACCAGTCGCCGCCGACCTGGCTGGCCTGTTCGGCCGGCAGGTAGCGGACCGCCATCCGCAGCCCGGGCAACTCGACCACGCCCGGTGGCAGCGGCAGGATCACCTGCTGCAGCTGGCCGGCGAGCTGGTGTTCCGCCTCCAGGGTCTGCCGCTGGCGGTGCAGCTGCTGCTCGACCTCGGCCAGCTTGGCCCGGCTGGTCTCCCGGGCGGTCACGTCCTGGGTGATCCCGTAGATCCGGACCGGGCGGCCCTCGATGTCCCGGACCGCGTCCACCACCGAGCGCAGGTGCTTGATCCGGCCGCCGATCCGGGCCCGGTACGTGATGTCGACGGTCTCGCCGCGCCCGAAGGTGGCGGCCGCCTGCTGGTGGATCGCCTCGTCCTCGGGCAGCCGCAGCGCCTTCGACTCCTCGTCGCTGAGCGGCCCGTCCTCCGGCTCGCGCTCGTAGATCCGGTACATCTCCTCGGACCAGACCACCCGGCCGGAGAGCAGGTCCCACTCGCCCCAGCCGAGGTTGCCGAGCCGCTCGGTCTGGGCGATCCGCTCGCCCATCCGCTGCTGCTCGTCCGGCCGGACCCAGCTGTGCAGCAGGCCCGGCCCGATCGGGTGGACCCGGACGACCAGGCTGATCGCGAACGGCGCCGGACCCTCGCCGCCCTGGTAGGTGATCGGACCGACCTCGCGGGCCACCCCGTCGGCCAGGGTGTCCGCCCAGGCCTGCCAGATCGGGCTGCCGGCGACGCCCGGGTAGATCTCGGAGACCCGGCCGCCGACCACCGACTCGCCGCGCCGGCCGGACAGGTCCACCACGGCCGGGCTGACCGCGACGATGTCGTAGTCGGTGATCGTGCCGTCCGGCCGGCGCACCGGCAGCAGCACACAGTGGTTGCCGGGCAGCGCGGCGAGCACCTGCCGCAACGAGCCGGCCCACTGCTGGCCGGTCGGATGGATGACCGGCGACCGCGGCGCGGCGTGCGCGGACGGTGGCGGGCGCAGCGCTCTCTCGACCATGGTGCGGACCGCCTGCCGGGCGGTGGACGGCCTGTTCTCCAGGGCGGCCAGCAGGTCCTGGGCGACCTCGGCGGGGGCCCGGCCGCGCTCGCCGGCGATCTGCCGCAGCTGGGCGTGCGCCTCGTCGACCCGGCAGCCGACCCGCCCGGCGAGCAACCCGGCGGCCCGCTCGACCAGCACCATCGGGTCCGGGCGGGCCCGGGCGACGGCCTCGTCGATCTCGGCGAGCCGCTGCAGGTAGTCCTGCGGTGCGCTGCTCATCAGGCCAGCCAGCTCGGCGAACCGCCGGAGGTGCCGAGCAGCTCGGCCAGGCCGGCCAAGTGCAGCTGGTCCCGGACCTTCTCCGGCGGGTGCAGCAGGCGCAGCTGCCCGCCCCGCTGCTCGGCCAGGTGCAGCAGCCGGACCAGCACCGCGATCCCGGAGGAGTCGAGGAAGGTCACCGCGGCCAGGTCGACCTCGATGTCCGGGCCGGTGGCGAGGGCGGCGTCGGCCCGGATCACCTGCATGACGTCCGCGGCGTTGGTGAAGTCGATGTCGCCGCGCAACACGATCACCAGCGTCCCGCCGGCGTCCGCGGTGGTGTCCACCCAGTCCATTGCATCCTCCCGCGCTCGCAGGAGCCCGCCACGCGGCCCGAGCCGGGTGACACGCCTCAAACCCGCCTCATTCTCGCAGGCATCGGGCGCCAGAAATACCACTCGTTCGCAGGATGCGGGTCCGGGTGCCGGCCGGAGATCGGCTGGTTAGACGATGCCGGGACGGGTACCCGCCGCCCATGACTGACGTGGCTTTCACCGACGTACAGAAATTGCTGGAAGACCTTGATTTTCCGGCGGACAAGGAAGAGATCGTCGCGCACGCCGAGCAGAACGGCGGCGGCCCGGACTCGGCCGCGGTGCGGGCGCTGCGCGCGATGCCGCTGGCCACCTACCGCAACATGTCCGAGATCCGCAGCTCGGTCGGGCTGCCGCCGGACGAGATGCCGGACTGAGCCGGGGTGCCGACGATCCGCACCGAGCAGGAGCTGCGCGCGGCGCTCGACCGGGTGCTGCCCGGGGTGCGCGACGATCTGGAACGGCTGGTCCGGGTGCCCGGGATCGCGTTCGCCGGGTTCGACCACAGCCAGGTGGACCGGTCCGCCGCGCTGGTCGCCGAGCTGCTGGACGACTGCGGCCTGCGGACCCGCGTGGTCCGGGCCGGCGGCCAGCCCGCGGTGATCGGTCACCGGCCGGGCCCGCCCGGATCACCGACCGTGCTGCTCTACGCACACCACGACGTGCAGCCGGCCGGCGATCCGGCGCTCTGGCACAGCCACCCGTTCTGGCCGGTGGAGCGGGACGGCCGCCTCTACGGCCGGGGCGCCGCCGACGACAAGGCCGGGGTGATGGCGCACGTGGCGGCGCTGCGCGCCTGGGGCGACGACCTGCCGGTCGGGGTCACCGTGTTCGTCGAGGGCGAGGAGGAGTACGGCTCCGCCTCCCTGGAGCGGCTCCTCGACGAGCACGCCGAGGCGTTGCGCGCGGACGTGATCGTGGTCGCCGACTCGGACAACTGGGACATCGGCCGGCCTGCCTTCACCACCTCGCTGCGCGGGCAGCTCGGCTGCCTGGTCGAGGTCCGCGGCCCGGACGCGCTCACCGCGCTGGTCCGGCTGCTCAGCACGCTGCACGACGAGGCCGGCGAGGTCGCGGTGGCCGGTCTGGTCAGCCGGGAGACCGCCACGGTGGACTATCCGGAGGAGCGGCTGCGCCGCGAGGCCGGTGTGCTCGACGGTGTCCGGCTGGTCTCCCGCGGCCGGATCGCCGACCGGCTCTGGGCCAAGCCGTCGCTCACCGTGCTCGGCGTCGACGCTTCGCATCCCCGGCTGCGCCAGGCCACCGCCAAGGTCAGCCTCCGGTTGGCCCCGGGGGACGATCCGCTGTCCGGGTACGAGGCGGTCCGCACCCACCTGCGCGCCCATCTGCCCCGGAACGTCTCGCTGGAAGTGACCCTGGAGAGCCGCGGCGACCCGTGCGTCGTCCCGGCGGACGGCCCGGTCTACGACGCGGCGCGCGCCGCGTGGACCACCGCCTGGGACGGCACCGCCCCGGTCGACATCGGGATCGGCGGCTCGATCCCGTGCGTCGCCGCCTTCCAGCGACGCTTCCCGGAGGCGGTGCTGCTGGTCCCCGGCATCGAGGACCCGTACTGCGCGGCGCACGGCCCGGACGAGAGTCTGCACCTGGCCGACTTCGCCCGGACCTGCCTGGCCGAGGCGCTGCTGCTCGGCGAGCTTCAGTCCTTGACCACCCGGAAGGTCTTCAGCTCCGGGTCGGCGGCGTCCGGCAGCGTCATCCCGGCGGCCAGCCCGGCCCGCAGGTAGTCGACCACCTCGTCGATGAACCGCTCGCCGGGCAGGATGGCCGGCACGCCGGGCGGGTAGGGGCTGATCATCTCGGCGCTGATCCGCCCGGCCGGGTCGGCGACCTGCTCGGTCTCGGCGAAGAACGCGGCCCGCGGGTTCATCGCCTGCTCCAGGTTCAGCTTCTCCAGCTGCGGGATGCGTGGCGCCGGCCGGTCCGGTTCCGGCGGCTTCGCCGCGAGGCTCTCGAATGCCTCGGCGAGCCGTTCCAGCGCGGCGCTGTCGTCGGCGTAGGTCAGCGAGCAGATCACCCGGCGGGCGTCGCCGAGCTGCACGGTCAGCCCCTTCTCCGCCTGCATCCACTCCTTGGCCTGGTAGCCGGTGATGCCCAGCCCGGAGACGTCGACGCAGAGCTTGAGCGGATCCCACTCGGCGACGCCGTCCTCGTGGATGATCGAGGCGTCCATGACGCTCAGCCCGGACACCCGGGACAGCCGGGTCCGGATCCGGTCGGCGCAGTCCAGCGCGGCGTCCAGCAGCCGCTCGCCGTGCTGGGCCATGTGCCGGCGCCACCCGTCGATCGAGCCGAACAGCAGCGCCGACGGGCTGGTCGTGGTGATCAGGTCGAGGCGCAGCCGCAGGTCGACCGGGTCCACCAGGTCACCGCCGACCTGGATCATCGAGGCCTGGCAGAGGCCGCCGCCGGCCTTGTGCACGCTCTGCACCACCAGGTCCGCGCCGGCCTGCACGGCCGCGGTCGGCAGCCCGTCGTGGAACGGGAAGTGCGCGCCCCACGCCTCGTCGACCAGCAGCGGGATGCCGCGCCGGTGGCAGAGGTCGGCGATGCCGCGGACGTCGGCGCCGCAGCCGTACTCGGTCGGGGTGATCACCATGACCGCGCTGATCTCCGGGTCGGCGTCCAGCGCGGCCTGCACGTCGCCGGCGGTGGCCGGGTGGGCGATCTGCCGCTCGTGGTCCCAGCGCGGGCGCAGCCAGACCGGCTCGGCGCCGGCCATGATCAGTGAGGCGGCCACCGACTTGTGCACGTTGCGGTCGGCGAGGATCTTCTTGCCCGGTCCGACCAGCGAGAGCACCGCGGTGTGCATGGAGATGCTGGAGCCGCAGGTCGTGAAGATCGCGTCGCGGGCGCCGACCGCCTCGGCCATCAGCTGCTCGGCCTCGCCGGCCACCTGCTTCGCGGTGATCACGTCGGCGGCGAACGCGCCGCGCGACAGCACCGAGGCGGTCCGCTCGTCGATCCCCCGGCCGAGCCGGTGCCCGGGCAGCGCGAACGTGTAGTCACCCTCGTCCCGATAGTGCTCGATCGCGTCGAGAATCGGTGTCCTGTCCTGGTCCATGGGCGGCGAATACCACCGGGAACAGGGTGTGAAACGCCCGTCGTCGGCGATTCCCCGTGCGGTGGCCGCCGGCCCGCGGCCACCGCATCCGCATCCTCATCGCCGCCGATCCGCGCCGATCACGCTGCCGGCTCGGCCGCGGGTTTCGACTCGGCGGTCAGCGCAGCCGCACCGGCAGCTCGGACAGGCCGCGCATCATCAGGCTGAGCCGCCACGGCAGATCCTCGGCCGGCGTGGCCAGCCGCAGCCGGGGGAAGCGGTCGAACAGCGCGCGCAGCGCCACCTCCGCCTCCAGCCGGGCCAGCGGCGCGCCCAGGCAGTGGTGGATGCCGTGCCCGAAGGCCAGTCCCCCGGCCCGGTCCCGGGTGATGTCCAGGATGTCGGGCTTCTCGTAGCGGTCCGGGTCCCGGCCGGCCGCGCCCAGGCAGATGGTGACGAACTCGTTCGGCGGGATGACGGTCCCGCCGACGGTCACCTCCTCGGTGGTGAACCGCCAGGTGGCGTTGCTGACCGGGCCGTCGAACCGGAGGAACTCCTCGACCGCGGCCGGCCAGCGCTCCGGTTCGGCCTCCAGCAGCGCCCGCTGTCCGGGATGGGTGAGCAGTGCCAGCGTCCCGTTGCCGATCAGGTTGACCGTGGTCTCGTGCCCGGCCACCAGCAGCAGGAACGCCATCGCGATCAGCTCGTCGCCGGTCAGCTGGTCGCCGCCGTCGGAGACCCGGACCAGGTCGGCGAGCAGGTCGTCGGCGGCCCCGGTGCGCTTGCCGTCGATCAGCGCGCGCAGGTAGTCGACCATCGCCTCGCTGGCGTCCAGCACGTCGTCCCCGCCGGTCCCGGAGACCAGCAGGTTCGACCAGGTGCGGAACTTCGCCTGGTCGGCCGGCGGCACGCCGAGCAGCCAGCAGATCACCGTGAACGGCAGCGGGAAGGCGAACGCGGCCATCAGGTCGACGACCGGTTCGCCGCTCGACGACGCGCCGTCCAGCAGCTCGGTGACCAGCTGCTCGATCCGCGGGCGCAGCGCGGCGACGGCCCGGGCGGTGAAGACCCGGCCGACCAGGCGGCGCAGCCGGGTGTGGTCCGGCGGGTCGCTGTCCAGCATGTGCCGGCTCAGCTCGGCGGGGAACTGCCGCCGGGTGCCGGACTCGGTCAGGAACGCGGCCCGTTTGACCGGGTCGGCGAAGTTCTCCGCGAGGAACCGGTGCCCGACCGTCATGTCCTTGCTCAGCCGTGGGTCGGTGAGCAGCTCCCGGGCGTCGGCGTAGCGCACCACCAGCCAGGTACGCAGCCCGTTGGGCGTCTCCACTGGGTGCACCGCGGCCTGCTCGCGCAGCGCGGCCAGCACCGGGTACGGATCCCGGGCGAACGCCTCGTCGAACAGCCGCATCATCGTCCCCCGTCCGGGAAGGGATCGCCGTGGCGGGCGGCCACCCGGAACACCTCGAACGGCCGGGCCCGGCTGTGGTCGCGGAACGGGCGCAGCGGCGCGGTCTGCTCCTGATGCCCCGGGCTGCGTTCCCAGGTGGCGAACTCGTCCCAGCCGCTCCACCGGCTGACCACCGCGAAGCTGCGCCGGTCGGCGACGCCCTGCTGCAGCTCGTTGCCGAGCAGCCCGGGCGTGCCGGCCATCCGCCGGCTGGACTCCAGATAGGCGACCAGCACCTGGTCGTAGTCGTCGGCCTGGTGGTAGACCATCACCTGCACCGGCTCGCTCACCGGGCCGCCCCGGTCCCGGCCGGCAGGTGGGCCACCACGTGCATGGTGGTCATCGACCCGCCGCTGCGGTAGGGGTGCAGCTTGGTCCGGTGCTCGAGGTGCCGGTCGCTGGTCTCGAACTCCCGGAACAGCGGCTCGTCCACCCAGTCGCTGACGATGTAGTAGATGCCGTCCTCGTCGATGCTGCGGGACAGCCACTGGCCGAGGTTGGCCGGGTGGCTGGTGACCGAGTCGCCGACCTCCCGCCAGACCCGCTCGAACTCCGGCTCCAGACCCGGCTTGATCTCCATCCGGAGCATCACCCGGAAGCGCTCGCCGGCCATCTCAGATCCCCCCGTCGACGTTCAGGGTTTCCCCGGTGATGTACGCGCTGAGGTCGCTGAGCAGGAACAACGCCACCGCGGCGACCTCCGGGACGGTGCCCAGCCGGGCCAGCGCGGTCTTGCCGGAGTACATCTCGCGCAGCGCCTGGGCGCGGTCCGGCGGCATCTCGTCCATCGCCTCGGTCTCGATCACCCCGGGCGCCAGCACGTTGATCCGCAGGCCGCGGCCGCCGTACTCCTTGGCCAGCGAGCGGGTCAGCCCGATCATCGCCGACTTGGCCGCGGTGTAGTGGGCGCGCAGCGGGATGCCGGCCGCCGCGCCCCGGGAGCCGATGTTGACGATCGAGCCGCGGTCGCCGAGCAGCGGCAGGCACTGCTGCACGACGCGGAAGGCCGCGGTCAGGTTGGTGTCCAGCACCCGGTGCCATTCCTCGACACCCAGTTTTTCGTACGGGATGTGGCTGATCACGCCGGCGTTGTTGACGACGCCGTCCAGCGTGCCGAACCGCTCCCGGGCCTCGGCGGCGAGCCGGTCCACCTCGGTGACCTCGGCCAGGTCGGCGCGCACCACGTGGTGGTCACCGCCGGTCTCCTTGAGCGCCGCGACCAGGCTGTCCACCGCCGGCCCGTCGCTGCGATGGCAGGTGAGCACGTCGGCGCCGGCCTCGGCGGCGGCCAGGACGATGCCCCGGCCGATCCCCCGGGTGCCGCCGGTGACCAGGATCTTGCGGCCCTGCAGACCGAAATCCATGCTGTTCTCCTCTGTTAGACGCAACCGTCGACGTGGATGTTCTGGCCGGTGACGTAGCCGGACACCGGGCTGGCCAGGAAGACCGCGACCGCGGCCACCTCGGCCACCGTGCCGAGCCGGCCGAGTGCGTTGAACCGGGCGAAGATCGCCCGCTGCCGGGCCGCCTCCTCGGGGCCCAGCGCGTCCAGCGCCTCGGTGTCGATCCGGCCCGGTGAGATGACGTTGACCCGGATCGCCTGCGGACCCAGCTCGCGGGCCAGCGAGCGGGTGTAGCCGACGATCGCCGCCTTCGCCGCGGTGTAGTGCACGCCGCCGGCCATCCCGACGAAGGTGACCGTCGAGCCGAAGTTGACGATCGACGAGCCGGGCGCCAGCAGCCGCAGCGCGCCCTGGGTCAGCTGGTGGGTCGCGGTCACGTTGCCGGCCAGGGTGCTCGCCCAGGCGCCGGTGCCCAGGTCGGCGTACGGCTGCGGGCGGAACGCGCCGGCGTTGTTGACCAGCACGTCCAGGCCGCCGAGCGCCGACTCGCACTCGGTGAGCAGCCGCTGCGCGTCGTCCGGCCGGCTGACGTCGGCCTGCACCACGCGGTGCTTGCCGGGCAGCCCGGCCAGCTCGGCGCGCAGCGCGGCGGCGCTGTCGTCGTCCAGGCGATGGCAGGTGACCACGTCGGCCCCGGCCCGGGCCATGGCCAGCACGATCCCCCGGCCGATGCCCTTGGTGCCGCCGGTGACCAGCGCCCGCCGCCCGGCGAGCGCGCCCGCCGCGGTCACCGGCCGGCTCCGGCCCGGGCGGCGGCCTCGACCCGGTCCTTGATCAGGCGCAGCTGCACCGCGGTGTTGCGGTTGAGCCGCTCGGTCATCGCGGCGTCGTCGACCGGCGCGTGCGGCTTCATCCGGAAGTCCTGCACCCAGCGCATCCGGACGCCGGCGTTGGTCTGCTCGTAGGTCCAGTGGATGTTCATGAACGCGAAGACGCCGGTCTCCACCCGGTGGGCGCGCACCTCGAGGGCGTCCCGGTCCGGGGTGCGCTCGGACACCCAGCTCCAGGTCCGGCCCTGCTCGTCCGGGTGCAGGGTGAGCCGGAACCGGACGGTCGGGCCGTCCTGGGCGAGGATCTCGGCGGACGCGTACTCGCTGAACAGCCGGGGCCAGTTCGCCACGTCGTTGGTCATCGCCCAGACCAGGTCGAGCGGGGCGTCGATGACGATCGCGTTGTCGGTGTGCCCGCTCATGCCGCGTGCACCTCGGTCAGGCGGCGGTTGATGTAGTCGATGGCGGTACGCGGCGTGGTCATCTCGATCACGCAGTCGTCCGGCATCCGGACGCCGTACTCGCGCTGCACCACGGCGGCCAGCTCGAGCATGGCCAGCGAGTCGTAGCCCAGGTCGGCCAGCGCGACGTCCAGGTCGTCCGGTCCGAACTCGGCGTTGCCGGCCAGCCCCTCGTTGGAGGCGAACAGGTGCCGCAGGTCGGTCAGGGTGAAGGCGGTCATGCGGGTGTCTCCCTTCGGATGACGGTCAGGCGGTGAGGACCAGCGCGGCGGTGAAGCCGCCGTGGCCGCGGGCGAGGACCAGCGCGGTGCGCGGAGCGGTCGGGCGGGCCTCGGCGACCAGGTCCAGGTCGGGTCCGGCGGCTGGGCGGGTGACCGGCACGGCCGGCGGGATCACCCCGGCGCGCAGGGTGAGCAGGGCGGTCGCGACGTCGAGCGCGGCACCGGCGGCGTACATCCGGCCGGTGAGCGTCTTCGGCGCGGTCACCGGGACGCCGCCCGCGGTGAACACCTCGGCCAGCGCCTCGGCCTCCAGCCGGTCGGCGGCCGGCGTGCCGGCCGCGTCGGCGAAGACCACGTCGACGTCGCCGGGCGCCAGCCGCGCCTCGGCCAGCGCCGCCCGGATGGTGCGGGCCAGCGCGGGCGGGCGCGGTGAGCCGGGCGGCGGGTCGAAGCCGGCGGCGTACCCGGCCAGCCGGCCGTAGACGGTCGCGCCGCGCGCCGCGGCCGCCGCCTCGTCCTCGATCACCAGCATCGCGGCGCCCTCGCCCGGGACGTAGCCGGACGCGTCCGCGTCGAACGGCAGGTAGGCCCGCGCCGGGTCGGGCTCCGCCGACAGGCCGCCGTTGCTCAGCTGGGCGACCAGGCCGTACGGGCAGAGCGACGCGTCCGCGCCGCCGCCGAGCACCAGCCGGGAGCCGCTGCCGAGCAACCGGCGGGCCTGGCCGAGCACGTCGAGCCCGCCGGCCTGCTCGGTGCAGATCACCCCGCACGGCCCGCGCATCCCGTGCCGGATCGAGACCTGACCGGTGGTGGCGGCGTAGAACCAGGCGATCGACTGGTAGGCGCCGACCCAGTCCGGGCCCTTGGTGTAGAGCCGTTCCATCTCGTGCTGGCCGAACTCGGTGCCGCCGGACGACGCCGCGGTGACCACGGCCATCTCGTACTCGGGCAGCTCCTGCGGGTTGACCCGGGCGTCGGTCAGCGCGTCCGCGGCGGCGGCCAGCCCGAAGTGGGTGCCGCGGTCGGTCTGCGGCACCAGCCGGGCCGGGACCTGCTCGGCGGCCCGGAAGCCGGGCACCTGCCCGGCCACCCGGACCGGGTAGTCGCCGGCGTCGAAGCGGGTGATCCGGCCCAGCCCGCTCTTGCCGGCCAGCACGGACGCCCAGTGTTCCGCGGTGGTGACGCCGGTCGGCGCGACGACGCCGATCCCGGTCACCACGGCGCTGGATGAGTTCACAGCTTCCCCCCGTTCGTGCTCAGCACCGGCTCAGCACCATGGCGCTCTGGAACCCGCCGAAGCCGCTGCCGACGCTGAGCACCACGTCCATCGGATGCTCCCGGGCGGTCCCGGGCACGTAGTCGAGGTCGCACTCCGGGTCGGCGACCGTGAGGTTGGCCGTCGGCGGGACCACCTGGTGGTGCAGGGCCAGCGCGGACGCGGCGATCTCCAGCGAGCCGATCGCGCCCAGCGAGTGACCGATCATCGATTTGATCGAGCTGACCGGCACCTGGTAGGCGTGCGCGCCGAGGGTCCGCTTGAACGCGGCGGTCTCGTGCCGGTCGTTCTGCTTGGTGCCGGAGCCGTGCGCGTTGACGTAGTCCACCGCGCCGGGATCGAGCCGGGCCCGGTCCAGCGCCACCCGGATCGCCTCGGCCATCTCCCGGCCGTCCGGCTTCAGCCCGGTCATGTGGTACGCGTTGCTGCGGCTGGCGAAGCCGGACACCTCGGCGTAGATCCGGGCGCCGCGCCGCCGGGCCGCCCCGGCCTCCTCGATCACCATGATCGCCGAGCCCTCGCCGAGCACGAAGCCGTTGCGCCGGCCGTCGAACGGACGGGACGCGTGCTCAGGGTCGTCGTTGTCCGGCGAGGTGGCCCGGATCGCGTCGAAGCAAGCCGAGGTGATCGGCGAGAGCGGGGCGTCGGTGGCGCCGGCCACCGCCAGGTCGGCGCCGCCCTCCTCGATCAGCTGCACCGCGTGCCCGACCGCGTCCAGCCCGGAGGTGCAGCCGGTGGAGATCAGCGCCACCGGGCCCTCGGCGCCGATCTGCCAGGCCACCTCGACGGCCAGGGTGCTCGGCACCATGTAGCCGTAGAGGTGCGGGACGCCGTACCGGTGGTCGACCAGCCACTGCCGGCCGCCGTCGGAGAGCACCGCGTACTCCTGCTCCAGGCCCATCGTGCAGCCGACCGCGCTGCCCACGCTCACCGTGATCCGCGCCGGGTCGTAACCGGCCGGGTCGATGCCGCTGTCCGCGATCGCCTCGCGGGCCGAGACCACCGCGAACTGCGCGGCCCGGTCCATCCGGCGGATCTCCTGCGGGCTGAGCCCGGCGGCCGCCGGGTCGAAGTCGCACTCGGCGGCGATCCGGGAGCGGAAGTTCGACGCGTCGAACAGCGAGATGGTGCGGGTCGCGGTGCGGCCGGCGGTCAGCAGGTCCCACATCCGGTCCCGGCCGACGCCGCCGGGCGCCACCGCGCCGATCCCGGTGATCACCGCGCGGCGGGTCACGAGCCACCCCCGACGTCCGGGTTGGCGCCCGGCCCGGTCTCCTCCAGGTCGACGTGGCCCAGCTCCGGGCGCGGGGCCAGTGGAGACAGGTGGAAGACCGCGCGGGCCTCCTCGGCGCCGACGTTCACCAGGCGGTGCCGGACGCCGATCGGCACCAGCAGCGAGTCACCCGGCTCGAGCCGGACCGGGACGCCGTCCACCGACATCTCCAGCAGGCCCGCGACGACGTGCAGGAACTCCTCGGAGTGCGGATGCAGGTGCTCGGTGACCCGGTCGCCGGGGGCCAGCGTGAGCACCCCGCCGAACCCGGACGTGCAGCCGACCGTCTTCGGGCTGAGCGTGACCCGGATGTCACCGCCGCGCCGAGTGTTCGCCGCGACGTCGGCGACCGCGACCTTGGGGGCGCCCATCAGGCGCTCCGGCGCTCGGCGGCCGCGCCGGCGAACACCGGCCCGTCCTCGGGCGTCCAGACGTAGAACGGGTCGGCCATCGCGTCCTTCGGCTCCCGCCAGCCCGGGTCGTACGGCGAGATGTACTCGCCGAGCCGGGTGTTGATCTCGCCGTACAGCGGGTGGCTGCGCGCCCGGTAGAGGTTCGGGGTGATGTCCTCCGGCGCCTCCACCAGGTGGAAGTAGAGGTCGTGGAAGCGGAACAGGGTCCGGCGCGTGACCCCGACCATGCGCGGCAGGTCGGTCCGGTCCGAGTCGGCGAAGACGCCGGCCACGGCCGCCGCGTCGCCGGGCTGCATCCTGGCCACGATCAGGCTTCGGTGCACGTTTCCTCCAGGCTCTCAGGTGATGTGCTCACCCTCGCCGAGCGATCTGGAGACGCGATGGAACCCGTCTGGAGCCCGCGTCGAGGCATGAAACGGCGGCGCGCCCGGCCCGATCACGGGCCGGGCGCGTCGTCCTCGGAGGTCAGGCGGGATGCACCGCGGTGAGCGAGAAGGGGGACCAGCGGAACCGGTTGGCGCTGGGCAGCGGCACCGCCGCCGAGTAGAGGCCGGACTCCTCGGCCCGGGTGATCGAGCGCAGCGCGAGCGCGGTGAGCCGGGGCAGCCGGTAGCGGTACTCCGGGAGCGAGGTGAGCGGGCGGTGGCTGGGCGTCGTGGGGGCCGGCACCTCCACCGCCAGGTTCACGTCGACGAGGTGTTCCAGGATGGTCTCCGCGGCCTCCGGCGTCTCGCCGAGCTCGTCGGCGACCGTCCGCGGCGTCCAGCCGGCCGGCCGTGCGGTGGCCATCATCCGCAGCACCCGGCGGTGCACGTCGGGCAGGTTGCGGTAACTCAGGGCGATGCTGCCGACCAGGTTGGCCGGGCCGGCGGCCAGGTCGAGGAACATCGACTCGTCGACCCGCAGCCGGTCGCGCAGCCGGCCGGCGCTCCAGCCGGGCCGGGTCGACAGCCGGGTGGCGACGCCACGCACCACCAGCGGCAACAGGTCGCACATGGTCAGCAGCTCCTCGACCACCTCACCCTCGTCCTCGATCCGCCAGGACCCGGCGATCCCCGCGAACAGCCGCATCCCCTCCTCCAGCGTGGGCGGCGGCAGGGTGACCCGGTGCGCGCCGGCCAGGCCCTCGTGCCGGTAGCGGTTGGTGCTGACCACCGCGCAGCCGGACGAGCCGGGCAGCAGCGGCTCGAGCAGCTCGGCGCTGAGCACGTCGTCGATCACCAGCAGCACCCGCCGGTCGCCGGTCCAGCTGCGCAGCGTCCGGCTCAGGTCGGCGACGCTCTCCGGCAGCGTCTCCCGGGGCAGCCCGCACGAGCGCAGCGTGGCGGTCAGCACGTCGGCCATCCGGACGTCGCCCGAGGTGAGGCCGGAGGCGTCGACGAACAGCTGCCCGTCCGGGAAGTGCTCGCGGACCCGGTGGGCGGCCCGGACCGCGAACGTGGTCTTGCCGATCCCGGGCGGCCCGTGCACCTCGACGATCCGGGCCCCGGCGTCGCTCGGCCGGCTGGCCGTGAGCACCTGCTCCACCAGCGACAGCTCCTGCTCCCGGCCGACGAAGTCGGGGATCCCGGCCGGCAGCTGCGCCGGCGCGGTCAGCGGCCGGGCGGTGGCGGTGGCCGGGGCCGGGCGCGGCCGGACGACCGGCGCCGGCTGCTCCGCCACGGCCACCGGGGCGGCCGCGTGCGGGGTGGCGTAGAGCTTCGGGTCGTCGGCGAGGATGCCCTGGTGCAGCCGGTGCAGCGCGGCGGACGGCTCGACGCCCAGCTCCTCGACGAGCCGGCCGCGCAGCTTGCGGAAGACGTCCAGCCCCTCGGCCCGCCGGCCGCTGCGGTGCAGGGCGAGCATCAGCTGGCGGGCGAAGCCCTCGTGGGTCGGGAAGGTGCCGGCCACCCCGGCCAGCTCGTCGACGATCGCGTGGTGCCGGCCCATCTGCAGCAGCGCGCCGAACCGCCGCTCCATCGTGGTCTTGCGCCGCTCTTCCAGCTCGGTGACCCAGACCGAGAGCTGCCGGCCGACCGTGACGTCGACCAGCGCCGGGCCGCGCCACAGGGCCAGCCCGGCGTCGAAGCTCTCCACCGCCTCGGCCAGGCGGCCGGCGTCGAGCAGGGCCCGGCCCCGGCTGACCGCCCGGTCGAAGTCGTGCACGTCCACCCAGGCGTTGTCGCCGAGCCGCAACTCGTAACCGCCGACCCGGGTGAGCAGGACCGGGGCGGTCGCGTCGCCGGCCGGCCCGGGCTGCGCCGGCCGGCTCTGCTCCTCGGCCAGGCCGAGCCGGCGGCGCAACTGGTAGATGTAGGTCTGCATGGTGGTCTGCGCGCTGACCGGCGGGCTGTCCTCCCAGAGTTCCTCGGCGAGCTGCTCGACGCTGACCACCAGGTTGGCGTTCAGCACCAGGGCGGCCAGCACCCGGCGCAGCTTCGGCGCCGACGGTGTCAGGTCCCGTTTCCGCCGCACGCGCAGCGAACCCAATAACTCAATCTTGATCACTTCGCCCCCGTCCCGGCCCATCCTCGTCCCATTGACGTCCTTCACAAGGCTGTCCCTTCGGGCCGTCGCCCACACTAGCCATGGGACATTGGGCTAACAAGTGCTCGAGGATTGCTGGAGGGCGACTGTGAACGGGCCGATGATTTATATCCGGGAAGATGAAGCTCCGATGAAGTAGCTGGTCAGAGCCGGTTCCGGGACGTGGAGCGATGTTCGCCACAGCGCCCGGCGTCACATCGAGTGACATCGGAATGCAATTGGGAAGCCATTTTTCGGGGTCCGGATAAAGCGTCGGTCCGGACAGTTTCGTGTCCTGTCGGAATGCCTTTGGAAATGGAATAAACTTTCAGCGGGCTGTCAGCAACAGCCGCCAGCAGCGCAAAGCGTGCCGACCGGCGGGACGGGCCGGGGGCCGGCGCCCTCGCGCCGGCCCCCGGTTCACCGAACCATCGACATCAAGTTGCCGATTTCATATACATGACAGCAGTCATGCGAATGGCGTCAGACACTCCGCTCGGATCACTGTCCGTGATTGGTTCACACTCGGAGCGTGATCGCGTAGTCGGTGAGCCAGGTGTCCAGTTGCAGCACCATCTCCATGCTGGCCCGCTCCACCCAGGCGAACGCGCCCTCCGGCGCGGCCGCCGCGGCCAGCGCGGCCGTGGTCGCCGCCGGGTCGAGCAGCGGGGCGACCGCGGCGCCCGGGTCGCTCGCCACCTCGGCGAACCGGCGGCGCACCGCGTCGCCGTAAGCGGCCTCCTGGATCGTCGGGTAGGCGCTCTTGCGCCGCTCCAGCACCGGCCCGGGCAGCAGGTCGCCGACCGCCTCGCGGAGCAGGCCCTTCTCCCGGCCGCCGGCCCGTTTCATCGCGGCCGGGACGTTGTAGACGTACTCGATCAGCCGGTGGTCGCAGAACGGCGGCCGCAGCTGCACGCCGGCCGCCATGCTCAGCCGGTCCGCCCGGTCCAGGTGGGTCGGCGCCCACCGGGTCAGCGCCAGGTAGGTGACCTCCCGGGCCCGCCGCTCCGGGGCGGTCGCGCCGGGCAGGTGCGACACCTCGGCCAGCGCGTCCCGGTAGTGCCCGTCGGCGTACCCCAGGAAGTCCAGCTCCTTGCGCAGCGACAGGTCGATCAGCGAGCAGCCCAGACCACCGGCCGCCGCGTCGTGGCCGCGCTCGAACGAGACCCACGGGAAGGTGGTCGAGTTGCTGTGCTCCGGGTCGTACGCCCAGAAGTAGCCGTCGAAGACCTCGTCGGCGGTCTCGCCGGAGAGCACCGCGCGGCGGCCCTGCTCGCCGAGCCGGCGGAAGAACAGCAGCAGCGACGCGTCCATGTCGCCGAGCGGCGACGGCGCGTCCTGCGCGGCCATCGCGGCCCGGTGCAGCCCCGGGTCGGTCAGCTCGGCCAGGTCCACCAGGATCTCGGTGTGCCGGGTGCCGACGTGCTCGGCCACCATCGCGGCGAACGGCGCGTCCGGCGTGGCCCGCATCGTCGGGTGCGGCTGGAAGTTCTCGGTGTACCCGGCGAAGTTCACCGAGTACGACCGCAGCCCGGCGTCCTCACGGGCGGCCAGGGCGGTCAGCGCGCTGGAGTCGATGCCGCCGGAGAGCATCGCGTCCACCGGCAGGTCACCGCGCCGATGGCTGGACACCGCCTCGGTCAGCAGCCGCCGCACGGTGCCGACGGTGGCCGGCAGGTCGTCCCGGTGCTCCGCCGCCGCCAGGGACCAGTACCGCTGCTGGGTCAGGCCGCGGCTGCCGAACCGGACGCAGTGCCCCGGCCGTACCTCGGAGATGTCCTGGAAGACGGTCGTGCCGGGCAGCTTGCCGTGGGCGAACAGCTCGCGCAGCCCGTCGGCGTCCACCACCGGGTCG
This sequence comes from Actinoplanes octamycinicus, assembly GCF_014205225.1. Lineage (NCBI taxonomy): Bacteria > Bacillati > Actinomycetota > Actinomycetes > Micromonosporales > Micromonosporaceae > Actinoplanes > Actinoplanes octamycinicus. The sequence continues at coordinate 7,499,360 of NZ_JACHNB010000001.1, forward strand.
ACGGCCGGGTGCGCGAACAGCGCCTTCGGCTCGGATCCGACCAGCAGGCCGGCGTCGCGCCGGGTGTAGCAGAGCGGCTTGACCCCGAGCCGGTCGCGGACCAGCAGCAGCTCCTCCCGGCGCGGGTCCCAGACGACGATCGCGAACATCCCCTCCAGCCGGGACGCGAAGTCGGCGCCCCACTCCACATAGGCCGCCAGGGCCACCTCCGCGTCCCCGCCGCCGCGGTACCAGTGCCCGCGTCCGTGCAGGTCCCGCCGCAGCTCCTCGTGGTTGTAGATCATCCCGTCGAGCATCAGGACGGCCCGGTCCGGCGCCACCGCCGGCTGCGCGCTGCCGGCCGGATCGACCGCCGCGAGCCGCTGCGCGGCGAACGCGACGTGCGGCGCCGACCACTCCCCCTCGCCGTCCGGGCCGCGGTGGCGCAGCCGCCGCGACATCTCCCGGACGATCGCCGGGTGCACCACGTCCTCCCGGCCGAAGTCCACCCACGCTGCCAGTCCGCTCATCGCTGTTCCTCCTCCAGCCGCACCTCGACCAGCGACAGGCCGCAGCGGCGGACCGCGTCGCGGACCTCCTCGCCGGTCGGGGTGCGATCCACGTTGATGATGATGCCGAGCCGGCGTTCCGCGTCGGTCCGGCCATATTCGCTGATCAGCCGGGCGTAACCGGCCACCGTGGCGTCAAGCGACTCGACCAGCCGCAGCTCGGCCGGCCGGCGCCGGCCCCGCCAGGTGAGCGCCGCGGTCGTCCCGCCGGCGAAGTTGTGCCGCCACCGGCTGCCGGTGGCGAGGTGCAGGGCGCCGCCGATCCGGTGCAGGCCGGCCACCACCTCCAGGTCCCGGCCGGTACGCCGGCCCCGGAAGTGCAGCAACACCAGCCGCTCCCCCATCGGGCCCGGGTCCGGTCCGGCCAGCCGCGCCCGGATCGCCTCGTCCCGCTGGTGCGGCGCCGGGACGTTGCGCACGATCGCCGGCGCGGTCACCACGGCGTCACCACCGCGGCGGCGGCCAGCACGCAGGCGGTCACCGCGAACGTGGTGCGCAGCAGGTTCCAGCCGCGCCAGCGCCGCCGCGGATCGGCCCAGGAGTCGTCCACCCGGGCCGGATCGGTGCGCTTGACCCGCCGGTTGATCGGCACGTTGCCGAGCTGGGACACCAGGGCGACGCCGGCCAGGGCGACCGCCACCCCGGCCAGCAGCGCGGTCCGGGCGCCGTCGTCGCTGCGCGCCGCCAGGGTCACCGCGGACCCGAACGAGGCCAGGTTGATCAGCGGCATGACCCGGTCGTAGCGGCGGCCGAGCAGCTGATGGGTGACCACGTAGCGGTCCGGCGTCATCGCGGCCAGCGCCGGGACGACGCTGAGCGCCACCGCGAACAGGACCCCGGCCAGAAGTCCGGAGCCGGTCAGCACGGTCATCGTGAGGGTCCGGTCCACCAAGCTCATGCGCGCCTCCTCCACGGCCCGGCCGGGCGGCCGGGCGCTTCGGTCCCAGCCTGGCAACCGGTGCTCGGGCTCGGCTGGAGCGCGACTGGAAACGATCAATGGCTCCTCCCGCCGCGCGGGAGGAGCCATCGCCGGGCTGCCGGGTTCAGACGGCCAGGACCGTCCGCAGCGCCTCGGTGAGCGCGCCGGCCGGGTCGGCCGGGCGACGGGCCGCCCGCCACGCCACGAAGCCGTCCGGGCGGACCAGCGCCGCGCCGCCGGGGGCCAGGCCGTACCGGTCCCGGAAGCCGGGCACCCCGGGGTCGATCACGTGCGCCTCGACCGGCACGCCGAACTTCGCCGCGGCGGCGGCCGCGGCCGCCGTCCAGTCCGGCTCCGCGCCGGCGGCGAGCACCACGAAGTCCCGGCCGAACAGGTCGATCGTCGAGCGGTCGCCGAGGACGACGTGCGGCGCGCGGGCGCCGGGCCGGCCGTCCGGCGCGAACGGGTCCTCCAGCGTGCCGTCCGGATAGCGGTAGCCGAACGTCATGGTCTCCTCGCTGACCATCGCGGCGGCCACGTCCTCGTAGCGCTTGCCCTCCCGGATCGCGAACCGCAGCATGGCCTGCTCGACGGTGCGCTCGGCGACCGGCCGGCGCTCGGCGTCGTAGGTGTCCAGCAGGCCCGGTCCGGCCACCCCGCGGTGCACCAGCGCCAGCTTCCAGGCCAGGTTGTAGGCGTCCTGGATCCCGGTGCTGGCCCCGAACGCCCCGGTCGGCGGCATCACGTGCGCGGCGTCGCCGGCCACCAGCACCCGCCCGTCGCGCATCCGGTCGGCCACCCGGGCGGAGATGTCCCAGCCCGGCCGGCTGCCGCCGGCGATCGTCACGGCCAGGTCCGGCACCCCGACCGCGGCCCGGACGATCGCCACGCACCGCTCGTCGTCGAAGTCCTCGACCCGCTGCCCGCGGTCCGGGAAGTAGGACACGTTCATCACCCAGCGCCGGTCGTTGTCCAGCGGGATGATCGTGCCGCGCACCTCGTCGTTGTTCACGTAGGCCGCGATGATCCGCCGGCCGCGCAGCGCCTCGGTGAGGTCGGCGTCGAAGAAGAAGCTGACCAGCTCGGTGATCACCCCGGGGCCGTGGTGGCCGATGCCGAGCAGCGCCCGCAGCGGGCTGCGGCTGCCGTCGGCGGCGACCAGGTAGTCCGCGGTGACCTGGTACTCCCGGCTGGCGGACCGCTCCCGCAGGGTGGCCCGGACGCCGTCGCCGTCCTGGCGGAGCGCGACCAGCTCGGTGCCGAACCGGACGTCCGCGCCGACCTCCTCGGCACGCCGGCGCAGGATCGGCTCCAGCTGGTTCTGGTCGATCAGGGTCCAGCCGGCCGGACTGATCCGGTCGATCGCCTCCGGGGTGGCGTTCGGCATCCGGACCCGCTCCCGGCCGGCCAGCGTCTCCACGTGCACCAGGTCGGTGTTGCCGGAGATCGGCGACCGGCCGGCCCGGACCGCGTCGGCCATCCCGACCGCGCCGAAGACCTCCATGGTGCGCGGGTTGATCGCCCGTGCCTTGGGGTGCTCGGAGGTGCCCGGGTGCCGTTCCACCAGGGTGGCGGAGACGCCGTGCCAGGCCAGGAAGACGGCGGTGGACAGGCCGGTGAGCCCGCCGCCGACGATCAGCACCGGGGTGTGGCGGTCAGTCATGGTCGCCCCCGGGACGCCGTCCGACGACCAGGGTGTGCGTGCCGAGCAGCGGCCGGTCGCCGCCGTCGGTGAAGCCGGCCGCGGTCACCCAGGCCCGGCAGTCGGCCACCCGGTACTCGCCGCCGTCCGGGCTGACCAGCCGCATGTGCAGGCTGCTGAGCAGCCGGTCGGCGTTGCGCCGGCCGTCGTCGATCATCCGGTCGTAGATCAGCACCGCGCCGCCGGGGCGGACCGCCTCGAACACCCGGCGGAGCAGCGCCCGGGACCGGTCGGCGTCGAAGCCGTGCAGGATGTGACCGAGAACGATCACGTCGGCGGACGGGATCGGGTCGGTGAAGAAGTCACCGGCGGTGAAAGCGATCCGCCCGGTCAGGCCCAGCCGGCCGATGTGCTCGTCGAAGATCGGCGCGGTCCGGGGCAGGTCGTAGCAGGTCGCCTCCAGGTGCGGATGGCGCTCCACCAGCACCGCCGCCAGGTTGCCGCGGGCGCCGCCGAGGTCCACGAACGACTTGTAGCCGCTCCAGTCGACCGCCTCGGCCAGTTCCACGCCCATCCGGTCGCTGAACGCGTCCAGCCCCTTCAGGAACCGTTTCATCTTCTCCGGGTCGGCGTGCCGGTCGCCGACGAAGCCGCCCTTGTCCGGGTCGAGGTGCTGCGGCTCGCCGGTCCGCAGCGCCTCGGTCAGCCGCCCCCACGTGCCGTACAGCGTCTCGTTGGTCAGATCGATGAACCCGCCCAGGTAGGTGTCCCGGTCCTGGACCAGGTAGGTGTCGGCGAGCGGGGTGTTGCGGTACCGGCCGTCCTCGCGGGCCAGCAGCCCGAGCCCGGCCAGCGCGTCGAGGAAGTCGGTGGCCAGCCGCGGGTGCAGCCCGGCCGCGGCGGCCAGCTCGCCGGCGTCCAGCGGGCCGGCCGCGAGCGCCGTGAAGACGTCCAGCTGCACCGCGCTGTGCAGGACCTTGGCGCCACAGTCGGCGATGGTGAGGCGGATGAGTGGACCGGGGTCGGTGGTGGTCACGCGATTCCTCCGATGGTGCGGGTACTCGGACCGGCACACCGTCGTGCACCGGGGTGGAAGAGGGCTGGAACGCCGCTGGATCAGCTGCCGCCGGTGACCCGCAGCGTCTCGCCGGTGGTGTTGCCGTTGGCCGCCGAGCCGAGGAACAGCACGGCGGCGGCCACGTCCTCCGGGGTGGACATCCGCCGGGTGGGCAGCGTGGCGGCCTTCGCCTCGCGGGCCGGCGCGGGCATGTGGGTGAGCACGTTGCCGGTCAGCGTCTGCCCGGGCACCACGGTGTTGACCAGGATGCCGCGGTCGCCGAGCTCCCAGGCCAGGCTGCGGGCCAGGCCGTAGAGGGCGGACTTGCCGGCGCCGTACGACCCGGCGCCGGGCACCCCGGTGTCGGCCAGGCCGGCGCCGAGGAAGACGATCCGCCCCCACGGCCGCCCGCGCATCGCCGGCAGCGCCGCCTGCACCAGGTGGTAGGTGCCGCCGATGGTGGTCTGCAGCACGTCCTGCCACTGCTTGGCCGGCACGTCCTCGAAGGCCGGGCGGGGCGCGCCGGGCCGCGGGATCGCCTCGCCCCAGCTGATCGCGTTCGCGACCAGCACGTCCAGGCCGCCCCAGCGCTCGGTCAGCCGCTCCACGGCCTCCCGGGCGGTGCGTTCGTCGCGCAGGTCGTACCGGGAGATGTCGGCCTCGCCGCCGGCGCCCCGGACCGCCTCCGCGGTCTGCTCGGCCCCGTCCCGGTTGTCGTGATAGGTGATGCCGACGCGGGCGCCCTCGGCCGCGTAGGCCAGCGCGGTCGCCCGCCCGATGCCGGAGCTGGAGCCGGTGATCAGCACGACCTTGCCGGTGAGATCGGTTCGCATGGTCACTCCTCGTTCATGCCGTCGCGGGGAACAGGACGCCGCGGACCGCGGCGAGCAGGGCCTTGGCCGGGTCGGCCGGACCGGCCGGGGACCGCCAGGCCACGAACCCGTCCGGGCGGACCAGCACCGCCTCGCCGGTCTCCAGCCGGTACGCCCGCCGGAACTCGTCCGTGTCGATCGCGCAGGCGTCGATCCGCACGCCGGTGACGGCGGCCGCCGACCGGGCCGCCTCGGTCCACCGGTCGCCGGGCCCGGCGGCCAGCACGGTGAACCCGGCCCCGAACAGGTCCAGGGTGGAGCTCTCGGCGCCGTCCCGGCGCAGCCAGACGTGCGGCGCCCGGGTGCCCGGCTCGGCGGGCAGGCCGGCCGGCTCCACGCCCGGCACCGGATAGCGGTAGCCCATGGTCACCGCCTGCGCGTCGTGCACCACCGCGTCCGGTCGCTGCCCGGACCGGACCGCGAGCTGCAGGGCGCCCTGCGCGGCGGCGAACGCGCCGACCGGGCGGCGCTCGCTGTCGTAGGTCTCCAGCAGCTCCGGCCCGGCCGTGCCGGCCAGCACCGCGGCCAGCTTCCAGGCCAGGTTGTGCGCGTCGGCGATGCCGGTGTTCGCGCCGTAGCCACCGGTCGGCGGGATCACGTGGGCGGCGTCGCCGGCCAGCAGCACCCGGCCGTCGACGTAGCGGGTGGCGGTCGACTCGGCCATGTCCCACGGGAAGCGGGAGCGGATCCGTACGTCGATGTCGTCGACGCCGATCGCGGCCCGGACCAGCTCGGCGCACCGCGAGTCGGTGAAGTCCTCGAGGCTCTCGCCGCGCTCCGGGTCGTAGCCGACGATCAGCGTGCCCTCGCGCAGCGTGTCGTCGTGCACCAGGATGCCGCGGACCCGGTCGTTGCCCACGTGCACCACGCTGAACCGCCGTCCGTCCAGGACCGGCGCCATGTCCGCGTAGAAGGCGATGCTGACATGCCGCGAGATCACCCCCCGTCCGGTACGGGGAATGCCCAGTGCCTCCCGCACCGGGCTGCGCGGCCCGTCCGCCCCGATCAGATAGTCGGCGCGGATCCGGAGTCGCTGCCCGGTCTGCTCGTCGGTCAGCACCGCGTCCACCCCGGACGGGTCCTGGGTGAACGAGGTGAGCGTGGTGGCGAACCGCAGGTCCGCGCCGAGCTCCTCGGCCCGCGCCCGGAGCAGCGGCTCCAGCCGGTCCTGGGTGAGCAGCAGCAGCCGGCACGGGGTGACCGTGTCGAGGTCGTCCTCGTCCATCTCGGTCCGGCTGAACGTGGTCCGCCCGGCGAGCGACTCGACCCCGGCCCGGGTGCGGTGCCCGGCGAACCCGGCCGCCGCCTTGAGCGCCCGCTCCTCCAGCCCGGCCTGGCGCAGCAGCTCCATGGTGCGCGGGTAGTAGCCGACCGCGCGCGGGTGCACCGAGGTGCCCGGATGCCGCTCCACCAGCACGCAGGACACGCCCTGCCGGGCCAGGAACAGCGCGCTGGACAGGCCGACCAGGCTACCCCCGGCGATCAGCACCGGCGTATACGTTTCTCTCATCGATTCCTCCGCTTGTCGGGATGGAAAGGTCCGGTCCGGCCACCAGCAGGGCGACCCCGGCCAGCACCACCGCCAGGCCGCAGCCGGCGAAGTAGATCTCCGGTTCCAGCACGCTCGTGAGCAGGTAGAGCCGGTTGCCGACCAGCGCGCCGAGGGCCGCGAACAGGCCGTACAGGCCGAGGTAGCGAGCGGTCAGCCCGGGCGGCGCGAGCCGGGCGGTGATCGCCAGGCCGAGCGGCCCGACCACCAGCTCGCCGGCCGCCTGCAGCAGGTAGACGCCGCACAGCCAGCCCGCGGACACCGGCCCGGTGGCGGCCTGCCGCTGCGCCACAGCCAGCAGCACGAAGCTGGCGCCGCCGGCGGCGAGCGCGGCCGCGAACGACCGGGCCGGGCGCCGCGGGATGTCCCGCCGCCGGCGCACCAGGGCGTAGACCGGCGCGAGCAGCAGCACCAGCGCCGGGTGCAGCGCCTGCAGCCAGGCGGCCGGCACGGTGAACCCGCTGATCGTCCGGTCGGTGTGGTCGCGGGCGAACAGCGCCAGCGCCGACGAGCCCTGCGCGAAGATCAGCCAGTACGCCGCCGACGCGCCGAGCAGCCAGGCCAGCGCGGCCAGCCGCCGCCCGGCGACCGGGTCGTCGGCCACCGCCCGGCGCAGCAGGCGCAGGTCGACGAACGGCGCGGCGACGGTGACCAGGCCCAGCCCGATCAGCACCGGGGTGATCGACAGCCGGGACCCGGCGGCCACGAGCAGCACGCCGAGGCCGGCCGCGGACCACGCCAGCCGCCGCCGGGCCGCCGCCGGCAGCGGGCGCAGCGGGCCGTGCGACGGCACCGGGCCGGTCGCGAAGACGGCCAGGCCCACCGCCATCACCACGGCCGGGGCGGCGAACGCGACCGCCCACCCGGCCCGGTCCGCGGCCAGCCCGGCGACCAGCGGCCCGGCGATCGCGCTGAACTGGATGCTGACGTAGAACACCGAGTACAGCGACGCGGTGTGGGTGCGCCCGGACGGCAGCTCGGCGACCAGCGCGGCGGTGGCCGGTTTGACCAGGCCGGTGCCGACCGCGATGCACAGCAGCCCCGGGTACACCGCGACGGTGGCGAGCAGCAGGTGCCCCGCGGCGATCAGCAGGCCGCCGGTGAGCGCGGTGGCACGGGGGCCGAGCAGCCGGTCGGCAACCCAGCCGCCCAGGCCCCCGCTCAGGAAGGACAGCGAGACGTACGCGCCGAAGACCGCCGCCGCCTGCCCGGCCGGCAGCCCGGGGCCGTCCGCCGCGACCAGGTAGAGCACCAGCGTCGCGGCCAGCCCGAAGAAGCTGAACCGCTCGCACATGTCCAGCACGAACAGCGGTCCCAGCCGTCCGGTCACGCCGCCTCCCGGTCCGCCATGTCGAGCAGCGGCAGCAGTTGCTGGACCTCGCCGAGCTGGGTCCAGAGCAGCCGCTCGGCCCGCAGGCCGGTCGGCGGCGGGACCGCCGCGCCGAAGTGCGCCGCGCCGACCGCGATCAGCCCCTCCCAGAGCAGGGCCGCGCCGGTCTGGCACCACCGTGGCCACCTCACGGCGCGACGCTCTGCTCGTGCCGGAAGAAGTCGCCCGGGTCGACCGCGCGCTTGACCGCCCGCAGGCGCGCCAGGTTCGCGCCGAAGAACCGGGACGGCCAGTCCGGCTCCGGGCGGGTGCTCGGGAAGTTGACGTACGACCCGCAGGCCACCGGCGCCAGCGTGGCGGCGGTCCGGTCGGTCCACGCCCAGGCGGCCGGCATCGCCTCCGGGCTCGGGGCGCGCAGCGCGTACTGGAAGCCGGCCAGGAACCGGGCGCTCCGGTGCGGGTACGCGGTGGCCGCCGGATCCACGTCGTTCGCCCGCCCGCCGACCGCGATGAACAACAGGTACCGCTCCTGGTCCAGGGACGGGTCCCAGGCCTCGACCGCGGCCGACGCCTCGGCGGCGGTCATCGCCCGGTCGGTGAGCCGGTAGGTGCGCAGCGTCATCGGATGCCGGTGACCGCGGGCCACCGGGCTGCTGCCGGCGCGGTGGCACTCGGCCGGCGACAGGTCGCCGCACAGGCTGCGGTGCATCGCCTCGGCGTACGGCTCCGGCCCGGTCACCCGGGACTCGGCCGGCGCGCTGCCGGCGCCCTCGGCCAGGTGCGCCAGCTCGGCGGCGAGCCGGTCGGCGCCGCCCAGCGAGACGCCCCAGACCCGGACCGAGGCCGGCTTGCCGGGACCGAACGAGGGCAGCACCACCAGCGAGGAGCCGAGCGTGTCCGGGGCGGCCACGCACCAGTCCTGCCAGGCGGCCACCACCTCGGCGGCGCGCTCGATCGGCCAGGTGGTGTCGTAGCGGACCAGGTACGGTGCGGCGATCGCGCGGACCTCGTAGTCGACCACCACGCCGAAGGTGCCGCCGCCACCGCCGCGCAGCGCCCAGAACAGATCCGGCTCCACCTCCTCGCTGCAGTGCACCAGGCGGCCGTCGGCGAGCACCACGTCGGCCGAGACCAGCCGGTCGCTGCCCACCCCGAACCGGCGGGTCTGCCAGCCGAGGCCGCCGCCGGCCAGGAAGCCGCCGGCCGCGACGGTCGGGAAGGTGCCGGTGACGATCTGCCGGCCGAGCGGGCCGAGCCGGTCCAGCGCGTCGACCGAGCGCAGCCCCGGTCCGAGATGGACGGTGGCGCCGGTGAGCCGGATGTGGTCGAGCCGGGACACGTCGATGACCAGCGCCTCGCCGGTGGACCAGCCGTTGTGGCTGTGCCCGCCGCTGCGCAGGCGTACCGGCAGGTCCTGCTCGGCGGCGAAGCGGACCGCGGCCTGCACGTCGGCGACCGTGGCGCAGTAGGCCACGGCCAGCGGCGCGATCGCGTCGAACTCGACCTGCTGCAGCTCGCGGGCCTGCGGATAGCGCTCGTCGCCGGGACGGATCAGGTCACCGGTGAGCCGGGCGGTCAGCGCGCCCCAGGCCACCGAGGATGCGACGGACGGCATTACCGGTCGACGCCGTACTTGGTGGCGGTGACCGCCGACCCGCCGTGGCTGCGCAGCGGCTTGCCGTCGGCGTCGTGGAAGGTCGCGCCGCCCTCGCCGGTCCAGCTGTCGGCCGCGGTCAGCGTGCCGCGCACGGTGATGTGCGCGGTGCCCTTGAAACCGCCGTCCGCGTCGGCGGCCAGGATGTGCGCGTTGTAGACGAAGGTGTCCGGGCCGGTGGCGGCCCAGTTCCCGAGGCCGATGTTCTTCGCGTTCAGCTGGGTGAGGATGACTCCCCCGTCGGCGGTGAAGGCGGACAGGCCGACGACCGGGGTGCCGTCGTTGTCCAGCACGGTGGTCCAGGAGCCGACCAGCCGGCCGGCCACCGAGGCGCGATGATCGGCGGTCGGGGTGGTGGTGACGGCGACGTCGCTCACGGCGCTCTCCTGTCTGCACTGCGCGGGCCGGTCCCGCGCCGGCCATCACTCTCAGATCCGGGACTCAAGCGCCGGTCGAGTGACGCTGTAGCCGTCGCGCGGTAGCATCTCGCCGGGGTGAGGTCATATGCATGACGTCACTCATAAGACTCAGGAGCGGGGGACATGGACGCGACCAGCGGCACGACGCGAGCGGAAGAGCTGATGGACGCGGTGGGCCCGGCCTTCTCCCGGCTGGGCCGGTCGGTCGCGCTGAACGCGCAGAAACCGATCTCGCGCCGGGATCTGACCCGGACCCGGGTGCTGCAGATCGCGTACGACGCCGCCGAGCGGGCCGACCACGACATCACCGTCGGTGACATCGCCGAGCGGCTCGCGGTCGATCCGTCGGCCGCGAGCCGCATGGTGTCCGACGCCATCTCGGCCGGTTATCTGCGCCGGGTCGCCTCCCAGCGGGACGGCCGGCGGACCGTGGTGCAGCTGACCGACGCGGGCAGCGCGATGCTGGCCGATTTCCGCCAGCACCAGCGCGCCGCCTACGAGCACATCACCCGGGACTGGCCGGAGCAGGAGCGCCTGGAGTTCGCCCGGCTGCTGATCAAGTATGTCGACGCGCTGGCCGCGCTGCCCGCGGTGCCGGAGCGCGAGGACTAGCTCTTGCGGGCCACGCCGGCCAGCATCGGCGCGTCGGCGCCCAGGCCGTCCGGGTCGCCGCCGGGCTCCGGGCGCCACAGCGGCACCGGCACCACGCCCGGTTCGAGCAGCTCCAGCCCGTGGAAGAGGGACGTCACCTCGGCGCGGTCCCGCCAGATCACCTCGTTGACCGCGCCCTGGTAACGCGCCGCGAAACCGGGCGTGGCGTCCGGGACGGTCTCCGCCCCGGCGTGCGTGACGACCAGGTAGCTGCCCGGGGCGAGCGGGTCGACGTACCGGTCGACCAGCGCGACCGGGTCGGCGTCCGGCGGCACGAAGTGGATGATCGCGGCCAGGATCACCGCGATCGGCTGGTCGAAGTCGAGCAGCGCGCGGGTCTGCGGGGCGTCCAGGATGTCCGTCCACTTGAAGATGTCGCCCTGGATCGCGACGGCGCGCGGCTCGTCGGCCAGGATCGCCCCGGCGTGCGCCACCGCGACCGGGTCGATGTCGACGTAGACCACCCGGCTGTCCGGGGCGCAGGCGAGCGCGATCTCGTGCACGTTGCCCTCGGTCGGGATCCCCGAGCCGACGTCCAGGAACTGCCGGATGCCGAGCCCGGACAGCTCGCGCACGGCCCGGCGCAGGAACGCGCGGTTGGCCCGGAAGGTCTGCGGCAGCATCGGGTTGGCCTGTTCGACGGTGCGGCCGACCTCCCGGTCCACCGGGAAGTTGTGTGAGCCGCCGATCCAGTAGTCGTAGACCCGAGCGATGCTCGGCCTGTCGATGTCGATCTCCGGCGGCGCCCAGCTGGGACGGGTCACGGCATTTCCTCACTTCTCCTTGACGGTACGACGGCCTCACGCTGCCCGGCGGAGCTGGAATGTCGCTCGATCCTCGACGGAACCTCCAGCCGGTCCCGGTTTGCTGGGCGGGATTCCCGATCCGAAGGAGCATCCGTGACTGATGACGAGACACCCGTCCTGATCGTCGGCGGCAGCCTGGCCGGCCTGTCGTCCGCCCTGTTCCTGGCCCACCAGGGGATCCGCCCGCTGCTGGTCGAGCGGCATCCGCGGATCTCCGCGCACCCGCGGGCGCAGGCGGCCAGCCCGCGCACCATGGAGCTGCTGGACGCGATCGGCCTGGGCGACGAGGTGCGCGCGGCCGAGACCCCGAACGCCCAGTACGGCGACATCCTGCAGGTGGAGTCGCTGGCCGGCAAGGAGCTCGGCCGGTTCGACGGCCCGTTCCGGCACGACACGCACGGGGTGAGCCGGACCGGGTGGACGCTGATCGGGCAGGACCGCCTGGAGCCGATCCTGCGCGCCCGGGCCGAGCAGCTCGGCGCCGACATCCGCTTCGGCACCGAGCTGGTCGGGCACACCCAGGACGCCGACGGGGTGACCGCGGTGATCCGTGGCGCCGACGGCGCCGAGCGCACCGTCCGGGCGAAGTACCTGATCGCCGCGGACGGCCACCGCAGCCCGATCCGGGCCGAGCTGGGGATCGGCACCACCGGCCGGGGCACCTTCGGCCGCCAGATGATCATCCTGTTCCGGGCCGACCTGGAGCCGCTGGTCGCCGGCCGCAAGTTCTTCCTCTGCTTCGTCAGCAACCCGGACGTGCACGGCGTGCTGGGCCAGCTCGGCGCGGCCGGCACCCGGCTGTGGTGCCTGGCGCCGAGCCTGCGCCCGGAGGACGGGCACCAGGAGTACCCGCCGGAGCGGTGCGTCGAGCTGGTCCGGGCCGCGGCCGGCGTGCCGGACCTGCCGCTGACCGTGACCGACGCGTCGAGCTGGGAGATCGCCGCCCGGGTCGCCGAGCGGTTCCGCGCGGGCCGGGTCTTCCTGGTCGGCGACTCGGCGCACGTGATGCCGCCGACCGGCGGCTTCGGCGGCAACATGGGCCTGCAGGACGCGCACAACCTGGCCTGGAAGCTGGCCCTGGTGCTGCGCGGCACCGCCGCCCCGAGCCTGCTGGACACCTACGAGCCGGAGCGGCTGCCGGTCGCCGAGTTCACCGTCGAGCAGGGCGTCATCCGCTACCTGCAGCGCAGCGGCCTGGACCCGGAGGTGGCCGCCCGGCACCAGCCGGAGGCCACCGTGCTGTTCGGCCACCGGTACCGGTCGGCCGCGGTGCTCACCGAGGACGACGACCCAGCCGTGGTGGAGGATCCGCGGGAGGCGTCCGGCCGGCCCGGCACCCGGGCGCCCTACCTGCCGCTGCGCCACGGCGACCGCGAGGTGTCCCTGGCCGACCTGGTCCACCGGGACTTCACGCTGGTGGCCGCGGCCGGCGGCGACGCCTGGCTGGCGGCCGGCGAGAAGGCCGGCATCCCGCTGGACCGCTACCTGGTGGGCGCCGACCTGATCGACCCGGCCGGGCAGTTCCCCGCCCGGTACGGCGTCGGCGACACCGGCGCGGTGCTGATCCGTCCGGACGGCTTCGTGGCCTGGCGGGCGCCCGCGGTCACCGCCGACCCGGTGGAGTCGCTGCGGTCGGCCGTCGCCCGGCTGCTCGGGCACGAGTGAAACGCCGGTGGTCCTCCCCCGGGACGGGGAGGACCACCGGCGCGTGGACGGCTACTCCGCCTTGGCGTCACCGCCGTGGTGGTGCTGACGCAGCCGCACGTCCTTGAGCAGCAGCGCCAGCACCAGGCCGACCGCCAGCATCGGCAGGGTGGCGAGGAAGACCGGGCTCAGCGCGTCCGCGTACGCCTGGGCCACCCCGTGCCGCACCGCGGCCGGCAGATGCTGGAGCACCTCCTGCGAGGAGGTCGCGTCCACCGACAGGCTGCCGCGCGCGTCCGCGGGCAGGTGCTCGGCCAGCGAGGTCGCCAGCCGGTCGTAGAAGATCGCGGCGAACACCGAGATCCCGATCGAGGTGCCGACCGTCCGGAAGAACGGGATGGTGGCCGAGACGGCGCCCATGTCCTCCCGGGGCGCCGCGTTCTGCGCCGCCATCGCCAGCACCTGGATGTTGAGGCCGGCCGCGACGCCCAGCACGACCATGTAGCCGATCGCGACCGCGCGCGGCGTGTCGGCGTCCATGGTGGCCAGCAGCGCCGCGGCGACCAGGCCGAGCGCCATGCTGGCCACCGGGTACCACTTGTAGCGGCCGCTCTTGGCGATGTGCTTGGTGCTCAGCATCGACGAGGCGACCAGGCCGAGCATCATCGGCAGCAGGATCAGGCCGGACTGGGTCGGCGTGGCGCCGGTCACCACCTGGACGAACAGCGCCAGGAAGTTCACCGAGCCGAGGAAGACCGCGCCGGCCAGCGCGCCGATTAGCACGGCCAGGGTCAGCGTCGAGTTCTTGAACAGGCGCAGCGGGATGACCGGCTCCGGCACCCGGCGCTCGACCAGGATGAACAGCGCGGTGCACAGCAGCGTCGCCGCGCCCAGGCCGAGGATGATCCCGGACGTCCAGTCGTAGCGGACCCCGCCCCAGCTGGTGACCAGGGTGAGGCCGACGATCGCGCCGGTCAGCAGCACGATGCCGGCGTAGTCGATCCGCGGCCGGCGCGGATGGCGGGGCAGGTGCAGGAAGAGCCCGACGGCGATCAGGGCCAGCAGCGCGAGCGGCACGTTGAGGAAGAAGACCCAGCGCCAGCTGAGCGCGTCGGTGAGCACCCCGCCGACTGCCGGGCCGGCCAGCGCGCTGACCGCGAAGACCATCGAGAAGTAGCCGTAGTAACGGGCACCCTCGCGGGGCGCGAACATCTCGCCGATGATCGCGAGCACCGAGACCAGCAGGCCGCCGGCGCCGATGCCCTGCACCACGCGGAACGCGATGAGCTGCCCGATGTTCTGGGCCAGGCCGCACGCGAACGAGGCGGCCAGGAACAGCACGATGGCGGTGAGGAAGACGTTCTTGCGTCCGAACAGGTCGCCGAGCTTGCCGTACACCGGGGTGCTGACGCTGCTGGCGATGATGTAGGCGGTCGTCACCCAGGCGAACTCGGAGAGCCCGCCGAGGTCGCTGACGATCCGGGGCAGGGCGGTCGCGACGATCTGCGCGTCGAGCATGCCGAGGAAGACGGCGAGCATGAGCGCGAACATGACCAGGCCCTGCCGTGGCCGAGGTGATCGTGGCGCCGCCGGCGTGCCCGGTACGTGGGCCGCGGTGGAAGTCACAACTGTTTCCTTCGTAGAAAGTCCAGGATGGGACGCGGGGCGCGAGACGGGGGACTCGCACCCCGCGGGTCAGGTGTTACGGAACGAGGACGACCTTGCCGAGCTGGGCCCGGGCCTCCATCAGCTCGTGCGCCTTGGCGGCCTCGTCGAGCGGCAGCGTGGTGTGCACGACCGGCTTGAGCTTGCCGGTGGCCAGCATGTTCACCAGGTCGCGCTCGCCGGCCTGGATGACCTCCGGCTGGGTGAACATGATCGCGTAGAGGCTGAAGCCGGTGACCGTCTTCATGTCGATCAGGTCGACGACGCTGACCGGCGGGATGTCGAACCCGGCGGCCGATCCGTAGAAGACCAGCCGGCCGAACTGGGCGATCAGCGGGATGCTCTGCCGCAGGATGTCGCCGCCGACGGTCTCCAGGATCACGTCGGCGCCCTTGCCGTCGGTGGCGGCCAGCACCTCCTCGGCCCAGCCGTCCTTGGTGTAGTCGATCGCGACGTCGGCGCCGAGCGAGCGGGCGAACTCCAGCTTGGCCGGGCTGCTGGCGGTGGCGATCACCTTGCCGGCGCCGAGCGCCTTGGCGATCTGCACCGCCAGGTGGCCGACCCCGCCGGCCGCGGCGTCGATCAGGATGGTCTCGCCGGCCTGGAGCCGGCCGCCCGCGGTGATCGCGTGGTAGGCGGTCTGCGCCGGGCTGAGCAGCGCGGTGGCCTGGCCGGCGTCGACGCCGTCCGGGATGGCCAGCAGTGAGGTGGCGTCGGCGGTGACGTAGTCGGCGTAGGCGCCGTGCCAGACGCCGGCCACCACGCGGTCGCCGGGCTGCACGCCGGTGACGTCGTCGCCGATCGCCTCGACGGTGCCGGCCACGTCGCCGCCGGGCGCGCCGGGCAGCTCGGCCGGGCCGCCGATCGGCAGGCCCTGACGGCGCTGCACCTCGGCGAAGTTGACGCCGATCGCTTCGACCCGGATGAGGACGTCACGCGGGCCGGGCGCCGGCTTCGGCGCCTCCTCGACGCGCAGCACGGACGGGTCGCCGTGGTTGTAGTGACGAACGATTCGCATCAGTCTGCTCCAGATGGGAGTGAGATCGAGTCCAGAGCACACTCATGGACCCCGCCGGGGACGCCCCGGTTCCGAATACATGCACACTATCACACAACTGCGTGACTACAAGCATTTACGGTGCGGACCAGCTCACCGGGATCTCGGCATAGCCGCTCAGCAGCCGGTTCGGCAGCCACACCAGCTCGGTGGCGGGCACCGCGAGCCGCAGCTGCGGCAGCCGCCGGAGCAGCGTGCCCACCGCGATCTCCAGCTCCAGCCGGCCCAGTGACGCGCCCAGGCAGTAGTGCATGCCCTGCCCGAGCGTCAGGTGCGCGAGGTTCCTGCGCCGGATGTCGAGCGCCGCCGGGTCGGTGAACTCCCGCTCGTCCCGGTTGGCCGCCCCGATCGCGGCCAGCACCCCGCTGTTCGCCGGGATGACCGTGTCCCCGATCCGCACCTCCTCCAGGGTCACCCGGTACGCGGCGCCGTCGCCCGGGCCCTGGAAGCGCATCAGCTCCTCCATGGCCGGCCCGAGCAGGCTCTCGTCCCGGCGCAGCGCGGCCAACTGCTCCGGGTGCTCCAGGAGCATCACGACGCAGCTGCCGATCTGGTGGATGGTGGTCTCGTACCCGGCGATCAGCAGCAGCGTGGCCATCGAGACCAGCTCCGACTCGCTCAGCCGGTCACCGCCGTCGTGCGCCTGCACGAGGGCGCTGAGCAGGTCGTCACCCGGGTTCGCCCGCTTCGCCTTGGTCAGGTCGGTGAGGTAGCCGCGCAGCGACATGTAGGCCGCCACGATCGTGTCGACCGGCACCTCGGCCAGCGCCACCAGCGTGCCGGCCCAGCCGACGAAGGCGTCCCGGTCGGACAGCGGCACGCCGAGCAGCTCACAGATCACCGTGATCGGCAGCGGGTGCGCGAACGCCGCGTTCAGGTCGGCCGGCTCACCGGCCAGCACCATCCGGTCGATCAGCTCGTCGGCGAGCTGCTGGATCCGCGGCCGCATCTGCTCGACCCGGCGCGGGGTGAACCCGGCCGACACCAGCCGGCGCAGCCGGGTGTGCTCGGGCGCGTCGGTGTGGTGCATGCTGTCGTCCGGCGGGAACGGCGACGGCTGCGGCACGCCGGGCCGGTGCAGGTCGCTGCTGAACCGCGGGTCGGTGAGCACCATCCGGACGTCCTCGTAACGCCCCACCAGGTAGGCCGGTGCGCCGGTGGACATCCGGACCTGGACCACCCGGGCGTCCCGCAGCCGCTGGTAGTCGTCCGGTGGCTCGATCGGGGACTGCCGGATGAACGGGAACGCCACTGCCACGTCGTCGGTCATGCGATTTCCTTCTCAGGAGGTGCGGTCAGGGGTGGCGCCCCGGCCGCGACCCCCGTCGCGGCCGGGGCGGCGGCGATCAGCTCTTGCCGAACCAGGTGCGCAGCGCGGCGCCGAGCCCGTCCCGGACCCGCTGCGGCTCGGTGTCCCGGGCGGCCGCCCAGGCGACGTAACCGTCCGGGCGGACCAGCAGCCCGGCCAGGTCGGACTCGTCCTTGCCGGTGGCCGCGACCGAGGTGACCCGGGAGGCGTCGGCGACGCTCGCCGACCAGTCCCGGTGGGCTGCCGCGATCTCGGCGCTGCCACCCAGGTCGAGCAGCACGGCTGTGCCGCCGCGCAGCAGCTCGGCCAGCCGGGTCCCGCCGTCCGCGGTCTCCAGCGGCAGGTCCGGCGCGAACCTGCCGACCAGCGGGTGCACCTCGGCGCCGCCGGACAGGTCGTAGTGGACGTTGACACCGGAGAGCATCTCGGCGATGTGCCGGTTGGCCGCGTCGATCCGCATCAGCGACTCGAGCAGCTCGCGCAGCGGGGTGACGT
This sequence comes from Actinoplanes octamycinicus, assembly GCF_014205225.1. Taxonomy (NCBI): domain Bacteria; kingdom Bacillati; phylum Actinomycetota; class Actinomycetes; order Micromonosporales; family Micromonosporaceae; genus Actinoplanes; species Actinoplanes octamycinicus. The sequence continues at coordinate 7,516,977 of NZ_JACHNB010000001.1, forward strand.
CCGGGTCCGGGTTCATCAGGGCGATCTGCGCCCGGGTGTTCTCCAGCACCCGGCGGGCCGGCGGCTGCCGCTCGGCGTCGTAGGTGTCCAGCAGCCCGGCCGGGGCCCAGCCGTGGATCTGCGCGGCCAGCTTCCACCCGAGGTTCAGCGCGTCCTGCAGGCCCAGGTTGAGGCCCTGGCCGCCGACCGGGAAGTGGATGTGCGCGGCGTCGCCGGCCAGCAGGATCCGGCCGGACCGGTACCGGTCGGCCTGGCGGGCCGAGTCGGTGAACCAGGACAGCCACCGGGCGTCGTGCGCGCCGTGGTCGGTGCCCCAGATCTCGCGCATGCTGGCGGTCAGCTCGTCGAGGGTGAGGCTCTCCTCCGGGTTCTTCTTGTCCGGTCCGAAGTCGAAGGTCGCCACCCGGTGGTAGCGGTCGTCCAGCGGCACGCAGAAGAGCAGGCCGCGCTCGGTGCGCTCCATGCCCATCGGGGCGTTGTCCCGGTCGGCGAGCACCACGTCGCCGAGGCGGGCGGTCACCCGGCCGCCGGTGCCCGGGAAGCCGATGCCGGCCGCCTTGCGCACGATGCTGCGCGCGCCGTCGCAGCCGACCACGTACGCGGCGCGCAGCTCGTAGGCGCCGTCCGGCCCGGTGGCGGCGACCGTGACCCCGTCGGCGTCCTGGTCGATCGCGGTGACCGTGTGCCGGCGGCGGATGTCCGCGCCGGACTCGATCGCGTGCGCCTCCAGCAGTTCCTCGGTCCGCGCCTGCTCGCTGAGCAGCGCGTAGCCGTGGCTGCTGTCCAGCAGGCTGAAGTCGACCCAGACGTCCAGGCCGGCGAAGTGACCGTTGTTCCAGGAGCGGGCGCCGTCCCGGAAGCGGTCCACCAGGCCGCGCCGGTCCAGCGACTCCAGGGACCGGGCGTGCAGGCCGAACGCCTTGGAATGCGGCGATCGCTCCGGCAGCTGTTCGAGCAGTACCACGCTGGTGCCGGCGAGTCGCAGCTCGGCGGCGAGCAGCATGCCGACCGGGCCGCCCCCGACGATGACGACGTCCGTCCGGTTGTTCTGGGTCATCACTTGTGCCCTCTCGAAGCTGATTGCGTGTTCTCATGCAAGTACATGCGACCATACATATGATTGCGGCGAGGAAGCAACGCACTACCATGACCGGCATGACAACCACGGACGGCGACGCGATGCTCGACGCGGTGGGCGCGGCGTTCTCCCGGCTGCGCCGCGGCGCGCTGCTCCGGGTGGAGAACCCGGTGCCGCGCAAGGACATGACCCGCACCCTGGTGCTCAACCTGATCGAGGAGGGCCCGGAGTCGCAGCGGCGGGAGGTCACCGTCGGCGTGGTGGCCGAGCGGCTCGGCGTCGACCCGTCGGTGGCCAGCCGGATGGTCTCCGACTGCATCGCCAGCGGGTACCTGGTCCGGGCCGCGTCCCAGCGGGACGGCCGGCGCACCGTCCTGGAGCTGACCGCGGCCGGCCGGGCCATGCTGGACCGGTTCCGCGCGCACCAGCGGCAGGCCTTCGAGTTCATCACCCGGGACTGGTCCCGGGGCGAGCGGATGGAGTTCGCCCGGCTGCTGCTCAAGTACGTGGACGCGCTCGCCGAGCTGCGGCCGGACGACGCGGACCCCGGTGACGACGCCCGGCCGGCCGGTGCCGGGCCGGGCGTCGCCGGCCGTCAGAGCGGGATGCCCGCGGCCGCGAAACTGGAGTAGTCCACCACCTCCCAGTGCTCGGCCACCTTGCCGTCGGCGCCGAAGCGGTACTGGTCCGAGGTGTGCATCACGAGCAGCTGGCCGGTCGGCGGGACACCGTGGAAGTCGCCGGTGAAGTGACCGCTCCAGGTGGCCGAGACGGAGACCCGGTCGCCCTGGGCGAGCACGTGGTCGATGCGTACCGAAAGATCGGGGAAGGTGACGAAGTTGCTCGCGAAGAACTGCCGGAACGCCTCCAGCCCGCCGTCCACCGCCGGGCGCTGGAAGTTGTGGTGCTGGTAATCCTGCTGGTAATAGCGGTCGGCCAGGTCCAGCCGGTGCTGGGTCATCACCACGTCGGCGGCCTCGATGATCCGCGCGGCGTTGGCCTTCTCCGTGTCGGTGTGACAGCCGCTCAGCTCCGGCTCACGCGGCTGGGTCTCCAGCTGCGGCGCCACACCGAACGGCTTGAGCACCGAGTAGTCCACCGTGTCCCAGTGCTCGGCGACCTTCTGCCCGCGGAACTCGAACAGCTCGCTGGTGACCAGCGTCAGCTCCTTGCCGCTGGCCGGCTGACCGGCGAACGGCCCGGTCTGGTGCCCGTGCCAGGACACGAAGACCATCGCCCGGTCGTTGTCGACGTGCGACACCAGCACCGTCGCGGTCAGGTCCGGGAAGCCGGTGAACAGATCCCGCAGGTAGCCGCGCAGGCCGGTCAGCCCGGGCGCGATCCGCGCGTCGTGCTCGACGTAGTCCGCGGTGAAGTAGCTCGCCACCCGGTTCACCCGGTGCTCGTTGTAGACGTCTTCGAGCAGGCCGTCCAGGGCCCGCTCGATGCCCGCGGCGGCGGGCTGGGCCGCTGCCGGGCTCGGGGCCGCGAGCGCGGCCAACCCCAGGATCAACGCCCCTACGGTACGGGCGAAGCGCTGCTTTCTCGACATGAACTGTCCCTCCGTGATGAGTGCGGTCCCCGGCTCAGACGTCGAACCGGTAGGTCAGCCACCGCTGGTCGACGGTGAAGCCGATCCGGCGGTTGAGCGCGACGACGGCGGCGTTGCGCTCGTCGTTCCACGCCTGCAGTGCGCTCAGGTGCGGGTGCTCGGCGGCGGTCCAGCCGATCAGCTCCGTCTTGAGCAGCAGCCCGATCCCCTGGCGGCGGCGCTCCGGCAGCACCAGGGTCTCGCCGGTGTCGGCCATCGGGCTGTTCCGGACAAACAGCGTGCTGTACCCGACCACCTCGCCGTCGCCGGCCCGGACCGCGGCGACGGCCGCCTGACGGTTCCCGCTGCGCGCCGCCTCCGCCTCGCGCAACCGGACCCCGCGGACCCCGCCGCCACCCGGGCGGGCCTGCCCGTTCACCGCGACGTCCAGCCGGTCCCAGGCCCGGGCATACGACTCCACCAGGTCGTCCGGGCACGCGTCGGTCCACCGCACCAGGCGCAGCCCGGCCCGCCGGCCGGTCACCGCGGGCGCGGTCCAGGCGCGCAGGTCGAGGCGGTGCCGCAGGTTCGCCCCGGACCGGCGGCCGCCGAGCGCCGCGCCGAACGCCGCCGCCCCCGCCGACTCCGGCGCGTCCAGCAGCAGCGTCTCGTGCCCGGTGCCGCGCAGCTCGTCGCGGGCCGCGGCGAGCAGGGCCCGGCCGGCGCCGCGCCGGCGCTCGGCCGGGAAGACCCACAGCGAGCCGTGCGCCACCGCCGGATCGGTCCGCACGTCGGTGCCGAGCTTGGCGAAGCCCAGCGGCCGTTCGCCGTCGAAGGCGGCCAGCACCAGCCGCTCGGTGCCCCACCGGCGTTGCAGCAGCCGGGCCAGCAGGGCGGCCGGCGCCGGTGGGTCGGCGGGTGCGGCCGCCGCCATCGTGGCGCGGAATCCGGGGAGCAGAAGGTCGACCGTGGCTTCGTCATCGCCGTCCAGACTGCGAATCTGCATGGCAGCCATTGAGGCACAGGGCGCTGACCGGGGCACCGTCCGTTCAGCGGTCCTCCAGGCCGCCTCCAGCGCCCGGGAGCCCGGGCCGGCGGTCACCGCGGGACCGGCTGCCGGACCGGCACGCCGACATCCTCCAGGCCGCTGTAGTCGACCACCTCCCAGTGCTCCGCCACCCGCCCGTCGACCAGCCGGAACAGGTCCGAGGTGCGCAGCGTCAGCGCCCGCCCGGTCGGCTTGCGGCCGCGCGACTCACCGGTGAACCGGCCCCGCCAGGTGGCGAAGACCATCACCCGGTCGCGGTCCGCGACCAGGTGATCGACCGTCGCGGTGAGGTCCGGGTACGCCGCGAAGTTCCCGGCGAAGTACGCCTTGAACGCCTCCACGCCGTTCGGCACGGCCGGCATCTGCATGTTGTGGTGCACGTAGTCGCGCTCGTAGTAGACCTCGGCGCGGTCCAGGCGATGCTCGGTCAGCACCTCCCGGTACGACCCGAGCACCGCCTCGGCGTTGGCCCGCTCGGCCGCCGTGTGCACCCCGACCAGGTCCGGGCGGCGCAGGTCGGTGCGCTGCCGGGGCAGGAAGCCGAGCGGCCGCAGCACGGAGTAGTCGACCACCGCCCAGTGCTCGGCGATCTGCCCGTCGGCCACCTCGAAGATCTCGCTGGTGTGCAGCTCGAAGTCGCGTTCGCCCGGGGTGCCCGGCCGGAACGTGCCCCGCCAGCGCAGGAACATCATCATCCGGTCGCCGTCGGCGAGCGCGACGCCCGGCTCGACCCGCAGATCCGGTACGGCGTCCAGCAGCTCGGCCCAGAACGCCTCGAGCCCGGCCACACCCGAGCCGGGCGCCACCCGTGGGTCGTACTCCAGGTGGTCGGGCGCGTAGTGGGCGCGCAGGCGTTCCGGCCGGTGGCCGTTGTGCACCTCGGCCAGCAGCCGGCGGACGATCAGCTCGCAGGGGGAGATAGACATGGCGCAGTCATCTCATCCCCCGCTGGAGAACCTCTGCAGCGGCGGTGGAGGCGCCGGGCGGTCAGTCCCAGGCGACCGTCTCCACCCCGGGCAGCTCGGGCACAGCACTGCGGTCCTCCCGGGCCAGCAGCTCCAGCAGGGAGCTGGCCTCCTGCACGGTGACCAGGCGGCCCAGCGAGCGCTGGGTGGCCGGGTCCGGGGTCTCCAGCCAGAGCCCACCGTCCTCGGTGCACTCCACCTGGATCACCGCGTCCGAGCGGGAGGTGAAGACCGCCCAGTTGCCCGGCGTCCGCAGGATCTGGTGGTCCAGGCGGGCCACGCAGCTATCCAGCGTGTCCATCCGGGGCAGCGACGCCCAGCCGTGGTCCTCGGTCTGGTAGCGCATCTCCAGCACGTCCACCTCCGGCGTCCCCGGGGCGACGGTGACCAGGCCGGTCCGGTCGTCGCCGCCGTCACCCAGGAAGATCGGGCCGAGCCGGGCCCACAGCTCGTGCCGCGGCAGGTCGACCGGTGTCGCGGTGCCGTCCGGGAAGGTCAGGGTGCCGACGCCGCGGTCCCACTCGCGGCGCAGGACCACGACGTGACCGGCCATGCTGCGGACCTCGACGCGGACCCCGGACGGGCCGTCCGGGGCGACCCGGGTCAGCATCCGCTCGGCGTGCCACGGGTGGAACCGCTCCGAACGGCGCATCACGCCGCCCGGCCAGTCGTCGAGCAGGCGGGCGTCGGCGCGGGGCACCGGCTGGCGGTTCCAGTCGTCGAGGTGATGGGCCAGGCCGGTGCCGCGGGACGAGCTGGCCGTCGCGAAGGCCTCCGGGGACTCGCCGGGGAGGATCTCGCTGTGGTGCACGGCCACCACGGTGACGGCCCGCGCCTCCCACTCGTCGTTGCGACCCCGTTCCTGCCCGCCCTTGTCCTGGCCGTCCTTCTCCCTGTCCTTGTCCCGCCCGCCCTCGTCCTGCCCGCCCTCGTCCTGCTCGCCGACGGGTCCCAGCACGAGCGCCCGGTCGAGGCGCAGGCCAGGGACGTCGATGGGAACCGGCTGCACCGTCGCGGCCGGGACCGCGGGCACATCCAGCAGGGCCCGAGCCACGTCCTCGCGGAACGAGCCGGCCCCCGCCTGCAGCACCGTGACCTGCCCGTCGCGCACCCGGTGCACCGTCGTCAGCACCCCGCCCGGCAGCCGCACCGTGTCGACGAGCACGGTGTGCTCCCCGATCCGCTCCTGCCGCGGCTCGCGCCGCCGCGCCTTCCGGATCCGCTCGACGATCTCCTCATCGGTCATCCGCCTATTTGATCAACTCGCTCCACCCGGCCCGGCACAAGCCCCGCCATGTCCTGCTGCCGCCCCGCCGTGTCCTACTGCTGCACCGCCGCGTCCTACTGCTGCGCCGCGAGCCGGAGACCCAGCGCGATCAGCAGGCCGCCGGTCGCGGTGTCGATCCGCCGCCGCAGGTTCCGCCGGTGCCGCAGCCATCCGCCGAGGCGACCGGCGAACACGCCCACTCCCCCGTCGATCAGGAACTCCAGCACGATCAGGATCGCGCCGAGCGCGACGAATTGCACCCACACGGCGCCCAGCGCCGGATCGACGAACTGCGGCAGGAACGCCACCGAGAAGGCGATCATCTTCGGGTTCGACAGATTGGTCAGGACCCCATTGAGGTACGCCCGGCGCCCGTCTCCCCCGCCCGCCATGATCAGGTCGCCGCGCCGCCGGATCATCTGCACGCCCAGGAAGGCGAGGTAGACCGCACCCGCCTGCCGCAGCGCGGTGAACGCCCCGGGCACCGCGGTGAACAGCGCGCTCAGCCCGGCCGCGGCGACCAGCACGTGGATCGCCTCGCTGGTGGCGATCCCGGCGGTGGCGAGCAGACCGGCGCGCGGGCCGCCGCGCATCCCGCAACCGAGGACGAACAGCATGTCCGGCCCGGGCGCGAGAGTCGCGACGATCGTGGTGACGGTGAAGGCGGCGAGCAGATGCGGATCGAGAGGCACCCGGCCAACCTGCCACGCCCGGGAGCCCTGGCGGAATGCATGCTCGCATCGCTCAGCATAGGGTTCCCTTATGCTCGACCCCCGCCGTCTCAGCCTGCTGCGTGACGTCGCCGCCACCGGGACCATCGCCGGCGCCGCCACCCGGGCCGGCTGCACCGCGGCGGCCGCCTCCCAGCAGCTGTCCGCTCTGGAGCGCGACGTCGGCGTCCCGCTGCTGGAGCGCTCGGCGCGCAGCGTCCGGCTCACCGAGGCCGGCCGGGTCCTCGCCGAGCAGGCCGAGCCGGTGCTGGCCTCGCTCGCCGAGGCGGAGCGGGCGGTGCGCCAGGTGGCCGGCCTGCGCGGCGGCACGATCCGGGTGGCCGCGTTCGCCACCGCGGCGATCAGCTTCACCGTCCCGGCACTGACCGCGTTCCGCCGGTGCCACCCGGAGGTCGAAGTGCGATTCACCGAACTGGAGTCGGACGAGGCGCTGCCGCGGGTCCGCTCCGGCGACATCGACCTGGCAGTCACCCACGACTACGCCCCGCTGACCCGTCCCGACCTGCGCGGGCTCAGCCAGCGCCCCCTCTACCGCGAGCCGATGCTGCTCGCCGTCCCCCGCACCTCGCTACCCGCCACATCCCAGGCCGGCCCAACCGCCGAGCCCCGCACCCCGCTGGCCGCCGAACCGCAGGCCGGGCTGCGCGCTGGGCCGCCGCCGGTGTCGCTGGCCGACTTCGCCGGCGCCGACTGGGTGGCCGCGCTGACCAGCACCGGTTTCCAGGCCGCCACCGAGATGGCCTGCCGGGCCGCCGGGTTCGAGCCGCGGATCAACGTGCGGGTGCACAGCTATCCGATGGTGCTGGCCATGGTCGCCGCCGGATTCGGCGTCTCGCTGGTGCCCCAGCTCGCCGCCACACCCCAGCGCGGCGTCATCTACCTGCCGATCAGCCACCCGGAGGGCCTGGCCCGGCAGATCCACGCCACCACCCGGACCGGCGGCCGCTCCGCCGCCGTCCAGCACCTCCTGCGCTGCCTGACCGAGGCCCTCGGCAAACGAGCCGGCCGATAGCAGCCCTATTCGCTCCGCACGCGGAAGTCCCCGCCGCGCATCGAGCCCGGTCAGCGCGGCTGTTCGGGCGGGCGCAGGTCGAGTGACATGCGCAGGCCCGTGCCGAGTGCGGTGCGGGTTCGAGCGACCTCGACGAAGCCGGCGGCGTGGTAGAACGCCAGGGCGTGCGAGTTGCCGGTCACCCACATGCGCCGGTGACCGGTTTCGCGGGCGGTGCCGGCGAGCCGCTCGACCAGGAGGCGGGCGATGCCGCGGCGACGCTGGTCCGGATCGACGAACAGATCCTCCAACTCCGGGCCGTCGTCCTCGCCGGGCGCGACGGTGGCGAACCCGACCACCTTGCCGTCGAGCACCGCGACCAGCGTGCGTCCGTCGGCGACGCCGTCACCGGCGAAGACCAGGAACTCCGGGCGGGCCAGCAGCAACGGGGCGTCGCCGGCGTTGGACAGCGACGCCGCGCGGTACACCTCCCGCAGCGCCGGAAGGTCAGCCGCCACCGCGGTGCGAATCGCCGGAACCACCTTGCCGGGGTCGCTCATCCGCCCACTCCAACAGCACCCGTGGTGACCGTCAAACCTTTTTGCTCCACCTGTCGCTGCCGTTGAGCCGCCTCCTGGCCGTCTCCACACTGGGACCGTGAGCGTCAGAGAGGTCTACCTGGAGTCGGCCGCGATCACCGCGACCCTGCTGGCCCATCCGACCGTGGTGGCGCGATGGGAAGCGCCGAGTTCGCTGGCCAGACTCCGGGTCGGCGGCCTCACCGCCCACCTGGCCGGCCAGATCACCCAGGTGCCACCGGTCCTCGACGCGCCGGCCGTCGACGAACGGCTCTCGCTGACGGAGCACTTCGCCAGGTCGACGTGGCTCGATGGCGACCTGGACAGCGAGGTCAACAACTACATCCGCCGGGCCGCCGAGGAACAGGCGGCCGCCGGTGCCGCTCCCCTGCTCGACGCGGTTGCCGTCGCCCTCGCCGACCTGCGCAAGCGGCTACCCGCCGAACCGCCCGACCGGGTGATCCAACTCCCTTGGGGCCCGTGGTCCCTGTCGCTGGACGACTACCTGGTCACCCGTTTGCTGGAGTTGGCCGTGCACTGCGACGACCTGGCCACCAGTCTCGGAGTCCCCACCCCGGCCTTTCCCCGGACCTGGTTCGACACGGTGATCAGCGTGCTCTGCGGGCTGGCCACCGAACGGCACGGCCAGACCGCCCTCCTCCGCGCCCTCAGCCGAGCGGAACGAGCCCCGCGAACCATCACCGCTCTCTGAGCGACTGCGCATCCCTCTCCCGCCGTGGCTCACCCGGGACGACTTCGGCCGTCGGCGGGCGGTAGGCCCGGGTCTGCCGAAATGGTCATCCGGGCGCGCTCGTCGGCGGGCAGTAGCATCGCGGCCATGACGAACGAGAAAGGCGCTCGGCGCCTGAACCGGTGAGCGCGCGGCTACCCGGGGAGTGGGCCTGGCTGGACGCTGCGCTCACCTCCGGGACGGCGGGCGTCCCGGGTGACCCGGTTCGGTCACGGATCTTCGACGAGGTCCGGGCCGAGCGGGACGGGGCGACGGCGGGGCGGGTGCTGTGGTGGACGGGCACGGGGCTTCCCGGCGTACGCGAAACTGTTTTTGATCTTCTTGATGGGCTGGTGTCGGCGCATCGTGAGTGGCCGGCCGCAGCGGAGGTTGCCGAGCGGGCGCTGACCGGAAGCGATCAGCGCGTGGCGTGGACTGCGGCGCGCATCCTGGCCGCTGCGGGCGGGCGTCAGCGGGTGGTGCGGGTGCTGAGCGCCGCGACCGATCCGGTGGTTCGGGCGGCGCTGGTGGATCGGTTGCGGGACGACGTCGATCCGCGGTTCCGGTCGGATCCGGAGCCGGCGGTCCGGCTGCTGGCCAACGTCGCCGCGCTGCACCACGCCGAACCGGCCGAGTGGGCGGCGCTGGACGCGGCGGTCCTCGCCGACCTGGAGGCGGCCGATCGCGTGCTGCGCGGGAGCTGGTGGACCGCCGGGGAGCGGTGGGCGGCGGCGCTGGTCGCCCGCGACCGGGAGGACGACTGCGCCGCGTGGGCCGCTCGGTTGTCCGGGCTGAACAGGGTGTACTTCGCCCGCGAGGCGCTGCGGGAGTGGAGGGCCGCGCCCGGCCGGATAGCGCCCTTGCTGGCCGGAATGCTCGCCGGGAAGCCCTCGACAGCCGCGCGGAAGCCAGGCGACGAGTCGTCAGCGGCACAGACGGAGGCGGCGCGGACGGCGGCGGCGCGGACGGCGGCGGCGCGGACGGCGGCGGCACAGACGGCGGCGGCACAGACGGCGGCGGCGCGGACGGCGGCGGCGCGGACGCTGATGACGTCGCTGGCGGCGACTCGACTGGCGGCCGAGGCGCTGCTGGCGATCGTTGATGACCCGGAACTCGGGGCGGCGGCCACGGTCGCTCTGGGCACAGCCGGTGATCTGCGGGTGGTCAGCCGACTGGTCCGGATGATGGAGTCCGGGCCGGACGAGCCCGGCCTGCTCGGGGCGCTCCTGGCGGTGGTTCGGGCGGGAGCCGATCCGGCGGAGTTGGTGGACGCAGCCCGGCGAATGCTCGCGACCGATAGTGATCGGTACACGGTGCTGCGGGTGCTGGCCGCGTTCGGTCCGGCGGCAGCGGCCGCGGTGCCCGACCTGATCGCTCATCTCCCGGAGTCAGCATTCGCCCTGGAGCGGATCGGGCCGGCCGCCGCGGCGGCGGCACCGGCACTCCGGGAGCATGCGGCGCACCAGAATGCCGCGGTGGCCCGTGCGCTGCTGGTGATCACCGGCGATCGGGTGGCGGCGGACGACTATCTCGCCGGGCGGGCCGAGTCGCCGGGCCGGGGCCGGACCGAGGCCGCCGTGCTGAGCTGCCTCGCCGAGCACGGTCCCGGCGGGCTCACCGAGCGCCAGCACCGGCAACTGCGGAACCTCTTCGAACGGCCCGGCCGCACCCAGTTGGAGACGGCCGGCGCGATCTGGCGGCACGAGGGCCCGGCCGCGGCCGCCGAACTGCTGGCGGCGCTGCCCCACTATCTCGGCGACGACTTCTACGCCGTCCCGGCGCTGCGGGTCCTCGGGGCGATGGGCGCGCACGCCCGGCCGATCCTGCCGCTGCTCGACAGCATCGCGACCGGCCGGCACCGGGTGCACATGAACAACGGTGGCCCGGACGACGAGTTGCGCGGGGACGAGGTGCTGCTCGCGGCGGTGCTGGCGGCTTGTGAACACATCATCAACGCCAAGTAACTCATCGCAAGGTGTCGATTACTGATCGCCATGCGGCTAACATCCACAAGGGTCGAATCGATGCCTGTCTTTGGGGGGCTGTGGCATTGAACAGATCCAGCAGACCTACTCTCCGGCGTTCGGTGACGGTGCTCGCGATCGGAGCCACCGTCACCGCCCTCGCCACTCCGGCCGCCAACGCTCAGGCGCCGGCCGACCCGGAAGCCACCGGCTGGGCGCAGATCGCCGCGCTCCAGCAGGTCAAGAAGTCGCTGACCGAGCCGGAACGCAAACTCGACAGCCGGCTCGCCATCGAGCTGCGCAAACGTGACAACAAGGTGTCCGCGTCCGCGCTGCCGAAGGTGGCCACCGGCGTGGAGGTCAGCAAGTCCGGGACCACCAAGGTGGAGATCCACGCCGGCGCCGTCGACGACGGCCTGCTCGCCCGGCTGCGCAAGGCCGGCGCCACCGTCCGGTTCCCGTCGGCGAAGACCGGGACCGTGCTGGTCGAGGCGCCGCTGAGCGCGCTGCCGGAGATCGCCGGGTGGAAGGACGTGACCGCGATCGACCTGGCGCACGGGGCGATCACCGGGCACCAGACCGACCCGGCCAAGCGGACCCAGTCGAAGCAGGAGAAGGCGAAGGAGCAGGAGGCCAAGGCCGCCGCGATCGCCGCGGTCGGCGAGGTGGTCTCCGAGGGCGACCGCACCCACGCCGCCGACACCGCCCGCAAGAAGTACAAGGTGACCGGCACCGGCGTGAAGGTCTGCGCGCTCTCCGACGGCATCGACTCGCTCGCCGCCTCGCAGGCCTCCGGTGACCTGCCGGCCGACCTCGACGTGCTGCCCGGTCAGGAGGGCGAGGGCGACGAGGGCACCGCGATGCTGGAGATCATCCACGACCTGGTGCCGAACGCGCAGCTCGGCTTCGCGACCGCGTTCACCAGCGAGGCGAGCTTCGCGGAGAACATCCGGGCACTGCGCTTCACCGCGCACTGCGACATCATCGTCGACGACGTCGTGTACTACCACGAGAGCCCGTTCCAGGACGGCCTGCCGGCCCAGGCGGTGAACGCGGTGACCGCCGACGGGGCGTACTACTTCAGCTCGGCCGGCAACGAGGGCAACAAGCTGGACGGCACCTCCGGCAACTGGGAGGGCGACTTCGTCGACTCCGGCCGGGGCATCGGCAAGTTCGTCGGCCAGGCGCACGACTTCGACCCGGGCGCGGGCGTGCAGGTGCTGAACCCGTTGTCGCGCAACAGCAACGGCGTGGTCACCACCCTGTGGTGGGCGGACCCGCTGGGCGGCTCGGCCAACGACTACGACCTCTACCTGCTCGACTCGGCCGGCAACGTCACCGACTTCTCGCAGGACACCCAGGACGGCAACGACGACCCGTTCGAGATCCTGGCGACCAGCCAGTTCACCGTCAACCAGCGGCTGGCCGTGGTGAAGTACTCCGGCGAGGTCCGCTACCTGCAGCTCAGCGCGTTCCGCGGCCGGTTCACCGACTCGCCGGACGGATCCCTCAAGGGCTTCTCGACGTCCGGGGTGCTGCGCGGGCACGCCGCCGCCGAGCAGGCGTTCGCGGTGGCCGCGGCGCCGGCCGCCGCCCCGCTGCCGTTCGACCTGGAGGACGGCGACCCGCCGAACCCGGCCGGGCCGTACCCGAACGTGTTCACCAAGCAGACCAAGCCGGAACGGTTCACCTCGGACGGCCCGCGCCGGATCTTCTACCAGGCGGACGGCACGCCGATCACCCCCGGCGACTACACCGCGACCGGCGGCGTGGTCCGCAACAAGCCGCAGATCACCGCGGCCGACGGCGTGGTCACCTCGGTGCCGGACTTCTCGCCGTTCTTCGGCACCTCGGCGGCCGCGCCGCACGCCGCCGCGATCGCCGCGCTGGCCCTCTCCGGCAACCCGGGGCTGACCAACGCGGAGATCCGCGCCGCCCTCACCGAGACCGCGCTGGACCTGTCCCCGACCGGCTACGACGTGCGCACCGGCTACGGCGTGATCCGCGCCGACCTGCTGCTGCGCAACACCGGCGCGACGCCGCAGCCGCTGGTCAAGGCCGGTACGCCGACGGTCACCGAGACCACCGGTGACGGCGACGGCTATCTGGAGCCGGGTGAGCAGGGCACCCTGGCGCTGCCCGCGGTGAACGTCGGCGACGGCACCGCGACCGGCGTCAACCAGGTGGTCGACCCGGACGACGCGCGGGCGACGGTGACGCCGCACGCCGCGTCGTACGGAAACCTCGCCGCGGGCGCGACGAAGTCGAAGAACTTCAAGATCAAGCTGGCCGCGGACTACCCGCTCGGCCGGCCGGTCACGCTGCGGGTGAAGACCACCTTCGCCGGCGTGCTCTCGCCCACCACCAGCACCCCGGCGGTGGCGACCGGGCACCCGACGCCGGTGCGCGACTTCGCCTACAGCGGCGCGCCGGTGCCGATCCCGGACAACAACCCGGCCGGCGCCACCGCCACCGTGGACGTCAGCGGCGTCGGCACCGCCTCCTCGCTGACCTTCTCGATCGACGGCACCACCTGCACGATCGACAACGCCGCCACCACCGTCGGCATCGACCACACCTGGGTCGGTGACCTGACCGGCACGCTGACCGCGCCGGACGGCCGGACCGCGACGCTGTTCAGCCGCCGCGGCACCAGCGGCAACAACCTCTGCCAGGTGGTCTTCGACGACGCCGCGAGCACCCCGTTCGCGACCGTGCTGTCCGATGCCGCGCCGTTCACCGGCACCTGGAAACCGAACGAACCGCTCTCCGCCCTGCGGACCTCGCCGGTGGACGGGACCTGGACGTTCAAGGTCACCGACAGCGCCAGCGGCGACGTCGGCTCGATCCGCGCCTTCTCACTGCACATCGCCGGCTTCGAACCGGCCTGACCGATCCGGTCCGGGCGCGCTCACCGGCGCGCCCGGACCGCCCGGTCAGCGCTCCCGGCCCAGGCCCGGATGGGCGGGGCCGCCGAGCTGGGCGGAGATCCGGTCGAGCACCGTCCAGTGCGCGGCACCGTCCCGCTCGATCTGCGGATCCTCGTCGTGCGCGTCATCCCAGGCGCCGGCCAGGCCGGCCAGTTCGCTCGCCGCTGTGGCCCACTCGTCGCCGGTCAGGGTCACGGTCGCTTCCCGACCGGAAAGCTGTTCGCGTACGTCCGCAGCGATCCGTCGCAGCCGGTCACTCGCCTCCCCCGGCCCGCCGTCGAAGTCGTCGGGACCCTCGTCCGGTTCGTCGAAGATCTCCAGGAACAACCGCCACTGCCGAGCCGGCAACGTCACCGGATAGCGGCGGGCGGGATCGACCCCGAGCTCCAGCACCGCGTCCAGGTCGGTGGCGTCCCGCAGATCCAGCAGCCCGGCCGCGACGGTGAACTCGCACCACGGCGACCAGCCCAGCTCCGGCACGTCGAGGCCGGTGCCACGGACCCGCCACCGGTACGACTCCCCCGGCCCCAGCTGGTCCAGCTCGGCCACCGCGGTCCGGTCCGGCTCCACCGGCACGCCGATCATCTCCGGCTCGGTGGCGCCGTCCAGCGGCACCAGCTCGAAGGTCACCTCACCGGGCATCCGGTCGAACGCCGCCGACAACCTCGGCGTGGTGGTGCGGACGACCGGGCGCCCCGGCCCACCGACACATCCCGGCACCCCGTCGACGGCCAGCCGGGTGGCGACCGGCTGGAACGCCAGCCCGGCCACCGAGGGCGGCGGCGCGTCGGTGTCGATCACCAGGACCGAGCAGAACGCGGCCTGCTCGGCGCGGCAGAACGCTTCCGGATCGAGGCGGGGCGGGTCGCCGTACGACGGCCCGGGCAGCAACGCCGCCGCGACCGCGACCGATGCGGCGACCGCGACCGCCCGCCGCATCGATCTCCTGCTCATCAGCCCTCGCGGTCCGCTCCGTCGTCCAGGTGCCGCGGCCACGCCGCGACCAGGGCGGCGGCGACCGCGACGAGCCCGGCAACCGTCCAGGTCACAACCGGGATCTCCTCGCCCGGACTGTAGACGATGTAGGGATAGGGCGAACCGTGCGCGTAGACCATCACCTGGTAGGCGTCCCGCAGATGCGCGTAGGCCGGGACGGCCGCCAGCGCCGCGGCCACCACGCCCGCCCCGGTCGCCACCCGCCGGCGGCGCGGCCCGCTGGCCCGCACCCAGGCGGCGAAGGCGGCCGCGGCCAGCCATCCGGCGAGCGCGCCGGCGACCAGCCCGGCGACAGTCAGCGGGCGGATCACCGCCGTCTCGCGCGGCCACACCTCGGTGGCCCAGGAGACCGGCCCGGCCCGGCCCTGATCGGCACCCTCGCCCATCATCGAGCCGGTGCCCTGCAGCTTCAGCCCACCCTTGACGGCCGTGTAGTAGAGATCTCGGGTCGGCGTCGTCGTGGCGCCCCAGTCCGTACCGAAACTGGTGATCGCCTTGCCGTCCCGGATCTGGAACGACGTGATCCGCCAGCCGGCCGCGGTCAGCGCGGCCCGCAGCCGGTCGGCCGACAGCTCGGCGGTCCCCTCCGCCCGGACCAGTGCGTCCGGGCCCTGCATGGCCGACCCCTCCCGGTAGACGGCGGCCGGCGCCGGCATCCCGGAGATTGCCGCGTTGAGCTCGCGCAACTCGCTGTCCGACGGGACCGGGGCGGCCGTCTGCCAGCCCAGCCAGGTCCCGGCCGTCGCGCCGAACGCGCCCAGCACCACCGCGGCGACCAGCGCGCCGGCCCAGGCCAGCGGCCGCCGGGCGGGCAGCCGGAAGCGCTGGCGCAGGCCGCTGAGCACCAGGTGCAACGCCTGGCCGCGGGTCGGCGCGCCACGGCCGGCCGCGGCCATGTCCATCAGCGTGGTGATCATTTCGGCGCCGCGGTGGGCGCGGTAGGCCTTCGGGTACGCCCGGAGCAGCCGCTGGTAGCGCAGTTCCATCCGGTCGCTCATCGGATACCGCCTTCGCTCTTCGGCGCGATGCCGTCGTCTGTCGTGGTGCCTTCGCCCATCGGGACGCCTTCGCTCATCCGGGCGCCGCCCTCGCCCGCCGGGGCGACGCCTTCGCTCATCGGGCACCGCCGAAGGCCAGCCGCAAACGGGAAGCGGCCGCGTCCGCGTTGCGCCGCAGCCGTTTCACCTCGGTCGCGAGCGCCGTCGTGCCGGCGTCGGTGAGCCGGTAGTAGCGGCGCAGCCGGCCGTCGACCGCCTCCTCCCGATCGACCTCGATCAGGCCCTTCTCGGTCAGCCGGTCGAGGGCTCCGTAGAGCGTGCCGGGCCGCAGCACGACCTCGCCCTGCGACATCTGCTCGACCGCGTGGATCACGCCATACCCGTGTGCGGGCTCCGCCGCCAGGGCGGTGAGGATCAAGAACGTCGGTTCCTGCATGGACCGGAACACTACGTCTGCCGATATATAACGTCAACCGTAGTATCAGCCGGCGACGAGATGCCTCCGGACCGCGGTCACATCCTCGGCGGCCAGCCCGGCCGCTCGCAGCCGCGCCTCCACGTCCAGATCGGCCAGCAGGTCATCCAGCACGGCGGCGATCGTCGTACCCCGCCGGGCCAGACTCGCCGCGACCGGATCCGCGCCGGCGTCATGCTCGAAATAGTGGCGCAGCCGTTCCTCGCTCACCGCGTAGTCGGCCACGATCGCCTCCGCGGTCACCCCGGCCAGCGCGAGCAGCAGCAGCGAGATCAGGCCGGTGCGGTCCCGCCCGATCCCGCAGTGCACCACCACCCCACCGGTCGGCGCGGCCCGGGCCACCGCCGCGACCGCCGCCGCGCACCGGTCCGCCTTGTGCTCCAGGAACGGCCGGTAATAGAGCGGCGTGCCATCCATCTCGGAGTCGACGCACCGATACCAGAAGTCCGCGTCCCCGTTGTCGTCCAACGGCACGGTCACCACGGCGATCCCGTCCGGCCGGGACACCGCGCCCGCCCGCTCGCCGTCCTCCCTCTCGTCGTCCTCCCTCAGGTCGACAACGGTCCGCACGCCATAGTCCCGCAGCGCCGCCCACCCACCCGCACTCAGCCGATCCAGGTTGTCCCCCCGGACCACCGCCCGCCACCTGGTCCGCCGCCCGTCTCGGGTCGGCAGCCCACCGAGGTCACGGATGTTGAAACAGCCCTCCCAGTCCAGATGCCGATCGATCTCCATCGTCGGAAGGTATCAATTCGCGGCCGGACCGGGCGCCGGCTCACGCACCCGATGCAGCGTCCGGCCCGGTAACGACGCCGAGCAGCGCACGGATGCCATCTGCCCGGATGTCGCCCAACCGGTCGAAGATCGCAAGAGCCTCTCGCCACATGGCCGCGGCTTCTTCGCGGAGCCCGGTTCCCGCCACCACCGTTCCCAGACGTTCCAGGGTCTCTGCCTGTCCGACCGCATGACCGATCCGCATCCGGCAATCCAGTGCCCGGCGGTAGGCGTCGATCGCGCCAGCGGTGTCCCCGAGTTCCTCGGTGATCGACGCGACGAGATGGAGGGCATGCCCTTGCCCGAAGAGGTAGCCGATCTCAGTGTGGATCTCCAAAGCCTGGCGGTATCGACGCAATGCTTCGCGACGCCGGCCGTTTCGCTGCAGATACTCACCCATGCTGATCAACGTCGCGCCTTCGCAGTAACGGTTTCCCGCGGCGCGATGGAACCGCATGGAGGCTCGGTAGACCTCCTCGGCCTCCTCGGAGCGGTCGAGCTTCTCCAACACTCCGGCCATGTGATGCAACGATTGACCCTCGCCGTAGGCATCACCCAACCGACGGCGAATCACCAACGCCTGCTCGAGGTAGCCCAAGGCGACCTCGTATTGTCCGGTCTCCTTCGCTCCGATCCCGAGATTGCTCGCGAGCCATCCTTCGGCGAAGGCGTCACCGATGATCTGCGCCGACCGCAGACCGAGGTCGAATGTGGTCATGTAGTCGTTCCAGTGACTACGGAGACGGAAGTAGGTGAAGGCGAATAGAGGCAACCGCCACGCGATGGTGTGCAGCCCCCTCTCCCCAGCGGCCCTGGTTGTCTCCACCAGATTGACCCGCTCGAGCTCGAACCAGTCCAAAGCCTCAATGGGCGCACCGAAGACTCTCTGCTGACGTGGCCGCTCGGCTGGATCGATGCTCGGCCGGCGCCGGTGCTTGTTCAAGATGGTGTCCGCCTGCTCGGCAGTACACAGATACCACTCGGCGAGCCGTCGCTGCGCCGCGCCTCGGTCGGACCGGCTGGACTCCTTGGCCACGAGTTCCTGCGCGTAGAGCTTCAACAAGTCGTGCATCCGGAACCGCCCCGGTCGCGGCTCTTCCAGAAGACTGACATCACGCAGGATCCGAAGGGCCTTCTGTGCCGCACGTCGTGGCCGCGACAGTAAGGCAGCGGTGGCCCAGGCATCGATCGCGGGTCCCGGATGCAAGCCGAGCAAGCGGAAGACTTGCTGGAGGTCCGCCTTGAGGGCCTGATACGACCATGAGAAGACCGCGCGGATCCGCGCTTGGTCATAGTCCGTGTCACTCAACTCGTCCAGGCAATGTGCTTGGAGTTCCCGAACCGCATCGGCGAGGCAGTCGTAGGAGCCGTTCGACACCCTCTCGGCAGCGATCTTGATGGCCAGTGGCAGGAAAGCGCATTTCTCGACCAGCGCTTGAGCCTGAGCAGCCTCCGCGTCGACCCGCTCCGGTCCGACGATGCGCCCGAACAACTCGAGTGCCTCGTTCGAATCCAGGACGTCCAGGAAGACGCGGGGCACATTCTCGAGCGCCGCGATGCCGGACAAGGTGCTGCGGCTGGTGATCAGAACGAGGCTTGAGGAGGTGCCCGGAAGCAGCCCGGCAATCTGGTCGCTGCGTCCGACGTTGTCCAGGACGATCAGCAGGCGCTGACCCGCCACCAGGGAACGGAAGAGCGCCCCCTGCTCCTCAGCGGTTCTCGGGATCTGCAGGGGCGCCACACCGAGCGCTCGGAGGAGCTGCCCGAGCGCCTCGGACTCGGTCATGGGAGAACGCGCGTCGTAGCCACGCAGGTTCAGATAGAGCTGACCATCCGGGAATCGATCCGCCATGGCATGCGCCCAGTGCAGCGCGAGCGCCGTCTTGCCGACGCCCGCGGTTCCGGCCACGGCGGTGATGACGACCGGGCCGGGCTCGGCGAGTGGCGGCGCATCGAGCAGGCCGTCCAGCAGCGCCACCTCAGTCGCACGGCCAGTGAAGTGGGCAGGAGCCCGGGGAAGTTGCCGGGGCAGCGGTGGCGCCGGCAACGACGGCGGGTGTAGATGCACGATGGCCGCTTGCACCACCGAGCCCTCCACCGCAGAGTTGATCTGGTTGATGACTGTCAGACTCCCGCCGTCGGGCGGGTCGAGGGCCGCTACAGCACCGGGGTCGCTGCCCTCCACCGATCCAGCACTCCCCGCGGGCTCACCGGGATCGTCACGGGGAGTGATGGCATCCGACGGCATACTCATGACTCACTCCGAGATGGTCAGCTTCGATGCCCAGCTGGCTGACATATCGTAAGGTTCTGATTACTGAAAGTCGATACTTGGTTACTCCGACCCTAGTGGTGAACAAGCAGCCGGGAGACGAACATGGATCCGATCAGTCTGGCGATCGCCGGGGCGGTAGCCGCCAAGGGTGCCGAAATGGCCGTCCAGCAGACTCCCGATGCGTGGCGGCGCTTCGTCGCCTTCGTCCGCGACCGGCTTTCCCGAGAGGACCGCGGGGCTGAGCTGCTGACCGCAGCGGAGGCCGACCAGAAACCGGTGGTCGTGGAGGCTCTCGCTGAGGAGATCACCCGGCTTCGGCAGGCTGACCCGACATTCGATCGCGCTCTTCAGCAGCAGTGGACCGCCATCACCGTCGCACCGCAGACCAGGTCGAACCAGGCGACCAACATCGTGACCGGGAGCGTCGGCGGGCATCTCGTGCAGGCCACGGAGATCTCCGGCGGTGTTTCCTTCGGGCCCGCCGAGCGGACCGGAACGCCGTCGGCGCAGGAGCCTCCGCGATGACCGGTGGCACCTTGCCCTTCGATGAGGTGTGGGTCTACGAGATACCCATGCGCACCCGCTTTCGTGGGCTCACCACACGCCAAGGAGTCGTGGTCCGGGCGGGCGACCGATGGGGCGAGTTCTGCCCCTTCCTGGAGTACGACGACGAGGAGTCGCAGTCCTGGCTCGACGCCACGATCGAGGCGTGCAGCGGATCCTGGCCGGCGCCGGTGCGCGAGACCGTCCCGGTGAACTGCATCATTCCGGCCGTGGATCCGGCGCAGGCACACCACCTGACCCGGTCTTCTGAATGCCGGACCGCCAAGGTGAAGGTGGGCAGCCATCCCGCCTCCCTGAACGAGGACCTGGCCCGCGTCGAGGCCGTTCGTGACGCCTTGGGCCCGACGGGTGCACTGCGCATCGACGTGAACGGCGCCTGGGACGTCACGGAGGCGGTTCGCAACATCGGTTTGCTCGATCGGAGTGCCGGGGGTCTCCAATACGTCGAACAGCCGTGTCAGACGATTGACGAGTTGGCTTCTGTCCGTCGCCGGGTGGATGTCCGGATCGCAGCCGATGAGTCGATCCGCCGGGCCGCCGATCCCCTTCGCGTTTCACTGGCGGGAGCGGCCGACGTAGCTGTCGTCAAGTGCGCGCCGCTCGGCGGAGTACGACGAGCGCTGGAGATCATCGAGCAGACCGGCCTGCCCTGCGTCGTGTCTTCGGCCCTGGAAACGAGCATCGGGCTGGTCTCGGAGCTCTTTCTTGCCGCGGCCCTCCCCGAACTTGACTTCGCTTGCGGCCTCGACACGCTCGCCCTGTTCGAGGGCGACCTCACGACAGCGGAGGGGGCGATCCGTCCGCGAGCGGGTGTCCTACGTGTGCCGGACCGGCCACCCGCCCCGGATCCCGGCTTGCTGGCCCGATATCGCGTCGCTGACCCCGTTCAGGAGAAGCATTGGCTGTCCAGGCTGTCACGGTTGGGTGCGGGGTCAGCGACAGTCAAGCCATGAGAACCGGGACGGCGTCACACGGCACCGTCACGGTGTGCCACGCAGGCTGAGTTGGACGGCCAGGGACCGCAGCGCCGGAAGGATGTCGTCGGTGGCCGGCTGGACCTGGACGCACACGTGGTCGGCGCCGGCGTCCAGGTGGGCCCGGACGGCGGCAGCCAGCCTGGGCGCGTCGCCGTGGGCGACGATCCGGTCGACCAGTTCGTCGCTGCCGTCGCCGGCCAGGTCCGCGTCGGTGAAACCGGCCCGGCGCATGGTGCCGGCGTAGTTCGCCAAGGTCAGATAGCGGGTGAGGAACACGCGGGCGCTGCGCCGGGCGGACACCGGATCCGGGTCGAGGACCACGGTCTGCTCCGGGGCGATCAGCGCGTCCGGGCCGAGCACAGCCCGCGCCTCCGCGGTCTGCGACGGCACCGTCAGGTACGGATGGGTACCGGCGCTGCGCTCGGCCGCCAGCGCCAGCATCCGCGGGCCGAGCGCCGACAGCACCCGCGCCGTGGCTGGCACACCCCGCTCGTCGAGCACGTCGAGATAGCGGGCCATCGCGTCGACTGGACGGACCCGCTCCGGCGTGGCCTCCCGGTGCCCAGACCCGATCCCGAGCAGCAGCCGCCCCGGATGGCGGGCCTCGATCCGGTGGAACGAGCCGGCCAGCTCGGCCGCGTCGGACATCCAGATGTTCACGATCCCGGTCGCGACGACAAGCGACGACGTCGCGTCCAGCAGTTCCTCGGCCACCCGCAGGTCAGCGCCCGGCGAGCTGCCCAGCCAGACCGCGCCGTACCCCAGCCCCTCGATGGCCGCGGCCATCTGCCGGTCGACGGCCTGCACGCCGCGCCACACCCCGACCCTGCCCAGCCGCCCACTCCCGATCACGCTTCGGACCTTACGCCCGCCCGTAGGCGGTCCGCACTGACCATGAAGGGGTCTTGCCCATGCATCGCTGTCGGGGCGAGACCGTCCGCAGGTCCGGCGATCTCTAAGTCCACATCACCGGGTTGCCGGTGGTCAGGGAGGCGGCGCACAACCGGCGCAGAGCGCCCACGATGAAGCTGTAGTCGGCCGCCGTGCGCGGACGGGACTCGACCGCGAAGTGCTGCGGCGGCTCTGGGAGGAAGCTGCCGATCGGCGACATCTCCAGGCGCAGGAGCTGCCCGTCCGCCGCCAGTTCCAGGTACCCGCCCGGCAGCACCCGCTGCGAGAAGCGCATCGCGCGGAACCGGACCGTCGGCGAAGATGCCGTCTTGTCCACCACGAAGAAGCCGTGCGGATCCACGCCGACCTCCTGGTCCGGGCCCAGGATGAACACGCCGCCGTAGCTCTCGATGTAGCTGTACAGCGGCCGCCCGCTCCCCTCGTCGACCAGCACCGTCTGATCGGTGAGGCGCGCCGCCCGCTCGAAGTGGTCCAGTTCGGCGACGACCCGCGGCACCGCAGCGACCGGGATCTGCCCGCCGTTGCTCCGCGGCATGACGCCGAGCAGCGTGCCGAACGAGCCCGCCTCCCGCAGCGCCTGCTCGAACGAGCGCACCCCGGACCACGCGCCCAGATGCTCGTCGGCCAGCTCCATGCCCTCGTGCGCGCAGCCGTGCCGCACCCACTCGTCGACCGCGTCGTGCGCGTCCGCGGTCTCCCGGCTCCACGGTGCCAGCAGGCCGATCCGGCCGTCCTCGTCGAACCCGACCGGTCCGACCGGCGGCGGGACTGCCAGGCCGTCCTGCCAGCAGCGGCAGTACACGAACGCGTCGAGTGTCACGGGCGACAGTATGGAGGGATCGACGGCGGTCCACTCCGGGGGGATGGTCCACGGCGGTCTTCGCCTGTTGCGCCTGCTGCCGGCCGTCGCGGCGGCGCTGGCCTGCTGCCGCTGGTCGCGCTGGATTTGTTGCAGGAGCGCGGCTACCGCTGACCCTCTCCGCTCTGTTCGAGTTCGAGTTCGTCCAGGGTCACACCGTTCACGACGCGCTCCAGATTCGCCTTGTAATCATCAGACACGAGTTTTCGCGCCAGCGCGCCCAGGCCGGCGACATCCCCGAACCGCACTTGCAGCGCAACCACCATGGCCCGCACCAGGCCCTCTTCGCGTCCTTCTTGAAGTCCTAGTCTCCGGCCGCTCTCGTGGCCCTCCAGGCGGCCCTGACTCAAACCTTTCTCGTGACCTTCTTGGCGGCCTAAGCTCAGAGCTTCGTCCTGGCTTTCTTGACGGCCTAGCTTCATACCTTCCTGCTGACCTTGCTGGCGGCCCAGTTCCCGGTATTTCTCAGCAATCTCGCGCCCGGCTTCTGTCTTCTCAAGATCAAATCCCATACCCATCACTCCTCAACGCCTCAATAACTTGCTCGGCGAGGTCGTCCTCGGCGAGCATGCTGAGATCGAGCAGAACCAACCGCTCCTCCGGATTGGTCAGTGCGGCGATCCGCTCGGCCACCCGATCGGCGACGTCGGGTGGCCGCCTGCTGGACCAGAGCGCGAGCGGAGCCAGCGGACTCGCCAGCAGCGCACCGGTTTCGACGGACCCCCACTCAGTTGGCACTCCGCAACTGTACGCGGGACCAGTGACGGACGACAAGGGTCAGGACACCGTTTGAGGTACGCCTGACCCGTCCGCTGTGGACACCAACGCCGCCACCGACAGCAGTTCGCGCGTCCGGCAGTAGGCGGCGTAATCCTCGTCATACAGGCCGCCCGCCAGCCGTTCCCCGAGTTCCCGCACCACCCCGGCCAGCCGCTCCCGCTCAGCGTCGCCGAGCGGCCCACCCGCCGCCAAGCACGCACCCACGCAGGAATCCACCGCCTCCACGGCCGGATCTTCCGACCTCCGCAACTCCTCCAGCCGCTTGCGCCGCCAATACGTCAGCGCGTGCAGCGCCCCGTCCCGCGGCGCGCCGTACCAAACCGCCGGCTTGTGGTTCGGGTTCCGCTCCCCCGGCCGGGGGCTGCGCTGCCCGTGCCGCTTGGCCTCCGCGCGCGCCGCCGCGTACTCCCGCAGGTCCGCATGCCATCCGGCCCGGCTGGCCCGCAGCGCGTCCAGCGCCCGCAGCAGCGCCGCCTCGTCCCGGTCGAACCTGCCGGCCCGCTCCCGCAGATAGTCCAGCGTGGCGTGATACCCGAGCGGCCGGTACAACTGCACGCACGACCGCAGGGCCGAGACCCGCCACCGGAACGGCACCGCCGGATCCCGCACCCGCCGCGCATAAGCGCTGAAACTCACCCGGCCAGATTAGGGCGTGCCTCGTAGCCCGGCCGGGGGCGCGGCGTGGCCAGGAGCGCGCCCGGCAGCGTCCGCCGCGCAGGTTCGGAAAATGATTTGACGCCACCGATATTCTGATCCTCCGTGCTCGGGAGGGGTCCTGTCCCTCTCGACCAAGGACCGCACATGCGCCGGGCCAACGCCCTCACCTTCCTCCTCGTCACCGTCTTCGTCGACATGCTCGGCCTGGGCCTGATCGTGCCGATCGTGCCCGCCCTGCTCACCGAGCTGACCGCCGGTCCGGCCCGGGCCGTGCTCTGGTCCGGCCTGCTCGGCACGGTGTTCGGCCTGTTCCAGTTCGCCGCGTCGCCGCTGCTCGGCCGGCTGTCCGACCGCTACGGCCGGCGGCCGGTGCTGCTGCTCTCGCTGGGTTGTCTCGGCGTCGACTGGCTGGCGCACGCGATCGCCGGCAGCCCGTGGGCGCTGCTCGCCGTGCACGCCCTGGCTGGTGCCTGCGCCGGCACGAACACGGTGGTCAACGCGTACATCGCGGATGTCACCCCGCCCGAGCGGCGGGCCCGGGCCTTCGGCCTGATCGGCGCCGCCTTCGGTCTGGGCTTCGTCGCCGGGCCGACGATCGGCGGGCTGCTCGGCGCGGTCGACGTGCGGTTGCCGTTCTTCGCCGCGGCCGCGCTGTCTTTCGCGAACCTCGCCTACGGCCGGTTCGTGCTGCCCGAGTCGCGGCCCGGTGACCGCACCACGCCGCTCACCCTGCGCACCACGAACCCGGTGAGCGCGATCGCCGCGGTGCTGCGCCGCCCGGTTCTGGGCCGGCTCGCCCGGGCCCGGCTGTGCGCCGACATCGCCCGGATGATCCAGCAGGCGACCTGGGCGTTCTTCCTCACCTTCCGGTTCGGCTGGGGCACCGCGCACGTCGGCCTGGTGATCGCCGGGACCGCGCTGGCCGGCGCGCTCTTCCAGGCGCGGGCCGTCGGCCCGGTGGTCCGCCGGTTCGGCGAGAAGCGGACCGCGATCGGCGGCGGCCTGCTCACCGTCACCACCTTTGCCGGTACGGCCTTCGCGTCCACTCCGGCGCAGCTCTACCTCCTGCTGTCGGTCGGCGTGCTGTCCGCGGCCGGCGGCGCGGCAGCCCAGTCCTGGATCTCGGCCACGGCCGGCGCGGACGAGCAGGGCACGGTGCAGGGCGCGCTGTCCGCGATCGGGGCGGTGGCCGAGACCGCGGTGCCGCTGACGGCAAGCGCTGCGTTCGGGGCGCTCCTCGCGTACGGAAAACCGGGGTTGATCTTCGTGGTGGCCGCGATCTTCGCAGCGGCCTCGACCACCTTCTTGGCCCGCACGCCGATCGACGCGAAGCGAGAAGCGCGGCCCTGAGGTCACGGTCCGCCCGGGTGCGGATCGACGATTTCCGGTACGCCCGGAGCCGTGGCGCCGAAAGGGGTCCGTCGTGGTCTCCGGCATGTCCGCAAGCACGGCGCCGGGCGGGGTGGATCCGGTGGTGAAGGATGGGCGGCATGACGGAGAACGCCGCCACGGTCCCGCTCACCCTGGACGAGCTGCGCGCCGTCACCGGCTTCGCGGTGGCGTGCGCGCGGCCGGCGCTGGAGATCTACGAGCACGCGTGCCCGGGCGATCCCCGGCCGCGTGCCGCGATCGAGGCGGCGGAGCAGTTCGCCGGGGGCGCCAAGCGGACCCGGCTGCTGCGGGACTGCGCCTTCGCCGCGCACCGGGCGGCGCAGGAGGCGCGGGACGCCGGCCGGGCCGCCGCCCACGACGCGGCCCGGGCGGCCGGTCACACGTGTGGCGCCGCCTTCCTGCACCCGCTGGCCAAGCCCACCCAGGTGATCCACATCCTGGGTGCGGCGGCCAGCGCGGCCCGGGCGATCGAGCTCACCTCGGGCGACCCGGCCGCCGCCCTCGCCGAGGCCGGGAAGCTCGCCTCGCCGGTCGTGATCGACGTGTTGCGACGCTATCCCGCCGCCCCGGAGGGCGGCGGGCGCGTCGGCGAGCTGGTCCGCAGCCTGGACACCGCGCTGCGGACCAGTCAGTCACGCACGTAGTAGTGACCGTTGGTGTCGTCGAATCTGCCGCCGGCCCGGCAGCACCGGCGGAAACCGCCGCCCGGAGCCGCAGGGGCACGGGTCTTTGCCGCCGAGTTTCTCGATCAGTTCTTTGTCCTGCCCGACCACCCGGTCGCCTCGCTTGACCTGGGTCTCACTAGAGGGAACCCCCGGCGGCGTTTGCTGGTCGGCTCAAAAGGACGTCTCGTCGTGGTACATGATGGCCTCCTCGTTTGGCGGGTCGCCGCACGCTATTGGATGCCCGCCGGGCCCCGCGACCGATATTCCGATCAGTCGACGACCAGGGCCACCTTGCCGCGCACGTGGCCGGATTCGACCAGGCGGTGGGCGTCCGCGGCGCGGCTCAGCGGGATGCTGTCGGCGACCTCGATCCGGAGCCGGCCCTCGGACCAGAGCCGGGTCAGGTCGTCGAGTTTGGCCACCGTGCGCTCGCTGCTGATCCGGCGGATGCCGAGCTTCGCGGAGCGGGCCCAGTCGGCGATCGTGACGATCCGGTCCGGGACGCCGAGCAGTTCCAGCGACACGTCCAGGGCTTCGCCGCCGATCGCGTCGAGCGCGCAGGTGATGCCCTGCGGCGCGGCGGCCCGCACCCGGTCGGCCAGGCCGGGTCCGTAGCTGACCGGGGTGGCGCCGAGCGAGCGCAGGTAGTCGTGGTTGCGCTCGCTGGCGGTGCCGATCACCCGGGCGCCGCGGACCGCGGCGAGCTGGACGGCGTAGGAGCCGACCCCGCCGGCCGCGGCGTGGACCAGCAGGGTGTCGGCCGGGCCGACCCGCAGCTCGTCGAGCGCGGTGCAGGCAGTTTGTCCGGAAGCGGTCAGCACGCCGGCCTCCGCCCAGGACATCTTCTCCGGTTTCCGGGCGACCTGGCCGGCCGGCACCACCACCGCCTCGGCATAGCCTTGCAGGCTGAGGAAGGCGATCACCTCGTCGCCGGCGGCGAAGCCGGTGACCCCCTCGCCGACCCGGTCCACGACGCCGGCCACCTCGTTGCCGAGCCGGATCGGGAAGGGCAACGGCCGATAGGTGGCGAGATCTCCCCGCCGGGTGGCGCAGTCGATCGGCTGGACCCCGGCCGCCCGGACCCGGATCCGCACCTGGGCGGCGCCCGGTTCCGGGTCCGGGATCTCCGCGAGACGCAGTACCTCCGGGCCCCCGTACTCGTCGAATACCACGATCTTCGCCATCTGCCCTCCGTCGGCGCAGCTTTCCGGTCACGGTCGTCAGCACCGTAAAACCTCAACGTCGGTTGAGCTCAAGCCCTGATTCTCGGACGGGGTCGCCCGTCCGCAGGATCACGCAGGGCATCCGCGTGGCTACGCTTCTGCCCCATGCTGACCTGCGTCGCCGCCGCGGTGGTGGCCCTGCTGGCCACCGTCCTGCGGGGCCGCCGGGTCCGGTTGTCCGCCACCGGTCTGCTGCGCGACCTGGTGCTCGGGGTGGTCGTGGCGGTCGCGGCCACGGTGGCCCTGCTGCCGGTCCTGGACCGGATCCCGGCCGGCACCACGGCGCTGCGGCTCGGCATGACGCTGCCGGCCGTCCTGCTCGGACTGACCGGCGCCGTGACGATGGCGACCGCCGGGTCGCTGACCGCCTGGGTTCTCGCCCCGGACGCACCGGCCGGGCAGTACTTCTTCCTGCCGCTCGGCGCCGCCGTGCTGGCCCGGTTCGTGCTGCTCGGACCGGCCCGGATGGCCGCCGTCCGGGACCTGCTGCGGGACGGCCGGCCGCGGATCCGGCAGGCGCTGCTGTGGACGGTGGCCGCCGCGCTGGCCGTCGCCGCGGTCGTCACCACGACCTGGGTCCTGCTCGCGGTCGCCGCCGGTTACGCGCTCTGGTTGCGCCGGATCGCCGGGCTCCCGGCGCCCTGGCTGCGGCAGCAGGCCCGGTTCGAGGCAGGCCGGGTGGCCGCGATCGCGGTGGTCGCGTTCGGACCGTTCGGGGCGGCGCTGGTGGCGACGCTGGACGCGGCGCCGGCCTGGCAGGTGATGCTCTGCGCGCCGCCGCTGGCCCTGGCTCTCCGCTTCGTGGCCGGGATCCGCGGCCGGGCCGGCACCCGCTCGCTGGTGGCGGCGGTGCTGGTGCAGGGTGGGCTGCTGGCCGCCCTGCTGGCGATGCGGCACCCGGGTGCGCCCGCCCTGACCGGCACCGCCCTGGTGATCCTCGCGGCCGATCTCCACCTGCACTACCGGTACGGCGCCGCGCCGCTCTACGCCCGGGTCGTCACCGACCTGATCGGCCTGAACCCGGTCTCCCGTGCCGGGCTCCTCGACGAGTGGGCCGGCCGCCGCGGCCGGGACGGCAGCCTGATCGTGCACCTGATCGGGGCCGCCAACCAGGGTCTGGCCGATCCGCAGCGGGCCGGCGCGGCCCGGGACGCCGCCACGCTCGGCGGCGCGCTGCGCGGCAACGACGACGACACCGGCTGGGCGGACATCGCCGACGAGGCGATCGAGGCGGTGGCCGGGACCGGCCGGGACGTCCGGGTGTTCCGCTACCACCGGGCGCAGCACGACGTGCTGGCCGCCCGGCGGGACAGCGACCCGGCGGGCGCGGTCGAGGCGTGGCGGGAGGCGGTCGCCGCGCTCGGCGGGACCGGCCTGGCCGGGCTGCGGCAGGCCGCCGAGACGCAGCTGGCCCGGGCGCTGTTCGCCGCCCGGCGGGACGACGAGGCCATCGCGCTGCTGGACGCGATGCTGGCCCGGCCGGACCTGGTCCCGTACGCGAGAATCGACGCCTGCCTGGTCCGCGCCCTGGCCGCGGTGATCGACGACGATCCGCGGTCCGCGGAGCGGCTGCGGGCGCAGGCCGCCGCGGTCCGGATCCGGCCCCGCGACCGGTGGCGGTGCCGGGCCGAGGCGCGGACGCTGCTGGCCGGCAGCTCCGGGCGGTGGCTGCGCGCCCCGCGGGAGATCGAGGGTCAGTTGCGCTGGTTCCGGCGGCTGTTCACGCTGCCGGACTTCGATCCGGGGCGGGTGCTGCAGATCTGGGAGATGTCCGGCAGCACCAGCGCGGAGCCACGGTGACTGCCCCGGACCCGGAGCGGATCATCCGGATGCTGCAGTCGTTCGGCAACGACGACCCGGCGGTCGGGCCGATGGCCGACCTGGCCGAGGCGATGCGCTGCCGGATGAACGACGATCTGACCGGCGCCCGGCGCGCCGCCGACCGCGCCCTGTCCCGGATGGAGGGACGGCCGCTGACCACCCCCGGATACGCCGAGACGCTGCGCGCGCTGGCCAGCATCCAGCGGCAGCTCGGCCGGTACGCCGAGACCAAGCGTCTGCTGGAACTCTGTCACCAGGCGCTGGCCGCCACCGACGGCCCGGAGGCGGCCACCACCGAGACCGCGCTGCGCGCCCTCGCCGACGCGCACTGCCTGCTCGGCGAGTACGACGAGGCGATGACCCGGTGCCGCCAGGCCCTGGCGATCACCGAGCCGGAGCAGGGTCTCGCGCACGGCTTCGGGTTGCAGTTGCTGGCCCGGATCCACTCCGCGCTCGGCGACGTGGCGGCCGCCGACCGGGCGAACCGGGCCGCCGCCGTCCTGCTGCGCCGGCACGGCCTGGCCGGGCACGTCGCGGCGAACCTCAGCCAGGCCGGCATCTACCAGGCCAAACAGGGCAACGCCAAGCGGGCTGTCCGGCTCAACCGGCGGGCGCTGCGGATGCGCATCCGGGAGTACGGGCGGCAGCACTCGGCGACGGCGGAGAGCCTGGTCACGCTGGCCATGGCGTACGGGCACGCGGGCCGGACCCGGCGGGCGCTGCGGCTGACCCGGCGGGCGATCCGGGTCTACCGGGCGGCGGGCGCCGACACCGACGCGTTCCGGCTCGCCTCGGCGCTGATCGACGCCGGTCAGCTCGGTTTCGACCTGCGCCGCCGGACCGCGGCCGCGGACACCGAGGCAGGGCTGGAGCTGGCCGTGCGTACCGCCGGCGACCACGATCCGCTGGTGGTCCGCGGGCTGGTGCTGCGCGGCCGGCTGCGCGCCCGGGCCGGCGACCGGGCGGCCGCCCTCACCGACCTGCTCACCGCTGCCGACCGGCAGAACCGGCTGTTCGGCCCGGTCTTCGGCGCCACCCCGGAGCCGGGCCGGCTGCGGTTCCTCGCCGAGGCGCGGAGCGGGGTGCGGGACTGGCTGCTGGAGGCGCTGCTCGACGGCGGCGCGGAGCGGGGCCCCGAGGTGCGGGCCACGCTGCGCCTGGTGATCCAGCGGACCGGCCTGACCTTCGAGGCGGCCGCCCGGGAACGGGCCGCGGTGCTCGCCGGCGGCTACCCGGAACTGGCCGACGACCTGGCCCGGCTGGCCACCCTGGACCAGCAGCTGGCCGGCGCGCTGGTCGGCGCGGGCAGCGTCCCGGCGGCCACCACCCGGGACCGGCTGCGCGCCCGGGCGGCGATCGAGGAGCGGATCGCCACCACGGTCCGCGAGGCCCGGCCGTCGGCGGCGCTCACCGGGCTGGCCCTGGCGGACCTCGCGGCCGCGCTGCCGTCCGGGTCGTGCCTGGTGCAGTTCGTCCGCTACGCGCACCGGGGACTGGCCGGGATCGATCATGCAGCGGCTCGCTATGCGGCCTTCTGCCTGCCGGCCGGGGACGCGGCGGGAACCCGGGTGGTCGACCTCGGCGACGCACGGCCGATCGAGGTGGCGATCGAGGCCTATCGTACGGTCGTCGTCCCGGGCGACGACCGGCCCGACCGGGAACGGTGGCGCGTCACGGGCGACGAGGTGTACCGGGCGCTGATCGCCCCGCTGCCGACCGACGCCACCCGCCTGGTGATCGTCCCGGACGGGCTGATCCACCGGGTGCCACCGGCGACCCTGCCCGGCCCGGACGGCCGCCCGCTGGTGGCCACCCACACGATCAGCCACCTGACCAGTCCCCGGGACCTCCTGGCCGGCCCAGTGCCACCCCCGGCTGAGGCCGGGGCCGCGGTGATCCTGGCCGATCCGGACTTCGGCCCGACGATCCGCATCTGCGCCGCGCCGCCCTCCAGCGGGTCTTCACCCCGCTGCCCGGCACCGCCCGCGAAGCCCGCCTGATCGCCGGCCTCCTCGGCGTCACCCCGCTGACCGGACCCGCCGCCACCAAGTCCGCCCTGCGCCGCGATCCCCCGCCGACGATCCTGCACCTGGCCACCCACGGTTTCGTCCGGGCCGAGTCCGACGGCCCCACCCAGCGGGTCACCGCCGGCCTCGGCCTGGCCGGCGCCAACACCCCGGACGCCGACGGCATCCTCTCCGCCGAGGAGATCACCCACCTCGACCTGCGCGGCACCCGCCTGGTGGTCGCCTCCGCCTGCGAGACCGCCCTCGGCCGCATCCACGACGCCGAGGGCGCCTTCGGCCTGCACCGCTCCTTCGCCATAGCCGGAGCCGCCGCCGTGGTCGCCTCCCTGTGGAACGTCCCGGACCGCCCCACCGCCCGCTTGATGACCCGCTTCTACCGGGCCTATCTGCGTTCCGGCTCCGCCCCCGAAGCCCTGGCCGAAGCCCAGCGCGAAGCCGCCGCCCAGAATCGACCCGCCACCGAATGGGGCGCCTTCATCTGCCACGGAACCCCATGACGGCGGTGCGCCCGGTCACCAGAACCGGTGTGCGTAGAAGAGCGTCAGCAGCACGCCGCCGGCGATCACCACGGCTCGGACGGCGGTCGCCGGGATGCGGCCGCTGATCCGGCCGCCGAGCCAGCCGCCGGCCACCGCGCCGGCCAGCACCGTCACCGTGGCCGGCCAGGCGACCAGCCCTTTCGCCACGAAGACGGCGACCGCGGCCAGGGTGGCGGCGGAGGCGAGGATGTTCTTGCGGGCGTTGACGCGCCGGGCATCGCGGTCCGGGCCGAGGGCGAGCAGCGCGGACAGGATCACGCCGAGCGCCGCCCCGAAGAACCCGCCGTAGGCCGAGGCCAGCAGCAGCCCCGGCGCGGTCGCCACCCGGACACCGCGCAGCCGCGGCGCCACCGCGAACAGGGCGGTCGCCACCCCGATCAGTACCGGCACCACGGCCGGGAACCGGCCCGTGGGCAGCACCAGCAGCAGCCCCGACCCGCAGATCCCACCCAGGATCGACAAGCCGATTTGGGTACGCAGCAACCGGTCCACCGGCGGCCGGTGGACGTGATCGGCCACCGCGGCGAGCAGGTGGCTGGGCGCGAGCGCGACAGCGTTCGACGCGTTGGCGACCACCGGGGTCAGCCCGGTCGCCATCAGCGCCGGAAAGGTCAGCAGCGTCGCGCCACCGGCCAGCGCGTTGACCATCCCGCCGAGCAGCCCGGCGGCCAGGAGAGCGAGCATTCCCACCCGCCGGATGCTGCCCGCCCGCACCCCGGCCCGTCTGGAACGAAAGTGCGCTACCGGCCGGGAACGGCGGTGACCCGATAGTCCCCGGGCGTGGCCCCGAAGGCCGCGCGGAACTGCCGTCCCAGGTGGCTCTGGTCGGCGAACCCGGCCAGCACCGCCGCCTCCGCCGGCGCCACCCCGTCGCGCAACAGGCGCCGCGCGACGTTGAGCCGGGCGACCACCCGGAAGGCGTGCGGCGTCATCCCGGTCTCCCGGGCGAAGCGCCGGATCACCGTCTCCCGCGAGATCCCGAAGCGTGCCGCGAGCTGCCGCAGGTCCACCCGGCCGGCCGTGACCGCCGCGACCAGCTCGGACGGTGCGACGGGCGGCCGGGACCGCACCGGGTCGGGCGAGGGCTCCCCGGTCGGCACCACCAGCGGCACGTCGCCCAGGCTGTCGCCGAACAACTCCGGCGGCAGGTAGACGTTGACGCTGTCGTCGCCGGGCGCCATCGGCAGCGTGGCGTGCGGCAGCAGCGCCGGGATCACGATGGTCCGCCCGGCGGCCGCCCGCACGACGCCGGTCCGGGTGCGGAACGCGCGTTCCCCCGCCGTCACCACCGTCAGCTGCACCGACTCGTGGAAGTGCGGACCCACCGTCAGCGCACCGGACCCGACCGTCCGGGCGATCTCGACGTCGCCGGCCAGGGTGTACCGCCACCGCCGCATCCGGTCACCCTAACGACTTCCAGAGCCCGCAGTGGTGCTCCCGGCCCAGGTCGACGTCACCGTCCACTCCGGCGGCGATGGCCCGTACCGAAGCATCGCTCTTGAATCGGGACCAATCGGTCCGTCCGGTGGCGGCGAACCGCGACCAGATGTCGATCATGCGGTCCGCCAGCTCCGGCTGCGGGGTCCCGGCCAGCCACCAGGTGTCGAAGAGGAAGGCCAGCTCGGCGCCATGGAACGCGCCCCACGGGTAGCCGGTCGAGGGGGCCGGTCCGTGCCGCTCGGCGAACTCGTAGGCGTAGGTCGGCGTCCGCCGGGCGAGCAGCTGGTCACCGGCCAGCGTCGGGCAGGCCCAGATCCGGTCGGTGGCCACCGCGGCCCAGGCCAGCGCGGGCGTCGGATAGCTCGACACCGGGTAGGCCGCCGCCACCTGCCCGGCCCGCTCGCCGAACGCCGTCCGGAGCATCCCGGCGTACTGGTCCGGCGTCACCTGCAGGCCGGCCAGGAAGCCGCGGTGCTCGTCGAGGTTGCTGCCGGACAGCACCGGCACCCGCGAGAAGGCGCCCCGGCGCAGCGCCTCCGCCGGATGGTGCGGCAACACCCCGGTCCCGTAGGCCGGGGTCGC
Organism: Actinoplanes octamycinicus; assembly: GCF_014205225.1. NCBI lineage: Bacteria > Bacillati > Actinomycetota > Actinomycetes > Micromonosporales > Micromonosporaceae > Actinoplanes > Actinoplanes octamycinicus. The sequence goes on from NZ_JACHNB010000001.1 coordinate 7,550,746, forward strand.
GAACGCCTTCAGCCCGACACCCGGGGTCGCGTCCAGCAGCGCCGCCACCGGCTGACCGCGCAGGCACCCGATCGCGTCCGCGCCACAGCCGAAACCGGCCGCCAGCCGCTCGCCGGCCGACCGCACAGCGGCTACCGGCGACCACTGTGAACCGGCGCCGACGTTCGGGTAGAACAGCTCGGCCGGCCAGTCCACCAGGCACGATCCGGATTGGATGATCGCCCGCTGGAACAGTCCGGCGGCGCCGGGCGAGGTGAGCTGGGCGCAGACGCTCATCCCGCCGGCCGACTGCCCGGCGAGCGTGATGTTGCCCGGATCGCCGCCGAACGCCGCGGCGTTGCGCCGTACCCAGCGCAGCGCGGCCTGCTGGTCCTGCAGCCCGAACGTGCCGGAGCCGGCCAGCCCGGGCAGGCCGAGGTAGCCGAGGACGCCGAGCCGGTAGTTGACGGTGACCACCACGGCGCCGCCCCGGACGGCCAGCCGGTGCGCGTCGTACATGCCGCCGGACCCGGTCTGGAAGCTGCCGCCGTGCAGCCAGACCACGACCGGCCGGCGGGTCCGGCCGTCCCGGGGCGCGGTCACGTTGAGGTAGAGGCAGTCCTCACCGCTGGGGCTCTCCGGGTCGGCCGGGAGCTGCGCGCAGGCCGGGCCCGCGGAGGTAGCCGGCCGGACGCCCGGCCAGGGGGTCACCGGCTGCGGCGCCCGCCAGCGGAGGTCGCCGGTCGGCGGGGCGGCGTAGGGGATGCCCTCGAAGGTCCGGTAGCCGTCGTGGTCCACGCCGCGGATCACCCCGGCGTCGGTGCGGACGACGTCCGCGCTGCTGGCGGCCGTCGGCGTCGCGGGGGCGAGCAGCGCGGCCGCCAGGACCGCAATGCACATTCTCATGCGTCGAGCCTGGCCATGACGCCGCGGCGCCGGATCAACCCATCGATAATCTGTTGGTGGATGTCCGCTCCACCAGTCGGCGGAGCGGATTTCTCGATTCAGCTCACGCTGAATACAGGTCCTGCTGTACTGTCGGCCGGGTGGAGACCGTGACCCATGCCGCGGTGCTGGCCAGATTCGGTCATGCGCTGTCCGATGCGACCCGCACCCGCCTGCTGCTGGCGCTGCGCGACGCGCCCGGCTACCCGGCGGAGCTCGCCGACCTGCTCGGCGTGACCCGGCAGAACCTGTCGAACCATCTGGCCTGCCTGCGCGGCTGCGGCCTGGTGGTGGCCGTCCCGCAGGGCCGCCGGACCCGGTACGAGCTGGCCGACGCGCGGATCCGGCACGCCCTCGACGACCTGCTCGGGCTGGCACTCGCGGTCGACCCGGCCGCCTGCGCGGACCCCGAGGACGTTCGCTGATGTGCACACCACGGCGGCGGACCGCTCCGGCGGCGCACGGGAGGGAGATCGAGCCGATGGGCGGCCACGACCACGACACGCCCGCGCACGGGCATGGGCCCGAGCACGGGCAGGGACAGGTCCACGGGCATGGGCAGGGCCACGGGCATGGGCAGGGCCACGGGCACGGGCATTCTCATGGCGTCAGCGCCGACGCCGACCGGCGCTGGCTGGTCGCCGCGCTCAGCCTGATCACCGTCTTCATGGCCGGCGAGGTGGTGGTCGGGCTGATCGCCCGGTCGCTGGCGCTGCTCTCCGACGCCGCGCACATGCTCACCGACGCCGCCGCGATCGTCCTGGCGCTGATCGCGATGCGACTCGCGGCCCGTCCGCCGAGGGGCGGTTTCACGTACGGGCTGAAGCGCGCCGAAATCCTCTCCGCCCAGGCCAACGGCCTCACCCTGCTGCTGCTCGGTGGCTGGCTCGGCTACGAGGCGGTGCACCGCCTGCTCGACCCGCCGGAGGTGGCCGGCGGCCTGGTCGTGGCGACCGCCGCGGTCGGTGTGCTGGTCAATGTCGGTGCCGCCTGGTGTCTGTCCCGCGCCAACCGGAGCAGCCTCAACGTCGAGGGCGCCTTCCAGCACATCCTCAACGACCTGTTCGCCTTCATCGCCACCCTGATCGCCGGCCTGATCATGGTGTTCACCGGCTTCGTCCAGGCCGACGCGATCGCCTCGCTGATCGTGGTCGCCCTGATGGCGGTGGCCGGCGTCCGCCTGCTCCGCGACTCCGGCCGGATCCTGCTGGAAGCCGCCCCGCCCGGCGTCGACGTGGACGCCATCGGCGCCGAGCTCGCCGCCGTCCCGGCCGTCACCGAGATCCACGACCTGCACCTGTGGCAGATCACCTCCGGCCAGACCGCCCTGTCCGCCCACGTCCTGGTCGCTGACCACGCCGACTGCCACAACATCCGCCGAGCCCTGGAGCACCATCTCCAGTCCGTCCACGACATCCGCCACACGACGTTGCAGGTCGACCACGCAGCCGACGCCGAACCCCACCCCGAACCCCACTGCGACGAGTCCCACGGCCCCACCCACCGCAGCGTCCCCACCTGATCCCCGCCCCGCACCCGCCGCCCAACCCGCGCCCCCGCCGGCCCTTCGCGCCCAGCCCGACCGCTGCGCGAGGCGGGCAGTGATCTCGGACCGCAGCGCGCCTCACGACCGTCGGCTGGCTCCCACGGGTGTCTCAACCCCTCCCGAGACACCCCTCACGCCCAGCCCAACCACCCCGACACGAACGACAACGCGCCTCACGACCGCCGGCCGGCTCCCACGGGTCTCTCAACCCTCCCGAGACACCCCTCACACCCAGCCCAACCACCCCGACACGAACGACAACGGGCCTCACGACCGCCGGCCGGCTCCCACAGGTGTCTCAACCCTCCCGAGACACCCCTCACACCCAGCCCAACCACCCCGACACGACCAACAACGCAGCCCACGACCGCCGGCCGGCTCCCGCGGGTCTCTCAACCCCTCCCGAGACACCCCTCACGCCCAGCCCAACCACCCCGCCACGACCGGCAGCGCACCCCGCGACCGCCGGCTGGCTCCCATGGGTGTCTCAAGCCGCCCGAGACACCCCTCACGCCCAGCCGGACCACCACGCCACGAACGACAGCGCGCCTCGCGACGGTCGGCTGGGGTCGCAGCGCGCTCCGAGCGATATGCACACCAGCGCCTCGTCCACAGGCGCATCGGCACACGGTTGCGTTTCGCGCGACACTGTCTTCGGGCGGCGCCCCCTGGGTGGGCGGGGACTGGGAAGTGGGGCGGAGGGGTGGCAGGCGCACCGATGTCGCCAGGGCAGTGCCGCCCGTGACCCCGATCAATAGGAGCGCGGCAGGCCGAGGGAGAACTGGGCCACGAAATTCAGGGCCATCTCGCGGCTGACCGGGGCCAGCCGGGTGAGGCGCGACGTGGCAAGGGCCTGGACCAGGCCGTACTCGGTGGCGAGGCCGTTGCCGCCGTGCGTCTGGATGGCCTGGTCGACGGCGGCGCAGACGGCCTCGCCGGCCGCGTACTTCGCCATGTTGGCGGCCTCGCCGGCGGCTTTCAGGTCGCCGGCGGCGTGCAGGGCGGCGGCCTTCTGGGTGAGCAGGCGAGCGGCTTCGATCTCCACGTGCAGCTTGGCGAGGGGGTGGGAGATCGCCTGGTGGGCGCCGATCGGTACGCCCCACACCTGGCGGTCGCCGGCGTAGCCGACCGCCTTGCGCAGCGCCCAGCGGGCCATTCCGGTGGCGGACGAGGCGGCCATGATGCGTTCCGGGTTCAGGCCGGCGAAGAGCTGGTCGAAGCCGGCTTCCTCGCTGCCGATCAGCGCGTCGGCGGGCAGCCGGACGTCGTCGAAGAAGAGGGTGAACTGGTCCTCCGGGGCGACCAGGCCCATGTCGATCTTCCGGTAGGTGAAACCGGGGGCGTCGACCGGGACCATGAACAGCGACGGGCGTGTGCCGACCCGGGCCACCACCAGGACGTAGGAGGCCTCGTCGACGCCGCTGATGTAGGTCTTGCCGCCGGTCAGCACCCACTCGTCGCCGTCCCGGCGGGCCTGGGTGGCGATCTGGTGGGTGTTCGAGCCGGCGTCCGGTTCGGTGATCCCGAAGACGTAGGTGGCCGAGCCGTCGGCGATGCCCGGGAGCCAGCGCTGTTTCTGCGCCTCGGTGCCGAACTGGGCGATCACCGTGCCGACGATGGCTGGTGACACCACCATGAGCAGGAGCGGACATCCGGCGGTGGCCAGTTCCTCCAGGACGGCGGCCAGGTCGCCGATCTCGCCGCCGCCTCCGCCGTACTGTTCCGGAATGGACACCCCGAGGTAGCCGTGGGCGGCCGCCTCCTGCCACAGCTCGGTGGTCTTCCGGCCGTCCCGGGCGGCAGCGTAGAAGTAGGACTCGCCGTATTTCTGGCCCAGGCGGGCGACCGCCTCGCGCAGCTCCCGGCGTTCCGCGGACTCGACAAAAGCGGTCATCTCAGCTCCTGGACGACGAGGGATCGGCAGGCGGCACAGTAGAAGCAGACGGCACAGTAGAAGCAGGCGGAACACTAGAAGTGGATGGCACAGCGGAAGCGGCGGAGTCGATCACCGCGAGAACGTCACCGGCAGCGACTTGACGACCCACTTCGACACTCAGCGACGCCACCATCCCATCAGCCGGCGCGGTCAGCGTCTGCTGCATCTTCATGGCTTCCAGCACCATCACCGGATCCCCCGCCGCAACCCGCTGACCGCTCTCGACGTGCACCGCCACGACCAGCCCGGGCATCGACGCGAGCAGCGACCCCGCGGCCAGGTTCGCCGCCGGGTCGGTGAAGACCGGCACGGTGCGCAGATCGTACGACCCGTCCGGCCCGTCCACGTCCACCCCGCCGTCGACCACCGTCACCCGGTAGCTCTCCCGCACCCCGTGATCGTCGAGGACCACCCGGTCGCCGTCGATCCCGAGCACGCTCACGCCGGGCAGCCAGGACGACTCCAGCCGCCCGCCACGGGACGTGTAGGTGACCGGGTATTCGGCGTCCCCGCATCGATAGGTACGCACCCGCTCCTGGCTCGGCACGTTCCGCCAGGCGGCCGGGATCCGGGACTGAACCCTGCCGGACACCGCGGTCCGGACCGCCGATCCCACGGCGGCGGCCAGCGCGGCCTTGCGGACCGGATGGTCCCGGTCGGCGCTGGTCCAGGCGGCCAGCCGGCGGTCCAGCAGAGCGGTGTCGACCCGCCCGGCCAGGAAGTCGTCGTCGCGCAGGATGGCGCGCAGCAGGCCCAGGTTGGTGGTGAGCCCGTGAATCTCGGCGCGTCGCAGGGCGTCGCCGAGCAGCCGGATCGCCGCGTTCCGGTCCGGCCCGTGCGCGATGATCTTGGCGAGCATCGCGTCGTAGCGGATGCCGACCTGACTTCCGGCTGCCACGCCGGCATCCACCCGTACGCAAGAAGTGTCGATCGTGAAGGCGCGGATCCGGCCGGTCTGCGGTGCGAAGTCGCGCGCCGGGTCCTCGGCGTAGAGGCGCACCTCGACGGCGTGGCCGGACGGCTCGGGCGGCGCGTCGCCCAGCTCGCGGCCCTCGGCGATGGCGAGCTGCCAGGCGACGAGATCAAGACCGGTCACCGCTTCGGTCACCGGGTGTTCGACCTGCAGCCGGGTGTTCATCTCCAGGAAGAAGATCCGGTCGCCGTCGACCAGGAACTCGACCGTGCCGGCGCCCCGGTAGCGCACCGCCTCGGCGGCGTTCCGGGCGTGCCGGTGCAGGGCCGCCCGGGTCTCGCCGGACAGCCCGGGGGCCGGTGCCTCCTCGACGATCTTCTGGTGCCGGCGCTGGACCGAGCAGTCCCGGTCGCCGACCACCCAGATCCGGCCGGCCGCGTCGCCGAGCACCTGGACCTCGATGTGCCGGGCCAGCGGCAGGTAGGGCTCGGTGAACACGGTGCCGTCGCCGAACGCCGACCGGGCTTCGGCCTCGGCGGCGGCCAGCGCCGGCTCCAGTTCCTCAGCCTCGGTGACCACCCGCATGCCGCGACCGCCGCCTCCGGCCGCCGCCTTGATCAGCAACGGGAAGGAGCCGCCCTCGAGGACCGGGACGCCGGCCGCGGCGACCAGTTTCTTGGCGCGGATCTTGTCGCCCATCGCCTCGATCGCGTCCGGGTCGGGACCGATCCAGATCAGTCCGGCGGCGAGCACGTCGCGGGCGAAGGCGGCGTTCTCGGAGAGGAAGCCGTAGCCGGGGTGGATGGCGTCGGCGCCGGTGCGGATCGCCGCCTCGATGATCTTCGCACCGTGCAGGAAGGACTCGACCTCGACCGCGACGTCCGCCTCGGCCACGTGCAGGTCCGAGATTTCGGCATAGACGCCGACGGTTGAAATGCCCGATTGGCGACAGGTCCGAAAGATTCGAACGGCGATCTCGCCCCGATTGGCGACAAGCAGCTTACCGATCACAGCCGGAACACCCCATATCCCCGGGCGCCCCGCACCGGCGCGTTGTGGATCACGGAAAGGCAGATTCCCAGTACGGTCCGGGTGTCCCGCGGATCGATCACCCCGTCGTCGTAGAGCATCCCGGACGTGAAGTACGCCAGCGACTCCCGCTCGATCTGCGCCTCGATCGCCGCCCGGGTCCGCGCGTCCGCCTCCTCGTCGAACGGCCGCCCGGCCGCCGCGGCCGCCTGCCGCGACACGATCGACACCACCCCGGCGAGCTGGGCCGGTCCCATCACCGCCGACTTCGCCCCGGCCCAGCTGAACATGAACCGCGGGTCGTAGGCCCGCCCGCTCATCCCGTAGTTCCCGGCGCCGTAGGACGCGCCCATCACGATCGACAGGTGCGGCACCGCCGAGTTCGACACCGCGTTGATCATCTGGGCGCCGTGCTTGATGATCCCGCCCTGCTCGTAGTCCTTGCCGACCATGTAGCCGGTGGTGTTGTGCAGGAACAGCAGCGGCGTGTCGTTCTGGTTGGCCAGCTGGATGAACTGGCCGGCCTTCTGCGCCTCCTCGCTGAACAGCACGCCCTGCGCGTTCGCCAGGATCCCGATCGGGTAGCCGTGCAGCCGTGCCCACCCGGTCACCAGGCTGGTGCCGTAGAGCGGCTTGAACTCGTCGAACTCGCTCCCGTCGACGATCCGCGCGATCACCGCCCGCGGATCGAACGGGATCTTGAGATCGGTCGGCACGATTCCGAGCAGCTCCTGCGGATCCTCGATCGGCTCGGCATAGTCGTCAGCGGCCGCCGGCCCCAGCTTGCGCCAGTTCAACCGCCGCACGATCTGACGTCCGATGCGGATCGCGTCGTGCTCGTCCACCGCGAGATAGTCGGCCAGCCCGGAGATCCGCGCGTGCATCTCCGCCCCGCCCAGCGACTCGTCGTCGGACTCCTCGCCGGTCGCCATCTTGACCAGCGGCGGCCCGCCGAGGAAGACCTTCGCGCCGCCGGCCACCATCACCACGTAGTCGCTCATCCCCGGCACGTAGGCGCCACCGGCCGTCGAGTTGCCGAAGACCAGCGCGATCGTCGGCCGCCGGTCCGCGCTCGCCTCGGTCAGCCCGCGGAAGTGCTGTCCGCCCGGGATGAAGATGTCCTTCTGGGTGGGCAGGTCGGCCCCGCCCGACTCGACCAAGTTGATCGTCGGCAGCCGGTTCTCCGCGGCGATCTGCGCGGCCCGGAAGCTCTTCTTCAGCGTCACCGGGTTGCTCGCGCCGCCGCGGACCGTCGGGTCGTTCGCGATGATCATGCATTCGACGCCCTCGACCACGCCGAGCCCGGTCACCACCGACCCGCCGACCGCGAAGTCGGTGCCCCAGCCCGCGAGGGGACTCAGCTCCAGGAACGCCGAGTCCGGATCGACCAGCAGCTCGATCCGCTCGCGCGCGGTCAGCTTGCCGCGCCGGTGGTGCCGGTCGACGGCCTTCGGCCCGCCTCCGGCGAGGGCTTGGGCATGCTGCCGGTCCAGGTCCGCGACCCGCTCCAGCATCGCTTCCCGATTCCTGTCGTACGCCGGGGGCAGGCTCACAGCAGCTCCGAGGGTATGTCGGCGTTCCGGGCACGCAGCCACTCCCCGACCGCCTTGGCCTGGGGGTCGGAACGGGTGGACGCGGCCACTCCGTCCCCGAGCAGCCGCTCGATGACGATGTTGAGGGCGGCCAGGTGGGGCAGCCGGTGCACGGTCACGCCGAGTTCCGCGGCCTCGGGCAGCAGCTGCCGCACCCGGTCGGCGTCGAGCCAGCCGGCCAGCCACGCGTAGGCGTCCGCCCGCCGCGGATGTCCGGCCGGCACCCACACCCCGACGTTCGCCGTCCCGCCCTTGTCCCCCGACCGCGCGTGCACCAGCCGCCCCAGCGGCGCCCGGGTGGTCGCCGGCTCACGGTCCCGGCTGGCTCTGCGGGGTGTCTCGACGTCGTCGAGACACCCCGCAGAGCCAGCCGGAGTCGGGGGGCGCGCTGCGGACCCGGTGGCGGGATCGGGTGGCGCGATGTCGACGCGGGTGCCGTCCGGGAGGACGGCGACGTGCGGGACCTCGGACTGCGGGAGGTAGGCCGCCTCGAAGACGCCGAACGGGGTGGCGTCGGCAGGCGGGGCGGTCACGTGGAAGCCCGGGTAGGAGGCCAGGGCCAGCTCGACGGCGGCGCTGCTGAACCGGCGGCCGACCACGTCCGGATCCGGGTCCTTCACGTGGCAGCGCAGGATCGCGGACGCCTCGGCCTGGGTGGCCGGGTCGGGGCGGTCGGTGCGGGCCAGCTCCCAGACGATCTCGGCGGGGCGGGTGGTCAGGGCGGCTTCCAGCTGGGCCCGGGTCCAGGCGGCCTTCTGCTCGATGTCCAGGCCGGTCAGGACGAACGAGACCGAGTTGCGGTGGCCGCCCAGCCGGTTGATCCCCACTTTGGTGGTGCCGGGTGGGGCCGCACCGCGTACGCCGAAGATCTTGACCTGGTCCGTGTCCTGCTGGACGAGGTGGAGGGTGTCGAGCCGGGTGACGACGTCCGGGTTGAGATAGCGGGGCGTGTCGATCTCGTAGACCAGCTGGGCGGTGACCGTGTCGACGGTGACCGCGCCGCCGTGGGCCGGGTGCTTGGTGATCAGAACCGTGCCGTCCGCGCTGATCTCGGCGATCGGGAAGCCGAGCGGGCGGCTGAGATCCAAGCCGGTGAAGCCGCTGAAGTTGCCCCCGGTGGCCTGGGTGCCGCACTCCAGGACATGCCCGGCGACCACACCGGCGGCGAGTTTGTCGAGGTCATCGCGGGTCCAGCCGAACTCGGCGATGGCCGGGCCGAGGGTGAGCGCGGCGTCGGTGACCCGGCCGGTGACGACGATGTCGGCGCCGGAGCGGAGGGCTTCGGCGATCCCGAAGGCGCCGAGGTAGGCGTTCGCGGTGATCGCTTTCGGCCAGGTGAGCTGGTCGCCCTCGACGTGGGCGACGGCGAGATCCGGGTCGAGCGCGCGGATCGCGTCGGCCAGACCGGCCGGGTTGAGTCCGCCGGCGTTGCTGACGATCCGGACATTCGCCGACTTGATGATTTTCAGGCAGTCGGTGAGCTGGCGGAGGAACGTCTTGGCATAACCCAGCTCCGGGTTCTTCCGGCGGTCCCGGCCGAGGATCAGCATGGTCAGCTCGGCCAGGTAGTCGCCGGTCAGGTAGTCCAGCGGGCCGCCGTCGAGCATCTCGCGCATGGCGGAGAGCCGGTCGCCATAGAAACCGGAGCAGTTGCCGACCCGGATCGTTCGCACGCCGCTCCCCTCGCCCACCGCGTGGTGATGGGGGCCACGTTAGGCAATCTGACAAAATTGTCAAGGACGCTCGCGGAGCCCGATCGCCGCGGCCCACAGCTTCGACATGTGGTTGACCACCGCATCCTCGTCGAGCGGCTCGCGCAGCGAATAGATGACGTGCGCCATCTGCTCGACCATGGCGCCCAGCACGATCGCGGTCAGCCGCGGCTCCAGCTCCCGATCGGCCAGACCGGCCTCCTGCAAGCGGCGCAGCCCCTCGGCGCCGCGCTGCACGTAGAGCTCGCGGACCTCGAGCAGCAGCTGCCGCAGCGTGTCGTCGGAGTCGGCGCCCTGCTCGACCAGGCGCAGCACCCGGGAGGCGTTCCGCCAGGCCCGCAGGTAGCCGCGGTTCGACTCGACGATCCGGGTGTACGGGTCGTCGGCGGTCTCCGGCCCGACCAGGCTCGCCGTGAACATCTCCTCGGCCACCGCCCGGACGATGGTGCGCAGCAGGTCGTCCTTGGACTCGAAGTAGGTGTAGAAGGTGCCGTAGGAGACCCCGGCCGCCTGCGCCACCTGCTCCGGGGTGAAGGCCGGCCAGCCCCGGGTCTCCAGCAGCCGGCGCCCGGCCGCCACCAGCGCGTCCCGAGTCCGCCGCCCGCGCGCGGTGACCGGCGCGCCCGGCGCGGGGTTGGTTCGTGATCGGCCCATGCCGACCATCATCGCTCCCCATCGAGGGATGGCGTCCCGACCCCGTCACGGGTACAGTTGCCCCATGACTAGTACTGACCACCCCGAACGCCCTGCTGAGCGCCCCTCGGAGCGCCTCTTCCGCAAGCTGGGCCTGCCCGCCCTCCCGCCGAGGACCGCGGAGGACGAGGCCCGCATCGACGAGATGCTCGCCCGCGTCAAACGCGAGCAGGCAGCACTGGACGCCCGACGCCAGTCGGACGTCGCGTGATCACCCTCGACTCCACGCTCGTCCTCGACGCCAGCGCCCTGGTCGAACTCATGCAGGGCCACCCCACGCTGACCGAGCTGCTCGACCGGGGCTACGAGGGCGACGTCATCATGGCGGTGCCACCACTGGCGGTGCTGGAAGCACAGGTGGCCATCCAGACGGATCCAGCGCTCTGGGACCACGTCCTGCGATTCCCGGGCCTGCAGGAGCTGGATCTCTCCGCGCGGTGTGCCGCGCTGATCGGCGATCTGGCAGCACCTCGGCTCGAGCGCAACCCGCTGCACACCACGCTGATGGCTGAACAGATGGCAGCCGAGGTCGTCTACGAGGCGATCCGGATGCGCGCCGCCGTGCTCACCCGTTTCCCGAACCTCTATCGGGGTTATGCGGTCACCGTGGCGGCGGTCTGAACGGGCCGAAGATCACCGGGACACCCGGGGAGTAAAGGACGCTGACCGGCGGCTTGTCGAGGCCTGGCAGGCCGCCGGCGGCGAGCAGGGTGTCGTCCAGGTCGAGCAGCTCGGCGCGGTGCAGCGGCCAGCGCGGATGGTCGTTGGCCAGGTGGCGGGTGCGGCCCCACGCCCGGGTGTGCAGGCCCCAGCGCGCGGTGAGGAAATGCTCCAGCGGGCTCGGTTCGGCGATCGGCTCGCCGACCCGGATCCGGATGCTGGTGGTCGCGCCGCGCGGGCCGGGCCAGCGGCGCCGGGAGACGTAGGCCAGCTCGTCGCCCTTCCGGGTCAGCCGCATCCGCGCCCACATGTAGGGCAGGCGCAGGCTCAGCCTCGCGACCAGCACCGGGACCAGTCGTTCCGCCTCCAGCGAGCGGAAGACGACCGCCCGCCGGCCCTGGGCGTCGACGCTGTAGAGCCGCACGTTCGTCTCGGCGAACGTGCCCAGATACGGAACGCCGGGTCCGCCCAGGAAGCCGACCCGCTCCATCCGGAAGCCGATCAGCCCGGCATAGGTCACCCCGTCGAAGACGTCCGGCACCGTGCCGGGCGGCAGCAGCGGCGCCACCCGCTCCGGCTCCACCGGCCAGTGCAGGAAGGCCAGGTCGGTCCAGCGCTGCCCGAGCACGGCCCGGGCCACCGGCCGCACCGTCTCCGTGGTGATCTCCTCGACGCTCACCCTTCCAGGGTCACACCCGACCGCTCGCCACGGCACGATTCCGGCTGTGCCGCGTCCCAGCGGGCCGGCACGCCGGCGTTCGCCGGGCCGCGATGACCGCGCCGGCGAACGCGATCCATGCTCCCCGCCACTGGTGATCCATTGTGGCGACTCTACGGGTGGCCGCCGGAATCGCGAGGAACGGGCCTTTCGGCCCCTGGATGTCGGGCTGTAGTGGGCGGACGATGGCAATGGGGCGGATTCGTACCGCTTCCATCGGTCGAGGAACCGTGGGGTGATCACAGTGCGTAGCACGATCTCCGGTAATCAGCTCGACTGTCTTGCCGCGGCGGTCAGCCTCCGGCTGCCGCCGGGGGCGAGACGGGCGATGCGGACGGACGCCTTTCATGGCGCGGTCGACATCATCGGTACGACGGATCGCGGCGGTCACGTCGTCGCCGCCGCCATCGCGGACGACGACGCCCGGCACACCGTGCTGGAGTACGCCGCCGAGCGGGCCCGCGAGCTGGGCCTGCCGCTGCGGGTCGTGCACGTCTGGGACGGTCACCGGCGGTACCCGGACCTGCTGCTGGAGGCCGCCCTCTACGACGACCTGGACGCGGCCACGGCGGCCGACGCCGAGCGGGAGATCTGCCACGACCGGCATCCCGCGCACGCCCTGTCCGCGGTGAGCCGGGACGCCGCGCTGATGGTGGTGGCCGCCACCGGTGACCCGGCCGCGTCGCATCCGCTGGGGGCGACGGCCGCCGGATTGATCGGGCACACCGCGTGCCCGTTGACGATTGTGCTGCCTTCCTGATCGACGGGCGCTGCGGCCGTACCGGAAATCGGGCGGACCTCACCGCAGCGGACCGGAAGTGATCAGCGATGCCGGACCGGTCCGCCCTCCCCGAGGAGAGCGGACCGGAACCGTTCGCGGCGGGGTCAGCCGATCCAGTCCGGGGCGTCCGGGCTGATCTCGGCCTGCTCGGCGATCTTGACGAGGTCCTCCCGGGTGATCCCGGCGCCCTCGCCGACCAGCGTCATCAGCCGCCCGTGGCCGAGGTCGACGACCAGGTAGAGCATGCTCTTGGCGAACGACTCGCTGCGCACCGGCTGCCGGGCCGGGTGGCCGCCGACGGTCAGTTCCCTGCCACCGGCCGGGGCCTCGGTGCTGCTGCCGACCACGACCGACATCTGTCCGGTTGCCTGCGACAACGCCTCCTTGTCCTTGATCCCCTCGACCGCCGGCTTCTCCACCAGCAGCCCGGCTCGCCAGGTGTCCTTGTGGTCGCCGCTGACGATGGCCGTGTTGACCGACCAGCCGTCCGGGAGCCAGCGCAGCCGCACCGGAACCGTGGTGACGCCCGGGTCCGGCCGCACCGAGCGGGCCATCTTCAGCATGTCCGCCTTGCTCATGACGTAGTGGGTGGTGGCGAGGGACAGCACGGTGTGCTCGTCGACCCCCCAGTCCAGGTAGGACTTGCCGCCGCCCTCGTGGTAGTAGCCCGGCGCGCCGTTGATGTCGACCTTCTTGCCGCCGTTGGCCGTCAGCCGCCCCTCCCCGGACACCTCGGTGCGCACGTAGAGCTGCACCTGCGGGCCGGCGTCGCTCATCGGATCGCCGGTGCCGACCTGCTTGGTCCAGTACCGCATCACCGTCGGGCCGAACGGATCCCCGGGTGCGGCGGTGCCGGTCTGCCGGATCCGCTCGCTGAACCCGGGTGGCGCCCAGGTCGGCCGATAGCCGAGCTTGGTGGGAAGCTCCTGCGTCGTCGCGCTCGGTGACGGTTTCGCCGAGGCCGGCGCGGCCGCCTGGGTCGGGGGCGCCACCGGCTCGGAGCCGCGCAGTGCCAGGGCCGGCACGGTCACCGCGGCCGCTACCGCCGCCGCCGCGACACCGGCGCTGAGCAGCCCGAACCGCTGGCGGCGCCGGACCGTGGCGGCCCGCTTCGGCAGGTTCGCGCGGATCCGGTCGGCCGGCAGCGCACGGTCGGCCTGGGCCTCCTGGGTGGCCCGGATGAGATCTTCGATGTTCCTGGTCACGGTTACTCCCCGGTGGTCACGAGCGCGGCCGGCAGGGCACCCTGCAGGGTGGCGAGCGCGCGCATCAGGTGGGTGCGGACAGTGACCGTTCGACAGCCGAGCATCTCGGCGATCTGCTCGACGGCCAGATCCTCGTAGAAACGCAAGGCGATCACCGCCCGCTGCCGGGGTGGCAGCGTGCCGATCAGCCGCAGCATCAGGTCCCGGTCGTCCCGCAGCGCCGCCTGATCCGGCGTGGCCGGCAGGAACCCGGCGAGCGTCTCCGTGGCGACCGGGATCGACTGCGCGGCCCGGCGCCGCCGCCAGGACAGGAACTCGTTGACGACCATGCGCTTCACATAGAGTTCCGGCGCGTCCATCCGACCGATCCGCGACCAGCGGGACTGCGCCCGGACCAGGACATTCTGGGTGATGTCCTCGGCCAGATGCGGATCCCAGGTGACCACGGTCGCATACCGCACCAGGGTGCCGAGGCGGGCTGAAACGAACTCTTCGAACGTCACGGAAGAGAAACGCCCCCATCCCCGCCGTTTGATGACACCCCAGCACAACAATTTCCGGTACGCGGTGAGCGCCGATCCTCGCTCCCGGCCGAGAGGTGCACCCGCCGCGGCACGGGTCACCCCTCGAAGACATCGGCCGGGTCGCGAGGCAGCAGGCGCGACAGCCGCAGGAGGAAGCGAACCAAGCCGAGATCCGGTTCGCCGAGCCGGTCGTCGAGGGTCCGGGCGTCGGCGGCGGACAGCAGCTCCCCCGAGTTCAGCGTCAGCACCCAGCGGCGCAGCCGGTTGATCCGGCGGTCGCGGAGCAGGGCTCCGAAGGCCGCTTCGGCAGCCTGGCGGTCGACGTGGTCCAGTTGCTCGATCGCCGCCAGCCGGGTCCGCCGGTCCGGGTCGCCGGTCGCGATCGGCCCGACCACGGCCCGGAAACGCTCCTCGGGCAGCAGGGGCGCCGCGGCCAGCCGTACCGGCATCGGGGTGTCGCCGGTGAGCGCCAGCTCGCCCAGGCGGAGACGCAAGTCCGGCGCCAGGCGCAGCCGGGTGAGGGTGGTCAGGGCGGCCGCCCGGGACCTGTCCGGAGCCTGGTCGTCGAGCGCGATGCCGGCCAGCGGTTCCACGGCCGGGGGCTCGACGGTGAGCGCCGCCTTCGCCGCCGCGAGCCGGAGCCGCGGCTCGACCCCCGGGCCGGTCAGGGCGTGCAGCACGGGCCGGCCCCGGACCGGGTCGAGCCAGGTCAGGCCGACCGCGGCCCGCACCCGCGCGGGCCGGTACCAGCGCGGGTCCCCGGCCACCCGGCGCAGCCAGGAGGCGCCGCGCTCGTCGCCGATGGCGGCGAGGGCGATCGCCGCGTCGGTCTGCTGCCACCAGCGGGAGCCGCGCAGCATCCGGCGGTGCAGGCGTTCCCGGGACGCTTCGTCGCCGTTCGCGGCGAGCAGGAATTCCCGCTCCCGCTCCCGGTCGCCGGACAGGTGACGGGTGCGCAGGGCCCGCATCCGGGGCATCTGCTCGGCCTGGCCGGCTTCCAGGAGGCCGGCCAGGGCCAGGGCTTCCAGCTCCGGACTCAGCCGGTCCTCCAGCAGCCAGCCCAGGGCCCGGCGGTCGCCGAGCGCGGCCAGCCGGCGTGCCGCGGCCAGCCGCACGTGCACCTGGCCCGGCTGCCGGGCCAGGGCGAGCAGCGGCTCCCGGTCACCGAGGTCGGCGCAGCGGGCGGCGGCCGCGAACGCCATCGGGTAGCCCGGATGGGCCCGGGCCACCTCGGCCAGCGCGGCCACCGCGGCCGGGTCGTCGCGGTCGGCCAGGGCGACCGCCGCGGCGTACCGGGCCGGAGCGGTGTCCGCAGCGCCGGCGCCCAGCTCGCGGAGCAGCTCGGGCTCGCCCGTGTCGGCCAGCGAGACGGCCAGCTCGACCCGCTGGAACGGACCGACGTCCGCGGCGGCGGCCATGGCGCGCAAAGCGGTCCGGTCCCCGGCCCGGGCGAGCTGGCGGGCCGCCGCCGCGCGCTGGTGCTCGGTGGCCCGGGAGTCGGCGATCCGCCTGGTCAGCGCGTGCCGGGCGAGCGCGCCCAGGGCCTGGGGACGTTCGGTGTGGTGGGTGACCGGCGGCTCGGGCAGGCCGCGCTCCTGGAGCACGTCGGCGATCCAGTCCTGCACCACGTCGTCCGCGGTCGCCGCCACCTCCTCCAGCAACTTCACGCCGGTGGCCGGGTCGACGTCGGCGATCCGGTCGGCGACCATGGCCCGCACCCAGGCCGAGACGTCCGGGCGCTGGTAGAGCGCCAGCATCTCGCCCAAGACCTGCGCGTCCAGGCTGAGTTCGCCGAGGATCCGCAACGCCTCCGGCGCCTGCGGCGTCTCCGCGGCCACCTCCTGGACCAGCCGGTCGACCGTCCGGGAGCGGGTCCGCGGGGAGACCGGCACGCCATCCGCGATCAGGTCTCCGGCGGCGATCGGATCGAGGGTCGCGACGAGGTCGTCCGAGTCCGGCCGGCGGGCCACCACGAAGGCGGCCAGGCTGCGGGTCACCGGGTCGGCCGCCTGCGCCAGCCAGGTGTCCCGGTCGAACGGGATCCCGGACGCCGCGGCGAGGTATTCGGCGAAGCTCTGGTGCAGGAAGACCACCCGGTCGCCGCGCAGCGCGCACACGCCGGTGGCCAGCAGCAACTCGCGCAGCAGCCGGTCCGCGTCCGGGGTGATCCGGGCCAGGTCCGCCGGTCCGTTCGCCCGGAACCAGGTGGCGGCCACCTCGGTGAGCCGGGCGTCCCGGTCGGCCAGCCAGGCCGCGCCGCAGGCCCGGAGCAGCCCGCCGACGTGCTGGTGCAGGTCGGCGAAGAGCCACTCGGCGGCGGCGAGCCCGGCCCTCCCCCGGTCCAGCAGCTGCGGTTCGATCGCCGCGCGGAACCGGGCCATCGACCCGCGCCCGTCCAGCAGGTGCTGCACGAACCGCTCGTAGAGCTCGGCCCGGCTGGACGGCAGCGCCCGGTCGTCGGCCTGCTCGTAGACCAGCGCCGCGATGGTGGCCAGCAACGGCACCCGCGCCACCGGGCCGAGCCGCGCCCCGGCCAGCCGGGCCAGGAACCGTCCCGCGGTCGAGTCCGCCCGGCGGCGGTCACTCGGGAACCGTGCCGCGAACCACCGGTGGGCGAACTCGTTCAGCTCCTGCCGGTCGAACGGCCGCAGCTCGTAGACGCCGGTGCCGGCCACGTCCAGCTCGGCCAGCTCCGCGCCGGCCAGCGGCCGGCTGGTGATCAGCAACCGGTACGGCCCGGTCCCGCCGAGCAGCTCCCGGATCCGCCACAACGCGTCCGACCGGTCCTGCCCGTCGACCACCTCGTCCAGGCCGTCGATCAGCACCCGCCACACCCCGCCCCGGGCCGGCGCCCGCTCGAACACCTCGGCCGGCACCTCGACCCGCAGGTCCCGGCGCACCGCCTCGGCGATCGCCCGGGGCAGCGGCTGCCCGACCAGGTCGGCGGCCGGCAGGATCACCGCCACCTCGCGGCCACCGCGCCGGGCCAGGTCCCCGGCGACCGCGGCCAGGAAGGTGGACTTGCCGGCGCCGGCGTCACCGAGCAGCACCGCGTGCCGGTGCGCGGAGAGCAGCTGCGTGGCCTGGACGGTCCGGGCTTTCTCCCGGCCGGAGGCGGCCCGCCGCCGCACGTAGAGCTCGGTCAGCGCGGGCACGTGCTCGCCGAAGAACCGGTACCGGTGCTGGGCCGCGTCGGCCCGCTGCGCGGCGCGCACCGCGTCGATCCGCGGATCCCGCCCGCGCCGGCGGCGCCGGCCGCCGCGGACCGCGACCCAGAGCCCGGCCAGGGCGAGGACAGCGCCCACCATGGACGCGATCTTGTCGCCGGTATCCAGGAACGCCATCGACGAGAAGCTTAAGGCCGATCGAACAGCGCCATCGTCTCGTCCAGGCGCTCCCGGGCCCAGTCGTAGTTCTCGGTGCCGGGGAAGTTCCGGTACGCCGTCTCGATCGTCATGATCAGCACCAGGTAGAGGCAGTACAGCCGGCGCCGGGTGCGCTCGGCCGCCGTGGCCGGCCCGTGGCCGTAGCCGCGGATGAAGGCGCTGGAGTCCCCGTACGCCGGCACCTCGCTGCCGGTGAACCCGGCCTCGATCAGCGGGTCGCCGAAGAACGCCCGCTCGTGATCGATGATCGCGACGATCCGCCCGTCCCGGACCATCACGTTGTTGTCCCACATGTCCCACTCGACGAACCGCGGCTCGGTCACCTCGTCGAGGCTGTCCGCGTGGCCGGCGATCACCTCGCGGATCTTGGCGTAGTCGTGCCCGAGGTCGACGCCGCGGCGCTCGCCGTCGTCCAGCACCCCGCCGATCATCCGCAGGAAGGCGGCCCGCCAGGTCGGGTCGCCGGGCCCGGTGAGCGGCCCGAAGTGGTCGCCGCGGATGCCGTTGAGTTCCCGGTTGAGCGCGCCGAGCGCCTCGTTGAAAGCGGTCCGCTCGGCCGGGGTCTGCACGTCCCGGAGCATGCCGAGGTTGTCCGCGTCGATGTACTCCATGAAGAAGTAGTCGGCGTCGCACAGCTCCCGGCTGGTGTCGGCGAAGTGCACCTCCGGCACCGGCACGCCGGTCCGGGCGCGGATCAGCTCCAGGGCGGCCAGCTCGGTCGCCATCGCCCCGCGCTCATAGGTCATCACCTCGACCGCCGGCGGCGGCGCGATCTTCAGGACCACCTCCCGGCCGGAGCGCAGCCGGATCCGGTACGCCACGTTGAACCACCCGTGCGCCAGCTCGCTGACCGCGTCCTCGCCGGCCGGCGCCTCGCCCGGCCCGTAGGCACGCTCAGCCATCGCCCGCAACACACCGAACGACTGACGGTTCTTGGTGATGCTCTCCATTGCAGATCCCCCGCTCAACCGTGTGGGAGCGCTCTCCGCGCGAGCCAAGGTAACACCTGATCCTCATTGGAGCTCGGCCGGAAGCCGGGCGGTTCCGCTTCCTGACCGGCGACGTGGCCGACCTGCCCCTGCCCGACAACAGCGTCGACCTGGTGGTGTCGACGCTGAGCGCCCACGAGTGGCCGGACCCGGAGGCGGCCGCCGCGTCCCTGCGCCGGGTCGGCGCCCACATCCTGATCTACGACTTCCGCACCGCGGGCCTGCGCCGGCTGACCGGGGCGCTGGGCGGCAGCCGGGAGCCACGCTGGTGGCTGTTCACCCGAATCTCGGCGAGGTGAGAGATCGCCGGCCCGACGGCTGACGATCGAGGGCGACAACCATCCCCGCTGCCGCGATGCCGCTCATTGCGGTCACGGATCCTTCTCGGGTACGACTGGAAGCCCCGTGGCAGCCGGCCCGCGATGCCCGCGCCACCCAAGACCGCAACGCGTGTCATGCGGGCCCGCTCGCCGAATGACCGCAACGCGCGTCGCGCCGACCCGCCAACCGCGACGCCGCAGACGACCCACGAGCGCAACGCGCGTCGTGTGGGCGCACCGGCCGGCCGCAAGGCCGCAGCCCGCCCACGACCGCAACGTGCGTCGCGACGCGCGGCCGCAGCTGGCAGCCAGGAGTGACTCTGCTGAACAATTCACGGCGGTCACTGCCGCTTCGCGGCGCGTCATCCACATCAGCGCGTCATCCACAATCCAATCCGCCGCGAACCCAATCCGACGCCACACTGTCTTCGGGGAGGCTCCCCCTTGGGTGGGCGGGGACTGGGAAGTGGCAGGCCACGGGCGCTTTTGCGTATGGGCGGAGACCGGGCGTAAGGCTGCCACGGGCGGGCTCTGTCGTACCGGAACCGGGCTGCTTGCGGAAGCGGCCTGAGATGCGGGCGGACCGGGAGGATGCAAGCGGTCCCGGAGGGCGCGGGCACACCCGGAGGGCGCGGCGGACCAGGAGGGCGCGGACGGATCAGGAAAGCGCTCGCGGACCGGCGAGGCACTGGACCAGGAAGGCGCGGGCCAACTGGGAGGGGACTAGCCGCCCGAAAGCGCTCGGGCGAAACGGAATGAACTGTCGGAACACGGAGTATCAGTTCGGAAATTTATTAATCCGACATAACGGAATGCATCCGATTCGAAGGAGAGGGCCCGAGCGAAACAGGAGGGTGCGGGCGGACCGGGGGGTGCGGGCCCGGAGAGTGCCGGCGGCCCGGAGAGTCCGCAGCGGAACCGAGAGTGCGCGACGGATTCGGAGGGTGCGCGACGGGCCCGGAGGGTGCGCGACGGATTCGGAGGGTGCGCGACGGGCCCGGAGGGTGCTGGCCGACCGGGAGGATTGGGCGGGTCGGGTCAGCGGCGGTGGTGGGACATCCACTGCCAGATGTGCTTGCCTCGGGTGGCTGGGTCGTTGCGGGCGACGTAGATCCAGGACCAGTGCCCCGGGAACTGGTGACCGTTCCAGATCACGTGGTCGTAGAGCGTCATCAACGAGCGCGGGATGAGGTCGTGGGCGTGGACGGTGTTGGCCTGGGGGTTGACGGTGTCGTCGTCGAGGGAGGTGACCAGCCAGGTCGGGGTGGTGATCCGGGACAGGGCGGCGTCGGGGATCAGGGACTGGACGACGCCGCAGATCGGGACCGAGGTGGCGAAGAGGGACGGGTAGACGGTGGTCAGCTTGAGGCTCATGTAGCCGCCGTTGCTGCAGCCCGCGACGTGGATCCGGTCGATGTCGACGTTCCGGTGGCGGATCACCTCGCGGATGATCTCCAGGATCAGCGGGGCGAAGCGGTCGCCGTCCTCCATCCAGTAGGACGTGCTCTGCGGGACGACGACGTGGGCGCCGGCGAAGACCCGCTGGGCTTCCGGGGTGGCGAAGCCGAGGGCGCCGCGGTTGGCGCGCAGGGTGGTCTCGTTGTCGTAGTAACCGTCCGGCAGCGAGGCGCCCTCTCCCCCGCCGTGCAGCCAGACCACCAGCGGCCGGCGGCTGCGCCGGTCCCGCGGCGAGGAGAGCCGGTACTTCATGCCGCTCGCCGAGACGTGGTGGCTGAACGCGTCCACTTCGGGGTTGACCAGCGGGCCCTGCACGAAGCGGTCGACGGTGACCCGGCCGCCGCCGCGGGTGAGCAGTGGGGCGTTCTGGGTGATCGTGTAGACCAGGTCGAGCCGGACGTTGCGGCCCCTGCTCGCGATGTAGCCGAGGGTGCCACCGCCGACCTGGCCCTCCGCGGAGCTGAGCTGCAGGACGATGGCGCCGTGCCGGTCGAGGCGGGCCGAGATGACCGGGCGGTCCAGGTCGTACTCGCTGTAGATCTGGTCGCCGGGGGCGAGCGGGATCGGGCTGGTGGCCTTGGCATGCACGGTGAAGGTGTCCGCGGTGAGGCTGTCCGGGACGATCCGGCCGAGCCGGGCGGTGTCCAGGGTGAGCGAGGTGACCTGCTCGCCGCCGTCCAGGGTCTCCGCGTTGAGGGTGAACCGCACCGAGGTGCCCGGCAGGCCCGCGGCCGGCAGGGCGAGACCGGCGGCCAGCAGCGTGCGACGGCTGACGTGGTTGTCCATCACAAGACCCCCAGACAAAGACACTTGTCGATACGTGGAACGTATCGCGGTCACTCCGTCCCGGCAACGGTTAGGGTTGCCGCGCACCATGGGGAGGGACGACCGGATGGACGACGACCACCGCCGGGCCGGCGACGCGATCCGGGCGGCGCTGCGGCCGGGCGAGCGGCTGCGCGAGCACAGCCGGATCCTGCGGTCGCCCGGCCTGGACGAGGCGCCGCCGACCGCCGGTGACCGGCTCAGCGCGATGAACCCGTTCGCCGGCTTCGGCCAAGTGGCACGCGCGGACGGGCTCGGATACGCGCTGCTGTCGGTGGCGCTGGGCGAGCCACCGGACGACAGCCGGGGGCAGCGGGCCATCGAGAAGGACCGGGCGCTCCGCAAGTACGGACGCACCTTCTGCGGCGTTCCGGGCAGCGGGGCGGGGCACCTGCTGGAGGCGTTGAGGAGAGATTCGCCGGCGTGGGCCGCGCTGACCGATCAGCGTCTGGTGGTCTTCGCCGAGCCGGGCCCGCGACCGCCGGCCGGCCCCGTGTCGGCGTTCCTGGACCTGGTCAAGGCCACTGTGGAGGTGGGCGAGGCGCTCTTCCGGCAGCCGGCGCCCCGGGCCTTCACCGGGCCGGTGTCCGCGGTGTTCGAGTGCGCTGCGGGCGCGGTGGCGGCCAGCCCGGCGCCGCCGGTCGACCGGCTGCCGCGCGTGGTGCTCTGGTTCGCCGACCAGTCCTGGCTGGTGGTGTCGCTGGGTGCGGGACCGGCCGGCGCGCGGCTCACGGAGGCGTTGCTGTGGGGCGCGGCGCGCTAGTCGTACCGGAAACTGGTCGGACCGCGCCCGAAGCGGACCGGACGCCAAAGGCGACGAGCCCGGCCGAGGTGGCCGGGCTCGTCGGTGGGACGGATCAGGCGAGGTCGAAGCGGTCCAGCTCCATGACCTTCGTCCAGGCCGCGGCGAAGTCCTTGACGAACTTCTCCCGGGCGTCGGTGCTCGCGTAGACCTCGGCCAGGGCCCGCAGCTGCGAGTTCGAGCCGAAGATCAGGTCGACCGCGGTGGCGGTGTACTTGACCTGGTCGGTGGCGAGGTCACGGATCTCGTAGACGTGCTCCTGGGACTCGGACGCCTGCCAGCGGGTGCCCGGGGAGAGCAGGTTGGCGAAGAAGTCGTTGGTGAGCACGCCGGGCTTGTCGGTGAGCACGCCGTGAGCGCTGCCGCCGACGTTGTTGCCGAGCGCGCGCAGGCCGCCGACCAGCACGGTCATCTCCGGGGCGGTCAGGTTCAGCATGTACGCCCGGTCGACCAGGAGCACCTCCGGCTGGGTCTTCTCGCCCGGCCGCAGGTAGTTGCGGAAGCCGTCGCCGCGCGGCTCGAGGACCGCGAACGACTCGACGTCGGTCTGCTCCTGGGTCGCGTCGGTGCGGCCCGGGCGGAACGCCACGGTCACCTCGACGCCGCCGTCGCGGGCCGCCTTCTCCACCGCGGCCGAGCCGGCCAGCACGATGAGGTCGGCGAGCGAGATCTTGGCGGAGGCCGACGACGCGTTGAACTCCTGCTGGATGGTCTCCAGCTTGGCGATCACGTCACCGACGCCCTGGTTGACCTCCCAGCTGCGCTGCGGCTCCAGCCGGATCCGGGCGCCGTTGGCGCCACCGCGCTTGTCGGTCGACCGGTAGCTGGCCGCCGACGCCCACGCGGCCTGCACCAGCTGCGTGGTGCTCAGGCCGGAGGAGAGCACCTTCTCTTTGAGCGCGGCGATCTCGGTCTCGCCGACCAGCGGGTGGTCGACCGCCGGGACCGGGTCCTGCCACAGCTGCGCCTCCGGCACCCACGGGCCGAGGAAGCGGTCGACCGGGCCCATGTCGCGGTGCAGCAGCTTGTACCAGGCCTTGGCGAAGGCGAGGGCGAACTCGTCCGGGTTCTCCAGGAAACGACGGGAGATCTTCTCGTACGCCGGGTCCACGCGCAGCGACAGGTCGGTCGTCAGCATCGTCGGGCGGTGCTTCTTCGCCGGGTCGAACGGGTCCGGGATGATCTCGTCGCTGGTCTTGGCGACCCACTGCTTGGCACCGGCGGGGCTGGTGGTCAGCTCCCACTCGTACCCGAAGAGGATCTCGAAGAAGCGGTTGCTCCACTGCGTCGGCTTGTCGGTCCAGGTGACCTCGAGGCCGCTGGTGATGGTGTCACCGGCCTTGCCGCTGCCGTGGGTGCTCAGCCAGCCGAGGCCCTGCGCCTCGATCGGGGCGCCCTCCGGCTCCGGGCCGACGTGCGCGTCGGCCGGGGCGGCGCCGTGCGTCTTGCCGAAGGTGTGGCCGCCGGCGATCAGCGCGACGGTTTCCTCGTCGTTCATCGCCATCCGGGCGAACGTCTCCCGGATGAAGTGCGCGGCGGCGGCCGGGTCGGCGTTGCCACCCGGACCCTCCGGGTTGACGTAGATCAGGCCCATCTCGGTGGCGCCGACGCCCTCGAGCATGGTCTTCTCGGACTCGTAGCGGCCGGCCAGCCAGGTGTCCTCCGGGCCCCAGAAGATCTCCTCCGGCTCCCAGACGTCCTCCCGGCCGAAGCCGAAGCCGAAGGTCTTGAAGCCCATCGACTCCAGGGCCACGTTGCCGGCCAGCACCAGCAGGTCGGCCCAGGAGATCTTCTGACCGTACTTCTGCTTGACCGGCCAGAGCAGGCGGCGCGCCTTGTCCAGGTTCGCGTTGTCCGGCCAGCTGTTCAGCGGGGCGAACCGCTGCCCGCCGTCGCCGGCGCCGCCGCGGCCGTCCTGGATCCGGTAGGTGCCGGCGGCGTGCCAGCTCATCCGGATCATCAGGCCGCCGTAGTGCCCGAAGTCGGCCGGCCACCAGTCCTGCGAGGTGGTCAGCACCTCGGTGATGTCCCGCTTGAGCGCCTCGACGTCGAGCTTCTCGAACTCCTTGGCGTAGCTGAAGTCCGGGCCGAGCGGGTTGCCCTTCGACGAGTGGGCGTGCAGCACCGACAGGTCGAGCTGGTTCGGCCACCAGTCGCGGTTGGTGTGCGGGCGGCCGCCGGTCTTCGGCTTCGGCGAGTCGATCGCGGGGTTCTCGCTCTCGCTCCCGCTCGCCGTCACCGAGTCGTGGGCGACCGGACAACCACCGGTTGCCTTGGGGTCTTGGATGTCGCTCATGAGATTCCTTCCGAACGGGTCACGCAGTCGGGGCAGGTGCCCCAATAGACGACTTCCGCCTCGTCGACGACGAATCCGTGGTCGTCCGAGGCAGTGAGACAGGGGGCGTGACCGACCGCGCAGTCGACGTCGGCGATCGCGCCGCAGGAGCGGCACACGACGTGGTGGTGGTTGTCCCTCACCCGCAACTCGTAGCGGGCGGTCGCACCGGCGGGCTGGATGCGACGCACCAGCCCGCTGCTGGTGAGCGCACGCAGCACATCGTAAACCGCCTGGTGGGACACCGTGGGGTGATCAGCGCGCACCAGCGCGATCACCCCGTCGGTGTCGACGTGCGGGTGATCGCGCAGCGCGGTGAGCACCGCCAGACGCGGTCGGGTCACGCGCAACGAAACCGCCCGAAGCTGTGCCCCGAAGTCGGCCGTCATGCCGAAGACCTTAGACCCGTTTTCTGGAATCGATCAAGTTTTGGCGCACTTTTGTGGTGTGTCGCTTCCGACTGTCAGTCGAACGACGGGACGGCGCCCCGGGTGGCGCCGGAGCGACCCTTCGGCTCCTCCCAGTCCTCCTGCCGGCCGAGCGCGGTCATGTCCAGGAACCCGTACGACCCGCCGGTCTGCTCGGTGCCCCGGGCGAACGTCGCATAGGTGTGGAAAATCGCCTCGCCGTCGCGCAGGAAGCAGCTCATCCCGGGCTGCTCCATCGGCATGTTGGCCGGGTCGAGCATCCAGTCCATCCCGGCCGCGCGCAGTTCGTCCGCGGTGCGGTAGTTGAACTCGATCGGGGCCACCGAGGCGTCCAGCGTGACGTGGAAGTCGTAGTTGAAGTCCGAGCCGAAGGACGAGTACAGCGGGATCGACCAGCCCCGCTTCGCCCGGTAGGCCTCCAGCTTGGCGAGCGGGGCGCGGGCCACCACGGCGTACGAGGTGTCGCGCGCCGCCAGGTGCCGGAGCAGCCCGTCGTTGAGCTCGTCGACCGCGGCCGTGCAGCTGCAGCAACCGTCCTCCCACGCCGGGTCGAACATGAAGTGCTGCAGGATCAGCTGCCGCCGCCCGTCGAACAGCTCGCCCAGGGTGCGCGGACCGTCCGGCCCGTCGAAGGTGTACTCCTTCTCGATCCGTACCATCGGCAGCTCACGGCGCCGGGTGTTGAGTGCGTCCTTCGCCCGCACCGCCTCCTTCTCGCTGGTCAGCAGCGCGCGGCGGGCGGCCGTCCACTCATCGCGGGACACGATCTCCGGAAGGTTGTTGTTCGTCGTCATACCGGTTGGACGTTCCCGCCGACGGATTTAATACGGTCGGCAGGCCGAAAACCGGGAACAGCCGGGTGTCCAGGAAGGTGTGCAGCCCGGCGATCCGGTCGCCGCGCACCTCGATCAGCTGGATCGACCAGGGCAGCCAGCGGTCGCCGTGCCGGCGGTAGTGGCCGTGCCCGGGCATCCCGTTCCCGGTGACCGGCACCAGCCGGGAGTCACGGCACTCGTGCCCCGGGCCGAGCAGGAAGCGGCCGATCTCGGCGGCGCCCCGGATCCAGGCGGCGATCGGCGGCATCGTCTGCACCGCGTCCTGGTGCAGCAGCGTGACGAGAGTGTCCACGTCGTACCGCTGGAAGGCGTCCGCATAGCGGGCGACCAGCGCTTTCTCGTCGCCGCTGAGGGCGCTGTCGGACACGCCGCGGCCGGCCAGGGTGGTCCGGGCCCGCTGCAGCATCGCGTTGACCGCGCCGGTGCTGGCCTCCAGCAGGGCCGCGACGTCGGCGGCCGGCCAGGCGAGCACGTCGCGCAGGATCAGCACGGCGCGCTGCCGGGCCGGCAGGTGCTGCAGCGCGGCGACGAAGGCGAGCCGGATGGTGTCCCGGTCGGCGACCACGTCACCCGGGTCGGTGGGCAGCGGGGTCAGCCACAGCTGGTCGGCCGGCTCGGCCGGGGAGAAGGCCTCGACCGGCGAGGCCGGTCCGAGATCGATCGGGACCGCGCGCCGGCCGCGCTCGCGCAACAGGTCCAGGCAGACGTTGGTCGCGATCCGATAGATCCAGGTACGCACACTGGAGCGGCCCTCGAAGCTGTCGGCGCGCCGCCACGCCCGCAGCATCGTCTCCTGCGCGGCGTCGTCGGCCTCGAACGCCGAACCCAGCATCCGGTAGCAGTACCCGACCAGCTCGGGCCGCAGCTCGGCGAACTGCTCGGCCACCACGGTCATGTCCGCGATCCTATCCGGATCACCGTCCCTCGCTTGCTAGCTATTTAGCTAAACTGCTATAAACCTCGGCATGGATCAAGACGCAGGCGTGTTCCGCGCGCTGGCCGACCCGACCCGCCGGCAGATCCTCGAGGATCTCCGCGACGGCGAGCTGACCGCCGGCGAGATCGCCGACCGCTTCCCGATCAGCGGCCCGTCCATCTCGCGTCACCTCGGCGTGCTGCGCTCGGCCGGTCTGATCCGGGAGCGCCGCGAGGCGAACCGGATCTACTACGCGCTGGTCCCGGAGCGGCTGGCGCTCTGCGTCGGGCAGTTCCTCTCCGCCGTCTGCCCGGATCAGATCGTCGTGCGGCACCGCAGGAAGAAGGCCCAGCCGTGAGAACCCCTACGATGTCCGGCGTCATCGAGCGCCGCCTGCTGATCAACTACCGCACCGACCCGGACGCGGTCGCCCGGCTGCTGCCGGCCGGGATGCGCCCGCAGCTGATCAACGGGCACGCGGTGGCCGGCATCTGCCTGATCCGGCTCGGCCGGCTGCGCCCGCAGCCGTTGCCCGCCGCGGTCGGCATGCGCACCGAGAACGCCGCGCACCGCGTCGCCGTCGAGTGGGACACCCCGGACGGCGTGGCGAGCGGGGTCTACATCCCGCGCCGGGACACCGACTCGTGGGCGACCACGCTCGCCGGTGGCCGGCTCTTCCCCGGCGAGCACCACCGGGCCCGCTTCGACGTCGACGAGGACGACCGCGAGCTGCGAGTGGCGTTCCGCAGCACGGACGGCACCGGGGCGGTCCGCAGCCACGTGCGGATCACCGGCGGCTGGCCGGGCAGCAAGCTCTTCGACGACCTCGGCCAGGCGTCCGACTTCTTCCGGCGCGGCTGCGCCGGCTACTCCCCGACCAGCGCCGGCCGCGCCCTCGACGGCATGCGGCTGCACAGCGAGACCTGGGCCGTCGAGGCGGTCGAGCTGACCGAGGTGCACTCGACCTTCTTCGACCGGATCCCGGCCGAGCCGGACAGCGCCTTCCTGATGCGCGACCTGCCGGTAACGTGGCACTCCCTGTCACCGATGCGGATGGACTGACGATGATCCTGGAGCGGGTGGCGTTCCCCGGCGGGCTGCACTGCGAGACCACCGCGCTCGGCGCGCTGCTCGGCCACGCCGGGCTGGAGCTGTCCGAGCCGATGATGTTCGGGCTCGGCGAGGGGCTCGGCTTCGTCTACTGGGACGCCAAGACGATGGACTTCCCGTTCCTCGGCGGCCGGTCCAAACCGATGATGGTCACCCGCACCCTCGCCGGGCATCTGGGCCTGGACCTGCGCGTCACCGAGACCGCATCGGCCGGCCGGGCCTGGCGCGCGGTCACCGACGCGCTGGACGCCGGACAGCCGGTCGGGTTGCAGCTCGACTGCTACCACCTGGACTACTTCACCACGAAGGTTCACTTCGGCGGGCACGTCGTCGCGATGTACGGCTACGACGACACCCGGGCGTACCTGATCGACACCGCCCAGCAGGGTGGCGCCGTCACCACGTCGCTGACCAGCCTGGCGCTGGCCCGGTCCGAGCGCGGCCCGATGACCGCGCGGAACCTCTCGTTCACGATCGCCACCCCGCCGGGCCCGCCCGACCTGGCCGCCGCGATCCGGCAGGCGATCCGCGGCAACGCCGAGACCTTCCTCAACCCGCCGATCGCCAACCTCGGCCACCGCGGCATCGCCAAGGCCGCCACGCAGGTCAAGAAGTGGCTGGCCCGGTCCGCCGACCCGGGCCGGGACCTGCCGCTGGCCGCCTCGCTGATGGAACGCGGCGGCACCGGCGGCAGCCTGTTCCGCGCCGTGTATCGCGACTTCCTCGCCGAGGCCGCCACCCTGATCGACGACGACAGCCTGCGCCGCGGTCATCAGCTCTACACCGAGATCGCTCCGCTGTGGACCGAGGTCGCGACGCACCTCACCGTCGCCGGCGAGACCGCCGACCCCGCGCACCTGGCCCAGGCCTCGAAGATTCTCGCCGACCTCGCCCTGCGCGAGCGCGAAGCCATGACCGTCCTGGCCGAGATCCGATGACCCCGATGCCCGGGTGGAAGATCGGTCAGGACATCCAAGACCTTCTTGCGTACGCGAAAGCCGAAGGCGCCGCGGGCTATGAGGTGCACGAGGTCCGGCTGTGTCAGTGCGCGTCATGCGGCGGCCGCGTCTTCGGCCTGCACGGCGACCCGGAGGAGAACACGGCGAAGCGCCTGTGCCGTGGATGCGGCCGGGAGCACTTCATCGCGGACAGCGGCGACTACTGGGACGACAGCAAGGCCGGCATCATGGTCTGCGAGTGCGACGGTGACAGCGACGAGGAGGACTTCGAGCTCGCCGTGGCCTTCTCGCTCTACGAGGGCGGGGACGGCATCCGGGCGCTCGCCGTCAGCAGCCGCTGCGTCGCCTGCGGCCGCCTCGGCTACTGGGACGACTGGATGGTCCGCAGCGGCGACCTGCACCTGCTCGACCTCGCCTAACGTCGGGTGCCGCTGGTCTACCGCGCTCCCGTGAGTGACCTTGACGAGCTTCTGCCCCGGTCCGGGGGTGGGGGCGCCCGGCCTGCCCGCCGCGGCCGGGCTCTGGGGCAGCCGGGGAGAACCGGCGGGGCGGAACTCGCCGCTCTTGCGGCCGGGCTGACCCACCCGGGACTGCTCGTCTCGCGGAGTCAGGCGTCCACGGTGCGCGGGCCGACCGGCTCGGGGGTGGACGGCGTCGTGGTGTGCCAGGCGGCGACCAGGCCGGCGTACGGGCCCGGCTCGGACCGGAGGAGATCGTGCGGGCCGGTCTGGGCGAGGCGGCCGTCGGCGAAGACCAGGATGCGGTCGGCGGCCTCGGCGGTCGGGATGCGGTGGGCGATCGAGATGGTGGTGCGGCCGCGGGTCAGCTCGGTCAGGGCGCGCTGCACGGCGGCGTCGGTCTGCTGGTCGACGCCCGAGGTGGACTCGTCGAAGATGACCAGGTCCGGGTCGGCCAGGGCGGTGCGGGCCAGGGCGACCAGCTGGCGTTCGCCGATCGAGAGGCGCTGGCCGCGGACACCGACCGGGGTGTCCAGCCCGGCCGGCAGGGTGGCCAGCCAGTCGCGCAGGCCGAGCCGGTCGACGATGCGCTGCGCGTCGGCCTCGGAGGCTTCCGGCGTACCGACAAGAATGTTGTCCTTGATCGTCCCATCGAAGAGGAACGGATCCTGCGGGACGATCACCACTCGGCCGGCCAGGTCGCCCACGGAGTCCAGCAGAACCCCGGACAACCGGATCGTGCCGGAAGCTGCCGTCACCCGACGCGTCAGCAGCTTGGCGAAGGTCGACTTCCCCGACCCGGTCCGCCCCACCACCGCGACATGCTCGCCCGCCGTGATCCGCACCGACACGTCGTGCAGCACCAGCGGCCCGCCGGGATAACGAGCGGAGACATCCGCCAGGTCGACGCTGATCGGGCCGGGCGGCAGGGCGACACCACCGGAAGCCCGCTCCGGCGGGGTGGAGACCAGCTCCAGCGCCCGACGCCACCCGGTCAACGCGTTCTGCGCCTCCCCCAGGCTCTGCACCACGAACTGCAACGGCCGCACGAAGAACGTCACCAGGAACACCATGGCCACCACCTGCCCGGCCGTGAAGCCGCCCCACCACACCCCGCCGAGCAGCACGGTCACCGTCATCGTGGAGATCGCCAGCTCGCCCAGCGACGCGTTCCCGTGCAGCGGCACCAGCGTGCCGATCAGGCTGTCCCGGGCCCGGTCGACCGCCCGGTCCAGCTTGCGCCGGGTGCGTTCCTGGGTGCCGGTCGAGCGGATCAGCGGGCCGCCGGTCACCGACTCGGCCACCGCGCTCTGCATCGCCGACAGGTCGCGGCGGGCCCGGTCGAACCGGCGCGCGATGATCCGCTGGGTCCGGGTCATCGCCGCGATCAGCACCGCGGTGATCAGCAGCACCGGCACCGCCAGCTGCCAGCCGTAGACCAGCAGGATGCCGGTCGCGATCAGCAGCTGGGCGGCGTTGGTCAGGAACTGGATGCCGCCGCCCTGCAGGAACGTGGTGACCTGGTCCAGGTCGCCGGTCAGCCGGCTGACCAGGTCGGCGCTGGGCACCCGGTCGGCGGTGGCGGCGGCCATGTCGTGCACCCGGCGCAGCCCGTCGCGGCGCAGCCCGGCCAGCGCCGCCTCGACCTTGCCCTGCAGACGGCGGTTGAGCAGCAACGACGAGATGCCGGCGAGCAGCACCGCGCCGACCCCGACCGCGACGGCCGGGCCGACCGTGCCCGGCGCCAGCCCGGCGTCGATCACGTGCTGCACGGTGAGCGGCGCGATGATCCGGCCGGCGCCGGCCAGCAGCGCGAGCAGCCCGGTCGCGAGCAGACCCTGCCGCAGCTGCGGGGACTCCCGGACGGCGACGGCGATCAGCCGCCGTGGCCGGCTCCCGCTCAGGTCGGTCAGCAGCTCAGTGGACATCGGAGATCCGCCCCTCGTGAAGCATCACCGTTCGGTCGGCCAGCGTGCGCGGACCCGGCCGGCTGGTGCTGATCAGGACCGTCGGGCCGGGTTCCGCGGCGAGCCCGGCCAGCACCTGCTGCTCCACCCGGGCGTCCAGCGCCGAGGTGAAGTCGTCCAGGATCAGCAGCCGCGGCCGCCGCAGCAGCGCCCGGGCCAGGCAGATCCGCTGCCGCTGCCCGCCGGAGAGGGTGGCGCCGCGCTCGCCGACCACGGTGTCCAGCCCGTCCGGCAGCCCGCGCACGATCTCGTCGGCGGCCGCCCGGCGCAGCGCGGCCCACAGCTCGTCGTCGCGATGGCGGCCGTCCAGCACCAGGTTGTCCCGGATCGACTCGGCGAACAAGAACGGGCTCTGCGACACCGTCGCCACGTGCGCCGGCACCGCGCGCCCGGCCAGCTCGCGCACGTCGACGCCGTCCAGCAGCACGCTCCCGGTGTCCGCGTGGATCTGCCCGCCGGCCAGGTCGAGCAGCGTGGTCTTGCCGGCGCCGACCGGGCCGACCACCACGGTCACGGTGCCCGGTTCGAGCACCAGGTCGAGGTCCGCGACCAGCTGGCGGCCCTGCCGGCTGACGCCGGCGCCGCGCAGGTCGACCCGCATCGGTCGCGATCCGCTGAGATCGAGACTCCCTTCCGGTACGAGGTGAGCACTGCCCAGCACCCCCTGAACCCGCTCCCGCCCGGCCGCGGACATCGGCAGCATGGACAGGAACCGGCTGATCACGTTCAGCGGGATGGCGATCGTGATCAGCAGGTAGACCACGCCGACCAGCGCGCCGACGCTGAGCGTGCCCTGCTGCACCCGCGGCGCCCCGAAGGCCAGCACCACCAGGACAGCGGCGGTCGGCAGCAGCTCCAGCAGCGGGTCGAAGACCGAGCTGACCGCGGCCATCCGCAGGTCCGCCTCGCGCAGCCGCTCCACCCCGGGCGCGAACCGGGCGTCCTCCCGCTCGACCAGCCCCAGGCTGCGGACCACCGGGCCGCCCTCGATCGACTCGTGCGCGACCCCGCTGACCACCCCGCGGGCGGCCTGCGCGTCCCGGGCCCGCGGCGCCAGCAGCCGCTGGTAGGTCACGTTCAGCGCGAGCACCAGCACCACCAGGGCCAGCCCGACCAGGCCGAGGCCGAGCGCTTGGCGGAACAGCTCGGTGAGCGCGAGCAGCAGCATGAACACCATGCCCACGGCGAAGTAGGCGAACTGCATCGGCGACCAGAGCGCGTCCACGTCGCCGCCGGCGTGCGCGAGCAGCCGGCCGGGCGAGCGCTCCCGGTGCCAGTCCGGGTGCAGCCGGAGGTAGCGGTGCACGACGGCGCGCCGGGTCTCGGCCTGCGCGCGGTACTGCACCCGGCCGGTGCTGACCCCGCGGATCAGGATGGTCAGCCAGCGGGCGGCCGAGACGCCGAGCACGAACAACGCGCTGAGCCACCAGGCGCTCGCCGGCACCGGCTCACCGGAGAGCGCCGGGACGACCAGGTGGTCGGTGGCCCAGGCGATCGCGGACGCGCCGGCCACCATGGTGGACCCGTTGACCAGCCCGGCCACGGTGGCCACCGCGGCGGCGCCGGGGTTGGCCCGGGCGCCGGCGAACTGGGTGGCCAGCGCGGACCTGCGGCGCAGGTCGGGCAGCGCGAGGCTCACGCGTTCTTCCGCTCGGGTCGGGCGATCGGGGCGCCGGCGCGGAGCCGCTCCAGGAACAGCACGATGGACGCGGCGACGGTCCGGTGGGTCTGGTCGTTGAGCACGTCGTGTGGGGCGCCGGCGATGCTCAGCAGGTCGGCGCGAGGCACCGTGGCGTACCACCGGCGGATGCCCTCGAGCGGGCTGATCGGGTCCCGCTCGCCGTGCAGGCCGAGGACCGGCACGGTGATCTCGCCGGGGTCGTCCGGATGGAACCAGTCGGCGGGCAGGTCGGTGAAGAGCTCGCCGGGCCGGACGCCGTCGTCGCTGATCCGCCGGCGGTGGGCCGGGCAGGCGGACCGGGCGTCCAGTTCGGCCGCCCAGTCGCGGTGCGGCGCGGCCTGCGGCGAGGCGGGCAGGCCGGCGAGGATCAGCGCGGAGGCGCGGGGCAGGCGGCGGGTCGCGGCCAGGCTGGCGGCGAACGCGGCGCCGGCGTCCGAGCCGACCACGATCCGCGGTGTCGCAGGCTCGGCGCCGGCCAGCAGCGCGGTCAGCTGCTCCCGGCTGCGGACCGGGTCGTCGCTGGGCGCGGTGACGGCGTGCACCCGGTACGCGTCGGCGGCGAGCCGGCGCCCGAAGCGCTCGTAGACCCGCGGCGACTCGCCGCGCCCGGGCAGGACGATCAGCGTGCCGCGTGGCGGGAGGGAGTCCGGCTCGGTCCAGGTCAGAACGGTGTCCTCGGAGGCGAGGGTCATGCGGCGGCCTTCCGGTGCGTAAACCCTATTACACCCACCAATCTAATAGGTTTTTGGATCACCTGTCCATCCTCGAGCTCTGGACAAAATCCTTTTCGGGGAGCCATGCTGACCTGCATGAATTCAGCGGCATTTCCTACTGCACCGATCGGTGATTCAGGTCACTCTCGCATCGTCGTGATCGGCGCGGGAGCGGTCGGCGCGTCGATCGCCGCCGAGCTGCACCGCGCTGGGGCCGACACCGTGCTGGTCGCCCGCGGCGCCCAGCTCGCCGCCCTGCGCGAGCACGGCCTCACCTACGTCCGCCCGGACGGCACACACCGGCTGCGCATCCCGGTGGTGGCCGGGCCGGACGAGGTGGAGCTCACCGGGACCGACGTGCTGGTGCTGGCCACCAAGACGCCGGACACCGCCGCGGCGGTCCGCGACTGGGCCTGGCAGCCGGTCAAGCGCGCCGACGGCGGCACCGGCGTCGCCGCCACCGACCTGCCCCTGGTCACCCTGCAGAACGGGCTGGACAACGAGCGCACCGCGCTGCGCTCGTTCGCGCACGTGATCGGCGGCGTGGTGTGGATCCCGGCGACCTTCGTGGTGCCCGGCGAAGTGGTC
Source organism: Actinoplanes octamycinicus (assembly GCF_014205225.1). Classification (NCBI taxonomy): domain Bacteria; kingdom Bacillati; phylum Actinomycetota; class Actinomycetes; order Micromonosporales; family Micromonosporaceae; genus Actinoplanes; species Actinoplanes octamycinicus. Next base: position 7,584,750 of record NZ_JACHNB010000001.1, read on the forward strand.
AATCACGCCGTGCCGGTCCCGGCGGTCCTCTTCCTCGGCCGCTACCCGGCCGGCGCCGACGCGCTGACCGAGCGGGTCGCGGCCGGACTGCGGCCGGGCGGCATCACCGTGCACGTGGTCCCGGACATCACCGCGCACAAGGCCGCCAAGCTGCTCGGCAACCTGGTCAACACGCTCGACGCGCTCTACCGGCCGAGCACGCTGCGGGACGCCGTGCTGGCGAGCCTGAGAGCCGAGGCCGCGACGGTCTACGCGGCCGCCGGAATCGTCCCGGCCACCCCGGACCACACCGGGTTCGACGCCGTCGACATCCCCGGCTACGCGAGGGCCGGCAACTCCACCCGGCAGAGCGTCACCCGCGCGACGCTGCCCGAGACCGACTTCCTGGACGGCGAGATCGTGCTGCTCGGCCGCCTGCACGGGGTGCCGACGCCGAACACCGCAGCGATCCAGGCCCGGCTGCACCGCGCGCTGGCCGAGGGAACACCGGCCGCCTCCCTCGACGACGCCGACCTACGCGCCACCGTGCCCGGCCTGGACTAGGAGCGGCCGGCCGGTGCCGGCTGTCCAACCCCGACGCCCGGATCGGGGTTGGACGAGCACGGCGCGATCGGTCCCTGCTGACCCGCAGGGGTGCGGCGATGATTTCTACCGGAGCCGATGGCGATCCGGGTCACTCTCGCTACGTCGTGACCGGGGCGGGCGCGGGACCCGGCCCGTCCGCCTGCCGGTCATGACCTGATCCAACGCTGGTTGCTGCCGCCGTTGCACGTCCACAGGACGACGGCGGTGCCGTTGGCCGTCCCCGCGCCGGTCACATCCAGGCACAGGCCGGACTGGACGCCGGTGATGGTGCCGTCGGCGTTGATCCGCCATTGCTGGTTGGCGGCGCCCGTGCAGGACCAGATCCGGGCCCGGGCGCCGGCGGAGGCGCTCGGGGCGTCGAGGCACTTGTTTCCGTAAACGGTCAGCTGGTTGGCCGACGTCGCCGTCCAGGTCTGGTTGGCGCCGCCGTTGCAGTCCCAGATCTGCACGACCGTCCCGTCGGACTGGCTCTGGCCGTTGACGTCCAGGCAGCGGTTGGAGCCCGCACCGCGGATCGCCCCGGTGGGGCTCGGACCGCCGCCGAGCGCGGTGACGGACAGGTTGTCGAACTGCGCTGTCACCCCCTGACCGGTGGCGTACCCGACCTGCCCCGCGACCCACGTGGCATCCGTGACGCTGCCGACGGTGGCCCCGTCGATGGCTGCGGTCAGGGTGCTGCCGTTGACCGTGAGGGCCAGCTTGTGCCAGCGGCCGGTGCCCAGGGCCGACGTGGTGCCGCTGATCAGGGTCCGCTGGTTGCCGCTGGTGTTGTTGCTGCGGATCGACCACGACCCGTTGTCGGCCACCCGCAGGTAGTAGGCGTTGAGGTTGTGCGGGTTGTCGTGGTTGTAGTTCCCGGCCCGGCCGATCAGCTGGGCATAGCCGCTCCTCTCCAGCATGACGTCGGAGGAGACGGTGTAGTTGCGCCAGTTGAGGTCACCGAGCAGCGTGAACGGCTCGGCGTGGCCGGAGGTCCAGAAGATCGGCGCCTGTTCCGCCATCTGGCGTACGCACTGACCGGCCCGGCCACCGCCGCACCCGGTCACCTCGAAGGAGCCCTGGTGATCCGACAGGTACTTCGCCTCGCGTCCGGTCGCGTAACCGTCGAAGTCGTCGCTGTACGGCAGCGCCAGTTGTCCCTGGGCGGGGCTGGCCGCGGTGCCCTTGCCCTGCCCGGTCGTGGTGGTGATGCTGTAGACGTAGCCGGGCTGGACGGTCAGCGAGAACGAGCCGTTGGACGGGGTGATGTCGGCGCGCCGGACGAACTGGTCGGCCGGGTTGCTCGACCGGACGTTGGTGGACCACACGTGCACGGTCCCGGCCGACAGTCCGCCGGTGACGGTGAACTGCAGGTCCTGGGCCGATCCGGCGTCCATCGTCTCGATCACGGTGCTGTAGTCGCCGGTGTTCGGCGCCCGGAGCGAGACGTAGCTGCCGTTGTTGCGGCTACCGCCCAGGTAGCCGCTGGCGCTGTCGAGGTAGCGCCAGCCCGGTGCGGTGAACTGGGTGGTGTGGCCCATGACCCAGGCACTCGTGCCGATCGAGTAGTAGCCGGACCAGGGCTGCGGCGCCACGGCCACCCCGGTCGTGACCCAGGGGACGTTCGGCGTGATCGCGGCGATGACCGGCCAGTTGAGGTAGGCGGTCATCTTGCCGTCGAGGTAGTCGCGGTTGATGCCGCGGGCCAGGGCCGGCGCGCCGGCGTTGTAGTCGTCCGAACCGTTCTCGCTGGCCCACAGCGTCTTGCCCGAGTTCACCGCGTTCGCCGAGCTGGGACAGGAGGTCTGCGCGCTGCGGTAGCCGCAGACGTAATGGCTGCCGACCACCGAGATCGCGGCGCCGAACGCGGGGTCACGCAGCGCGTCGTCCGCGGAGCCCCAGCCGAACTCGTCCGAGGCCACGATCTTCACGTTCGGGTAGCCGCGGGAGTTCAGCGCCGAGCGCAGGTTCTTGTACCAGTTCAGATCGCGGCCGCGTTCGTTCCAGCCGCCGAGGTAGTCGATGGTCAGTCCATGCGAGGCCGCGCAGCCGAGCCAGGCGATCAGATAGTCGATCGAGTCGCTGGACCAGAAGTTGCCGTTGCCGATCCAGCCCGGGGCGCCCCAGGACAGTCCGACCAGCTTGATGCTGGGATTGCGGACCTTCGCCTGGCCCATCAGCCACCACTCGTACCCGCGGTCGCAGTTCACGGCGCCGCGGGTGTGCTCGTGGCTGGGCTCCGCGCCGGAGGTCGAGTTGGTGTCCCCGCCGATCTCCACCTTCATGATCTGCATCGCCGCGCCGTATCCCGGCTTGAACAGGTAGTCGAGGATGTCGCTGCGCTGGGGTTCCGGGTAGTCGACCAGGAGGCGGCTGTTGCCGCCGCCGCCGCTGATCGCCCCGACCCCGTCGAAGGTGCGCCCGGCCGACGTGCCGTTGATCGTGATCGCCGTGGCGGCCCGCGCCGGCGCGGGATCCGCGACCAGCACCCCCGCCAGTGCCAGCAGAAGGCTTGTGGCCACCGCCCAGCCGCGGCGCGGCCGTCGGCGGTTCGACCCGTGGTCGTCACCTGTTGTCATCGGAATGTCGTTCCCTTCTGCCGGCCCGGCTTCGGGCGGTCCGAAGCCGGGCGGCGCAGCAGCGTGAGGGTGTGCGAGGTTCGGTGCCGGGCGCCGGTCAGGAGCTGGTGCAGGTGAGTCCGCCGGGCGCCGTGGTGGTGCTTCCGTTGACCAGGAAGCCGAAGCTGGTGGAGGCATTCGCGCCGAGCGACCCGTTGTAGTCGGCGTTGCGGACGCTGACCGTGCCGCTGGTGCCGGTGGCGACGCCGTTCCAGACGTTGGCGATGGTCTGCCCGCCGGCCAGAGTCAGTCGCACGGTCCAGCCGTGGAGCGTGCTCGAGCCGTTGTTGGCCACGGTGACCTCGCCCTGGAACCCGCCGCCCCAGCTGTTGGTCAGCCGGTACGTCGCGGTGCAGGCGCCCGGCGATCCGGAGACCGGCGGGATGCTCGGCGGCGTGCTGACCGGCGTGCTCGGCGGGGTGCTCGTGCCGGGCACCGAGGTCGAGGCGGCGTTGAGGGCGTTGAGCACCGAGGTGTACGCCGGCTTGGGGTTGCTGTTGCGGTCGAACAGCAGTGGGTTCTCGCTGCCGCGCCAGGAGTCGCTGTCGCGGATGCCCCACGTCGTGATGCCGACGCAGCGGGGAACGTTCGCGCAGGCCTGGGTCAGACCCGCGTACTGGGTGGCGGACGCGTTGGTGACGTCGGCCTCGGTCAGGGCCACGTCCACGCCGAGGGCGGCGAAGCTGGACAGCGTGGTCGGGAAGTTGCTCGGCAGCGAGCTGCCGCCGGTGAAGTGGGTCTGCAGGCCCACGCAGTCGATCGGCACGCCGCGCGACTTGAAGTCCCGGATCATGTTGTAGACGCCCTGCGTCTTGGCGTACGTCCAGTTCTCGATGTTGTAGTCGTTGTAGCAGAGCTTGACCGACGGGTCGGCGGCCCGCGCGGCCCGGAACGCCGCCTCGATCCAGTCGTTGCCGGTCGCCTGCAGGTTCGACTGCCGGCGGCTGCCGTTCTCGGCGAACGCCTCGTTGACCACGTCCCAGGCGTAGAGCTTGCCCCGGTAGTGGCTCATGACGCCGTTGATGTGGTCGATCATCGCGGTCCGCAGGGCGCCACCGCTGAGGCTGCCCCAGAACCGTGGTTGCTGGGCGTGCCAGGCCAGCGTATGGCCGCGGACCCGCATGCCGTGCTGGGTGGCCCAGTTGTAGATGGCGTCCCCGGCCCGGAAGTCGAACTGACCACGGTTGGGCTCGGTCGCGTCGGGCTTCATCTCGTTGACAGCCGTCATCATGTCGAACTCGCGGTTCGCGATGGTGAGGAAGCCCTGGTCGTTGAGCCGGTCACCGCCCATGGCGGCGCCGAAGTACCGGCCGCTGCGCTCGGCGGCCGCCTTCAAACTGGTTCCGGGCGGGCCGGTGAGGTCGGCGTGGGCGGAGCTGGCCACCGCCACCGAGGACACGGCGACGGCCACGGCGCAGACACCGCCGAGGAGCCCTCTGGCACGGCGTTGGGGCCGACCGTTCAGATCTTTCATCGGTGCGCTTCCTCCGGGGGATCAGCGGGTGGTGACGGTGAGCGTGGTGGGCGGGTCGTTGGCGCCGGTCACGGTGGCGATGAGGCCGAAGGTGGCGGTGGCTCCGGCGGCGAGAGCGCCGTTGTACGCGGCATTCGTCACCGTCACGGCGGCACCGCTCTGGGCGAAGGCGCCGTTCCAGACCTGACTGACGGTCTGTCCGCCAGGGAAGGTCCAGGACACGGTCCAGCCACTGATCGCCTGGGTCCCCGCGGTCACCGTCACCTCGGCCTGGAAGCCTCCGGACCACGAACTCGTCACCGCGTACACCGCCCGCGCTCCGGCCGGTACCGGGGCCGACGAGGACGGGACCGCCGAGGGCGACACGCTCGCGGAGACCGTCGGCGTGCCGCCCGGCCGGGCGGCCCGGTAGGTGTGGCCGGCGCGGGCGGTGAGCTGCACGGCGTCGGGCTCCAGGCGGGTGACGACGACGGCGGCGCCGGCGGTGACGTCCTCGACGGTGAAGTCCGCCGCGAACAGCCGGGCACGGAGCCGCACGGCGCCGTCGCGATCGGCGGTGATCAGCACCTCGTCCGCCTGACCGGCGTTCCACACCATGCCCACCGTGTAACCGCCGCGTCCCCGCAGGCCGGTCACCCGGCCGGCGGGCCAGGCGGACGGCAGCGCCGGCAGCAGGTGCAGCTCGTTGTTGTGGCTCTGCAGCAGCATCTCGGCGATGCCCGAGGTGGCGCCGAAGTTGCCGTCGATCTGGAACGGCGGGTGCAGGTCGAACATGTTGGGCGCGAGGCGGTCCGTACGCACCAGGTCGCCCAGCAGCTTGCGGGCCGGCGCGGCATCCTCCAGCCGGGCCCAGTAATTGATCTTCCAGGCGAGCGACCAGCCGGTCCCGTCGTCGCCGCGGAGCTCCAGGGTCCGGCGTGCGGCCTGGTGGAGCTGGGGAGTGCCACGCTTGGTGATCTGATTGCTCGGGTGCAGGCCGTACAGGTGGGAGACATGCCGGTGGTTCGGCTCGGTCTCGACCCAGTCGGCCAGCCACTCCTGGATGTTGCCGCGGGAGCCGACCCGCATCGGGGGCAGCCGGTCCCTGGCCGAGCGCACGCGGGTCCGGAAGTCCTGGTCGACGCCGAGGACCTCACCGGCCCGGGCGACGCCGTCGAACAGGTCGCGCAGGATCTGGTTGTCCATGGTCGGGCCGGCACACACGCTGGCGTTCGCGTGGTGCGGGAGCTCGGGAGAATTCGACGGGTTGGTGACCAGGTATCCGAGCGTCGGATGGCTGACCAGGGTGTCCAGGAAGAACTGGGCGGCGCCCTTCATGGCCGGGTAGTTGTCCCGGAGGAAACCGAGGTCGCCGGTGAACAGGTAGTGGTCCCAGATCAGCGTGGCCAGCCACGCTCCGCCGGTCTGCCACATGCCCCACAGCGCGCCGTCGACCACCGAGGTGCCGCGCCAGGCGTCGGTGTTGTGATGGGTGACCCAGCCGCCCGCGTTGTACTGCGCCCGCGCCGTCCGGGCGCCGCTCACCGCCAGGTCCTTGATCATGGCGAAGACCGGCTGGTAGCACTCCGCCAGGTTGGTGGAGTCGGCCGGCCAGTAGTTCATCGGCAGGTTCGCGTTGATGGTGTACTTCGAGTCCCACTGGGGACTGGTCGAGTCGTTCCAGATGCCCTGCAGATTGGCCGGCTGGGTGCCCGGCCGGGACGAGGAGATCAGCAGGTACCGGCCGAACTGGAACAGCAACGCGGAGAACTGCGGGTCGTCCACGGTGGCGTGGCGGGCGATCCGCACGTCGGTCGGCTGGTCGGCGGCGGCGGTGCGGCCGAGGTCGATCGTCACCCGGCCGAACAACGCCTGGTAGTCGGCGACGTGCCGGCTGCGCAGCTGGTCGTAGGCGATGGTGCGGGCGGCCGCCAGCCGGCTGCGGGCGAGACCCTGGTAGTCGCCGTTGACGGTGCGGAAATCGACGTAGCTGGAGCCGATCGAGACCAGCAGCGTCACGCTGGTGGCGCCGGACACGCGCAGCGTGCCGCCGGTGCTGGTGACCGTGCCGCCGGTGACGATCGCCTGGGCCAGGGCGAGGAACCGGACGGAGCCGGTGACGCCCTCCATGGAACCGGAGATGCCCTCGAGGGCGATCGTGGCGCTGTCCGGGCTGGACGTCGTGGTGCGTTGCGGGCTGGCGAAGGTGCCGCTGAACGAGACAGCGCCGGCCCGGTCCGCGGTCAACCGGACGACCACCACCTGGTCGGGCGCGCTGGCGAACACCTCACGCTGGTGGCGCACACCGTTCAGCACGTACGTCGTGGTGGCGATCGCGGTCGTCAGGTCGAGCCCGCGGTGGTATTGCGTCGCCCCGGAGGCGGAGCCGAACGCGAGCCGCAGATCCCCGACCGTTTGATACGCCAGCTGCCCGCCGGGTGTGCCCATCATGGTCTGGTTGATCAGATCCTGCGCTGACGTCCACTGGTCGGCGAAGACCCGCCGCCGGATCTCGGCCAGCGCGGCCGCTCCCCGCGAGTTGGCGGAGTCGTAGGGGCCACCGGCCCAGACCGTGTCCTCGTTGAGCTGGAGGCGTTCGGTGTCGATGTTGCCGAACACCATCGCCCCGAGGCGCCCGTTGCCGATCGGCAGCGCCCGCAGCCACTCGGCGCCGGCCGGCTGGTCGTACCACAGGGCCAGGTCGTCGGCCGCCCGCACCTCGGGCGGCGCGGTGAACCCAGCCCGGGCGGCGGCTGTCCACCCCAGCGGCACCAGCGCCGCTCCGGCCGCGCCCCCGAAGATCAGGTGTCTCCGTGTCACTTCGGGCATGGCGGTCTCCTCGGAGAAGAGCGGGATCGGGTGCCGGCCATTCGTGGAAGCGCTCCCAGCGCGCCCCCAGATTGCCAGATCGTTTCCAACTCATCAAGCGAGAGACGTCAATGCTTATCTGTCATTCCATGCCCTGGCCACATAACAGTTTTCGATGCTCGACTTTTGGAAGATGGCGCACGGCCGACTATTCCGGGACCGCTTCCACCATGTCCGCTCAGCGGGTCAGGCGGGCGCCGAGCAGACCGGGCAGGGCGCCGAACAGAATCGCGTGGGCGGGATCCTTGGTCAGCCAGAGCAGCCGATGGTGGGTCCCGTCGCGCAGGGTGATCCGCAGCGCGTCGTTCAGGACGCCGCTACGCAGCCGGGCGGTGGCGATCGCGTCGAAGGGGATGAACCGGTTGGTGCGGTGCTCGGCCACGATCGCCTCGCGGTAGTGGTCGAACCACCCGGCGTCGGCCACCGGCAGCGGCGCCCGCACCGTCGGCCCGATCCCGTTCGCCATCGTGTCGGCCAGGCTCAGCCGCCGCCGCACCAGCGCGACCGGGGTCAGCCACAGCTCGCCGTGGATCCAGTCGGACCAGCCGCTGGTGCAACTCCGGCTCACGCACTGCGCCACTCCGGCCACGAGGTGATCTTAGGGGGCACAGGGTTCCGCACGCCGGTGCGAGAACAAAAATCAACTTCAGGATCTTCAGTTACGCAGGCCCGCTGGGTGCGGATCGCATGCTCCCGGCACCCCTCTGTCAAGGGGTTGGTGTGAGGGGTGTTTTAGGGTGGTGGTTGGCGGGTCCGGGTTGTGACTTTTCCGAAGTGTCGATCTTGGGGTTTGGGTCGGCCGCGCTGGAGTTCAGAGTCGCCCCCGTGTGTCCTCCCGGACCCGTCGCTGTCTGTTGTGCCGTGTGGTCGTCTTTGATCATTTGGCGGTAGACGGTGTCGGACAGGCGTCGTTTCAACGCTCGCATGGCTTCCATCGCGGTTTTGCCTTCGGCGCGTTTGCGCTGGTAGTAGGCGCGGCCGGGGGTGTCGAAGCGGAGCTGGGTGATGGCCATGATGTGCAGGACCCGGTTGATGCGCCGGTTCCCGGCCCGGTTGAGCCGGTGATGATGGTTGTCGCCGGAGGACACGTCGATGGGGGCGGTGCCGTTCCAGGTGGCGAAGTGCCCGCGGGTCGGGAAGCGGCTGATGTCGCCGATGTCGCCGAGCAGGCGGGCGGCGCCGGAGGGGCCGATGCCGTTGAGGCTGGTCAGCTGGGTGCCGGTGGCGGCCAGCACGGTCTTCAGCTGCCGGTTGGCTGCTTTGATCTTGGTGTCCAGGGTGGTGAGCTCGTCGGCCAGGTCGCCGGCCAGCTGATAGCGGGTGGCGGTGACGATGTCGCCGGCCGGGACGCTGACGCGTTCGAGCAGGGTGCGGGCCTGGTCGGTGGTCAGGTTCTTCTTCGCGCCGCCGGGGATCAGTTCGAGCAGTAGCTGGTGCAGCCGGTTGATGGTCTCGGTGCGGGCGACACCGAGCTGGTCGCGGCGGTCGGCCAGCAGCCGCAGCGCGACGGTGGCGCCGTCGGCGTGAACGCGGCGCAGGCCCGGGGTGCGCAGGGCGGTCACCGCGATGTGGTGCGCGTCGTGACCGTCGGTTTTACGGCCGTGCCCGGTGTCAAAGTTGCGGGCTTTCGCGGCGAGTTTCGCCGGGACGTCCAGCACGGTTTCGCCGTCGGCGACCAGCCGCTGGGCCAGGTGCCGGCCGATGCCGTTACAGCCCTCGACCGCCCACACCCGGCCGGCGTGACGGCGGCCGGCGGCGAGCATCTGCTGGTAGCCACCGGTGTCGGTGCCGTACCTGCCACGGGCCAGCACCTGTTCACGCTCGTTGATGATCTCGATCGTCGCGGACCGCTTGTGCGGATCGACTCCAATGATCAGCTGACCCATGTACCCGTTGACCTTCCCGTCGTCGCGGCAGAACCACACCAGCGGGAGGGCAACGCTACTTACAGCTGGGCAAACCCCTCTTCAGCCACTCCGCGCCACGGTGACCGGCAGGGTCCAAGCCGGGAGAGAGCCACACCCCGCCATATGAGTGGGCAGCGCGGGCCTGAGCACCCTACCGATCACCTCGACCAAGCCTGGCCGGGCCGCGGTCGTACACCAAATTCTCTTTAAGTAGCGCGGGCCGAGCACGGCGATCTGGCCGCTGGCGCGTCCAGAGCGATCGCCGCACTCTTCACTGTCCGCGGGTGGTTCTGAAGATCAAAACCGGTCTGCAGGCTGCTGTGCGGTGCGTGCTTACCGCGTACCGAAAACGGACAACCGCATCGGAAGCGGACCTGGCGGTGTCAGAGGGGTTTGGTGCAGAGCACGTCCGGCATCGGCAGGTAGCCGAGTTCCTGCCAGAAGCGCAGGCCGGCGTCGTTCTCCGGCATCACCAGCAGGTTGATCCGCGGGCAGCCGAGCGCCCGGAAGCGGGCCTCCAGCTCGTGGACCAGCGCGGTGGCGATGCCCTGCCGGCGGCGGGCCGGGTCGACGGCGAGGCGCAGGATCCAGCCGCGGCGGCCGTCCCAGGTGCCCAGCACCACCCCGGTGACCTGGTCGCCGTCGGTCGCGACCAGGAACAGCTCGGGGTCGCGGGCGAGTTTCAGCTCCAGCTCGGCGCGCGGGACGACCTCGCGCGCGGCCGCCGCCCAGACAGCGGCGACCGCGTCGTAGTCCTCCCAGCCGAAGGTCCGGATCACGGTGTCGGCTGCCGCTTCTTGGCGGCCAGGGCGTCGGCCAGCAGCTGGACCAGGTGGACGCCGGAGACGTCGGCCAGGTCGTCGGCCTGGGTGCGGCAGGAGAAGCCGTCGGCCAGGAAGACGTCGCCCTCCTCGGCCTGCTCCAGCGCGGGCAGCAGCTGCTGCTCGGCGACCTGCACGGACACCTCGTAGTGCCCGCGCTCGACACCGAAGTTGCCGGCCAGGCCGCAGCAGCCGCCGAGCCGCTTGACCGTGGCGCCGGTGCGTTTGAGCAGCTTGGCGTCCGCCTCCCAGCCCATCACGGCGTGGTGGTGACAGTGCGGCTGGGCGACCACCCGGACCCCGTCCAGCGACGGCGGGGTCCAGTCCGGGGTGGCGGCGAGCAGCTCGGCGACCGTCCTGGTGGCGGCGGCCACCTCGCGGGCTGCCTCGTTGTCGACCAGCTCGACCGCGTCGCTGCGCAGCACACCGGTGCAGGACGGCTCCAGGCCGACGATCGGGATGCCCTTCTTGACCGCGCGGTGCAGCTCGTCGACGGTGACGCCGAGGATCCGGCGGGCCGCGTCCAGCTGCCCGGTGCTGATCCAGGTCAGCCCGCAGCACGCCTTCTTGCTGGTCACCTGCGGCGCGTAGCCGGCGTCGACGAGCAGGTCGACGGCCGCCTGGGCGATCTCCGGCGCGAAGTGGTCGGTGAAGCTGTCCACGAACAGGATGACCGGCTTGCCGGTCTTCATCGGCTTGAACGTGGACTTGAAGGTGCGGGGGGCGAAGGTCGGGATCGACCGCCGCGAGTCCACGCCGGCGAGGTAGAGCGCCAGGCCACGGATCCCGGGCAGGCTGGTCATCAGGTTCGCCAGCGCCGGCATCTTCGACGCGAGCCGGGACCAGCGCGGCAGCCAGCCCAGCGAATAGTGCGACCGCGGCCGGGCCCGCCCCTTGTAGCTCTGGTGCAGCACCTCGGACTTGTAGGCCGCCATGTCGATCCCGGTCGGACAGTCCGACGCGCAGCCCTTGCAGGACAGACAGAGATCAAGGGCGTCGTGTACGGCCTCCGCCCGCCAGTCCGGCGCCAGCTCCCCGTCCAGCATCTCCTGCAGCACCCGGGCCCGCCCCCGGGTGGAGTCCTTCTCGTTCTTGGTGGCCAGGAACGACGGGCACATCACCCCGCCGAGCACCGTGGTGTCCGCCCGGCACTTACCCACCCCGGTGCACCGGTGCACGGCCTGGTTGAAGTCCCCGCCGTCGTGGTGGTAGGCCAGCGCCAGCGGCACGGTCACCTTCCGCGCCTGCGACACCCGGATGTTCGCGTCCACCGGGTCCGGGTCGACCAGGTTGCCCGGGTTCAGCAGGTTGCCCGGGTCGAAGGTGTGCTTGATCTGCCGGAACAGGGTCATCGCCTCGGCCGAGTACATCCGGCTGAGCAGCTCGGACCGGGCCCGCCCGTCGCCGTGCTCGCCGGAGAGCGACCCGCCGTAACTGACCACCAGGTCGGCGGCGTCCTCCAGGAACGCCCGGAACTTGCCCGCCCCGCCCGGCTTGTCCAGCGGGAAGTCCAGCCGCACGTGCACGCACCCGTCGCCCAGGTGGCCGTAGGGCATCACGGCCAGCCCGTGCCGCTCGCACAGCGCGTCGAAGTCCCGCAGGTACGCCCCGATCCTGGCGGGCGGCACCGCGGCGTCCTCCCAGCCGGCGTGCGCGGGCAGGCCACTCGGGGCACGCCCGGCCAACCCGGCGCCGTCCTCCCGGATCTTCCACAGCGGGGCGGCCTTCGCGGTGTCCTCGACGATCACGTGGTCGACCGCCCCGGCCGCCGCGACCAGGCCCTCGACCCGGCCGCGAACCTCCTCCAGGTCGTCGCCGGCGATCTCCACCATCAGCCAGGCGGTGCCGCCGGGCAGCGGCGGGACCGCGTCCGGGCCGCGGCGGGACCGGACCACGTCGCAGATCCGGTGGTCCAGGCCCTCGCAGGCGGTCGGCGTGAACTTGAGGATCGCCGGGATGACGTCGCCGGCCGTACCGAAATCGGGGTAACCGAGCACCACCAGGACCCGGTGCGCCGGGTCGGCGACCAGCCGGACCGTCGCCTCGGTGACGATCGCCAGGGTGCCCTCGCTGCCCACCAGGAACTCGGTCAAGTTGAACCCGTTCTCCGGGAGCAGGTGCTCGACCGCGTAGCCGGAGACCTGCCGGCCGAAGGTGGCGAACTCGGTCCGGCCGACCGCCAGGTTCGCCCCGATCAGCTGGCGCAGCGCGTCCACGGTCTTCTCCGCGCCGCTCGGCTGCGGGCCGGTGACCAGGCGCTCGCCGTCGATCGTGAACGCCGTGAGCGCGACCGTGTTGTCCGAGGTGCGGCCGTAGCCGAGGGTCCGCGAACCGCACGAGTTGTTGCCGATCATGCCGCCGATCGTGCAGCGGGTGTGCGTCGACGGGTCCGGGCCGAACCGCAGCCCGAACGGCTTCGCCGCCGCCTGCAGCACCGCCTGCACGGTGCCGGCCTGCACCCGCGCGGTCCGCGCTTCCGCGTCGATCTCCAGCACCTTGTTCATGTGCCGGCTGAAGTCCAGGATCACGCCCGGCCCGATCGCGTTGCCGGCCACCGAGGTGCCCGCCCCGCGCGCGGTGATCGGGATGCCCAGCTCACGGCAGACCCGGAGGGTGGCCGCCACGTCGTCGTCGTGGCGCGGCCGCACGATCGCCTGCGGGACCACCCGGTAGAGGGAGGCGTCACTCGCGTACGCCGAACGGTGTGCCAGGTCGGTCAGCACGTCGGGGACGCCGGCCCGGGCGAGGGCTTGCACCAGGTCGGTGGAGATCGCTGCGGTTGTCACGTATCAGGGCAATCTGTAGGCGGTGTAGCGGAGCGGCTCGCACATTACCGACATGCCAGGGCGGGCCGGCGGAGGCTTCCCGCAGCTCGGGACTGGGTCACACCACCTCACGCGACGATCCGGTGAATCCTGCCGATGAAGTCCGGCCGCCGGTCCGCATGCTTATCCAGCAACAATCGTGCCTCGTACTCCTCGACGTCCGGATATTTCAGTCCGAGCTCGGCGAGCCGGATCGCGGCCTCCACCTCGGCCTCGAGCCACCCGGTCGCGGCGTGGCTGTCCAGGATCTGGACCAGCAGCTCCGCCAGCGGAGCCCCATCGACCGGGTCGAGGTGCGCCAGCAGGCAGCTGACCAGCTCGGCCCGGCAAGGCCCCGGATCCTGGAACGACACGAATACGTCCATCACATCAGTCGTGGTGAGATCCCGATCGCGTTCGATGCGGCGCAGCACCAGGTCGAGGTAGACAAAATCGAAATAGGGTGCCTCATCAAGACAATGTCGGTATCGTCGCACGCGCTCCGCGACCGGCTCGGAGGGTGGACCAACCAGCATGAGGATGTCCCGCAGCAGAACCGTCGGCCTGCCCCGCTGAGCGGCCGAGAAGATCACGCCGCCGGCTTGGCCGAAAGCCGGATCCATCAGTGGTTCCAGGGCATGCTGTTGAACGTCGTTGATCGCGTCGCAGGTGAAGTGGGCCTCACGGCCCACATCGCGCAACACGTTGCCGTAGGTGAGTGAGACGCCGGTGTGCTTCGGTTCGTCCGGACCCAGCGCCCATGCCAGGTCCACTTCCGGAATGACGCTGGGGTCGCCGTCGAAGGTGAGCACGACGTCCCGCTTCCCGGTGCGGCCCACTCGCTTCACCACCACTAGGCGGAGCAGCCCGGACCAGCCGCTGGCGCCACCCTGCGAGTGCCAGAGCAGGGCCATGTCCTGCCACTCCCGAATCGCCGCCTCGTCGGTGGTCCGGAACAACCGTCCCGCCGTCAGATCCTCGCCGCACAAGGCCAGGAGCAGCAGGTTCGCGGTGTAGGCGGCGATCCGGGACGGAACGGTCAGCGCGCGAGGCTGGTATCCGCCGAAGCCACGCGGCTCCCGTGGCTGCGGCGCCGCCCGGAACAGCTCGACCAGCAGTTCGGTCCACTCGGCCCGCGCCTCGGCCGGCTTGACCAGGACCATGCCGTGCAGGAAGGCCACGATCTGCCGCCGGTCCGCCAGCGGCGCCCAGGAGAGCAGGGCGTGCAGCAGGTCGTCGTCGGTCGGCTTGCCGCCGGTGAGGAAGGTGACGGTCCGCTGCCGGTTCACCATCTCGGTGACGATGGTGTGCAGGAGCCGGGCCACCAGGTACTCGCCGAAGGTGGCGTGCAGGAACTCGTAGGTGCCGAGTCGCACCCCGTCCCGATCGGCACCGGCGCGATGGACGAAGTAGAACGAGTCGAGCGCCTGCTCCACGGCGCTTTGCCGAGCCCGCAGGCCGGCCGGTTGCGCCACCCCACTGGGGGCGGCCGGCATCGGCAGGGCCTCCAGATCCCGGGCCAGATCGTCGCCGCTCACCCACTGCGCCCCGCGGTTGAACATCGCGAACGCCACCACGCTGAGCCGGTAAAGGTGCAACTCGACGAGCTGCGCCCGCTCCCGCTCGGGCAGCCCAGCCCCCAGCTTGTCCACCTCACGGCGGGCGAAGCGCGCCAACAGCCGCTCATAGAGCTCGTCCGGGCGCAGCGTGCCGGCGTCCCGCAGGGCATTCCCCTCGGCGTCGTAGAGGGCCAGCATCAGCAACAGCAGCGGCTGCTCGGCGAGATGCCGGTAGCGCAGCACGGTCACCAGGTCCAGCGGCGCCTCCGGGCCGGCCGCGAACCGGTCGGCGTTGGCCCGGTTCCAGACGTCGAGCCAGGCCGCGATCCGATGGTCGTCGAAGGGCTCCAGCCGGACCGCGACGGTGCCCTCGCTGGGCTGGGCCCGGTCGGCGACGCTGGTGCGGCTGGTGACGATCACCGCGACCGGCCGGTCCTGGTCCATCTCCCGGCGCTGGAAGGCGGTGACCCGGCTCAGGTAGTCGGTCTGGCTCACCCCGGTCGCCTGCAGCAACTCGTCGAAGCCGTCCAGGATGACCACCGGGAGCGCGTCACCGGACGACCGGCTCAGCGCCGGCCAGTCCAGCCGTTCACCGGTGGCGGCGCGGATCGCCTGTTCGATCTGCTCCTGCAGGTCGGCCGAGGCGGACACGTCGCGCAGCGGCACCAGCACCGGCAGGAACGCGCTGGCCGGCAACTGCCCGGCCAGCAGCTTGCTGAGCACCGACTTCCCCGAACCGGGTTGGCCGAGCACCAGCAGCGGCGCGGTGACCGCCTCCGCCGAGGTGAGGTGCCCGGTCAGGAACGACAGCAGATCGTCCCGGACCGGCTGCCGATCCCACCAGTTCTCACTGCTCAGCGGCAGGCTTCCGGTAACCACGCAGGACCGGTACAGCTGCGGTAGGAAGGCCTCGGCCAGCGACGGCATCCGCAGGCCGGTCGGCACGTCATCGGACGGGCGCCGCAGCGCGGCGGCGTAGGCCCGGGACAGCGCGGCCCGGCGGGAGTCCGGCGGCCGGCCCTCGGCGAGCCGGTCCAGCACGGCGCGCATCCCGGCCAGCGCGGTGGTCGCCTCGGCCAGCGCGCCGCGAGTGGCGTTGTGCTCGCGCATCCCGGCCCAGAACGCCACCTCGGGAAACTCGGACGCCAGCCGCCCGAGCAGGCTGTCGAACCGGTCCGCGGCCCGGTCCGGCAGCGCCGCCAGCGCCTCGGTGACCGTCCTCCGCTCGCCGGGCGACAGGCGCTCCCAGACCGCGAGTCCCTGGAGGAAGCCGCCGACGGTGTCGCCGACCTGGCGGTAGTGGTCGATCAGCGTCTGGCGGAACATCTCGTGCGACTCGGCGGCGCCGGGCACCGGGACGGACCTCCCGGCGGCGCCCAGCGAGCGCTGCTCGGCCGCGGTGAGCTCCAGGTCCCGGTGGCCGACCGGCAGCTTCGTCTCGGCGAGCGCCTCGAAATACGCGGTGACCGCGAGGACCGCGTGCGCGGCCCGCAGCCGCTCGGTCCGCTCCCAGCGGGACAGGGTCGACCGCCGTTCGATGAGTCCGGTCACGAGCTTCTCGACGACCTTGCTCAGTTCCGCCTTGGCGTCGAACCAGCCGAGCAGGTCACGGAACGGGCCGACCGCCGCCAGCAGGCCCGCGCCGAGCAGGGTGTCCAGGAGCTTGACCCACTTGTCGCGGTCGCCGCCGAGCAGCTGGACGGCGTCGTCGTAGCTCACCTCACGTCCCACCGCCGCAGTATTTCAACGGCTGTCCATCACCGGTGCGCTCCACGGCGTACGCGAATCGATGTTGTGCCCGGGTCAGCCGAGCGATGGCGCCCGCGTGGTCGAATGGGGCATGCTGCTCGCCCCGATGCTCGCCGCCGCGGTGGCGGCCGGACCGGTCTGCCAGGTCGACGACAAGCGGTTGGACGAGATATCCGGGCTGGTGGCGACCAGTGACGGTTACGTGGTGGTGAACGACAGCGCGGACGAGGCGTCGCACCGGAAGATCTTCTATCTGAAGCGGGACTGCTCGCTGAAGCGCACAGTGAACTATCCGTCGCGGCCCCGGGACACCGAGGACCTGCAGCTCGGGCGGGACGGGACGCTGTGGGTCGCGGACATCGGCGACAACGGGGAGAATCGGGACACCATCGCGCTGTGGAAGCTGGCGCCCGGCTCGTCGAAACCGAAGCTGTTCCGGTTGTCCTACCCGGACGGCGCGCACGACGCCGAGGCGCTGCTGCTGGCCGCGGACGGCAGCCCGATCGTGGTGACCAAGACGCCGGGTGCGGCCGGGGTCTACGTGGCCGACGGCGCGCTGCGGTCCGGCGGGACGACGCCGCTGCGCGCCGCGGGCAGCGTGACCGTGCCGATGACCACCACCAGCAACCCGTTCTCGCTGCCCGGCCACCTGGTGATCACCGGGGCGGCGAGCAGCCCGGACGGTTCCCGGGTGGTGTTGCGGACCTACGCGGACGCCTTCGAGTACGACGTGGCCGGCGGCGACGTGGTCAAGGCGATCACCACCGGGACGCCGCGGCAGATCGCGCTGCCGGACGAGCCGCAGGGCGAGTCGGTGGCGTACTCGGCGGACGGGACCGCGCTGCTGACCATCTCGGAGGGCGCGAAGCCGGTGCTGTTCCGCCACGCGCTCCCGTCCGCGCCCGCGGCGTCGTCGCCCGCTCCTTCTCCGTCGCCGTCCGCGGCCGGGGAACCGCTGGCCGCGATGAAAACGGCCGAGGACGAGCCGAACCGCCTTCCCATCCTGCTCGTGGTGCTCGCCGGGACGGCTGCGATCCTGGCCGCCGCGGTTCTCGTCCACCGCCGGACCAGGAGGCGGTAACCGCTTGCGGCCGTTCCGGCCGCGTCGCAAGGTTCAGGGATGGCTGCAACGATCGGCGCCGCTGGGCGCGTTCTGGGCGATGCTGAGGTACGCGCATTCGTCCGTGACCGGCTCGCCGAGGCGGACGTGGACGGCCGCCGGGTGTGCGTGATCGTGCCGGACGCGACCCGCAGCTGCCCGCTCCCGCTGCTGCTCGGCGCGCTGCACGAGCCGCTGCACGGGCGGGCCGCCGCGGTGACCGTGCTGATCGCCCTGGGCACGCACGCCCCGATGTCGCAGGCCCAGCTGGCCAAGCACCTGGGCGGGCCGTACCCGGGCTTCGAGATCCGCAACCACGAGTGGTGGCTGCCCGAGCGGCTGGTCTCGCTCGGCCGGATCGGCGCGTCCCGGGTGGCCGAGCTGTCCGAGGGCAGGATGGCGCAGCCGATCGAGGTGGCGCTGAACCGGGCGGTCGTCGAGCACGACGTCTGCCTGGTGATCGGGCCGGTCTTCCCGCACGAGGTGGTCGGCTTCTCCGGCGGCAACAAGTACTTCTTCCCCGGGATCGCCGGCCAGGAGATCATCGACTTCTCGCACTGGCTGGGCGCGCTGATCAGCAGCGCCGAGATCATCGGGACCCGCGGGATCACGCCGGTGCGGGCGCTGATCGACGAGGCGGCGGCGATGATCCCGTCGCAGCGGCTGGCGTTGTGCCTGGTGGTCGAGTCGGGGACCGGGGCGCTGCACGCGATGTCGTTCGGCGAGCCGGAGTCCGCGTGGGCGGCGTGCGCGGACGTCTCCGCGGTCACCCACGTGCAGTACCTGGAGGCGCCGGTGCACCGCGTCCTGTCGATCATCCCGGAGAAGTACGACGACATGTGGACCGGCGCCAAGGGGTTCTACAAGGTCGAACCGATCGTCGCGGACGGCGGTGAGGTGATCATCTACGCGCCGCACATCACCCGGATCTCGGCGATGCACCCGGAGATCGAGAAGATCGGCTACCACTGCCGGGACTACTTCGTGAAGCAGTGGGATCGGTTCCGGGACCAGCACTGGGGGGTGCTCGCCCACTCCACGCACCTGCGCGGGGCCGGCACCTGGGATCCGGTCGACGGGGAGCGGCCCCGGGTCCGGGTCACCCTGGCCACCGGGATCCCGGAGCACGTGGTCCGGGCCGCCGACCTCGACTATCTCGACCCGGCGACGCTCGACCTGGACGCTCTGGCCGCCGACTCGTTCGTGGTACCGCAGGCCGGCGAGATCCTGTTCCGCCTGCGGTGAGTGTCCGAGTCATGATCGACATCGTGCGGTGAGCTGAGGACCGCCGACGGGAGGAGAGCACCATGGACGGCGCGGAGGTCGACGAGGTGGTGGCCCGCCTGGCGGGGCTGCTGACCGGGATTGATCGGCTGGCGGTGGCGTTCTCCGGCGGTGTCGACTCGTCGCTGCTGCTCGCCCTGTCGGCGCGGGCGCTCGGGCCGGGCCGGGTCCTGGCGGTGCTCGGGGTGTCACCGAGCCTGCCCGCGGCGGAACGCTCCGCGGCGCACGAGGTCGCCCGCGGGATCGGGGTCCCGGTGGTCGAGGTGGTCACCCACGAGGGCGACCGGCCGGACTACCGGCGCAACGGGCCGGACCGCTGCTACCACTGCAAGGACGAGCTGTTCACCCGGATCGGCGACGAGGTGCTCGACGCGCATCGGGTGGACGCGGTCGCCTACGGGGAGAACGCCGACGACGCCCTCCGGCCGGATCGGCCCGGGTCGCGCGCGGCGGCCGCCCATCGGGTGCTGCGGCCGCTGACCGACCTCGGGCTGCGCAAGGACGACGTGCGGCGGCTGGCGCGGGCGTGCGGCCTGCCGTCCGCCGACAAACCGGCCGCGCCGTGCCTGGCCTCGCGGGTCCCGCACTTCAGCGAGGTGACCCCGGCGAAGCTGGCGCAGATCGAGCAGGCCGAGGCCGCCCTGCGGCGGATGGGCTTCGCCGATCTCCGGGTCCGCCACCACGGCGAGATCGCCCGCATCGAACTGCCGGTGGCGGATCTGCCTCGTGCCGTCACGCCGCCGCTCCGGGAGGCCGTGCACGAGGCGGTCCTGGCCGCCGGTTTCCGCTTCGCCGCGGTCGACGTGGCCGGCATCCAGTCCGGCGCCTTCACGCTGCCGTTGGTCCAGGTCACCCGTGCCTGATCCGCTCAACCCCGGCCCCGCCCAGCCCGCCCACACCAGCCACCCGGCCGGAACACCCGGCCCGGGACCGACACCGGACGAGCACCACCCCGCTCGCCCGGAGCCGACAACCAGCCACCACCTCGGCGGCCCGGAGCCAGCGCCCAACCACCATCCCGCCGGCCCGGAACAAGCGCGCAACCACCACCCCGTCACTAGCCCGGAGCCAGCGCCCAGCCACCGCTCCGCTGGTGACGGGCTGGCGCAGGGAGCGCCCCGCTATGCCGAACTGGATCTGGAACGGACGGCGCGGCGTGGGTATCCGGAGGCGGTCTACTGCGCCGGCAAGACGGCCGCGCAGGTGGCCGGCATCGCGGCGGCCGTGCGCGGACGACCGGATGTGATCACCCTGTTCACCCGGGCCCAGCCGGAGCACGCGGCGGCGGTGCTCGCCGAACTGCCGGACGCCTTCCACGACGCCGACGCAGGGCTGCTCGCCTGGCCGCCCACTCCCCCACCACCGTCCGGCGGGCTGGTCGTGGTGGCCGCCGCCGGAACCTCCGATCTGAGCGCCGCCCGCGAAGCCGAACTGACCGCGCGTTACCTCGGGCGACCGACCGAGCTGGTGGTCGACGTCGGCGTTGCCGGGCTGCACCGGATCCTCGGCCGTCTCGACCTGCTGCGCCGCGCCCGGGTCGTGGTGGTCGCCGCCGGAATGGACGGCGCGCTGCCCAGCGTCGTGGCCGGGCTGATCCCGGCGCCGGTGATCGCGCTGCCCACGTCGGTCGGTTACGGCGCGGCCCTCGGCGGTCTGGCGCCACTGCTGACCATGCTGAACGCCTGCGCCCCGGGCGTCGCCGTGGTCAACATCGACAACGGCTACGGCGCCGGTCACCTGGCCGCCCAGATCGCCGCCGACATCACCCACCAGCCATGGGCTTCCGCGCAGCATCCCGCCAGCACCACACCGCCGGAAACGCCCCAGGTCTCGCCCGCCGAGGCCGTCCGCCCCTCACGGACTCACACCCCACACCCCGATTCGTCCACTCCCGCCCCATCCCGCCGATCTCCCCATGCCACCGACCTCGCCGCGCAAGCCACCCCCGACCACGGCGCGGCAGCCGCCCCAGCCATGACCGGCCTCGCCACAACCAGCCGCCTTCCGGTGGGCTCCTCCGACAACACGCCTTCCCCGTCCACCGCACCCGCCGCCCTCGACAACCAACCTCCACACCGCACGGCCGCCGCGATCCCCGATCACTCGCGTCAGCAGGGCATCTCGGCGTTTCGGAGAGAGGGGTTGCCGGGCGGGCGGCATGCCTGGATCGACGCGTCGGCCGGGGTCGCCGGAGACATGCTGCTCGGAGCCCTGCTCGACGCCGGCGCGGACCTTGCCGTGGTCCAGGCCGCTGTTGACGCGGTGGTGCCCGGTTCGGTGCGGATCGGCTTCGGGGAGGTGACCCGGGCCGGGTTGCGAGCCGGCCGGGCCCAGGTCGACGTGCTGGTGGCGGAGCCGCCGCACCGGACCTGGACCGGGATCCGGGCACTGCTGGCTGCGGCTGAGCTTCCCGGGCCGGTCCGGGACCGGGCCGTCGCGGTCTTCGCACGGCTCGCTGAGGCGGAAGGCCGGGTGCACGGCATCGATCCCGGAGACGTGCGCTTCCACGAGGTCGGCGCGCTCGACTCGATCGCCGACGTGGTGGGGGTCTGCGCCGCCCTGCACGACCTGGGGGTCACGTCGGTCTCCGCCGGCCGGGTGGCCGTGGGCTCGGGCCACGTCCGGGGCGCCCACGGCCGGTTGCCGGTCCCGGTCCCGGCCGCCGCCGAACTCGCCCGCGGCTGGCCAATCGAGGCGGGCGGCCCCGGTGAGCTGGCCACCCCCACCGGCCTGGCCCTCCTGCGAGTCCTGGCCCCGGCCTGCGAAGACCTGCCACCGATGATTCTCGGCACCACCGGGGTCGGCGCCGGCGGCCGAGACCGCCCGGACCGCGCCAACGTCGTCCGCGTCCTGCTGGGAACGCCCGCTCCCGACCGGTCCGCCCCCACCGACCGGTCCACCGCTACCGACAGGTCCGCCCCAACCGACAGGCCCGCCCGAATCGACAGTTTCGCCACTATCGACCGGTCCGCCCCTATCGACCGGTCGCCCTCCACCCACCGGTCCGCTCTCAGCCATCGGGCCGCCGCGACGACCTCGGCCCGCTCGGACACGGACCGCGGTGACGGCACGGAGGCGGCGGTGCTTCTGGAGGCCAACGTCGACGACCTGGATCCGCGGCTGTGGCCGGGCGTGCTGGCCGGGCTCCTGGCGCTGGGCGCCGCCGACGCCTGGCTGGTGCCGATCCTGATGAAGAAGGGCCGGCCCGCGCACACCCTCTGCGTGCTGGCCGCCCCGGAGCGGACGGCCGCGCTCCGCGACTACATGTTCGAGCACACCTCGACGCTCGGGGTCCGCGAGTCCGCGCGGCTCAAGACCCCGCTCGATCGCCGCTTCGTGCCGGTCCGCCTCGCCGACGGCCAGGTCAACGTGAAGGTCGGCTTCCGCGACGGCGTGATCCTGCAGGTCATGCCGGAGTTCGACGATGTCGCGACGCTGGCCCGTCGAACCGGCCGCCCGGAGCGGGCAGTGCTGCAGGAGGCCATGACCGCAGCCGCGGCCGCCGGCCTGGTTGCCGGCCGGCCAGTGCCCCGAAGCCGAGCCGAGCCGGCCTGAACCGTCCTCCATCCCGCCAGGCTCGGGAGCGATTGGCAGGCAGGGAGTCAAGCGAGGGCGGCGAGCGGCAGTCGACGGGCAGCGGGCGGCGAAAGGCAGGCGGCGGGCAGCGGCCAACGGGCAGCGGGCGATACGGTCGGGTCGCTGCCGAGCGCTAGGAGTGGATCATGGCAGGGCCGACGCGGGAGCTGGTCGAGCACTACGTCCGGTTCTTTGAGGAGCTGGACGACATTCCCTGGGTTGTCGGGGAGTCGCTGTTCTGGACGGTGGTGCGGCCGGCCGGCGTGGACGCGGTGCTGTCGCTGATCGGGGGCGATCCGGGAGCGCTGGAGAGCTGCCGGCCGGATGAGGTCGCGTGGGAGGACGATCGGGTCTTCGTCGAGCAGCGGGGTGACGCGGTGCTGCTGGTCGGTCCCAGCGACGTCGGCC
Source organism: Actinoplanes octamycinicus (assembly GCF_014205225.1). Classification (NCBI taxonomy): domain Bacteria; kingdom Bacillati; phylum Actinomycetota; class Actinomycetes; order Micromonosporales; family Micromonosporaceae; genus Actinoplanes; species Actinoplanes octamycinicus. The sequence goes on from NZ_JACHNB010000001.1 coordinate 7,607,460, forward strand.
TGGAGGAGCTGGACCGGCTGCGGCGGCTCAGTCGGGACGGGACCGTGGATCAGGTGTTCTGGGCGATCAACAACTACAACCTGCTGCGCCACCTGGCCGGCGGGGAGCTGGTGACCGAGCTGAACACGCTCTGGCCCGCGGAGCGGTCGGGCGCCGACCCGGACGCGCTGAACGAGCATCTGGGCGCGCTGCACGAGCTGGACGCTCAGGGTGACGAGCGGGGCGCCGACCTGGACTGGCCGACCGCGATGGCCACCATGGAGTCGATCACCGGGTTCCGGATCGACGTGGACTGGTTCCGCCGGCCGCACTCGTGGGCGCGGATCAAGGTGTGACGCGGAGCTGGCCAGCGGCTCCGTGCGGTACCGCGAGGCGGGGCCTACCGGCGTACCGAAAAGGGAATCAGACGCTGACCAGGACCACGCCCGCGGCGACCAGGATCGAGGAGATGATCCGCCAGCGGCCGAACGGCTCGCCGAAGCGGACCACCCCGATCACCGCGGCGATCACCACGCTGCTCTCCCGGAGCGCCGCGACCGGGGCGAGCGCGCCGCGGGTCTGCGCCCACAGCACCAGGCCGTAGGCGCCGACCGAGAGCAGGCCGCCGGTCAGGCCGAGGGTGCGGTGCGGGCGGAGCTGGGCGAGCAGCTTGCGGCCGCGCATGGCCAGGGCGACCAGCGGGATCGCCGGTCCCATCAGCAGGAACAGCCAGCCGGCGTAGCCGGCCGTGGTGCCCGCGGCCCGGACCCCGATCCCGTCGATCGTGGTGTAGGCGGCGATGCTGACCCCGGTGAGCAGCGCCGCGGTGATCGACGGCAGCTGGGCCCGGCCGGGCACGCCGCCGGCGAAGACCAGGATGCCCAGGCCCACCGAGATGATCACCACGCCGAGCAACTGGACCGGGCCGGGCACCTCACCGATCAGCAGCGCGGCGCCGCCGGCCACCAGCAGCGGCGACGCGCCCCGGGTGAGCGGGTAGACCTGGCTGAAGTGGCCGAGCCGGTAGCCGCGCATCAGCAGCACCAGGTAGACGACGTGCACCGCCACCGAGAGCAGCAGCCACGGCCAGGACCCGGCGGCGGGCAATGGGGTGGCCAGCACCATCGGCACGGCGATCACCGCGCCCGCCACCTGGATCAGCACGAAGCCGATCAGCCGGTCCGGGATCGCGTGGGCGATCGCGTTCCAGGCGGCGTGCAGCACCGCGGCGAACAGCACCGCGACGACAATCCCGGTGGACAACCCGCGTCACCCCTTTTCTCGGCCCCGTCGGCTGGTTACCGTTCAGGATCATGACAAAGGCTCTCGTTCTCGGCGGCGGCGGTGTCACCGGCATCGCCTGGCATCTCGGTCTGCTCTGCGGTCTGCAGCGGGCCGGCGTCCCGCTGACCGGCGCGGACAGGATCATCGGCACCTCGGCCGGTTCGGTCGTCGGCACGCTGGTCGCCGCGGGCATCGACCTGGAGGCGGCGGTCGCGCTGCAGCAGGTCGACGTCACCCCGCGGCCCGGCGGCAGCGGCAGCGGGGGCGGCGGGAGCAACGGCCGCTGGCTGGCCGCGCTCGCCGTGCTGGCCGACCCGTCGATCCCGGCGCAGCAGGCCCGCGCCCAGGTCGGCGCGATGGCGCTCGCGGCGGACACGCCCGAGGAGCGGTCGTTCGTGGCGCAGATCGAGGCGATCCTGCCGGTTCGCGAGTGGCCGGACCGGGATCTGCGGATCACCGTGGTGGACACGGCCGACGGGCAGGACGAGGTGCTGACCGCCAAGTCCGGGGTGCCGCTGGTGAGCGCGGTCGCGGCGAGCTGCGCGGTGCCCGGCCTGATGCCTCCGATCACCATCGGTGACCGCCGCTACATGGACGGCGGGGTCCGGGTCGGTGCGGGTGCCGACCTGGCGGCCGGCGCGGAGCGGGTGGTGGTGATCGCCCCGCTCGCCATGCTCAGCCGCGACCGGATCGTCACCGAGCTGGGCCTGACCGGCGCGCCGAAGACCCTGCTGATCGAGCCGGACGAGGCCGCGGTCGAGGCTTTCGGCGGCAACTTCATGGATCCTTCGCGGCGCGGTCCGTCGGTCCGCGCCGGGTTGGCGCAGGCCGAGGCCATTGCTGATTCGGTACGCGCGGTCTGGTCCTGACCCGACGCCGCCAGCGATCGAACTCCCGGCCGGCGCCAAAAGCGATCCGGGCTCCCGGCCGGCGTCAAAAGCGGCCCGGGCTCCGGGTCGGCGTCAAAAGCGGCCCGGGCTCCCGGCCGGCTCCTTCAGCGAGCCGGGAGACAATCGTGCTCCTTGAGCGGGCCGGGAGCCGGCCGTGCTCCTCAGCGGACCCGGATCCCGGCCCGGTAGACGGCCGCCACCGCGGTCAGCGCCCCCGGGTCGGTCAGCGGGTCGCCGGCCACCGCGAGCAGGTCGGCGTCGTAGCCGGCCGCGACACGTCCCTTCCGGTCGCCCAGCCCGCACGCCCGCGCCGCGACCGAGGTGACCGACCGCAGCGCCTCGACCGGCGGGATGCCGAGCAGGCCCACCATCATCGCCGGGCCGTAGCCGAGCACGTCGGCCGGTTTGAGCGGCCCGATCCCGGCGTCGCTGCTGCACACCAGCGGCACCCCGGCCGCCCGCAGCTCCAGGAACACCGTGATGAGCAGCGGCAGCATCTTCTCGATCCGGGGTGGCCGGGACACCCCGGGCACCGGTTTCAGGGCGACCGTGGCGCCGATCGGGATGCCGGCCGCGGCGATCGCCCGCACCACCGCCGGGTCCGCCTCGGCGCCCTCGGCGGTCATGAACGTGCCATGCTCGATCATGTCGACGCCGGCGGCGACCGCGTCGGCGATCCCGGCCCCACCGTGCGCATGCACGGTCACCGGCAGGTGGCACCGGTGCGCCTCGTCGGCCGCGGCCCGCATCTCGGCCGCGCCGAACTGGGACACGTGCGACGCGCTGCCCTCGGTCAGCTCACCGCCGGTACCCATCACCTTGATCACGTCGACGCCGTGCTCGGCGTGTTCACGCACCGCGGCCCGGACCGCGTCCGGGCCGGGCTCGACGCCGCCGCCGAGGAACCAGCAGTGCCCCCGGCCGGTGGTGATCGGCGGACCGGCGACGAGCAGCATCGGGCCGGCGGCCGGGTCGGCGGCCAGCTCGGCGCGCAGCCGCAGCGACAGGTAGCCGCGGTCGCCGAGGTCGCGGGCGGTGGTGACGCCGGAGGCGAGGGCGAGCCGCGCGTTCGCCCGCATGGTGGACAGCACCTGCTCGTCGCCGGCCGTGGCCAGCCCGCTGACCGGGTCGGCGGTGGCGTCGAAGACGAAGTGGACATGCGTGTCGACCAGGCCGGGCAGCAGGGTGACCGCGCCCAGGTCGGTGACCGGGACGCCGGCGGGCAACTCGCCGCCGGACTGGACGGCGACGATCCGTCCGTTCTCGATCAGCACCGCGGGTTTCTCGACCGGCTGCTCGCTCACCCCGTCGAAGAGCCGGCCGGCTCGCACAGCCAGCATGAGAACCATTCGACGCCGGTTGCTCGGCTGCCGTCGATCGGCTACCCGGTCCGATTGCGAGCCTTTCAGGTGTCTTCGCGGAATGTCCGGCCCATGTCGCTCCGCATGGGTCCGGCCTGACCCGCCAAGACCTGAAGCAGTCGGGTTGCGGCGTGGGTGAGCGGGATGGCCTCCTGTTCGATGCGCCGGAACGGGGTGGGGCCGGCGGTGGCGATGGTGTGGTACGCGATGGTCTCCGCCTCGGTCAGGTGCGGCAGGAGCACCGGTGACGCTTTGATAGGCCGGCCCGCCCTGTCGTGGTTGACCCCGTGCAGCGCGTACTGGTGCAGGTCAGCGGCTTCCATGAGGATGGAGGAGACCTGTTTGGCCGGTGCGCCGTCCGGCGCGGGCTCGGCGAGGGCAGCGCGGAAATGGTCGAGGATCGCGTACCCGTCCGCGTCGATGTCGCCCCAGTAGACGACGTGCTCCGCGGAGCGGATCCACGGCACGTTCGCAAGGAGGACGGCCGCGGCCTTACCCCCACCCTCGACCACGATCGTATCGCTGACCGGCGGGAACCAGAGACGGGAGTCGCGGTTCTCCACGACCAGGACGACGCGCGGCTGATAGGCGATGTCGTGCACGTCCCCGGTGGTCCAGGCGTCGTGCCGGCGCCGGCCGGACGCGGCGTGGCGTGGGTCGACGTCACGCCCGGCGACGTCGCGCAGCAGCCCGCCGTGCGTGTCGAGCCATTTGGTGTGCATCCCCGGCACCGGAAGTTGCCGCCGCGTCCAATCACCGGCGTCGGGGTGCCGGCGCAGCCAGGTCACCGCGTTGATCAGGACGTCAACGTCGGTGGCGGCAAGGCGGTAGACGGCCCGCAGCGTGGCCGGGGTGAGGGTGGCGCCGGCCGATCGCAGGGCCGAGGCCAGCGCCCGGGCCCGGCCGATGTCCACGGCCGGTGGCCCGGCATCGTCGCGGGTGTCGCGGAGGAGCGTGGCGGCGCCGTCCAGGTCCGCCTGCAGCACGGCCGGGAAGTCGCCGGTGACGCCTCGGACGGTCACCGCGGCCCGGGCGACTTCCACACCGGCGGGGAGCCGGCCGCAGAAGTCGCGCCACTGCATGTGCCACCCGTGCCAGGCGGTGTATCCGAGCTGCTCGACGGCTCTGCCGGTCCGCACCCCCGGGCGCAGCCGAACGGAGAATGCGACGGGGTCGCCGGCGCCGAGTTCCGCGCACACCGCCTCCGCCCACTTCTGGTCGAGCTTGCGGCCGACCGCCGCGACCGCGGCGAGCGGGGTGACGAGCGCGCTCATGCGTCCGGCAGACCGACCAGGAGCTTCGCCCAGGATCGGCCGTGCGCATTCTTGAGGATCACGTACTCCGCGTCCACGTGCGGTTCGATCGCGCTGTGCTTGTCGTTCGGAGCGCCGATGACCAGTTGGAAGCCCAGTCCGCGCCAGGCACCGATGGCACGGCCGGTGAAATGCGCATCCGCCTTGATCAACGCCTCGTCGAGGAAGACCGGGGCGTAGCGGGGACGGGCAGCGCCCGCGTCACCCAGCTGGTATCGCAGTGCGGCGCCGACGATGAACGCGACGAGCTCCTGCGACTCGCCGCCGGACTTCTCACCGATGTGGTCGTAGACCGCGACGTGCCGGCCGTCGAGGTCGATCTTCTCGGCGCTGATCCGGACGTGGTTGCGCACGTCGACGAGGTCGGCGAAGTCCGGCGCGGTGCGGCGGATACGGTCGATCACCCTGGCCATCCGGTGATAGGCGCGTTCCCGGTCATCCTCGGTCGCGGCCTTGTCGATGAGGGCACGTACGTCGCGTAGCTCCTTGCGGAAGCGGGCGCGCGTCGTGGAGTGGCTCTCCTGCGGGTCGATGCGCAGCCGGTGTCCGTCGTCGGCGAACGGCAGTTCAGCGAGGATGCGGTTGACCGGGTCGATCCGGTCGCGGATCTCCCGGACCGCGGCGGCGAGTTCGCTGTCCAGGCCGGTCAGGTCGTTGCCGGACAGATTGAGCAGGCTGTCCCGCCACTCCGTCTCCAGCTCGTGCAGGCCACTGGACTCCAGGTCGGTGAGCAGGTGGTCGAAGTCGCGGTAGGAGGCGTCCGGGTCGACGCCGAGGTTCGGGTTCGGCCAGCGTTCGAGGAACGTGGAGAAGATGTCGAGCAGCGCCTTCCGCGACCGGCCGATCGAGTCCGCCGCGGTTCGCCGGTCGGTGTCGAGCCGCTCGGTCGCGCGTTTCACTCCCGCGTCGAACTGCGCGAGCAGGTCCACCGGGCCGGCGCTGTCCGGGTCGTTGTCGAAAAGGGTCTCCAGGTAGTCCCGGTGGTCCTCGTCGAGGGTGACGCCGGATGCGGTGGCCGTGTCGAGCGCCGTCTGGGCGCGATCCACCTCGTCGACGATGGCCGCCCAGGACTTCGCCACGGCGTCCCGGGTGTCCTTCTGCCGGCCGACACGCTCGGTGAGGTCTCTGACCTGCTGCTTGAGGTCGTCCAGCTGGCGCTGCAGCTGATCGATCTCCGGGTTGCCGGCGCGGATCTCCTCGATGACGCCGTTCCAGCGATCACGTTCCGCCCGCACCGCATCGACGTCCACCTGATCCCACGAGAACTCAGTCACCAGCTGGTAGGCGGTGCGTCTGGCTTCCAGCGAGTCGAGGTTCTCCTCCTGCGTCGACACTCTCGCGACGGCATCGTCGAGGCGCTGGCGCGTACGGGTGCTACGGTCCTCGAGTTCGGCGAGCGTCCTGCTGTTCGTGAAGCCGAGCACGTTGGCGCGGCCGTGACCGCCGTGCGCGCCGCGGCCGCCGTCCGACGTCTGGCCGGTGATCGTGAGGGCCTTGGCGTACTGCGGCAGCAGCCGGGGCGAGTCGACGCAGACGTACGCGAACCGGCGGGCGAGTTCGCTCTTGAGCCAGGCGGTGAACGGCGACGGCCGGTAGTCGAGCCGCCCGGGGAGCGTCTTGCCGTCGAGTCCGACCTCGTCCCGCAGCCCGGTGCGGACGCCCTCGAACTGGACCCGCCGCGCGGTCGACACCGAGTTGATCGCCTCGCGGAACGCGTTCAGCCGGCCGATGTCGATCAGCAGCCGGGTGGCGAATCCGCCGAGCGCCAGGTTGAACGCCTCCCGCCACGGCTCGAACTCGGTCCGCACCTCGATCAGCTCGCCGACGAACGGCAGGTCCTCAGGGCCGAGTCCGGCGGCCTCGGCCAACGCCGCGCGTGCCGCGTGCAGGTCGGTCGGGATGTTGCCGCGGCGGGCCTTGACCGCGGTGTGCTCGGCGCGCAACGCTTCCAGCTCCTGCTCGGCCGCTTTCCGCTCCGCCATCGCGTCGGCGTAGGCCTGCTGAGCGGTCCGCCGGGCGTCGACGTCCGCCACTGAGCGATGCGCCGTCTCGACCAGCCCGGCGAAGTCCGCACCGGTCGAGACCGAGGCGCCGATCGTGACCAGCACCCGGTCCAGTCGCTCCCGGGCGCGTTCCACCTCGGCCAGCCGCTGCTCCACGACGCGGATCTCCCGCTGCGCGGTGTCCATGCGGTCCCCACCCGAGGCGCGAATGGTGTCGGCGATTCCGTCGCGCTGCGTCTCGGCCGCGGTGACCAGGGCGTTGGTCTCCGCCAGCTCCTCCTGGGCGCGGCGGTGCCGCTGGTCCAGGTCCTTTTCTGCCGAGCGCAACAGGTCGAGCCGGCGGTGATGACGCCACAGCGCGGCGGGCGACGCCGCGTCGGTGAAGGACCCGATCTCATCGATCGACCGCAACCGGTCCACCGCTTCGTCGATGGTGCGCCGGTGGTCGCGGATCGGGGTCAACGCCTTCACCTGCTGGCGGGCGGTGATCATCCGGGCGCGGGTGCCGGACAGCTCGTCGAACTGCTGCACCACCGCGTCCGCGGTAGCAAGCGTGGAAGGCTCCTCCAGGACCATCGTCTTGTACAGGGCGTCGACCGTGGTGATCTGCTGGCCGGCCTGGATCCGGCCGAGCAACGCGACCGCTTTGTGCCCGTCCCCGGCGGCGCCGATGCCGAGCGTGGTGTGCAGGCGCGCGGTGAAGTCCCGGTCGGTCTCGCACCAGTTCAAGCCGGTTGCCACCACGTCGGCGCGGGCGAGCTTCCGGCTCGCCGGGCCCTCCAGCGCTCGCAGCTGATATTCGTGGTCGCAGGTGGCGCGTACCGCCACGACGTCGTCCAGGGTGCGGGCGGACGACGGGACGTACCAGGCGCGCAGCGCGGTGAACTCGGCACCGGTGTGGTCCACCCAGGTCATCGCGATGGCAGACCAGGTGTCGCGGCCGTCGCCACGCAGCACTCGGAGCTTCGTCTCCCCGTCGGTGCGTGACTCGTCGAGCTTGCCGCGCGCGTAGGAGAGGATGTTGCGCTGGTCCTTGCCCCGCGGCCGGCCGACCACTCCGCCGTTGGACGCCCCGTTGAAGGGAGTCGTGTGCGGCATGAGCAACGCGATGTACGAGTCCATCAGTGTCGACTTGCCCGATCCGGAACCGCCGCTCAGCAGGGTGGCGCCGGGCGCGAGCCGTACGTGGTGATACCCGTCGTAGCCGCCCCAGTTGACCAGTTGCAGGTCGCGCGCCACCCACTGCTGACCTCGGGACGCCGCCGGGACCAGGCCGAACAGCGTGTCGATCATGCTCATGCGGTGGCCTTGGCCTGGTCGCGCAGCCACTGGTCAAGCTCGGCCAATTTCTCTCTGCTCAGCACGACCTCCACCAGAGGGGTGATCCGGTACCGGCCGGTCGACTCCTCGGCGAGCAGGCCCTCACTGACGAGCCGCTGCACCGCGTTGCGCACCTCCTGCTGGCGCCGGGCCAGGTTGAGATCGTGCGGGTCGAAGTAGGTCAGCACGGTCTGCTCCAGTTCCTCGATGTCCACTCGAGCGGACGTCTCGCCCGTGCCGCGCTCCCGCTGGTAGACGGTGCGCAGGTGGACCAGGACCAGGGTCTCGGCCCGGTTGTAGGGGTCGTCCTTGAGCAGGATCGGCACGTCCAGCTCCACCGATCGCACCTGCTGCTTGTAGGCGACGCCCCGGTCGTGGTCGACCACCAGGCGGACGAACAGGTCGTGCATGCGCGACTCGATGATCTGCTGGTTCTCCAGCAGCGTGCGCCACTGCGCCGGGTTCTTCTCGGCGAGCAGGAACTTGCGCCGCAACAGCTGGACCAGCACCCGGCGGACATCCGCGTCCAGCGTGCCCGCGTCGCCGGCGAACAGCTCGGCGGGATCCTCCTCCATCGAAACCGGATCGATGAACCCGGCCGCCTCGCCCGCCGACCAGTCGTCGTCAGTCTCGACCGGCTCACTCATCGCCACCGCTCCTGTCCGCGCCGAACGGGTTCGCCGCCACCACACCGCCGAGAGCGAACCGCCGCCGGGTCCGGTCCGGGCGCACCGTATCGACCACCTCGACCTCGGCCGTCTCGGTCATCCCCGCACCGTTGGCGATCTCCAGCAGGCCGAGCAGATCGACCGGCCGCTGGAGCTCCGCACCCGCCGCGCGGAACGCGGCCACGACATCGACGCTCGCCGCGCCGCCCGCGAACGCCGCCAGATGCGTGTGCAACTCGGCGTACCGGGGGCCGCCCCAGGCCCGGGTGTCGACGGCCGGCATCTCCTCAGTCTCCGCCCAGTCCCGCAACGGCGCCGGAGGTTGCGGCGGCCGCGGGTCGGTCATCCGCTGACGCAGGTGTCCGACGTCGGCGACCGGCAAGCGGCGCAGCGGCTCGACGGCCTCGCCGCGCCGCGAGCCGGGAATCCACCTGTGCAGGCCGGACATGACATCCCGCAGCAATTCGTCCACCTGACGGTCCCGCATCGGATCGTGGTTGCGAACCTGGCTGGTGATCACGTGCGACGCCTGCCGCTGGGCGGCCAGCACCTCCTTGACCCCTTGTTCGATCCGCCGCGATATCTCGGTCAGCTCGCGCCGCTGCTGCTCCGGCAGCAGCTCGGTGAACCGGTGGCGCAGGACAGTACGCAGCTGCCCCCACAGGGTGTCGATCTGCGCCGGGTCGCCGATCAGGCGCAACGCCCCGGCAAAGGCGCGACCCTCCGGTGTCGCGTCCAAGATCCGCTGACCGCGCGCCAGGTACTCGCGCAGCACCTCACCGGTGGGCCGCACGTCGTGCCGCAGTTCCGCGACTACGTCGCGCTGAATCGCTTTGATCGACTCGGCCACGCGGGCGAAATCCGCGGGCAGTTCCCGCGCCAGGTGCAGCACGTTCTCGGCCGCTTCGAGCAGCTGCTCGTCGGCGACGGTCTCGACGGCGCCACCTTTCTCGAGCCGTGTCAGCTCCTTCTGCCGCTGCTGGATCTCCTCGTGCAGGCGCACCATCCGGGACATCAGGTCCGGGTCCGCGTCCTGCGCGAGTCGCTCGATCGCGTCCAGCAGCGTTCTGACCCGCGACTCGGACACCCTGGTCCGCGCCCCGCCCACCCGCCCGGCGACCTCGAGGGCACCGACGCCGTACGCCGACAGCCGGTACACCTCGACATCGTCGTCGGACACCTGCCGGACCAGCCATCCCGCCTGCACCCACTGCCGGCAGAGATCACGCGCGGTGCCCGCCGGCAGAGGCTGGCCGTCCTCGTCGCCGTAGCCCGCGGCCCGTAACTGGTCGAGGGCGTCGTTGATCTCCGCATGCGTGTCCGCGACCGCGACCGTCGGCCGTTCCGCGGTGAAGACCATCGCCAGCACCGTCACCACGAAGGGCGCGTGCGTCTGGTGCAGCAAGGCGAGCATCGGATTCTGGAACGCCCGCAACGCACCCTGATAAGCACCTTCAACACCTCGTGTAGCCATCAGCAGACAGCCTAAGGCCGGGCCGCTCCGGGCCGGTCAGCGGCCAGAACTCCCGCAGGAGCGGCGGCCCGGGACTCACTGGACCGGGTCGGCCAGGCCGCACTCGTAGCCCAGGATCACCGCCTGGACGCGGTCGCGCAGGTCGAGTTTGGCCAGGATCCGGCCGAGGTGGGTCTTCACGGTGCTCTCCGAGAGCACCAGGGTGGCGGCGATCTCCGGGTTCGACAGGCCGCGGGTGACCAGGGTGAGGACCTCGCGCTCGCGGCCGGTGAGGACGGCGAGCCGCTGGTCGGCGGCGGCGCGTGGCGGGGTGCTGCCCAGGTAGTGCGCGATCAGCCGCCGGGTCACGCTGGGCGCGGCCACCGACTCGCCGGCGGCGACCACCCGGACCGCGGAGACCAGGTCGGCGGCGAGCGCGTCCTTGAGCAGGAAGCCGCTGGCCCCGGCGCGCAGCCCGGCCAGCACGTACTCGTCGAGGTCGAAGGTGGTCAGGATGATCACCCGGGCCGGGTGCGGGCCGGTCCGGATCCGGCGGGTGGCCTCGATGCCGTCCAGGCCGGGCATCCGGACGTCCATCAGCACCACGTCCGGCCGGGTGCGGGCCACCACGTCGAGCGCCTGCGCGCCGTCGGCGGCCTCGCCGACCACGTCGATGTCCCCGGTCTCGTCGAGCACCAGCCGGAAACCGGTCCGCACCAGCGTCTGGTCGTCGACCAGCACCACCCGGACGCTCATCCGGTCACCGGCAGCAGCGCGCCGAGCCGGAACCCGCCGCCCGGCCGCTGCCCGGTCTCCAGCACGCCACCCAGCATGGTGACCCGCTCGGCGATCCCGCGCAGCCCGCTCCCGTGCCCGTCCGCACCGCCCGCCCCGGGGCCGTCCGGCCCGGGACCGGCCGCGCCGCCGCCCGGCCCGGGGCCGTCGTCGAGCACCTCGACCCGCAGCCGCTCCGGCTCGAAACAGAGGGTGACCTGGGCGGTGGCCGCCGGGCCGGCGTGTTTCAGGGTGTTGGTCAGCGCCTCCTGGACGATCCGGTACGCCGACAGGTCGACGGCGGCCGGCACCACCTCGGGCACCCCGTCGATGTGCAGCTCGATCCGCATGCCGGCGGAGCGCAGCTGGTCGACGAGCGCGGGCACCGCCGCGATCCCGGGCAGCGGGGCCAGCTCGGCCGGGACGGTGCGGTTGGCGGCGAGCAGCCGGCGCATCTCGGCGAGCGAGGACCGTCCGGTTTCAATCACGTGCTGCAGGGCCGTGGCGGTGCGCTCCGGGTGCCGGTCGAGCGCGGCGGCGGCGCCCTGCGCCTGGACCACCATGACCGACATGCCGTGCGCGACGACGTCGTGCAGCTCCCGGGTGATCCGGGTGCGCTCGGCGGCGACCGCGAGCGCGGCCCGCTGCCGCTCCTCCCGGGCCAGGTCGGCGGTCCGCTGCTCGACGGCGGCCAGGTGGGCGCGGCGGCTGCGCATCCCGTCGCCGACCGCGTAGGCCGCGACCAGCAGCAGCCACATCTCCAGCGCGGCCTGGCTGGTGTCCACCACCGGGTCGACCCACCAGTGCGGGGCCTGCGCGGGCCGGGTCGATCCGATGACGGTCCGCTCGATGACCTGGCCCTCCTTCGCCGCCTTCGCGTCCTTCTCGGCCCGCAGGGTCTCTTCGTCGACCTGGACCCGGTTGATCAGCATCGACACGTAGGTCAGGCTCATCAGGGCGGCGAGCACGATGACCGCGGTGCGGCGTCGCCGGGCGCCGGCGGCCACCGTGTACATCATCAGCGGCAGGGCGGCCAGGTCGAGCAGCTGGAACTTGGTCTGCGAGATCAGGTGGCCGAACACGCCCGCCCCGGCGAGCGCCAGCGCCAGCAGCGGGCTCTGCCGCCGCAGCAGCAGCCCGGCCATGATCAGCCCGGCCAGCACCCACCAGGCGTAGCCCACCGGGATCAAGGACTGTGCCTTCTTCTGATCGGTCATCAGATAGGAGGCCAGCCAGGGACCCAGGGTCATCAGGAGCAACGCCAGCGCGAGCCCGGCGTCGGTCAGCAATCGACGCGGCACGTCCCTCATCGTAGGAATCGGCGCCGCCGAGCGCGTCAGACCAGAGTCCTACATCGGCGGTGCCATCGGCGGCCGAAGCACCGACCGTGGTCCGACGAGATCGATCACCGGGTGGGCCACGGTGAAGCCATGACCAGAACTAAGTCCACTGTGCTCCTTTGTGTAGTGGTGGCGGCCGGGCTGGCCGGCTGCCACGGCGGCGATCCGGCCGCCTCGCCGAGCGCCTCGGCGGGAGATCGCCAGCAGGTGCTCGCCCTCGGTCAGGAGTGGGTGCAGTGCCTGCGCGACCACGGCCTGACCCGGATGCCCGACGTCGAGCTCAGCCCGGAGGGATATCTCCAATTCCCGGCTGTGGACGGCTACAACTGGAAGGACGAGCTGCGCAAGCACCAGGACATCATCGAGGCGTGCCAGTCGATCGAGGACCGGTACCCGCCCAACGCGTTCCGCCCGCGCCAGCAGTACTCCGCCGACGACCTGCGCAAGCTGGCCGAGTATGCCAAGTGCCTCCGGGAGCACGGCATCCCGGACTTCCCCGACCCGAACGCGCAGGGTGAGTTCGACGTGAGCGGCACCTCGGTGGAGCACGGCATGTCCCAGCGGGTGCGGGAGCAGGCGGAGAACGCCTGCAAGTCGATCTGGAACGGCGATGTCCGGATCAAGGGCGGCGCCGGAGGCAAGAAGTGAGCCGCCGCGGCGTCGCGATCGCGATCGCGGTGACCGCGCCGCTGGCCGCCGGGGTGGCCTATGCCGTGCACGGCGGCCCCGGCCCGTCGACGCCGGCCGCCGCCCAGGTCGCCACCGGCACCGCCAAGGTCACCCGGGGCACCCTGTCGCAGACCACGCAGATCCCCGGCGAGCTCGGGTACATCGGCTCCTACCAGGCCGATTACCAGGGCACGCCGGGCATGCTCACGGCCTCGGCCGCGCCGGGCGCGACCATCGGCCGCGGCGGCATCCTCTTCCGGGTGTCCGACGATCCGGTCCGCTTGCTGCTCGGCTCGGTGCCGGCCTACCGCGATTTCGGGTACGGCATGACCGACGGCCCGGACGTCCGGCAGCTGGAGCGCAACCTGGTCGTGATGGGTTTCGACCCGGACCGCGAGATGACCGTCGACCGGCATTTCAGCGTGGCCACCGCGCGGGCGATCCGCCGCTGGGAGAGGTCGTGGGGCCGCAAGTCGTGGCAGCGCACCGGCCGGCTCACCCAGGGCCAGGTGGTCTTCCTGCCCACCCCGCTGCGGATCCTCACCCAGCCGGTCCGGGTGGGCGCCGCGGCCGGTCCCGGCACCACGGTTCTGACCGGCACCTCGACCAGCCGGGCGGTGACCGCCCAGCTGTCCACCGCCGACCGGGGCTCGGTGCACGTCGGTGACCGGGTCGAGGTCACCCTCCCGGACACCGACCCGATCCGCGGCCGGGTGACCGAGATCGGTCAGGTGGCGAGCACCCCGCCGGCGGAGAACCAGGATCAGCCGCCGGACCCGGACTCGGCGACCGTCCCGGTCACCATCGCGCTGACGCTGCCCCGCGGCATGGCCCTGAGCGAGGCGCCGGCCACCGTCGACGTCGTCGGGCGTACCCGGGAGAACGTGCTGCTCGCACCGGTCGCGGCGCTGCTCGCCCGGCCCGGCGGCGGATACCAGGTCCGGCTGGCCGGGGGCGTGCTCACGCGGGTCGAGCTCGGCGCGTTCGACGAGGGCAGCGGCCGGGTCGAGATCACCAGCGGCCTCACCGAGGGCCAGTCCGTGGAGGTGCCGGCCGCATGACCGCCGTGCTGGAACTCCGTGACGTCCACAAGGTCTATCCCGGCACACCGCCGGTGGCGTCGCTGCGCGGGGTCACCTTCGCGGTGCACCGCGGCGAGCTGGTGGCCGTCGCCGGCCCGTCCGGCTCCGGCAAGACCACGCTGCTCAACCTGGCCGCCGGTCTGGACCGGCCGACCACCGGCTCGGTGCGCATCGGGGGCGAGCCGGTGGAGAAGCTGCGGGACCGGCAGCTGTCCGGGGTCCGGGCACACCGGCTGGGCGTGGTCTTCCAGCAGTTCGTGCTGCTGGAGCGGCTGACCGCGGCCGAGAACGTGGCCACCGGCCTGCTCTATCGCGGGGTACCGGGAGCCGAGCGCCGCCGCGCCGCCCGGGACGCCCTGGACCGGGTCGGGCTCGCCCACCGGGCCGGCTTCCCGGCCGCGCACCTGTCCGGCGGGGAACGTCAGCGGGTGGCGATCGCCCGCGCCCTGGTCGGCCGGCCCGCCGTGGTCCTCGCCGACGAGCCGACCGGCAACCTCGACTCGGCGTCCGGTGCCGGGGTGGTCGAGCTGCTGCACGAGCTCAACGCGGACGGCGTGACGATCGTGGTGATCACCCACGACGAGCGGATCGCGGCGGCCATGCGCCGCCGGGTCGAGATCCAGGACGGCCGGGTGGTGCGCGACTCCGGGGGTGTGTCGTGAGGTCACGGTTGCGGGCGGCGGATCTGCTGCCGGTCAGTACGGTCGGGCTGCGCTCCCGGCCGGGCCGGACGGTGCTGTCGATCGTCGGGGTGGCGATCGGGATCGCGGCGATGGTGGCGGTGCTCGGGGTGACCCGGTCCAGTCAGGCGGACGTGCTGGCCCAGATCGACCGGGTCGGGACGAACCTGCTGACCGTGGCGAACGGGAGGACCACCCGCGGGGACGAGGCGGAGCTGCCGTCGACGGCGGGGGCGGCGGTGGCGCGTACCGAAGGCGTGTTGTCCTCGGCGGCGACCGCGACCCTGCCGGTCCGGGTCTATCGCAACGACCGGATCCCGTCCGGCCGCACCGGCGGCCTGTCCGTCCGGGTGGCCGACCCGGCCCTGGCCGACACGCTCGACGCGGCGGTGGCGCACGGGCGGTTCCTGGATCCGGCGCTCATCCGCTATCCGGCGGTGGTGCTCGGGCACTACGCCGCCACGGTGCTGGGCATCGGCGACGTCAGCGGGCAGCCCCGGGTGTGGCTCGGCGAGCGGTGGTTCACCGTCGTCGGCGTGCTCGCGCCGGTCGAGCTGGCGCCGGAGCTGGACGCGGCGGCGCTGATCGGGGCGCCGGTCGCCGAGGCCGACTTCGGGTACCGGGGGCATCCGACCCGGATCTTCGTACGGGCGGAGACCTCGCGGACCACCGAGGTGGCCGGCCTGCTCGGCCGGGCGGCGGATCCGGCGCACCCCGAGGAGGTCGCGGTGAGCCGGCCGTCCGAGGCGCTCACCGCCCGGGTCGAGGTGGCGAGCGGGACCACGGTGCTACTGCTCGGGCTGGGCGCGGTGGCGCTGCTGGTGGGCGGGATCGGGATCGCCAACGTGCTGGTCATCTCGGTGCTGGAACGGCGTACCGAAATCGGTCTGCGCCGTGCCCTGGGCGCCACCCGCGGGCATGTCGGCGCGCAGTTCCTGACCGAGTCGCTGCTGCTCGGCGTGGGTGGCGGCGTGGCCGGGGTGGTGCTCGGGACGCTGATCACCTTCGCCATGGCGGCCGCCCGGGGCTGGCAGACCCTGGTCCCGGCCCAGGCGGTCGGGGCGGGGCTGGCGGCGGCCGTGCTGATCGGCGGGTGCGCCGGGCTCTATCCGGCGATGCGGGCCGCCCGGCTGTCGCCGACCGAGGCGCTGCGCACCATGTGACCGACGTGGCACTTTTCCGGGAGGGAGCGCTCCCACGATGTTCTCTAGAGTCTCTGACGAGGCGGTCCGAAAGGGACGACCGCCCCTCTACCTACGGGGAATCACGTGTTGAAACGAGCCGGCCTGTTCACGTCCGTCGCCCTCGGCGCTCTCGCGCTCACCGCGGCCTGCTCCAGCAGTCCTTCCTCCACGACCGGCAGCGACGCCGGCGCCACCACGAGCAGCAGCGCGCCGGCGGCGACCGCGGCGGCCAGCGAGCCGGCCGAGGCCACCACCCAGGCGGCCCCGGCAAAGCCGAAGACGACGACGAAGGCCACGCCCACCAGCGACCCCGGCGACGGGGACATGCTCGCCGGGCTCGGCAGCGACGCCGACTGGAAGAAGTACCTCGAGCCGTGCGACGCGCCGCAGAAGGTGCTGATCCAGAAGGTGGTGACCGCGGACGTCAACGGCGACGGCACCTTCGACGCGCTGGTCGCGCACGCCTGCTCGCCGATCACCTCCTACTGGCCGACCGTGGTGGACGTCTTCGACGGCGCCTCGTCGTCGGCCAAGCCGAAGCGGCTCGGCACCCTGCTCCAGGACGTCGGGCCGGACGACCTGCCCTACCTGGACACCCTCAAGGTCAAGAAGGGCACCGTGGTGATCGAGGCCTACGGCGTCGACAAGCACACCAACCAGTCCTGCCCGAGCATCTACTACACCTACGAGTACAAGTACACCGGCGCGAAGTTCACCCGGACCAGCCGCAGCGCCGGCAACGCCAACCAGTGCCCGGACATCAGGAACTGACCCGCGGCGCGATTTCTGTCGGACCCCGGCCTTAGGGTCGGGGTCATGGCTTCGAGCACCGTCACCACCGAGGACTGGGACAGCGGCGTCGGCGAGCGCAAGGCGCACGACGGCGTCGCCTTCGTCGACCTCGACTTCTGCGAGATCACCCTGCAGGGCGTCGAGTTCACCGACTGCACGTTCCGCAACGCGCGGTTCAACTGCGCCGAGCTGACCGACGTCGCGTTCGTGAACTGCACGTTCACCGGGTGCAACTTCTTCGACGCCACGTTCACCGGGTGCAAGCTGACCGGCAGCGTGTTCGAGCGGTGCGAGTTCGAGCTGCTCACCGTCGACGGCGGGGACTGGTCGTTCGCCGCGCTGCGCCGCGCCGACCTGGGCGGGGCCACCTTCACCGGCGCCCGGATGCGGGAGACCGACCTGACCGGCGCCCGCTGCGCCGGTGGCACCCTGCGCGGCGCCGACCTGTCCGGCGCCCTGCTGGAGGGCGCCGACCTGACCCGCTGCGACCTGCGCGGCAGCGACCTGTCGTCGCTCGACCCGGCCCGCACCCAGATCCGCCGAGCCGTCATCAACCCGGACCAGGCCATCACCATCGCCACGGCTCTGGGCCTGGAGATCCGCGACTGAGCAGTCCTCCGCCGTCGTGAGCGCATTTGACTTCACGACCGGCGCGCAGTGTCGATCAGGATGCTCGTGTTCTCGACCGGCGAGCCTCCAGCGTCACGACCCAGACGCCTCCTCGGGGTGGCGATCACCGTTCTGGTCCTGGCCGGCGCGGGCGTGCTCCTCCGGACTCAGGAGCACCCCGAGCCGGAGCCGAGCAGCCCCGACGTCTGCGCCGACAGCGACGCTCCGGCCGACGCTGCCTGCCCCTACGGCGGCCTGAGCGCGGCCCACCCCATCTCCGTGGAGCGACTCCAGGACCCTGATCTCGGTCTCCGGACAACTATCGCCACGGTATGGCCTACCCTCCTCGGCTCGATCTGCACGTGGGAGGACTCGCCTTGCGTGCACCGCCGTCCCGCGACAGAGGCCGATGCGGAACGCATCTACCAGGTGCTGAGAGATCAGGGCCTGGTCTACGTGCGTGTGCGCCTGGCACGTCCCGGCGACCCCGCCCCGACCGGCGCCGTCATGTACGCGATCCTCTCCCCTAACGGTTGCATCGCCGCCTACGCCGATTTCCGGAAAGACCCGACCTGGACGGACATCACGCCTCTCCTGCCCGGCGGCCGCTGCCCAGCACCCTGATCGCCAGTCGGACGCCGGCCGCCCCGGCCCGCGGCAGAGCTGCTGGAAAAAGTTCGAAGAAATGTCGGCGGGGATGTCGAGACGGCGGTGCGGGCTCCGTCCTCGGGGTGAAGGCGGCCACAATGGGTCGCACAGGATCGAGGAGAACGATCATCATGGCGAAGTACCTGCTGCTCAAGCATTACCGCGGCGCTCCCAGCGCGGTCAACGACGTGCCGATGGAGAAGTGGACGCCGGAGGAGATCTCGGCGCACATCCAGTACATGAACGACTTCGCGGCCCGGCTGGAGAAGACCGGGGAGTATGTCGACGGGCAGGCTCTCGCGCCGGAGGGCACCTGGGTGCGGTTCGACGGCGAGGGCCGGCCGCCGGTCACCGACGGGCCGTTCGCCGAGACCAAGGACCTGATCGCCGGGTGGATGGTGCTCGACGTGGACAGCTACGAGCGGGCCGTCGAGCTGGCCGGTGAGCTGTCCGCGGCGCCCGGCGCCGGCGGCAAGCCGATCCACGAGTGGCTGGAGCTGCGGCCGTTCCTGACCGCGACGCCGAACGCGACCGACGAGTGCCACAACGGTGGATGAGACGCTCCTGCGGAGTCTCATCCCGGGTGTTCTCGGGATCCTCGTCCGCCGCGGAGCTGACTTCGCGGCGGCCGAGGACGCCGTGCAGGACGCCCTGGTCGAGGCGCTCCGGGTGTGGCCGGCCGACCCGCCCCGGGACCCGAAGGGCTGGCTGGTCACCGCGGCCTGGCGCAAGTTCCTGGACGCCAGCCGGGCGGACGCCGCCCGGCGCCGGCGCGAGGACCTGGTCGACGACCAGCCGGCGCCCGGCCCGGTGTCCGGGGTGGACGACACGCTGCGGCTCTACTTCCTCTGCGCGCACCCGTCGCTGACCCCGTCGTCGGCGGTGGCGCTCACCCTGCGGGCGGTCGGCGGCCTGACCACCCGGCAGATCGCCGACGCCTACCTGGTGCCGGAGGCGACGATGGCGCAGCGGATCAGCCGGGCCAAGCGGACCGTCGGCGCGGTCCGCTTCGACCAGCCCGGCGACGTCGGGACCGTGCTGCGGGTGCTCTACCTGGTGTTCAACGAGGGCTATTCCGGCGACGTCGACCTGGCCGCCGAGGCGATCCGGCTGACCCGGCAGCTGGCCGCCGCGGTCGACCACCCGGAGGTGGCCGGACTGCTGGCGCTGATGCTGCTGCACCACGCGCGGCGGGACGCGCGGACCGGGGCGGACGGGAGTCTGGTGCCGCTGGCCGAGCAGGACCGCGGCCGCTGGGACACCGAAATGATCGGGTCCGGCGTGGCGATCCTGCAGGCGGCGCTGGCCCGGGACCGGCTCGGCGAGTTCCAGGCGCAGGCGGCGATCGCGGCGTTGCACGCGGACGCGCGGACCGTCGCGGAGACCGACTGGGTGCAGATCGTCGAGTGGTACGACGAGCTGGCGAAACTGACCGACAGCCCGGTGGTGCTGCTGAACCGGGCGGTCGCGGTCGGCGAGGCGGACGGCGCGCGGGCCGGGCTGGCCGAGTTGGGCCGGCTCGACGCGGCGCTGCCCCGCTATGCGGCGGTGGCGGCCTACCTGCACGAGCGCGACGGTGACCTGGACACCGCGGCGCGGCTGTATGCCGAGGCCGCTCACAAGGCCACCACCATCGCCGAGCGCGATCATCTGACCCGCCAGGCCGCTCGGCTCAACAACCGCTGACAACACCGCTTTCCGGTACGGCGGACAGCCGCCAAGGCGCGTCCCCGCCAGCGCCGGAGGCTTCCGCGGCGGGGCGGCGGCCGATAGACCGTTGACCATGAGTCTCCTCCCCTCCGGGCGACGATCCCGACGCGCGCTGACCGCCCCGGTGGCCGGCGTCGTCGCCCTCCTGCTGCTGTCCGGCGCCCGACGCCGCGGCGGCGGGCACGCGGCGATGCTGCCGCTGCGGCACAACGAGCACACCGCACCCGCCTCGGTGCTGATCCATCCCAGCGGACTGCTCGACGCGATGCTCGCCTTCTACGACGTGCTCTGGGAGCGCGGCTACCCGGTGGCGCCCGGCGCCGCCGGCGAGGAGCTCGACGAGGTCGACCGGCGGCTGCTGTCGTTGCTGCTCAGCGGGCTCACCGACCAGGCCGTCGCGGGCCGGCTCGGCCTCTCGCTGCGCACCGTGCAGCGCCGCATCCACCAGCTGATGACGAAGGCCGGGGTACACACCCGGCTGCAGCTCGGCTGGCACGCCGCCACCCGTGGCTGGGCCTAGACTAGAAGACCGCCACCCAGTCGTCCCGGATGCTGACCACCGTCCAGCCCCGCCGGTCCGCCTCGGCCAGCGCCTGCTCCGACCCGGCGACGTAGTCGAACTCCCGCTCCGCGTCGTCGTGCTTGACCAGCAGCCGCAGCGACGGCTTCCCGGGGCGCTGGGCGAAGTGGAGCATGGCGAGGTCGCCGTTGGAGTTGCCCGCGGCGAGCAGCGGCCGGCGCCCGGCACGGCTCCAGATCCGGATCGGCTTCTGCGGACCGTCGTCCAGATAGTCGGCCTCGGCCCGGTGGATGATCGTCCCGCCCCGCTCGTCCGGCCGGTACTCCAGCGCGACCGCACTGCCGATCACCCGCTCGCGGGGGATGCCGTACACCTCCCGGCTGATCGGGCGCATGAAGTCACGGCCGCCGCCGGAGGCGATGTAGGTGGTGAAGCCGTTGCCGGCGAGCAGGTCGAGCAGGTCGACCATCGGCGCGTAGGTGCAGCGCAGGTATTCACGGCCGAGCGTGGGGTGCTTGGTCTCGCGCAGGAACCGCTCGGACTGCTCCTCGAACTCCTCGACGCTGATCCCGTCGTAGGCGGCGAGGACGCCGGCCGCGAGCACTCGTACGTCGCGGTCGTCACCCGCGTAGTGCTCGGTCAGCACCCCGGCCAGCCAGGCATGATCCTGTTCGTACGCGGCCTGCCACGGCTGGCGGCCGCGCAGCGCCGGGTCGGCCTCGGCCATCGCGGTCAGCCGTCGCAGGATGAAGTCCAGCTGGATCGGCATCGGCTTCTCGCACCACAGCGTGCCGTCGTTGTCGAAGACGGCGACCCGCTCCTCGACCGGCACCTCGGCCACCACCGTCCGGACGAACTCCAGGATCGCCCGCTTCGTGTCCCCGTCCCGCCAGCTCGCCAATGCCTCCGTCACCCTCCGACCATCGGGCAGCCGGAACGGTGTCCGCCTCACCCGGGCGGGGTGAGGCGGGCACCACCGCGGCTCGGATTGACTGGGTCCGCCACGCAGTCGAGAAGACGGGGAGCTGGCCATGCCGACCGACCGGCCGAACATCCTGGTGATCTGGGGCGACGACATCGGTATCTCGAATCTGAGCTGCTACAGCGACGGGTTGATGGGCTACCGGACGCCGAACATCGACCGGATCGCCGAGGAGGGCGCCCGGTTCACCGACTACTACGGCGAGCAGAGCTGCACGGCCGGGCGGGCCGCCTTCATCTGCGGGCAGAACCCGATCCGGACCGGGCTGACCAAGGTGGGCATGCCCGGGGCGACCGTGGGCATCCAGGCCGAGGACCCGACGATCGCGACCGCGCTCAGGGCACACGGGTACGCGACCGGCCAGTTCGGCAAGAACCACCTCGGTGACCGGGACGAGCACCTGCCGACGGTGCACGGCTTCGACGAGTTCTTCGGCAACCTGTATCACCTGAACGCCGAGGAGGAGCCGGAGCAGCAGGACTATCCACGGCCGGAGGACTTCCCGGAGTTCCACCAGCGGTTCGGCCCGCGCGGCGTGATCCACTCCTGGGCGGGCAAGGACGGCAGCCAGCGGATCGAGGACACCGGCCCGCTGACCCGCAAGCGGATGGAGACCGTCGACGAGGAGTTCCTCGCCGCCGCGGCCACCTTCATCCGCGACAAGGCCGGCGCCGAGCAGCCGTTCTTCGTCTGGTTCAACGCGACCCACATGCATTTCCGCACCCACGTCAAGCCGGAGAGCCGGGGGCAGGCCGGGCGGTGGCAGTCGGATTACCACGACACGATGATCGACCACGACAAACTGGTCGGTGAGCTGCTCGGACTGCTCGACGAGCTGGGCATCGCCGACGACACGATCGTCGTCTACTCGACCGACAACGGGCCGCACATGAACACCTGGCCGGACGCCGGGATGACCCCGTTCCGCGGGGAGAAGAACACCAACTGGGAGGGCGCCTACCGGGTGCCGTCGGTGGTGCGCTGGCCGGGGCGGATCGCGCCGGGGACGGTGCTCAACGACATCATGAGCCACGCCGACTGGTTCCCGACCCTGCTCGCCGCGGCCGGGGTGCCGGACATCGCCGACCGGCTCCGGGCCGGCGCCGACCTCGACGGAACCCGCTATCACGTGCACCTCGACGGGCACGACCAGTTGCCGTACCTGACCGGTCAGGTGGAGTCGAGCGCGCGGGAGCACTTCTTCTACGTCTCCGACGACGGTGACCTGACCGCGGTCCGGTACGGCAACTGGAAGCTGGTCTTCCTGGAGCAGCGCGCCACCGGCACGCTGCGGGTGTGGGCCGAGCCCTTCACCGAGCTGCGCGTACCGAAGATCTTCAATCTGCGGACCGATCCCTACGAGCGGGCCGACACCACCTCGAACACCTACTACGACTGGCTGCTCGACCACGCCTGGCTGGCCGTGCCGATGCAGTCGTTCGTCTTCAGCATGCTGCAGAGCTTCGGCGAGTTCCCGCGCCGGCAGAAACCGGCGAGCTTCAGCCTGGAACAGGTGCTGGCCAAGCTGCAGGCCGGCATCCCCAGCGCGTGACCGCCGCGGCCACCGTCCCGGCCGGCGCCCCGCCGGCCGAGGACATGCGGTGGATCCCCGGGGGCACCTTCCGGATGGGCTCCGACGACCACTATCCGGAGGAGGCGCCGGCCCGCGACGTCGAGGTCGGTGGCTTCTGGATGTGCCGGACGACGGTGACCAACGCCGCGTTCACCGCGTTCGTCGCCGCGACCGGCTACCGGACGGTCGCCGAGCGGCCGCTGGACCCGGCCGACTTCCCCGGCGCCCCGGCGGAGAACCTGGTGCCCGGATCGATGGTGTTCGTCGGCACGCCCGGCCCGGTCGACCTGCGCCACCTGAGCCAGTGGTGGCGATGGACGCCGGGCGCGTCCTGGCGCCGCCCGGAGGGACCGGGCAGCAACCTGGCTGGCCGCGCCGGTCACCCGGTGGTGCACGTCGCGTACGAGGACGCCGACGCCTACGCGACCTGGGCCGGCCTGGCCCTGCCGACCGAGGCGCAGTGGGAGCACGCGGCCCGCGGCGGCCTCGACGGCGCCACCTACACCTGGGGGAACGCGCCCGAGCGGCCCAGCCGTCGGCAGGCGAACTACTGGCACGGCGACTTCCCGTGGCGGGCGGAGAGCGGATACGGCCGGACCGCGCCGGTCGGCTCGTTCCCGCCCAACGGCTACGGCCTGGTCGACATGGCCGGCAACGTCTGGGAGTGGACGCGGGACTGGTACACCGAGGACCGCTGGGCCGGCTACGCCGCCTGCTGCCTGCCCCGTGACCCGCGCGGCGGCCGGCCGGCCGACAGTTACGACCCCGCCCAGCCGCAGATCCGGATCCCGCGCAAGGTGATCAAGGGCGGCTCGTTCCTCTGCGCGGACAGCTACTGCTTGCGCTACCGACCCGCCGCCCGCCGGCCGCACATGGTCGACACCGGGATGAGCCACGTCGGCTTCCGCTGTGTGGCGGTGCCGGCCCCGGAGGCATAGGACGTTTCTCGTCGAGCCGTCCGAAGTCCACCGAGCGCGAGGCCGCAAGCGGTTCACCCTAGGCTGTCACCATGATCCGAGCAGTGGTCGTGGACTTCGACGACACTCTGTGCCTGACCGAGGCGGCCTCGTTCGCGCTGGAGAACGAGGTGCTCGCCGAAATGGGCCGCCCGCCCATGTCGCGCGAGGTGCACCTGGCCACCTGGGGCGAGAAACTGCTCGACGCCATGCGGCGCCGCTCCCCCGGGCTGGACCTGGACCGGTTCGCCGAGCTGTTCCGGATCCACAACCAGCGCTACCTGGCCGACGGCCGGCTCGACGTGATCCCCCCGGAGAACCTGGCCGCCCTGGACCGCCTGGTCCTCGGCGGCCGGACCGTCCTGCTGCTCACCTCACGGACCGGCGAGGAGGTCGCGCACCTGCTCGAACCGGACCACCTGCTGGCCGGCCGGGTCACCGGCGCCTACCACCAGGACAACACCCGCTTCCACAAACCGGACCCGCGGGTCTTCGACGAGCTGCTCGCCGAGACCGGCCTGAGCCCGGACCAGTGCGTCTACATCGGCGATTCCCCGGGCGACGCGGTCGCCGCCGCCGGCGCCGGGATCCGTTTCGTCGCCTGCCTGCAGAGCGGCGTCCGCCGCCTGACCGACTTCGACCCCCGCCACGTCACCGCCGCGGTCAGCACCTTCCCGGAGATCGTCCCGATCGTCGAGGCCCTGTGACGTCCTCCCGGATCGTCCCCAGGTGAACCCCACCGGCCGTGGGACCCGGTCCGTATATTGCCGACCATGACGCTACTCGACGCCGGTGGTCTGGAGCTGTCGCGGCAGGCGGCGCCGCCTCGGCGGGGTGGGCTCGGCCGGTGGGTCGCGGCGTTCGGCGCGCGGGCGTTCGTGGTCGCGGGGCTCGCGGCGCTGGTCGGCGGGCTGAGCGGGATCGCGCTCGGGTCCTGGCTGGCGTGGCGCGACGTGGACGCGCTGGCACCGGGCCGGGCCACCGCGATCCGGCTGGCGCCCACCGTCCTGCCGGGCGCCTTCGACGACCGGGTCGACTACTACGGGCGGCACACCTTCTGGAACCCGTACAGCGAGCACACCCTGCACGGCGGCACCGGGGTGCGGGCCGGCCGGGCCACCGTGACCGGCACCGCGCCGGCGGGAGCCCGCCCGACGGAGGTCGCGGCCGCCGTCGTCGAGCGGATGCGGGCCGGCGGCTGGCGGGACGTGCGGAGCACGGTTCGAACCCTGCCGATGGGGACCGTCGAGGTGACCGGCACGCGCGACGGGTATCTGGCCGCGGTGCAGTTCTCCCGGGGCGACGAGTTCAATCCGGCCACCCTGGAGTTCGCTCTGATGTGGGCCGAGCCGCCCGGCCACCTGCGCGACACCGTCGCCGGCGGGGTGGCCGGCGCGCTGCTCGGTGCACTGCTGGGATTGATCACCTCGTGGCGCTGGCGGCGGCACGGCCGGGGGATGCAGTGGACGTACGTGACGCTCTGCTCCGTCACGCTGCTCATGCTCGCCCCCGCCTGCCTGGGCAACGTCCCCACCACGACCGGTTCCCTGCTCGCCAGCACCGATCGCGACGGCCCGGGCCCGTCGGTGTACTGGGGCGGCTTCGTGATCTACGGCGCCGAGCCGCTCGCCATCCTGTCCCTGCTGCCGCTGCTGGCAATCGTCGCCGGCTGCTTCCTGCCACCCATCACCGCCGCCCGCCGAGCATGGCGGACGACCCGGCGGGCCTGATCCCCGCGGTGACCGCGCCCAGTCGCGGGCGCGGTCCACCGGGGCTGGGTCAGCTGCAGTTCGAGACGAGGCAGACCGTGATGACGTCCAGGTCGAGCGACTTGCCGAGGTTGGTCAGGTAGAAGCCGGCGACGGCGGTCTTGATCACCGTGACGTCCACGCCGGCGTTGTTCAGCACGTTCTGCAGGGCGACCAGCTGGGTGCCGCTCAGCACGTTCACGTCGCCGACGGTCACCGTGACGTTGTTGTCGTTCACCGTGCCGACGCAGTTGACCTTGTGGTCCTTGCCGCCGCCCTGGTTGGTGCAGGTGTAGTTCTTGTTGCCGTTCCCGGACGACATCGCGGGAGCGGCGGTGGCCGGAGCGGCGAAACCGACCGCCAGCGTGCCGATGACCAGGGCCAGCTTGATCGAGTGCTTCATGGGGGGGTCCTTTCGTGGCACGAATATGAAGAAAGTCCGCAAATACTCGCTTTACGGACGAAACGGAACTATGCCACCACCGCTCCCGGCATTCGGGACGCGGCGGCGCGCCACGCCGCGGGTACCGCTCCCGGGTGACGCCCGCCCGCCGGAGCCGGTAGCGTGAGCCCGATGAAGCGGGCCGTGCTGCTGGCGCTGGTGCTGCTGGCGGTCCTGCTGCCCGGCACCCCGGCCGCCGCCTCGGTGCCGGACCGGCTGGCGCACGTCGGCAACGCCCGGCAGTTGATCGTGGTGTCCGGCGCCGGCTGGTCGTCCAGTCACGCCACGCTGCGCGCCTACCAGCGCGGGCCGGACGGCAAGTGGCGGCAGGTGTTCGGCGCGATGCCGGCCCGCAGCGGTTACGGCGGCTGGGTCTGGGCGGCGCAGCGGGTGCAGAACACCGGGACGACGCCGGTCGGCACGTTCACCATCACCCGGGCGTTCGGCGTGCGGGCCGACCCGGGGACGCGGTTGCCGTACCGGAAGGTCGACGCGAACGACTACTGGGTCGGCGACCGCCGGGACCCGAAGACCTACAACGTCTTCCAGCCGTCCGCGTCGAAGCACCGCACCTGGCGGATCTCCCAGGCCGAGCGGCTGGCCGCCTACCCGACCCAGTACGCCTACGCCGCCGTGATCAACTTCAACCGGCCGGCCGGCGTGCACTGGAACGCCAAGCTCGGCGAGTACGTCACCGCGACGCCGTCCCACGTGGGCCGCGGCTCAGCGGTCTTCCTGCACGTCAACGGCAAGGGCTCGACCGCCGGCTGCGTGTCGGTCCGCCGGACGGACATGGTCCGGCTGCTCAAGTGGCTGCGCCCGACCCAGCATCCGCGGATCGTGATGGGCCCGGCCGCGGTGATCACCCGGGCGTGACCAGCGCGTCGCCGCGCGCCGTGCGCACGTAGAAGACCTGCCGCCCGGCCCGCTGCCGGGCGGCCAAACCGGCGGTCACCAGCCGGGCCAGGTGCGCGGACACGCCGCCCGGGGCCAGCCCGGTGCGCCGGGCCAGCGACGTGGTGGTCGACGGTGTCGCCAGCTCGGCCAGCAGGGTGGCCCGGGCCCGGCCGAGCACCGCCGCGAGGTCGGCGGCGGGCGGCGCGTCGTGCCACATCGCGCCGACCCCCCGCGCCGGGTAGCGGAGCACCGGCGCCCACGGCTCGGCGGCCTTGACGTAGACGTGCGGCCAGGCGAACAGCGACGGGACCAGCACCAGGCCGCGTCCGCCGAGCAGGTACTCGAGGTCCAGGCCGGGCCGGTCGACGGACAGGACGCCGTCCGTCCAGGAGATCGCCGCGTCGAGCTCGGCGAACATCGCCTGCGGACCGGCGTCGGCCAACCGGCGCGCCCGGTACATCACGTCGGCCTCGAGGATCCCGCGCATCCGGTCCCAGTACGGCGCGAGGGCCAGGTCCCAGTAGGCGCGCATCTGGTCGCCGTACCCGTCCACCGCCGCGAACTCGGCCCGCGGGTCGGCGACCGGCGTGTGCGGCACCGGGGCGAGGAACCCGGGCAGGTGCCGCTCCGGGGTGAGCACCAGGTCGCGCAGCTCCCGCAGGCCCGCAGCGGCCAGCACGGCGTCCCGGTGCCGGGTCACCCACGGCAGGTGCACCGCGTGCGCGCCCGGATCGCGCAGCACCCGCAGGCTCGCGACCACCTCCCAGGCGGGCGAGATCGCGAACCGGACCCCGGCCAGGTCGGCCGCCGACATCGACATCCGTAGCATCGAGGATTCACTCTAGACCGAATCGTTGGAGCGGACCGGGGCCCGGCGCCGAAGCTGCCGGGCATGCCACGTGACTTCACCCGCTATCTGATCGCCGCGGTCGCCGCCAAGTGGGGTGTCAACCTCGCCAAGGTGGCGATCCCGCTCGTCGCGATCACCTCGCTCGGCGCCGGGCCCGGCGCGGCCGGTTCCCTGGCGGCCGCCGGGACCGCGCCGTTCCTGCTGCTCGGGCTGCCCGCCGGGGCCTGGCTGGACCGGATCGCCCGGCGGCCGGTCATGATCGCCATGGACCTGGTCCGGTTCGCGCTGCTCGGTTCGGTGCCGCTGGTGGCCGCCGCGTCGGCGCTGACCATGCCGTACCTCTGGGTGGTGGTGTTCCTGAACGGCGTCGCCACGGTCTTCTTCGACGTCGCGATGCAGAGTCACCTGCCGGATCTGCTCGGCGGCGCCGACGGCGGGCGCCTGGTCCGGGCCAACGGCCGGCTGGCCACGGTGGACCAGCTGGCGCTGATCGGCGGCCCGGCGCTGGCCGGCTGGTTGATCGGCCTCTGGACCGCGTCGACGGTCCTGGTGGTGACGGCGTTCGGCTACCTGTGGTCGGCGCTGTGGATCCGGCGCATCCGGCAACCGGAGCCGCGTCCGGCGGCGGCGCCCCGGTCGCTGGTGGCCGAGGTCCGCGAGGGCCTGTCGTTCGTCCGGCGGGACCGCACCCTGCGGGCGATCGCGACCGCCGGCGCGCTGGTGAACTTCGCGATCGCGGGCGTCGTGGCGATGCTTCCGCTGCTGCTGGAGCAGGGACGCACCCTGAGCCTGTTCCTGAGCGCCGGCGGCGTCGGTGGTCTGCTCGCCGCCGTGGTGGCGAAACGGCTGCCGAGGGGCCGCTCGGTGATCGCGACCGGGCTGGCCATCGTGCCCGCCGCGCTGCTGCTGCCGTTCGCCGGCCGGCCGGTGCCGGTGGCGCTCGCCGCGGCCGCCTGGGCGGCGGTGATTTTCAAGGTGGGCTACGACAGCGTGGTGCTGATGTCGTTCCGCCAGCTCGTGACGCCGCCGGCGCTGCTCGGCCGGGTCAACGGCACTCTCCGGGTGATCTTCAGTGGGGCGCTCACGCTCGGCGCCGGGACCGCCGGACTCATCGGGGAGCAGGCCGGTCCCCGGACCGCCGCCGGGGTGGCGTGCGCCGCGCTGGCGCTCGTCTGGGTGCCGATCGCCCGGTCACCGTTGCGCAGCACGGGAGGCGCAGACGGTCGTACCGCAAGCGCAGGGGCCGCACGAAGGGCGGACCCGAAGCGTGCCCGCGACCGAGCGTGGTTGACATCACTCTATTCTGGTTCGATCACTCGCCCCGATCGAAGGCCATGATGAGCAGCCGCCGGGTCCGCAGCAAACAGGTCGAGCAGACCCGGGACCGCATGCTGCGCACCGCCGAGCGCCTCTTCGCCGAGCACGGGGTCGCCTCGGTCTCCAACCGGCAGATCAGCGAGGCGTCCGGGCAGGGCAACAACGCCGCGGTCAACTATCACTTCGGCACCAAGTCCGATCTGGTCCGGGCGATCGTCCGGCGGCACGCCGGCCCGATGGAGGAGATCCGCCGCGGGCTGCTGGAGCGCTACGCCGGCAGCGGCGAGGTGCGCGACTGGGTGACCTGCGTGGTCCGCTCGATCACCGACCACCTGGAAGCGCTGGGCAGTCCGAGCTGGTACGCCCGGTTCGCCGCCCAGCTGATGACCGAGCCGACCCTGCGCGAGCTGGCCGCCGCCGAGATCGCCGAGGCGCCGATGTTCCTGGCCGTGCTCGACGCGCTGCACCGGTGCCTGCCCGATCTGCCGGAGGCGGTGCGCCGCGAGCGGGACGACATGGCGCACACGCTGATCGTGCATTTCTGCGCGCAGCGTGAGCGGGCCGGCACGGTCGGATGGTCGGCCACGGCAGCCGCGCTCATCGATGCGATCGATGGCCTTTATCGGGCCCCGACCCACCAGTAAGTGGCCTAGATCACACATTGGATCAAGCAGTTGCTTTAAATTCGGGCCTTCGGTTGGCTACCCCGTACCGGACGAACCCCGTGAAAGGGCCCACCCATGTCCCCCACCCCCCTTAGCGGTCAGCCCCACCGTTACCGGCCCGACGAGCTCGCTGCCCTGCGCGCCCGGTACCAGCACGAACGTGACCGCCGGATCCGTCCGGAAGGCACCGCGCAGTACCGGCGGGCGGCCGGTGAGTTCGGCTACTACGCCAAGGATCCGTACACCCCGTGGGCCGAGCGGGCGAGCCGGCACGACCGGGTCGACGCGGTCGTCATCGGCGGCGGCTTCGGCGGCCTGCTCACCGGCGCGCGGCTGCGGCAGGCCGGCGTCAAGGACATCCGGGTGATCGACGAGGCCGGCGACTTCGGCGGCACCTGGTACTGGAACCGCTACCCCGGCATCCACTGCGACATCGAGTCGACCGTCTACCTGCCGCTGCTGGAGGAGGTCGGCTACGTCCCGAAGTGGCGGTACGCCCCGGGTGAGGAGATCCGGCAGCACTGCATGGCGATCGCCGAGAAGTTCGACCTCTACTCCGGCGCCCTCTTCCACACCCGGGTCGTCGAGCTGCGCTGGGACGACGAGGCCAGCCTGTGGACGGTGCGGACCGACCGCGGCGACGAGTTCCAGACCCGGTACGTGACCGTCTCCTCCGGCACCCTCACCCAGCCGAAACTGCCCGGCGTCCCAGGCATCGAGAAGTTCTCCGGGCACACCTTCCACACCAGCCGCTGGGACCAGCACTACGACCTGACCGGCAAGCGGGTCGCGGTGGTCGGCACCGGCGCCACCGGCATCCAGGTGATCCCGCACGTCGCCGAGGCCGCCGAGCACCTGTACGTCTTCCAGCGCACCCCGTCCACCGTCGACTTCCGCGGCAACCGGCCGATCGACCCGGAGTGGGCCGCCACCCTGCAGCCCGGCTGGCAGCAGGAACGCCTGGACAACTTCCTGACCATCGTCACCGGCGGTCACGCCGACCAGGACCTGATCGCCGACGGCTGGACCGCCACCGCCAAGCTGCAGCGGCAGCTGCTCACCGGCACGCTGGACAGCACGATCACCGCCGAGGAGCGGGACTACCTCGACGAGCTGGCCGACTTCCGCAAGATGGACGAGATCCGGGCCCGGGTCGACGAGATCGTCGAGGATCCGGCCACCGCCGAGGCGCTCAAGCCGTGGTACCGCTACATGTGCAAGCGGCCCACCTTCAGCGACTTCTACCTGCAGACCTTCAACCGGCCGAACGTCACCCTGGTGGACACCGCGGACTTCGGCGGGATCACCGCGATGACCTCGTCCGGGATCCTGGTCGGCGAGCAGGAGTACCAGGTCGACTGCGTCATCTTCGCCACCGGCTTCGAGGTCGGCATCTCCGGCGTCGTCTCCGGCACCCTGCCGGTCCACGGGCGGGACGGGCAGCAGCTGCTGCACTACTGGGCGCGCGGGCCGCGTACCCTGCACGGCTTCTACACGCACGGCTTCCCGAACCTGTTCCACCTGGGCGCGCTGCAGAACGCCGCCGCCGTCAACTTCGTCCACGTCCTGCAGGAGCAGGCCACCCACATCGCCGCGGTGGTCGCCGAGGCGGAGCGGCGCGGGGCCCGCCGGGTCGAGCCGACGCTGGAGGCGGAGGAGGCGTGGCTCGCCACGATCCGCGAGACGGCGCCGGACAACTTCAAGTTCCAGGCGGAGTGCACGCCCGGCTACTACAACGGCGAAGGCAAGCCGCGGCCGGTCAACAACTCGTTCGGCCCGGGACCGGTGGTCTTCCACGAGCTGCTGCGCAGCTGGCGCGCGGAGGGCGGGATGGACCAGGTCCTGGTGACCGATTAACCCCATTTTCGGTACGCCGGGGAGCCGCCCGGCGTACCGACCTGGCGGTGTGGCACCGTGGGGGTCCCCTACCGCGAGGCCAAGGTGACGATCTATTTCTACGGCGCCGACGAGGTTCCGTACGGCTGCTTCTCCAACTTCTCCGCGCACGGCTTCGACCTCGACGGGCACTGGTGGCCGACGTCCGAGCACTACTTCCAGGCCCAGAAGTTCGCCGGCACCCGGCACGCCGACCTGATCCGCCGGGCGGCCACCCCGCTGCGCGCCGCCGAACTGGGACGCGACCGGTCCCGGCCGCTGCGCCGCGACTGGGAGCGGGTCAAGGACGACGTGATGCGCCGGGCCGTCGCGGCCAAGTTCGCCGCCCACGCCGACATCCGCGCCATCCTGCTGGACACCGGCGACGCCGAGATCGTCGAGGACACCGGCACCGACCACTACTGGGGCCGGGGCCGCAGCGGCACCGGCAAGAACATGCTCGGCCGCATCCTGATGCGCACCCGCACCCAGCTGCGCACCGATCCCCGTCACCAGGGGTCATGACGGCCCTCGTCAGCCCGCCGGGATCTCCGCCAGCTTTCCGTCCCGGACCTCCAGCAGCAGGAAGACCGGGTTCTCCCGGGTGCCGTCGGCGTTGAACTTGACCGTCCCGGACAGCAGCGGCAGGTCCGGCGTGGCGGCGATCGCGGCACGCACGGCGGCGCGGTCGACCGAACCGGCCCGCTTGATCGCGTCGACGGCCACCTTGACGGCGTCGTAGGACTCCGGTCCGCCCGCGCCGGGCTGCCGCCCGGTTACCTGCGCGAATCGCTTCGACCACTCGGCCAGTGACGGCATGAGCGCCGGCATCATCAACGCGGTCCCGTACACGTCCTTGGTCTGCGCGGCGGTCAGCCCGGTGAGCAGCGGCCCGTCCGTCGCGCCGTCACCGACGAAGATCCGGCCGTCGAACCCGGCGGTCCGCAGATCCTTGATCAGCTGGTTGGCCTCTCCGTAATAGCCGGTGAAGTACACCGTGTCGACTTTCTCGCCGACGATCTGCTTGGCCAGCCGCGCGTACGACGGCGCACCCTGACTGAGTTCGTGGGTGGCGACCGTCTCGATACCCACACCGGGCTCGGCGGCCGCCTCGGCGGTCGTCCGGCCGAGGGTGACCGGGAAGCTGGTGCCGTCGTTGACGATGACCAGCCGCTTGCTGCCCATCCGGCGCATCGCCTGGGCTGCGAAGACGCCCTCGGCAGTGACCGTGCCACTGATCAGGAAGACGCTGTCGTACTTCGGCACCAGCAGGTCGGTGGAGGTGGCCAGGGCGATCACCATCGGCACGCCGGCGTCCCGGAAGACCTTCAGGGTGGGCACGGTGGCGCTGCTGCAGTAGCCGCCGACCGAGACCGTGATGTCCTGCGCCACCAGATCGTTGGCCTTCACCACGGCGGTGCCCGGGTCGCAGGCGTCGTCCAGGACCAGCAACTCCACCTTCCGGCCGAGCACTCCGCCGGCCGCGTTGACCTCGTCGACCGCCATCTGGGCGGCATCGCGCATCTCCCGGCCCGACTGCGCGTTGGTGCCGGACAGCGGCACCAGGGCGCCCAGCCGGATGGCAGCCGGCGCCGGGGCGGTGGAGGTGGCCGCGTCGTCGCCGCCACAACCCCCGAGCGCGGCCGACCCGGCCAGCACCAGGACGGTGAGCAAAGTGCCGAACCGTGGGCCGATGCCCATGACAGTGCCTCCCCGCAGGAGCTTTTCGCCGCCTTCTCTGATCGGCGTCCCCGGGGTCTGTGCTGAGCACTTGGTTCAGGTTTCGCGACGGTCGGCCGATGGTTCAGCCGCCAGGCCTCACCGGTGAGGGACCGAAGGGAGACATCGTGAGACAGTGGCGGATGCTCTCCGGACTCGTCGGACGCCGGTCGCCCGTCCGCGACGGCTCCCGGTCCCGGCGGCGGGGCAGCGTGAACACCACGGCCGCGCTGGCGAGCGTGCTGCTGGCACTCGGCGCGTACACCATCATCGGCACGGCGCTGACCGCCCAGGCGGTGCACGACCACAGCCGGGCCCTCCGCGTGGACGCCGACTTCAGCGAGGCCCGCGGGGCGATCACCCTCGAAGAGGTCAATCTGCGCCACTACCAGGTGGAGCCGTCCTCGGCAGTGCTCAGCCGCTTCCTGCAGGCCGCCGACTCGGTGGACGCGGCGCTGCACCTCGCGGTCCAGCACGGGCTGCCCGACGCCGACCGCGAGGCGGCCCGGCTGCTGGACCGGCAGCGGGAATACCGGACCAACGCCGAGCAGCTCATCGCACTGGTGGCGGACCGCGACCCGGACAGCCTGAGCCTGGACAGTCTCCGCGTCACGCCGTCCTACTACACCCTGCAGCAGGATGTGGACGCCGTCAGCCGGGCGTACCACGCCAGCGCCCAACGGCAGGCCGACGAGATGCAACGCGCCGAGGTGCGCATGCTGATCGGCACGTCGGTCGGTTTCGGGGTGGGGCTCACGCTGGTCGGTGTGATCTGGCGGCTGGTGCTGAGCTACCAGCGCCGCCTGGTCCAGGACGCCGACGCCAGCGAGCACCGGTCCCTGCACGATCCGCTGACCGGCCTGCCGAACCGGCGGATGTTCCACGAGCGCCTGAGCGATGCGGTCCGGGTGGCGGCCGACCGGCGGGGCGACCAGGTGGCCGTCATGATCATCGACTTGGACGGCTTCAAGGCCGTCAACGACACGCTCGGTCACCAGGCCGGCGATCAGCTCCTGCAGGAGTCCGGGCACCGGCTGCGGGCCGGCATCCGCGACGGCGACCTGGTCGCCCGGCTGGGCGGTGACGAGTTCGCGGTGCTGCTGCCCGGCGTCACCGACCTGGCGACCGCCGTCGAGGTGGCCGAGGGGCTCTCCGACCGGATCCGGCACGACTTCCTGCTCGACGTCGGCGCGGCCTCGGTCAGCGCCAGCATCGGTCTTGCCGTCGGCACGACCGGGGTCGCCGACGACGAGCTGCTGCGCCAGGCCGACGCGGCGATGTACCGGGCGAAGGCAGCCGGCGGCGGCGTCGCGGTCTACGACCAGCTCCTGGACGCCGTGGCGCCCGAGGAGATGAGCCTGTTCGGGGAGCTTCGCGCGCTGCTGGACACCGGCGACCCGGAGAACCAGCTGGTGTTGTACTTCCAGCCGCAGATCCGGATCGCCGACGGGTCGGTGGCCGGCGTCGAAGCGCTGGTGCGCTGGCGCCACCCGACCCGGGGACTGCTGCTGCCCGCGGCGTTCCTCGACATGGCCGTGTCCCGGGGGCTGGAGATCTCGCTGACCTACCACCTGCTGAAAGTCGCGGTGGCGCAGGCGGAGCGGTGGGCGGCCGCCGACAACCCGCTGACGGTGTCGGTCAACATCTCGCCGCGGTGCCTGCTGCACGAGGACTTCCTGCCCCGGATCCGCGACGCGGTGGCCGGTGTGCACCTGCCCCACGGCACCCTGCAACTGGAGCTGACCGAGAGCAGCGTGATGCTCGAACCGGAACGCGCCCGGACCGTCCTGCGCCAGGTCCGCGAGGAGGGCATCCTGATCTCGGTCGACGACTTCGGCACCGGATTCAGCTCGCTGTCCCAGCTCCGCCAGCTCCCGGCGGACGAACTCAAGATCGACCGGTCGTTCGTGCAGGGCCTGGCCCGGGACGCCGACGGCGTGGTGCTGGTCCGCAGCGCCATCGACCTGGGCCACAACCTGGGCCTGTCGGTTGTCGCCGAGGGCGTCGAGGAACTCGAGGCGCTGGCCGTGCTCCGCGAGATGGGCTGCGACCTCGCCCAGGGCTTCGCGCTGAGCCGGCCGGTGCCGGTCGACGAGGTGCCGGCCGCGTGCGCCCGGGCCAGCCAGGCGGCGGCCCGGCAACGAGTCCCTCAACCACACGCCGGGTGATCCCGGCACCAACCATCAGAACGGCGGCCCGTCGTCCGCCTGCTGCCCGGTCGACGCGTCCCGCCTACGCCACTGTTCGTCGTCCGCGAACTGGTGCAGCAGGATCCGGACCCACGGATCGGTTTCGGTCGCCATCATCGCCCACAGGTGCGGGGCGAACTGGTCCTCTCCGTTCGCCGCGAAGACCGCATGCGCCCGGACGAGCCGGTCCTCGTCACCGAGCAGGGACGTGACCACGGCGTCCGGAACTTCGCCGGTGACACGCCAGCCCAGCAGACGGGTCGCCAATCGCCGACGCTCGACGTCCGGTTGGGTCAGCTCCGGCAGCAGGTCCTCGGCCGTGAGCGCGCCCAGCAACTCCAAGGTCTCCAGCCCGGCGACGCCGGTCCTCCTGATCAGTTCGACGACCTCCTGCCTCCTCGGCTCCGGAAGCCGGTTGTGCCGCACCAGAGCGCCCGCCAGCTCGGCCCGAACCGAAAGATCGCGCTCGCTGTCCAGCGCCACCTCGATCGCGGCCCACACCTTCGTGCCGGTAACCGGCCGCCTGAGCAGCGATCGCATCGCGTGCGAGCGCCGCTCCGCCGACGGATCGCCGGCCAGGACCTCGAGAAGGCCGGCTTCCTCCAGCGGCGTCGGCATGGCCGCGACCCGGACACCGGACTGGCCGACCTCGGATCCTGCGAGCGTCTCGTCCAGCCAGCGCTCGTACCAGGCGAGGAAGTCGGCGTCCGCAACCATCGCGGGCGCGTTGCTTCTCGTCGGAAGGCCACCGCTGTCGAGGTTGAACATCCGCCCACGGGCCGGGCCCGTGATCGTCATGTGGGTGACCAGTGAGCAGCCGTGACCGGCGACGTTCAGCGTGCCGGGTAGGAACACGCTCTCCGGTCCCCACGGGTCCTCGTACCGGATCACCCAGTCGCACTCGTAGTCCCGACCCGGCAGATAAGGGCTGGGCCGGGTCAGATGACCCGGCCGACAACCGCCACAGGCCTTTTCCAACGGCGTCAGACCGTATCCCGGTCCCGCGCCGCCGTTTCCCAGCTCGACGAGAAAGCGGCGGTAGGCGACCGGCAGCTCGACCTCGTGCCGCTCCTCGAACTCGACCACGACACTCTCCGGCAGGCGTGGCCCGAGCCGGAAACCGTGGTTGCCCGCTCCGAAAGCCGTCGCCGCCACCGGCGAATCCCGCGCAGTCTCCAGTTTCCTGCCGATCCGAGCCAGCTGATCGTCCACGCCAGAAACCTAGAGGCGGGGTGTGACAGAAAGGCGAGGCTCAGAGGTGCTCGGTGATGTGGGTGACGATGGCGTGGCGGCCGGCCCGCGCCTCGGGCACCGGCAGCAGCGGATAGACGTGCAGCGCGCCGGGCTCCTCGTGATAGGTCAGCGCGACCCCCGGCGGCATCGCGGACCGCAGGGCACGGCAGTCGGCCAGGGTGATGTCCCGGGTGCCGACCAGCAGCTGCACCGGCGGCAGCGCGGACAGGTCACCGTGCAGCGGGCTGATCCGCGGGTCCTTCAGGTCCAGCCCGTTCGCCCAGGCCGCCGCCATCGGGTGCAGGCCGGGCCGGACCAGCCACGGGTCGAAGGGCTGGATCGCGTCGATCTCCGGGTTGTCCATGGCCAGGTCCAGCCAGGGCGCCAGCAGGGTGAGCCCGCTGACCTCACCGACGGCTTGCGTCACCGCCAGCGCCAGGCCGCCACCAGCCGAGTCCCCGGCCAGATAACAGCGCCGCCCGCCGGCGATGACCCCCGCCACCACCTTGGAGACGAAGTCGAGGGCTTCCAGGCCGTCGTGCGCCGGCGCCAGCCCGTAGATCGGTACGTGCACGTCACACCCGGTACGCGCGGCGATCTCCCCGATCAGCGACCAGTGCTCCCCGACGATCTCGCTGACGTAGGCACCCCCGTGCAGGTAGATCACCACGGTCGGGCTCGGCGCCGCCCCGGCCCGCACCACGTGCACGTCGAACCCGTGCTCCCGCGAGCTGGTCACCCGGAACCGTTTCGTCAGCCGGGCCGGCGGCGCGGACGGCCCCTTCGGCTTGGCCAGGATGCGACGGCCGGCGGCCTCGGTCGCGAACTTCCGGCGGTACGCCAACCGGGTGAACAGTCCCACGCCCCGCATCTGCCAACTCGACATCGGTCGAGGCTGCCATCCCGGCCCGCCGGTGATCAAGTACCCGAACGGTCAGCGGCAGCCGTACCCGGGTGCCCGGTCCCGATCAAGCACCTGCGCCCTCGTCCGCACGGTCGCGGACGAGGGCGCAGATGTCTCGCTCAGTCGCGTTACTTCACCGCGCCGGCGGTGAGGCCGGCCTGGATCTGCCGCTGGAAGATCGCGTAGACGACGATCATCGGGAGGATGGAGAGGGTGAGCGCGGCGAACAGGGTGGACCATTCGGCGTGGTAACCGGCCTGGGTGCTGATGTTCGCGATGCCCTGGGTGAGGACCCACTTGGAGTCGGCGCCGGCGCCTTGCATGATCACGACGGGGAGCAGGTACTGGTTCCACTGCCCGACGATGTTGAAGATGGTGATGCTGATCAGCCCGGACTTCGCCATCGGCATCATGATCTGGAAGAACCGGCGCAGGTGCCCGGCCCCGTCGACCAGGGCAGCCTCGTCGATCTCGTGGGGCAGCGTCTTGAAGAACGCGGCCAGGAAGAACACGGTGAACGACAGCGAGTAGGCGATGTAGACCAGGATCAGCCCGGTGAACGTGTTCAGCAGCCCGAGGCTCTGCACGATCCCGAACAGCGGCGCGAGGGCCATGAAGGTCGGGAAGGCCAGGCCGGAGACGAACAGGTAGTAGATCGCCCGGTTGCCGGGGAACTTGTAGCGGGCCAGGACGTAGGCGGCCATCGAGCCGAGCAGCATGGTCCCGGCGGTGCTGATCGCGACCACGAACACGCTGTTGAGGAAGTACTGCCCGATGTGGGCCTCGCTCCACGCGTCGGTGTAGGTGGTGAACGAGAACGTCTCCGGCAACGCGAACGGCTTGCCCAGGAAGATCTCGGTGTTGTTCTTGAACGACGCCAGGACCACCCAGATCAGCGGCCCGGCCGTGGCGAGAGCCCAGAGGAACAGGGCGACGTGCGCGACGCCGTTGAGCGGGTTGAGCCGTCGCTGCTTGTCGGTGGCCGGGGCGGTCTTGGTGGCCGCGGCGCGAGTGGTGGCTACGTCAGTCATCGTCATCTCCGTCAGGCCTGTACCGCGTCGCGGCGGGTGACCCGCAGGGTCAGCGCGGCGAACGTCAGGGTCAGGAAGAACAGCACCACGCCGAGCGCGGACGCGTAACCGGCCTGCGAGTTCTGGAACGCGTTCAAATAGATCTGCATGCTCAGCACCTGGGTACTGTTGTTCGGCCCGCCGTGGTTCACCGACATGATGTTGACCAGCGCGAACGCGTCGAACGCCGCGATACCCAGATACACCCACGCCACCTGCAGCGTGTCCCACAACAACGGCAGCGTGATCCGGAAGAACAAGGTGATCTTCGTGGCCCCGTCCAACGCGGCAGCCTCGTAGATCTCCTCGGCGATCGACCCCATCCCGGCGGAGAACAACACCACGTAGAACCCGACCGCCTGCCACACCAGAACCACCAGGATGCAGGTCAACGCCCACCGTTCGTCGGCCAGGAACAGCCACGGCGTCCACGACTGCGGCAACAACCCGTTGATCATCCCGGACTTGTCCGACCCGAACACCCGCCCGAAGATCACCGCCACGATCGCCAGAGCCAGCAACTGCGGGAAGAAGAAGATCACCCGATACACCTTCGAACCCCACACCCCGCCGGCCTTCTTGCCACCGGAGTTCAGCAGGAACGCGAAGAACAACGCCAGGGCGATCGTCACGATCGGCATCAGGATCAGCAGATACAGGTTGTGCCGCAACGCGATCCAGAACACCGGGTCGTCCCACAACTTCTGGAAGTTCTCCAGCCCGATGTAGCTGAACCCGCCGTACCCCGACCAGTCGGTCAGCGACAACTGGAACATCTGCAAATACGCGCCGACCACAAACACCAGATAGAGCGCCAGCGGCACGACAAGGAAACCGATGATGAAGGGATACTTGCCGTGCCGCATGACGCCTACCTATCTCTTACCGACGAATAACTTCAGGAGCGGGTGAACTTGGTGATCGACGAGTCCTTGGCCACCGCCTGCGACGCGGCCTCCATGGTGTCGCAGAACTTCTGCGCGTCGCCGCCCTTGAAGAACAGCTGGTTCGCGGCCTCCCGCGAAGCGTCGTCGAGCTTCTTGTACCAGGTGTCGAACAGGTACCCCATGAACACGTCCTGACCGGCCTTGCTCAACGCGTCATTCGCCGAGGTCAGACCGGGGCTGATCGTCACCCCGTCGGCCGCACCCGCGACCACGGTCAGCGACTTGGTCAGCTTCGTGAACTCCAGCGCCGCTTCCTTCGACAGCATCGTGCGCAGGTATTCCTTACCACCCTGCGGGTTCTTGCTCTTGGCCGCCGCGAAGTAGATCTCCCCGGCCGCCGCGTTGATCGCCGTCGCCGGCAGCTTGTCCGACGCGGTCACGCTCGGGAACGCCATCATCGCGTACTCGAACCCCGCCGGCGTGCTGGCGGCCTGCTCGTTCTCCAGCCACGACCCACACGGGTAGAACGCGACCTTGTCCTGGTTCTGCTGCAGCTGCACCTCAGTGTGCTTCAGGCCCAGGTGCGACGGGTTCGCGAACTTCTTACCCACCTCACCCCACGCCGCCGCGGCCTGCTTGACCGCCTCGTTCGTCCACGCACCCGGCTTCAGGTTGTCGATGTCCTTGAGCACCTGCTCGGTACCGATCTTCGCCGCACTGGTCATGATCGCCCGGACCATGTAATACGACGCGTTCGCCCCCGCGTACGAGAACGGCGTGATCCCCGCCGCCTTGATCTTCTCCAACAGCGCCGTGAAATCCGCCCACGTGGTCGG
This sequence comes from Actinoplanes octamycinicus, assembly GCF_014205225.1. Classification (NCBI taxonomy): domain Bacteria; kingdom Bacillati; phylum Actinomycetota; class Actinomycetes; order Micromonosporales; family Micromonosporaceae; genus Actinoplanes; species Actinoplanes octamycinicus. The sequence continues at coordinate 7,647,882 of NZ_JACHNB010000001.1, forward strand.
AATCGTCCACTTGTTCTTGTCGAACAGCTTCTTGTTGTACCAAAGCCCGAACACCGTGAACGAGTAGTTCACCGCGAACGGCTTGCCGTCGTACGTGCCCTGCTGCACCGCACCCGGCACCAGGGTCTCCGCCACCGTCTTACCGGCGATGTCCAGCGACGGCGCCGCGAACAGGTCGGACAGGTCAGCAGCCTGACCCGCCTTCACGATCGCGCCGAAGTCCATCAGGTCCGAGCCGGAGTTGTTGATCATGTCCGGGGCCGAGCCCGAGTTCAGCCGCGGCTTGATCGTGGTGGCGACCTGCTGGGTGGCCGAGTAGGTGACCTTCGAGTCCGGCCACTTCTTGTTGTAGAGCGGAGTGTCGACATCGGTGGCGTACTTGGTGCCGAGACCACCATCGAAGATCACGATCTCGATGCCGGCCTTCGGGTCGATACCCAGCGGGTTGTCGGCGGACTTCTCGCCGGTCGCCTGCTTGGTGTCGTCACTGTTGTCGTCCGAGCCGGCACACGCGCTCAGGAAGCTGACACCGGGGGCGGCGACCAGGCCGACCGCGGCAGCGCGGCGCAGCAGGGTACGACGGTCGAGCTCGGACTGCGTTATCTCAGACATCGGTGTCCTTTCAGAAGGGTGGGCGATAAGAGGGCTGAGTTGCGGTTGGCTAGGGTGCGCTGCCCTTCGCCGCTTTGTGTCCCTGCACTGCCTGGGCGGTGCGCTGGAAGGCGGCGTGGGAGCGTTCGTGGGTGCGCTGGGCGACCGCGACGTAGACCAGGTCGCAGACGACCAGTTGCGGGTGCCGGGCGGAGAGCGCGTCCGGGCGGAAGGTGGTCGCCTGGGTCGCGGTGAGCAGCACGATGTCGGCGAGCTCGGCCAGCGGCGAGCGCGGGAAGCTGGTGAGCGCGATGGTGGTGGCGCCCCGGCTGCTCGCCTCGGCGAGCAGCTCGATCGTCTCGCCGGTCTCGCCGCTGTGCGAGATGCCCAGCGCCACGTCGCCCGGCTTGGACAGGGCGGCGCTGGCCAGGCCGTTGTGCGTGTCGGTCCAGGCCCAGCACGGGATGCCGATGCGGTGCAGGCTGAACTGCATCTCCTCGCCGACCAGCGCGCTGCCGCTGGCGCCGAAGATGTTCACCCGGCGGGCACCGGCGATCGCTCCGGCAGCCCGCTCCACCTCGGCCAGGTCGAGGAGGTTCGCGGTGTCGTGCATGGCCTGGGTGTCGGCCGCCATGATCTGGCCGAGCACGCGCTCCAGCGGGTCGTTCGGCTGGATCTCCCGGCCGATGTCGACGGTCCAGCCGGCCGAGCGGGCCCGGCCGGTCTCGGCGGCGATGCCCAGGCGCAGGTCGGCGTACCCGTCGAAGCCCATCGCGCGGCAGAACCGGGTCACCGTGGCCGGTGAGGTGCCGCTGCGCTCGGCCAGCTCGACGATGGTCGCCCGGGAGGCAGCCGCCGGGTCGGCGATCACCTGCTCGGCGACCCGCTTCAGCGCGCCGGTGAACTCCGGCAGCAGCGTACGCAGCCGGACCAGCACGCCGTCCGCCGACGAGTGCTCGATGCCCATGGTGCTGAGGAGGCTCATAGTCGTCCCGTTGTTGCCTGCGGTGTCCTGATCGCGAACCACCGTGTCGGCGACCGCAGTCGACGCGGTGCCGTCCATCTCTGGCTCAGCCATCAGACACCCCTTCAGGACTGAGTGTTAACTGTCGCGGTAAAAGTTCTTACTGACGGCCCCTACCTGTCAAGACTGCGGGCGAAATTTTCAAACCGTTATCTGATCTCAGGGCGGCAGAGCGCTCCCAGGAGCGTCAGTTCGCCGTAGTTTGTCACGAATTACCGGCTCACCGGACGACTCACGGTGGTATGCGGCTGCTCCGGCCGGTTTGCCCGGTGACCTGCGTCTCGCCGTCGTCCTCGGGTGGCCCCGCCCTGACCCGCCGACTCACGAGATCAACCGGTAACCCGGGAAACGATCGAGAAAAGAATTCTTTTCCAACCCGAGACCGACCCTGTCTTCCGTACGCCACCGAGCTCCCACTCGCGCCGTCCGCTGCGCCGCGCGCGGCCCGGCGTACCGGAAGCGGGTGTGGGTCTTTCCGGGGGTGCGGGCGGGGCGGCGGGCTGCCAGACTTCCGGCATGGAGGACGTGACGCGGGTTCCTGAGGACGAGGCGAGCGCGATCGGGCGGCGGGGCTTCGGGCGGATGTTGCTGGCCGCCGGAGCCGCGGTGACGCTGCCGCTGCTGGCCGGCTGTCCGGGCGGCGGAGATGACGACGACGACGGCGATGACGACGACTGAGGCGCCCGGGGCTGAGGCTGATTCCGACAGCGCATAGCCCCGGGCCGGGCATCGGCACCCCGCGCGGAGATCGGGCGGGCCCGGCAGCCGCCGCCGACGGTGCGGAACTCGCAGGCGCGGCAGCGGAGGGGATCCGGGTCGCGAAGGGCGGTGAAGATCGCGCGGTTCCGCGCCAGGCCGGGCCGAAAGACCCGGCGCCGCGGAATGGCGTTCAGGCGATCGCGACGGTCCAATTCTCGCCGCTGTCGGTGCCACTGCACGGATTGAAGAGGTGCTGCCCGCTGACGCACACCCGGAAAGTGACGGTCCGCCCCGTACCGAAATGGTGGTGGAATGTGGCCGGGGTGCCTGCCCCGGTGGCGCCCCAATGGGTGCCGGTCTGCACCGACCCGTCCACCCGGACGTACCGGTAGTTCAGGTAGGGCCGATCGGCGGCGACCCGGCCGACCAGCGTGAAAGCGTCGTCACCGGCGTCGAAGCGCGCCTCGGCGAGCAGGGTGCTGTCCGGGTCGTAGACCTGGGCCGTGGCCGAGACCTCGGACGGTGACAAACCCGCGGGAACCGGGGACGGGGAAAATCCCACCGTCGCCACGATCGCGGTGAGCGGAACCAAGCTGTTCATTGCTACCTCCGCTGGACGGGCCGACACGACACGGCAGTTCTGCCAGGTCGTCCCAAACCAGAGGTGTCATTCGCTTACCCGCGAGTAGATCGAGGAAAACCCGAAAGACGCTCACCAATTGCGCGGAATACCGGACCGGTCACCGACCACCGGGCAGCCCGAGCCGGACCGCGAGCAGTTCGACCGCCTCCTTCGCCTCGGCCAGGCCGGCGCCGGTCACGTCGCGGTACTCCTTGATCGCGGCGATCTTGCGGCCGGCCAGCAGCTCGGTCACCACCGTCGGATACTCCGGCTCCGGGGCGGCCACGCCGAGATGGTCCATCACCAGGCTCAGGTTGCGCTCGATGACGGCCAAGCGCAGCTCGGCGGCCCGCCACCGGGACTCGAAGCGGCGCGGGAGAGTCAGCGTGGTGAGGACGGCCACGCCGCCGATCACCAGAACAGCCCAGGTGTAGTCCATGGCGCGATCGAAGCATCCGGGCTCAACCCGGCGGGCGGCCGAGGTCCCCGGGCAGGGAGCAGGTCGGCAGCACCGGGGAGGAGCACTCGTGACGCGCGCTGCCGAGGTGCTGGAGACCGTCCTCAGCCGGGAGAGGCCGACCTCGCGGTGCTCCGCACGATCGCCGAGCCGGCCCGCACCCCCGGACCTGCGGACGGTGATCGAGGGCAGCGGGACCGCCGCCCCGCGCGACGCGATGCGCCGTCTCGGCTGTGACCTGGGCCAGGGCTACCGGCTGTGCCGCCCGGTGCACCCGGAGGACCTGCTCCGCACGATCGACCCGCCGCTGCCACCTGAGCCGGGTCCTCGCCGCGCGCACGGATAGGTCAAGATACTCACCGTCGAGTGAGACGAGGGGGCGAGCGTGACCGATTTCGACAGCCAGCGGCGGCGCCCGTCGCGGGCCGACAACCTGCGGCTGACCCGGATGCCGCCCCGGCCGCCCCGCGTCGTGCCCGGCTACCCACCACCCGCCGCCCCGGCACCGCTCACCCCTGCCCCGACGAACGGCCCCGCGACCCCGCCCACCCCGGCCGGCAAGCCCGCTCGGAAGCGCGGCGGCTGGCTGGCCGGGATCGTGGTGCTGCTGCTCGCCACGGGCGCCGGAGTCGCGTACCGCTGGAAGTCGGAAGCGGCCGCAAGCCCCGCGACCACCGCGACCACCGCCTCCCCGGCCCCGGCGGTCGGCGTCGCGCCGGAGGAGCGGACCGCCGCGCCCACCGGCGCGCCCGCCGTCAGCAAGAGCCCGAAGGCGGTCACCGGCAAACCCAACCCGGCCCACGCCAACCTAGCCCTGCAGGCCACCTGCACCGCCTCCGGCGCCGAGGACGACTCCTGGCGGCCCGCCCTCGCCTGCGACGGTGACCAGGCGACCCGCTGGTCCAGCGCCTTCCAGGACAAGCAGTGGCTGCGCGCCGACCTCAAGCGCCGCTGGCAGCTCACCACCGTCACACTGGCGTGGGAGCGGTCCTACGCGGTCAGCTACCGCGTCGAGACCTCGGTGGACGGCAAGACCTGGCAAAAGCTTTACGCCACCACCAAGGGCAAGGGCGGCACCGTCGAAATCCCGGCGAAGGGACGGGTCGCCCGTTTCGTCCGCGTCTACGGCGTCAAGCGCCTCACCCGGTACGGCTACTCCCTCCTCGAGCTGGAGATCCGCTGAGTCTCTGCGATCGGGCGGCCTGGTAGTCACACCCGGCCGCCCGCAGCGCCGCCGCCGTTGCCCGCACCCGCTCGTCGTCCCCGGCGAGCAGGGCGTCGGCCCGGTCCACCAGGGCCGTCGCGACCGGGTTGCCGGTCACGATCTCCCGGGCCGCCGCGATCCGGGCCGCCGCCTGCGGGTGCCCGGCCAGCACCGCCGCCTCGGCGCGCAACGCCACATACCAGTGCAGCCAGATCCAGGTGACCCACTTCCACACCTCGTCCGGCTCCGGGACCAGACGCTCCGCGGCCTCGGCGGCGCGGTCCTGATCGAGCAGCCGGATCGCGTCGAAGACGGCGCCGAACCCATACGTGCACTCCGGGGTGACGCCCATCGTCTCCAGCACGCCGAGCCAGCGCTGCCGCTGCTCCTCGTCGCCGCGCAGCCCGTGCACCATGGCGACCGCGGCCGCCGCCGGGGCGAGCGCCGACTTGGCCGGGCGGCCGGCCCGCTGCCAGGACTCCAGGAACCGCTCGCCGTGCCGCAGCACCGCGTCGGTGTCGCCGGCGAGGGCCTCGGTCACCACCAGCCAGCAGCTGCCTCGGTGCCCGACCTCGCTCATCAGCGGATGGTCGGCGAGCTGCCGCCCGGCGCGGCGGGCGCCGGGCAGGTCACCGGCGCCGAGCGCGGTCTCGGCGGCCATCCCGAGCGCGTCGAGCAGCTCGTGCGTCGCGGCCGGGGTGTCCGGGAGGGCGGCCAGCAGGATGATCCGCTTGCGGGCGGTCGCCGCGGTGCCGAACGTGTCGCCGGCCCAGCACTGCGCGCCGATCAGCGCGTCGAGCGCGGCCGACTCGGCGAGCGGGTCGCCGAGCCGGTGGGCCAGCTCGACGGCCCGCTCGGCGCGGGCGACCGTCTCCGGCACCGCGTTGTCGGCCGGGCCCTGCGCCGCCCCGAACGCGTCGCTGAGCACCCCGGCCTCGGCCAGCGCGACAGCGGCCCGGGCGGCCGGGTCGTCGCCGGCCAGCTCACCGGCCCGCTCGACCAGGGCGACGGTCTCCTGCCGGGTGGGCAGCTGGTCGAACTTGCCCCAGAACCGGTGCGTGGTGGTGGCCGCGGTGGCCAGGTCACGGGCGGCGGCGGCCGGGTCCGGGCTGATCTCGGCGGCGGCCAGCAGATAGCGGTAGGTGTCGTCGCCGCGGATCCGGCAGCCGGCGACGGCGGCCGCCTGCCGGAACATCTCGGCGGCCTCGGCCGGGTCGGGAGCCAGCCGGGCGGCCTGCTCGAACCGGATCTGGGACTCAGAGGCGAGCTTGCGGGCGAAGGTCAGCTCGGCGAGCCGCCTGGTCAGCCGGTAGTCCTCGGACCAGCCCTGCGCCGCGCGCAGGTCGTCGGCGACGGCGTCGAACCGGACCCGCCACTCCGGCCCGAGACCGGCCAGCCGGTCGGCCTGGCAGGCGCACCACGCCAGGTGCCGGGCCCGGGCCTGGTCCAGCTCGCCGGTGGCGGTGAGCTGGTCGGTCGCATACTGCCGGATGGTCTGCAACATCCGGAACTCGGTGCCGGCCGGGGACGGCGTGACCACCAGCAGGCTCTGCTCGGCCAGCCGGGCCAGCCCGTCCGCGGTGGCACCGGCCACCTCGGCCGCGGCGTCCAGGGTGAACGGCGAGACGAACACCGACAGCCGCCGCAGCAGCGCCTGGTCCTGCGGGTCGAGCAGCGCGTGGCTCCAGTCCAGCGCGGCGCGCACCGACCGGTGCCGCTCGTCGGTGCGCGAGCCGCCCTCCAGCATCCGCAGCGGGTCGGCCAGCCCGGCGGTCAGCCCGTCCAGCCCGAGGGCCGACCAGCGGGCCGCGGCGAGCTCGATGGCCAGGGCCATCCCGTCCAGGCGGGCGCAGAACGCGGCGATCGGGTCGCGCAGCGCGTGGTTGGGCGGCCAGCTCGCGGCGGCCGCCCGGTCCAGGAACAGCGCCACCGCGTCCGACTCGCCGCCGCCCTCGAGCGAGAGCGGCGGCACCGGATAGACCCGCTCGAACGGGACCATCAACCGGGCCCGGCTGGTCGCCAGCACCGCCACCCGCGGGCAGCTGGACAGCAGTTTCTCCAGGAAGGGGGCGACGCCGTCGCGGACCTGCTCGCAGTTGTCCAGCACCAGCAGCACGGACCGGTCGGCGAGGGCGTCCACCACCGACTCGGTCATCGCCCGGCCGAGCTGCTCGCCGATGCCCATCGCGGCGGCGACCGCGGCCGCGACCACGCACGGGCCGGGGCCGGTCACCGGGACCAGGTCGACGAACCAGACGCCGTCGGGATAGCCCGCGCCGATCTCGGCGGCGACCGCCAGGGCCAGCCGGGTCTTGCCGACCCCGCCCGGCCCGACCGCGGTGACCTGCCGGTGCGCCGCGAGCAGCTCGGCGAGGGCGGCGCGCTCGGGCACCCGGCCGACGAACGAGGTGAGCGGGGTCGGCAGCGGGTTTCGCGACGGCGCCTGCGAGAAGCCGGCCAGGGCCCGGCGGTCGGTGACGTCCAGTTTGCGCAGCAGGGCGGAGACGTGACTCTCCACGGTGCGCACCGAGATGAACAGTTTCGCGGCGATCTCCGCGTTGCTCAGGTGCTGCCCGACCAGGGCCAGCACCTCCGCCTCGCGGGCCGAGACCTCCGTCGTCACCGTCATGCGGCCCATTATGGCCCGGCCGGCGCTCACCGAATTTCCCACGAATCAGTATTCGTCTCCGTGGCCGCCACCGATGCCCGGCCCGGCCGGGTCCAGCACGATCGGGACATGCGTGAACTGCTGAGACATCCCGTCGTCCCGGGTCTGCTGGTGTCCGCGCTCGGCGACGGCATGAGCCTGGTCGCGGTCGCCTGGCTGGCCGTCCAGATCGCCCCGGCCGGGCAGGCCGGCGCCTGGACCGGGCTGGCGGTGGCCGCCTACGCGCTGCCCGCCTCGCTCGGCGCCGCGCTGCTGTCCCGGTTCATGCGCGGCCTGCGGGCCGCCCGGCTGGTCGCGGTGGACGCCACCCTGCGGGCCGTCGCCCTCGGCGCGATCGCGATCCTCGCGATCGCCGGTTCGCTCACCCCGTTCCGGTACGTCCTGCTCCTGGCCGTCTCGTCGCTGCTGCACGCCTGGGGCAGCGCCGGCGCCTACACCCTGGTCGCCGAACTGCTCCCGGACGAGCAGCGGGTGGCCGGCAACGCCCTGCTCTCCACGTTCACCCAGGCCTCGATCATCGTCGGCCCGGCGATCGCCGGCACGGTCACCGGGCTCGCCGGTCCGGGCTGGGTGATCGGCGCCGACGCGGCCAGTTTCGCGGTGCTCGCCGTCGCCGCCTGGTCGGTCTCCGCCCGCCGCGCCCATCAGGCGCCACCGCCGCGGGAGTCCACCGCCGGCGCCTGGCAGACCCTGCGGGACCGGCCCCGGCTGCTCGGCCTGCTGCTGGTCACCATGGTGTTCTTCTTCCTCTACGGCCCGGTCGAGGTGGCCCTGCCGGTGCACGTGGCCGAGGACCTGCACGGCTCGGCCGGCCTGCTCGGGCTCTACTGGACCGTGTTCGGCGTCGGTGCCACCATCGGCGCGCTCGGCGCCGGCCTGCTCGCCCGGTTCCCGCCGGCGCCGGTGGTGGCCGCGATCATCGTCGGCTGGGGCGCCGCCCTGCTCCCGCTGGGCCTGACCGACGCGATCTGGCCGGGCCTGCTCGGGCTCGCCGCCGGTGGGCTGATCTACGGGCCGTTCACGGCGATCTCCACCGGGCTGTTCCAGCGGGGCGCGCCACCGGAGGCGCTCAGCCGGGTGCTGGCCGCCCGCTCGGCGCTGACCATCCCGGCCACCTCGCTCGGCACGCTGCTCGGCGGGCCGCTGGTCGCCCTGCTCGGCGGGCAGCTCACCCTGCTGCTGTCCGGCCTGGTCACGGTGCTGCTCGGGGTGGGTGTCGCGGTCGCCGTCCGGGGCCGTTCCGTGGCGCGTTCCGTGGTCGCCACGGATGTGGAACGGGCCCACCGGCCGCGAAGCTGAACGCATCACCTCCACGGAACAGGGAGCGACCATGACTCTGCGAATCACCACCGTGCTGCACTCGGTGTCCGACCTGGACGCGGCGAAGAAGCTCTACACGGCCCTGCTCGGCATCGCCCCGCAGACCGACACCTCCTACTACGTCGGCTTCGACACCGCCGATCAGCACCTCGGCCTGATCCCGGCCAAGGACGGGGTGGCCGCCCCGGTCGCCTACTGGGCGGTCACCGGCATCGACGCCAAGGTGGCCGAGCTGACCGCAGCCGGCGCCACGGTCCGGGAGAAGCCGCACGACGTCGGCGGCGGCCGGCTGATCGCCACCGTCACCGACCCGGACGGCACCGTGATCGGCCTGCTGCAGGACAGCTGACACCCGGCGGGTGGCAGGGGCCGGCGGCCCCTGCCACCCGGCCGTTCGCGCGGCTCTCCGGTACGCCTACACCCGCACGGTGATGATGTCGGCGTGGCCCCGCTCGGCGGTCGTCCAGCGAACCATGTCACCGTGCAGCCGCCGCAGGCGCCGCGGGTCGAACGCCTCCTCCGGCGCGTCGAACGCCTCCCACACGATCATGAAGACCCGGTCCAGCAGACCGGTCCCGCTGCGCCCCAGCAGCGCCAGCCCGCCGTCGTCGGCGATCCCCCACACCGTCCCCGGCTGCGACCTGATCACCACCGCGCCCAGATACGCCGTGACCAGCTCGACCGTCGCCCGGTACCAGGGCTCGAACGGCGCCCCGTTCCACCGCCGGCCCGCCCCGTCGAGCGGGTAGAACCGGGCGGCGAACACCGGTTCGGCCCCGGCCAGCCCGGTCCGCAGCCGGTCCGCGCTGACCCGCAGCCAGGCCCACAGCTCGTCGAGCGACTCCGGCGAACCGTCCAGCGGCAGCCCGGTCAGCTCGCGCAGCCGCTGCGTCCACGCCTGCGCGCCGGTCTGCCAGGCGATCAGGGTGGCCTCGTCGGTCCGGCTCAGCCGCGGGTCGGCCGCGGTCTCCAGCGGCGGCACCCCGAGCCGCTCGGCGTACCGCGCCGAGTACGGCCGGTGCCGTGGCTGCTGCCGCTCGTAGTCCGCCTGGTACAGCTGCCACGCCTCGGCGACCCGGCCCCGGGTCAGCAGCGCCCGGGCCCGGAACAGGCCGGGCGGCGCCTGCTCCAGGATCCCGTCGACCGACGACAGCGCCGCCAGCTCCGGCCGCACCCGCCCGCTCAGCTCCTCGGCGAACCCGGCCGCGTCGCCCAGCTCCACGAAGCAGTCCTTGAGGAAGTACCGCGCGTCGTCCGGCACGGTCAGCACCACCCGGGCCATCACCCGCACCTGATGCTCGTCCGTGCTCCGCCCGAACTCGTGGTCCAGGCTGATCACGTGGGTCACCTCGTCGTCCAGCACCCGGGTCAGCACCCAGCCGTCGCGCTGGAATTCGGGGAACAGGCCGGCCGCCGTGGCGACCCGTGCCTGCATCGCCACCATCCACGGTTTCCGTTCCCGCTTGGCCCGGTCCCACCAGCGGCCCAGCATGCGGGCGATGCGCTCGGCCGGAACGCCGCCCGCGGTGATCTCGACGATCTCCCGCTCCACGTGCTCCACCGCGGTCACCCCGGGCACCGTGGCCAGGAACGCGACCGCGCCCTCCATCAGGTCCTCCCGCGCCACCCGGACGTCCTCGCCGAACACCAGGACGTGCGTGAAGGAGCACTCGCCGCCGGCCGCCGTCAGCTCCCAGTCCTCCACGGCGGCCAGTATGCCGCGCTCGGGCTCGGCTAGCGTGATCACCATGGCGCTCCCCGCGGACAGTCACGTGCACAGCGAGTTCTCCTGGGACACCCTGCTCGGGTCGATGGAGCGCACCTGCGAACGGGCCGTCGCGATCGGCCTCCCGGCGCTCGCCTTCACCGAGCACGTCGACCACACCCGCTGGACCGTGCCGACCGAGGGCCCCTACGCCAGCAAGGAGCTGATCGCCGCGGCCGACCCGGACGGCCTGATCACCCCGCCGGCCTTCGACGTGGCCGGCTACCTGGAGACGATCGACCGCTGCCGCACCCGGTTCCCGCAGCTGCGCATCCTGACCGGCCTGGAGGTCGGCGAGCCGCACTGGCACGCGCGGCAGTGCGCGCAGATCCTCGCCCAGGGCACCTTCGACCGGGTCCTCGGCTCGTTGCACTGCCTGCCGGACGGCGCCGGTTTCGCCGAGCCGTGGGCCCTCTTCCCGCACCGCGACCCGGCCGAGCTGATCCGCGAGTACCTCACCGAGATCCCCCGGATGGTCGCCGGCGACCATCCGTTCACCGTGCTGGCGCACATCGACTATCCGCTGCGCTTCTGGCCCGCCGACCGGTCCGGGCCGTTCGACCCGGGGTTGTTCGAGGACCATTTCCGGTACGCCCTGCGCGCCACCGCCGAGTCCGGCCGCGCCCTGGAGATCAACACCCGGATCCCGCTCGACGCGACCATCCTGCGCTGGTGGCACGAGGAGGGTGGCCAGGCGGTCAGCTTCGGCAGCGACGCGCACCGCCCCGACCTTCTCGCCCACGGCTTCCCGGAGGCCGCCGCGCTGGCCGAGGCGCACGGCTTCCGCCCGGGCCGCCACCCCTACGACCTCTGGCCCCGGCTCAGCTGATCACCAGGCCCAGGCCTCCGGGGCGGGACCACCGTTGCCGACCGGCGGGAAGATCTCGTCGAGGCGGGCCAGCACGTCGGCGGGCAGCGGCGTGACCGGCACGTCCAACTGCTCCGGGGTGCGCGGCCCGAGGATCGGGGCGGTGACCTCCGGCCGGGACAGCAGCCAGCCGATCGCCACCGCGGTTGGTGCCGAGCCCAGCTCGGCGCAAAGGTCCTCGAAGCGCTGCAGGGCAGCCCGGTGCGGCTCGACCCGGTCCGGGGCGTGCAGGACGCTGCGACCCGGGACGCCGTCACGCTGCTTGCGCAGCGCGCCGGAGAGGGCACCGAAGTGCAGCGGCGAGTAGGGCAGGATGCCGATGCCCAGCTCAGCCGCGGCCGGTAGCACCTCCAACTCGACGTGCCGGGTCAGCAGATTGTATTTGCACTGTTCGGAGACGATGCCGAGGTGGTGGCGACGGTCGGCGGCGGCCTGGGCGCGGGCCAGGTGCCAGCCGGCGAAGTTCGACGAGCCGGCGTACCGGATCTTGCCTTGGGTGGTGAGCGTCTCCATCGCCTGCCAGATCTCCTCCCACGGGGTGCCGCGGTCGATGTGGTGCATCTGGAACAGGTCGATCCAGTCGGTGCCGAGCCGGCGCAGCGACGCCTCGCAGGAAGCGATGATGTTGCGGGCGGACAGGCCACGGTCGTTCGGGTCGGCGGACATCGGCGCGTAGACCTTGGTGGCCAGCACGGTCCGGTCCCGAGCGCCGGTCTTCGCCAGCCAGCTGCCGATGATCCGTTCGCTGAGGCCGTCGCCGTCCTCCCGGCCGTACATGTTCGCGGTGTCGACGAGGTTGATGCCGAGGTCGGCGGCGTGGCCGAGCACGGCGTGCGCCGCGTCCTCGTCGATCTGCCAGCCGAAGTTCATCGTGCCGAGGGCGAGGCGGCTGACGGTCAGGCCGGTCCGGCCGAGACGGGTGTAGTCCATGGCCGGGACGGTAGGCGGGCCGGGCCGCCGGCCGGTATTCGTTCGACCGTGGTCGAACGCTCCGGTGACCGCGCGGGATTTCCGGGCCGCCCGACCCGGCCGGATTGCGGTGCGCGCACTCGCCGATGGCGAGCGGATCAGAGGGTCAGGCGGATCACCCGGGCGCCGGCCGCCCAAGCACGGTGCAGCGCGGCAGGGTCCGGTGTGCCCCGCGCGTCCAAACCGATGTTGTTGAAGCGCGCGAATTGCGCATTGTCGCGGGCGATGAGCGCGTAGTCGGCAACGACCTCGCTCTCCGCCGTGCGCACCTCGACCGCGGCGACCCGGCGACGTCCCTTGTAACGGACCTCGACCGGCTCACCGGTACGCAGGTTGCGCGCCCACCCGAACGGCGTCCCGATCAGCAACTGGCCGTCGTGCCGGGTGTAGGCGACCGGCACCTCGTAGTGCTTGCCGGACTTACGGCCCACGACGTAAAGGACGACCAGTCGGGCGCCGACGGCGTTCGCGATCAGCGGCGTCCGCAGCAGGCCCCGGACGACCAGGTTGGCGAAGCCCTGGAAACGCAGCGTCTTCGGCAGTTCCGCGTCACTCATGAGACCTCCCGAGCCATCGTCACCCCGCTCCGGTCCGGAGCCGTCCTTCCCCCGTGCTCGCCTCTACATCTCCCAGTGTGCCGCCGGCCCGGCGCGCGGTCGTGGCCGACGGTTAGGCAGGCGGGAGCGCGGCCAGGAACCGGAAGAAGTGCGGGTCGAACCGGGCCGGGTCGGCGGCCGCCAGCTCGGCCCGGGACCACCACCGGACCGCGTGGAACTCGCCCGCGTCCGGGCGCAGCTCCTCCTCGCCGGTGCAGGACAGGACGAACCACAGGGAGACGTCGGTGTGCCGCTGGACGGCTCCGACCGTACCGGTGACCGTCAGGAAGATCGGCGACCGCGACAGGCCCGCATCGCCCAGCCCGAGCTCCTCCTCGATCTCGCGCCGCGCGGTCAGCGCGGGATCCTCGCCCGGCTCGACGTGCCCGCCCGGCGGCAGCCACAGCCCGGCCTTCACGTGGTCGACGAGCAGCACCCGGCCGTCACCGGCGACCGGCACCACATATGACACCAGGTGCTGCGGCGGCTCGGCCGGCGGCACCCGGCGGAACACGTTGTCGGTGCCGCTCAGCCACTCCAGGACCAGCGCCCGGTGCACGCCCGCCAGCTCGTCGACCGGCTCGATCCCCGCCACCATCCTGTGCACCACGGCCACCGCGTCAAGCATCCGGGAATGCTCCCATGAACACCTTTAGACTCGGGGCATGACGGGCCGGTTCCTGCGCGACATCGCGCTCGACACGACCGGCCTGGACCGCCGCCGGTACCCGTTCAACCTGCCGATCGTCACCGGACTGATCGCCGCCGGCCGGCTCGACCTGGCGCCCGGCGTCACCTTCCTGACCGGCGACAACGGCTCCGGAAAGTCCACCCTGGTCGAGGCGGTCGCGGTCGCGGCCGGCTTCAACCCGGAGGGCGGCAGCCGCAACTTCCGGTTCGCCACCCGGGCCACCGAGTCGCCGCTCGGACAGCACCTGATCGTCGGCCGGCGGCCCGGGCGCCGCGAACGCTCCAACTTCTTCTTCCGCGCCGAGTCGTTCTACAACGTCGCCACCGAGATCGAGAACGTCGGGATGGAGCAGGCCTACGGCGGCCGCAGCCTGCACGAGCGCTCCCACGGCGAGTCGTTCCTCGACTTGATCACCCACCGGTTCCACCCGGAGGGCCTCTACCTGCTCGACGAGCCCGAGGCGGCGCTCTCCCCGCGCGGCCTGCTGATCGCCTTGGCCCGCCTGCACGAGCTGGTCCGGGCCGGCTCGCAGATGCTGATCGCGACCCACTCCCCGATCCTGCTCGCCCTGCCCGGCGCCACGATCCTGCAGGCCGAGGCGGACGGCCGGCTACGCCAGGTCACCTACGACGAGGCCGACGCGGTCCAGGTGACCCGCGACTTCCTCACCGCTCCCCAACGCTCCCTGCGCCACTTACTGACCGATCAACCCGATTTCCGGTACGGTCCGAGCCCGCCGTGACCGCCCGCGTTCGCCCTGCTCCCGGACCGGGGCAGGTCGGGCTGCCGGGGTGTGCTGCTCCCGGGGCCACCGTCCGGCCGGGCTGCTTGACCGTGCTGCGTCTCGGGGCCACCATCCGGTTAACCCGATTTCCGGTACGGTCCGAGCCCGCCGTGACCGCCCGCGTTCGCCCTGCTCCCGGACCGGGGCAGGTCGGGCTGCCGGGGTGTGCTGCTCCCGGGGCCACCGTCCGGCCGGGCTGCTTGAGCGTGCTCCGTCTCGGGCCACCGACCCGACCCGGCTGCTTGAGCGTGCTGCATCTCGGGTCACGGACCCGACCGGGCCGTTTCAGCTTGCTGCGACTCGGGCCACGGACCCGGCCGGACCGTTTCAGCTTGCTGCGTCTCGGGCCACGGACCCGGCCGGGCCGATCAGGTGTATTGGGAGGCCGGGCGGCGGGACGGCTCCGCTCCGGTGGCGCCGCCGGCCCGGCGCAGGGTGCGGTCGTCCGCCACCGTCGCCACTCCGCTGGTCCAGAGCAGGGACGGGACCGGGGCGGCCGGCGCGGTCTGGACCGGCGCCACCACGGCGAGCGTCGGCAGCGGATGGCGCTCCCAGGACGCCAGCACGAAGCGGGCGGCTCCCGTGCGTACCGCGGAAGACTCCGTCGTGTCCGCGACGGTGAGCCGGGCCTCGGTCGGCACCTCCGCATGCCGCCCGACGGTCACGGCCTGAGCCGGCGCGGCCGCCAAGCCACTCATCGCCAGCCCGGTAGCCGCGGCGACAAGAACGGACAGTGAACGCTGGCGCATCGGGCGCTCCCCTCAACGAACCGGTGATGAACCCACGATCACCGCGCCGTCTGTGCCCCCGCTGTGCCACACCGTGCGGATATCTTGTGAGCCGCCACCCGAACCGCAGCCGCGCCGACCCCACCTCGGCCGCGGCGCCTCCCGGCGCCGCACCGGAGCACCATCCCCGGCCGGTCACTCACCGGCACCGACCGCACGGCCCTCTGCCCGGCACCGAAGCCCCGGTCCACTTCCCCGGCGTGGGTGTCCGTTTCCACGACCGCCGCTCGTCACCTCGATGAGGCCTCGTCATCGGCGTGGGTGTCCGTTTCCACGACCGCCGCTCGTCACCTCGATGAGGCCTCGTCATCGGCGTGGGTGTCCGTTTCCGCGACCGCCGTTCGTCACCTTGATGAGGCCTCGTCATCACCGGCGAGGCCCGACGAGTCCGCAGGAAGTGGAGCGAAGCATGGATCTGGTCACGGACGCCGAGGTCACGGTCGCGCGCCTGGTAGCGGTGCCGCGCGAGCGCATGTGGGAACTGATCACCGCGATCGGCCGGATCGGCGAGTGGAGCCCCGAGACAGTCCGCATCGACGCCCCGCCGGAACTGGTCCCGGGCGCCCGTTTCGTCGGCCACAACCGCTACCCGGACGGCTTCGTCAGTACCGTGACCTGCGAGATCACCGAGTTCGACCGTCCGGCGGTGTTCGCCTTCACCGCCCTGGACGAGCACGGAGTTCCTGCTTCGCTGTGGCGCTACGAACTCCAGGACGGCCGGCACCCAGAAACGACCCTGGTCCGCCAGACCTTCCGCCACGGCCCCGGCATCACCGGCATGCGGGTAGCCGCCAACGCCGATGAGCGATCCCTGGACAGCAGACTCGCCACCCTCGGCGCGAACATGCTGACCACCATCGCCGCCATGACCACCCAGACCCAGCTCACCCCATGACCGCCGTCATCACACCGCCCGCCGCCACACCGGCGCGGGTCTCCCTTGCGGTCACGCTGCCGTCACGCCATCGCGTCGCTGCACTGGCCGCCGGGACGCCAGCGCGGGCCGCCTTCGCGTGGTCACGCTAACGGTCATGCCATCGCCTCACCTCGCTGCGCCGCCTCGCTGCGCCGCCTCGCTGCGCCGCCGCGCCGCGCCGCCTCGCCGCCGCGCCGCGCCGCCTCGCCGCCTCGCCGCGCCGCCTCGCCGCGCCGCCGCGCCGCCGCGCCGCGCCGCCGCGCCGCCTCGCTGCGCCGCCTCGCTGCGCCGCCTCGCCGCGTCACCGCGCCGCGTCACCGCGCCGCGTCACCGCGCTGGCCGTGGCCGCGCTGGCCGTCGTGGGTGGATGCCCGAGCACAGCCGACGACCCAGGGCCAACGGGTGGGAGGTAGCGGTCGGGTCAGGCGGTGGCCAGGGTCGCTGTGACCAGGCGGAGGTCGGCGTCCGGGAGGCCGCCGCGTTTGCGTACGGCATAGTCGCCGTCGCAGACCAGGACATCCTCGTCGGTGGTCCACCGGGCCGGGTTGTCCAGGATCTGGCGAGCGGCCTCGGTTGCCGCGGCCGGGGCGTCCTTCCCGACCGCGGTGAACGCCGCGGCGATCCGGTCGGCGGCCTCCGGCGGGGCGTCCGCGTCGCCGAACGCCGGCAGCGCGAGCAGCAACCGCTCCGGCGTGGTCGCGAGCCGGTCGAACTCCGCCCAAGACAGCCCCGGCCCGTAGCCGTGACCCTCGCGAGCGGCGACCGAGATGGCCCGCCCCGGGGTCAGCACCACGTAGTCGTCGCCGCCCTCGAAGTCATGCCCGTGCCAGATGACCTGCGCGAACCGCTCCCCGATCGGAATCACCGGCCAGCGCTCGGCGGCCCGCAGCTCGTCGGAGAAACCGGCGATGTCCTCGTCCTCCCCGCCGAACAGCTCCCCGATCAGCTCGGACTCCGCGCACCCGTCGAACATGGTGAGCCAGAAGACACGCCGCGCCACCAGCCCGGATCCGTCGGTCAGGATCGTCGCGGAAACGCCGTCGTATCGCCGGACATAGTCGGCGGCCTGCTCATCGGTCAACATCAACAGCAGCTTACGGCCTCCGCCACACCGTGTCCGGCATCCTAGGAAACCAGTCCTCCCTCCTCCAGCCTGCGCCGGATGTCCGCCCACTCGGTCCCCACCGGCTCGACAAACGCCCCATCGCCCGGGCGCTCCGCGCTCCATCGCCGCCCCGACACCTCGTGGCCCTCCTCCGGCAACTCTGCTTCCGATCCCTCCCTACTCCAACGCTGCTCGGCAACTCGCGGGCCCCCGTCCGGCCACTGACCTCCCTGCCGCCGTTTGTCCGCCTCTTGCCGCTCCTCTCCGCGAAGCCGCTCCTCCCCGCGAAGCCGCTCCTCCCCGCGAAGCCGCTCGTCCCCGCTGGACCACTGGTCCGCACGCCACTGGTCGTCCTGCCGCCGGCCAGCCCCTCTCCGATCCCCGGTCTGCTGGCGACCGTCGCTGGGTCGGGCGGTCCAGTTCTTCAGGCCGGTGGAAGTGGAGATGCAGACGACCGGGCCGTCCAGGGCACCCAGGCCGGCTCCGTCGCCGGACTGGACGCTGCGCAGGCCGGCCAGACCGGCGGCGCTGGACAGCTCGGCCCAGATGCCGGCGCGCGCCAGCTCGGCGTGCGCGGCCCGCAACTGGTCGTCGGTGAGTGCGAGCGCCGCTCCCCCGCTCTCCCGGACGGCGACGACACCGCGATAGCCGCTGACCGCGGAAATGATCGAGAACGCGTCGGTCTGACCGACTTCGACCACGGCGGTCGGCTGGTCGTACCGTAAAGCTCTGGTCAGCGGCGCAGCCGCAGCGGGCTCGCAGGCGACCAGCTGGGGCACCCGGTCGGCGAGGCCGAGCCGCCGCAGCTCGGCGAACCCCTTCCCGATCCCGAACAGCAGCTCGGCATAACCGGTCGGCACGAAGACCGCGGCCGGCGTGCCGATCTCGGCCGCTATCTCGTACGCAATGGTCTTGTATCCCTCCGGGCCGAACGGGTGCCCGGTGTGCGTGGCGGTCAGATTGCTCACCGGGTGCAGCCCACACCGGTCGACGATCTGCCGCATCAGCGGCCAGCGGGCCTCCCACGGCACCGGCAGCACGACGGCCCCGTGGGTCTGCAGGAAAGCCGGCGCGACCGGACCGGTGATGATCACCGACCGCAGCCCGGCGCGCGCCGCGAAGGCCGACGCCGACAACCCGTGGTTGCCGGACGACGCGACCACGACGCCCGGCGCGCCCACCCCGACCGCGGCGCTCACCGTGCACCTGTTCAGCCGGTCCTTGTGACTCCACGTCGGATTACGCGACTCATCCTTGACGAAGACGCCCGGCTCCAGCTCGATCAGCGGCGTGCCGCCCTCGCCCAGCCCGGACGCCAGCAGCGGTGGCAGGAGCGGCGCCCAGCGATCCAGACCGGACCCGACCGCCGGCCGGAACAGGTCGGATGGCACCCGGTCGTAGTCGTAGTCGACCTCGAGCGGATAGTCGGCCTCGGCCGTGCTCGTCCGCGGGCAGCCGCTGGTCAGCGGTGGCCACAGCGGATAGTGCACGGCCCTGTCACCCAGAGATCGTTGCCCGGTCGCCAAACTCATGGCACGACCGTATGCCGGGGGTCCGACAACTTCCGCCGCGCGGATTTCTGTCGCACCCGGCTCGTAGATTGCTCCCGTCAGACCGCGACGGGGAGATGAGACGACATGATCACGGACGATTCGCCGCGCACCGCGACCGGGCACGGACTCCGATGAGTGTGTCCGAGGGCGACACGCGCGCCGCGCTCGAGCGGGTGGTCCGGCACGCTGACGAGTTCGGCGAGGATCTCGCCGCCGACATGGATCTGCTGATCAGTACGCGGGACGTCACGCTGCTGCCGGCGCTGCATGCGCATCTCGACCGGTTCCTCGACGAGGGGGACGCGTTCGGCCGGGACCTGATCGCCACCGTGCTGGCCGCGGTCGCCGGGCCGGCTGCGCTGCCGGTCCTGCTGCGGGCGGCGACCCGCGAGCTGTATGACGATCAGGAGAATCTGTTCGGCGAGATCGCCCGGCTCACGCGGGCCGATCCCGGCGAGGGGCGACGGGTGGCCACCTGGTTCGCCACGGGTGAGACGGTCGCCGAGCGCCTGGCCGGTTTCCGGGCGCTCGGCGACCTGCCCGGCTCCGCCGATGTCATGCTGCTCACTCGCGCCTTGACTGATTCTGATCGGGACGTCAGGTTGCTCGCGGTCGACCGGCTCGTCGCCGCGTTCACCGACGCGGACGATCTGGCGGCTTATCCGGCTCTGGTCGGGGCTTCGCGCAGCACCGACGAGGAGGTCCGGGTTGCGGCCGTCCGCTTCGTGGGCGAGCGCGGCCGCACCGCGGAGAGACTCGCGGCCAGAGCCCACTCGCGGCCGCAGAGCGGCGCGCTGACCCGACCCGCCCCGGACCCGGTGCCGGCAGCTGGCCATAGGGCGCAGGATCCGGTCGGGACACCCGCCGACCGCACGGCCGACTCGGCACCCACAGCGAGCCATGGCGTGCCCGACCCGGTGGGGACGCTTGCCGGGCTCGTCGCCGATCCGGCGCCCTCTGTGCGGACGGCGGTCGCGCACGCTCTGGGCCGGCTCGGTGGCGCCGAGGCGGTGGCGTTGCTGCTCCGGCTCGGCGCCGACGCCGAGCGATCAGTCCGGGAGGCGGCGCAGGCGGCTCTCGGCACGGTCGGGGTGGACGACGCGCTGACCCCGCTGCTGGCGCTCGCCGCCGATCCGGCGCCGGCGCGGCGGGTCGAGGCGGCCAAGGCGCTGACGCGTTCCATCGAGAACGATCCGCGAGCCGCGCAGCGGATCGTCGCGCTGGCTGGCGATCCGGCCGCGCCGGTGCGGGCGGCGGCGGTCAGCGCACTCGCCACCGTGCGGGACCGTCCGCGCTGGATTCCGCTGGTCCTGGCCCTGGCCGACGATCCGGAGCCGGTGGTCCGGCAGCGGGTCGCGGTCGTGCTCCGTCACCTCGATCCGGCGGCGGCCATGCCGGTGCTGCGCCGCTACCTGGACGATCCGGATCCGACCCTGGTCTGGATCGCCACCACCCAGCTGCAGCAGCTGATCGACCGGCAGGTATGACCGTGGGCGGCAGGTCCCCTGCGAGCGTGCCGCCCACGGCAGCACCAGACAAAGGCCCCACCAGAGGAAGCCGGGCGAAAGCCGAGCGGTCACCGGGACAAGCCGGGGAAGCCGGGCGAAAGCCGAGCGGTCACCGGGACAAGCCGGGGAAGCCGGGCGAAAGCCGAGCGATCAGCGGGACAAGCCGGGGAAGCCGGACGGGAGCCGAGCGATCAGCGGGACAAGCCGGTGGAAGCCAAGCGTCCGCACCAGAGAAAGCCAGGCGGAAGCCGATGGATCAGCGGGACGGGGAGGCGGGACGGACCGGCATCGCTGGGAACGAGCGGCCGGCGCGCCCGAAGCCGGGCAGCACCCGCTCGGTGACCAGGCGTCCGGCGGCCAGCTGCGCGGCCGACCGGCGGCGGCGCTCGGCCAGCACCGCGCAGAGGAACAGCCACGGCGGGGTGCCGGCCGGCGGGGGCGGCGTCACCCGGGCGCCCACCTCGTACGCGAGCATGTGCAACAGACTGCTGTTGTACGGCTCGCTCAGCTCCGCGGCGCGGGACAGGTACTGCCGCACCTGGCCGGCGAGCTCGTCGTCGACGGCGGACAGGTCGGCGGTCGCGGCCCACGGGGCGAGACCGCCCGGCATGCCGGGGACGAAACGGAACGGGACCGGGCGTCGCTCGTGCACGACCAGGGTGCCGGCGGCCAGGTCGCCGAGGCGGCGGCCCTTGTCCGAGGCGATCATCGTGACCAGGCTGCCGGCCCAGGTGAGGAAGGGCAGCAGCAGGCCGGGCCACTCGACGGTGAAACCGATCAGGGAGCGGGTGAACGCGTGTCGTACCGTGATCGGGCCGCCGTCCTCGCGGATCACCCGCAGCCCCATCGCGGACTTGCCCGGGCTGCGCCCGTTGGTCTTGGTCTCGACGATCGTCGGGTAGGCGAGCAGCACGACCGCGAGCACGATCGTCATCATGCCGCTGACCAGCGCGTCGTCGACGACGCTGTCCGGCAGCATGGCCAGCACGATGCCGACCACCAGCATCACCATGCCGGCCAGCGCGAGTTCCACCAGGATGTCGATCGCCAGCGCGATCGCCCGGGAGCCGAGCCGGGCCGGCCGCAGGTCGAGCGCGACGGCCTCGGCCGTGACCAGCCCGGTGCCGCTCGACGCGGACCCGGAGGTAACCAGCCCGAGGCCGGCCGTGGCCAGCCCGGGGCCGCTCGACGCGGGACCGGCGGGGACCAGCCCGGGGCCGGTCGGCGACGCGGGACCGGCGCTGGACGAGGCCGGGGTGCCGACCGCGGAGGCGGCGGGAACAGCGGGCGGGACGGCGTTCACGCGGACAGTCAACACCACCGGGGCCAGCCCGGGAACACCGCGTCCACTACGCTGCCGTCAACGAGGACGGCGGGGGCGGCACGATGATGGATCTCGACGCGTATGTGGCCGAGCGCGGCGGCGAGTGGCACCGGCTCGAGGTGCTGGCGACCCGGCGTGACCTGACCGCCGCCGAGGTCGACGAGTTGGTCGTGCTCTATCAGCGGGCGGCCACCCACCTGTCCGTGCTGCGCAGCCGCAACCCGGATCCGATCATGTTGGCCGAGCTGTCCCGCCTGGTGCTGGCCGGCCGGGCGGCGGTGACCGGCCGCAGCGGCCGGGGCTTCTGGCGGCCGGTCGCCGACTTCGTGGTCTTCCGGTTCCCCGGCGCGCTGTACCGGACCCGCCGATGGTGGGGCACGCTCGCCGTGCTGCTGGTCGCCGCCTGCGCCGCGCTGATCTGGTACATGGCCGCCAACCCGGACGTGCTCGCCCTCTTCGCCAGCGACGCGGAGATCGACAAGGTGGTCGACCAGGACTTCGTCGGCTACTACAGCGAGTACCACGCGCAGAACTTCGCCTTGCAGGTGTGGACGAACAACGCCCTGCTGACCGCGCAGTGCCTGGCCGCCGGGGTGCTCATCCTGCCGGTGTTCTACCTGCTCGCGACGAACCTGCTGAACACCGGCGTGGTCGGCGGGATGATGGTCAGCCAGGACGCCGGCGACACCTTCCTGACCTATCTGGCGCCGCACGGCCTGCTGGAGATCACCTGCCTGTTCGTCGGCGCCGGGGTGGGCCTGCGGCTGGGCTGGTCGTGGATCGCGCCGGGCCCGCTGCGCACCCGGCGCGAGTCGCTGGTCGCCTGGGCCCGGGAGGGCATGGTGGTCGCGGTCGGCCTGGTGCCAACGCTGGCGGTGGCCGGTGTCCTGGAGGCCTTCGTCACCCCGTCCGGGCTGCCGGCCCCGGTCCGGATCGGCATCGGCGCCCTGGTCTGGCTGACCTTCCTGGGGTACGCCCTGGTGTGGGGCCGGATCGCGGACGAGAACCGGCCGGCCGGGCCGGACCGCGCCGACCTGCCGACCGCCTAGAGTCGCCCGGACGCCTTGAGCAGCAGGTAGACGTCGGCGACCTGGCTGGCGAAGGTGTCCGCGTCGGCGTCCACCACGGTCGCCCCGGAGCGGGCCAGCACGTCCCGGACCCGGTCCCGCTCGTGCAGCACCCGCTCGGCGGCCGCCGCGGTGTGCACGTCCGCCGCCGTCACCGACTCGCTCGGGCCGAGCACGGCCAGCCTGGCGACCGCCGGGTCCCGGACGCCGGCCACGATCACCTTGTGCCGGGCGGCGAGCCGCGGCAGCACCGGCAGCAGGCCCTCGATCATCGGGGCGGTGTCCAGCGCCGTGAAGATCACCACGAGGGAGCGTTTCCGGTCCCGGCGCAGCAGCTCCCGGGCGAGCAGCGCGAAGTCGCTCTCGGCCAGGGCCGGTTCGAGCGACGCCATCGCGTCGATCAGCCGGGGCAGCTGGGTCCGGTGCCCGCCGCCCTCGACCCGGGTGCGCACCGCGCTGTCCAGGGCGATCAGGTCGACCCGGTCGTCGGCCCGGGCGGCCAGCACGGACAGCAGCAGCGCCGCGTCGATCGAGGCGTCCAGCCGGGGCGCGTCGCCGATCCGGACCGCCGAGGTGCGGCCGGTGTCCAGCACGCAGATCACCCGGCGGTCGCGTTCCGGCCGCCAGGTGCGGACCACCACGTCGTGGTGCCGGGCGCTGGCCCGCCAGTCGATCGAGCGCACGTCGTCGCCGATCACGTACTCCCGGAGCACGTCGAACTCGGTGCCGTGACCGCGGCCGCGGGTGACCACGGTCCCGTCCAGCACCCGGATCCGGGCGAGTTTCTCCGGCAGGATCCGCCGGGACGGGAAGCGCGGCAGCACCCGCAGCGTCCAGGCCGGCGTCATCGTGTCGTTCCACGCCCGCCGCCGCTGCCGGTAGGCGAGCCCGAGCGGCCCGTACGACCGCAGCGTCACCCGCACCGCCGGCCGGTCGCCGTGCCGGGTCGGGGTCAGCGTGGTGGTGAACGCGTGCTCGGCGCCCGGCGCCAGCTCGACCTGGTGGGCCTGCGACCCGGCGCCGGCCGACGGCACCCAGCTGTCCCGCAGCCCGAGCCGGATCGGCCGCGCCCCGGCGTTGGTGACGGTCAGCGTGGTGCTGGCCGAGTGGCCCAGCCACACCGTCCGGTCCCCGTCGCGGCGCAGCCGCACCCCGGCGAGCGAGCCGGCCACCGCCAGGTCGACCAGGGCGAGCGCCGCCGCGAGGGCCAGCACCCCGGCCACCACCAGCCACGGCGACGGCAGCAGCGCGGGCAGCGGCAGGCCGATCGCGAGCAGGACGGCGAAACGCCTGGTGATCATCGCGGGGCCGGCACCGCGGCCAGGACCGCGGCCAGCACCGACTCGACGGTGACCCCGTCCAGCTCGGCGTCGGCGCGCAGCCGGACCCGGTGGCGCAGGGTGGGCAGGGTGTAGCCCTTCACGTCGTCCGGCACCACGTAGTCACGCCCGTTCAGCCAGGCGTGCGCCTTGGCGGTGGCCAGCAGCGCGGTCGCGCCCCGCGGGGAGGCGCCCAGCTCCAGCGCCGGGGCGACCCGGGTGGCCCGGCACAGGTCCACGATGTAGGCAAGCACCGGGTCGGCGACCTGCACGCGCTGCACGGCGGCCCGCCCGGCGGCCAGGTCGGCGGCGCCGGCGACCGGGTTCACCCCGGCGGCTTTGAGGTCACGCGGGTCGAAACCGTTGTGGTGGGCGCGCAGCACGGCCAGCTCGGCGTCCCGCTCGGGCAGCGGCACGACCAGTTTGAGCAGGAACCGGTCGAGCTGGGCCTCGGGCAGCGGGTAGGTGCCCTCGTACTCGATCGGGTTCTGCGTGGCGGCGACCAGGAACGGCTGCGGCAGCGGGCGCGGCGTGCCGTCCACGCTGACCTGGCGCTCCTCCATCGCCTCGAGCAGCGCGGCCTGGGTCTTCGGCGGCGTCCGGTTGATCTCGTCGGCGAGCAGCAGGTTGGTGAAGACCGGACCGGCCCGGAAGTTGAACGCGGCGGTCCGCGAGTCGTAGACCAGCGAGCCGGTGACGTCACCGGGCATCAGGTCGGGGGTGAACTGGACCCGCTTGGTGTCCAGGTCGAGCGCGGTGGCCAGGGACCGGATCAGCAGCGTCTTGGCGACGCCGGGGACACCCTCGAGCAGCACGTGGCCGCCGCAGAGCAGGGCCACCAGGACACCGCCGACAACCGCGTCCTGGCCGACGACGGCTTTGCCGACCTCGGCGCGCAGCCGGCCCAGGGCGAGGCGGGCTTCATGGGCATCGGGGGTCACGGCTGGTCTCCTTCAAATCCGGTGATCTCGCGTACCAGGTCCTGCACGGCGATCGCGGCGGCGATCAGCTCGTCGTCATCGTCCGGGTGGACCCCGGCGAGGATCTCCCGGACGTCGTCCGTCTCGTAGCCGGCGTGCTCGGCGATGTCGGTGATGGTGGCGTCCGGCGGCAGGCCGAGATGCTCGGTGAGGCGCCGCCGGGCCGCCGCGCGCAGCACGTCCAGCGACGCGGTGCGGGCGCGGGCCCGCTGGTAGAGCTGGGCGTGGCCGAGCATGGTCTCGTTGGCCGGGACCCGGGACGGCAGCGGCTCGGCGACCGGGGTGCCCAGCCGCCGGGCGGCGGCGACCGCCAGGGCCAGCAGCACCAGCGCGAGCAGCGCCAGGGTCGCCCAGAACGCCGGCGGGAAGGCCTCGGCGAGCGGGTTCGGCTCGTCCTGCTGCGCCTGGGTCGGCTCGTCGACCGGTTCGGTCTCGTCCGGCTGGTCCGTGTCGGTGGGCTGCGCGGTGCTCGTCGACCGGCGCGGCTCGGGCTTCTTGCTTTTCGGCGGCGGGCTGAACGCCGGCGGCACCTCGCGCTGATGCGCGTCCAGCCAGACCACCCGGGCGGTCTGCGCCAGCAGGCCGACGGCGAGCGCGTTGTTGCCGTGCTCGTCGATCCGGTCGTTGCGGAACGGGTCGGCGGCGCCGACGAAGGTGACCGTGACGCCGCCGGTGATCACCGTCATCAGCGAGTCGTCGTAGCAGTTCGACGCGGTCTCCGGGGCGAAGCGCAGGTTGTGCACGGCGGCCGGACCGGCCGCGGTGGCGACCGGGTCGGTGCAGCCGGGCTCGGTGACCGCGGTGGTCCAGCGGCTGCCGGAGACCGCGACCGGCCAGTTGCTCGACCGCAGCGCCGCCGCCGGCGGGGCGGCCACCACGACCCGGGTGCCGGGCGGCAGGTCGCCGAAGTCGCTGACCTTGCCCAGGTCGACCAGCCCGGGGGTGCTGAGGAACAGGGTGGCGCCGTCCCGGGAACTCCACAGCTCGCGCAGCGCCTCGGTGCTGGTGGTCTCCCGGACGACCGTCACGCCGCGCTCGCGCAACCGGCCGGCGAGCACGGCGGAGCCGATCCCCTCGCCGCTGATCGGCGACAGGTAGGCGGCGTCCTCCGGGTCGGGCTGCTCGATGGCGTGCGCGATCAGCGTGCCGGTGAGCAGGGTGAACAGCACCAGGAACGGGATCGCGACGCGCAGCCAGCGCCGGTCGCGCTGCGGTTTCGGCACGACCTCCGGGCGCACGTCGCCGGCGGTGGCGGTCATCGCTGCCCTCCCGGCGGTGAGGTGAGGGCGGCGCGGACCTCGGCGGTCAGCGCACGCATCCGGTCGTCGTGGTCACGGCGCGCGTCGCGGCGGCCGTACCAGATCTCCGAGAAGATCTCGGTGGCGCCGCCGAGCGGCGGCCCGATCACCGGCCGGTTGCCGGCCGCGGCCGTGGTCAGCTCCAGCGCGGTGGTGCCCGGCTGCGGAGTGATCACCCCGGCCCGGGTCAGGTCGGTGACGGTCTCCCGCAGCCGCTCCCGGATCGCCTCGGCGTAGCGCCCCTCGGCCGCCAGCCGGTCGGCCAGCGACAGGCCGCCGACCGGGGCCGGGGCGGGCGCCTCGGCCTCCTCGTCGACCGGCTCGGCGACCGCCGGCGCCGGTTTCGCCTTGACCTTCGGTTTCTCCTTGCGGCGCCGGCGCCACCTGGGCAGCTGCCACTTGGGCAGTTTCCATCTCGGCAGCCGCCATCTCGGCAGCCGGAAGCGGGGGCGCCGGAGGGCGCGCAGGCGGGGCATCCGCCGCGGGATCCAGCGCGGGAAGAAATACCACAGCAGGGCGATCAGGCTGGTCAGTGCGATCAGGATGAGCAGCACGGTGGGTGCCGACACCCGGTCGAACAGCCGCCCGAGGAACTCGTCGTAGTCCCGGATCATCGGGCGACCACCAGCGTCGCCGCCTCGTCCTCGCCGCGCGACCGGCTGCGGTTCAGCGCGATGTCCAGGCCCTCGGTCCGGATCCGCGCCTCGACCAGCAGCACCGCGTCCAGGCAGGCCAGCGCCGCGTAGGCCACCGTGTTGGCCAGGGTCCAGGCGAAGGTCGCGGCCCAGCCCAGCCAGGACGGCCGGGAGAAACCGAGGATCAGGCCGGCCACCGCCATCCAGCCGACCCCGAGCGCGAACCGGATGCCCAGCCAGACCAGGAAACCGAGGATCCGGATCCGGGCCACCCGCAGGCCGCGCCCGGACAGCCGCGCCGACCGGATCAGCGCGGTCACCGGGTTACCCACCCGGTCCATCGTCAGGATCACGGTGGCCAGGCCGAACAGACCATAGAGAAGCACAAAGCCGACCAGGCCCGCGTACGCCGCCGGCCAGGCCACCGCGGTCAGCAGCACCGCGATCAGCAGCGCGCGTCCCGGCCGGCTGCGGCGCAGCACCTCCCGGTGCGACATCACGCGGCCCAGCAGCGCCGGCCCGGCGGCCGCCCCGGCGAACGCGCCGAGCAGAGCGATGATGCCGACCTCCAGGGCCAGGCCGGTCGCGATGCTCGGCCACCACACGTCGAAGTCGGCCTGGGTCCAGTCGTAGACGGCGGGGAGGTCCTCAGCCGCACCGACAAGGGTCAGCAACCACTGCTCGCCCGCCGCCAGGATCGCCGCAGCGACCAGCAGCGGCAGCGCCCGCTGCCGCAACAAAGCGACCGCGCCGTCCAGCGACTCCCCCGTGGTCGTCGCCCGTAACGGCAGGATCGCCGGTATCCGGCGCGATCCCGCCGCCTCTCCCCGCATGGCGGGCAGATTAGCCGACCGGTACGACAAGCCGCCGCCCGGTGTGAGCAAACCTGTCGACGTCCGGTGCGGCCCGATCCCCTACCGTGATGCCCATGATCAACGAGCCGGTGCCGCCGGGCGACCGCGCCGACTGGCTGGCCGGCCAGGGGCGGGTGGACGAGGCCGCCGCCGTCCTGCGGCAGTGGTTCCGCGACAGCGCGGACATCGAGCCGCTGCGTCAGCTGGACGCCCTGCTGGAGGAGCACGGACGCCTGCACGAGACGGAGCCGGACTGGCGGGCGGCCGTCGCGGCCGGCCTGCCCCGCGCCCGCATCGGTCTGGCCCACCTGCTGGAGGATCTCGGCCGGCTCGACGAGGCCCTCGCCGAGTGGCAGGCCCTGGTCCGGGACGGCGACCGGACCGCCCGGCGCTCGGTCGGCGAGATGCTGCGCAAGCTGGGCCGGCTGGACGAGGCGATCGCCAACCACCGGGCGATGGTCGCGGACGGCGACGCGGCCGCCGGGAGCGCTCTGGCCCGGATGTACCGCCAGGCGAACCGGCCGGAGGAGGCGATCCGCGCCTACCGCGCCGCGATCGCCGAGGGCGGCGCGCGGCGCTGGCCGCTGGGCGAGCTCTACGACAAGCTGGGCCGGCCGGACGAGGCGATCACGGCCTACCGGGATGCGCTGGTGGCTGGGGAGGACACCGCCCGCCCTCGGCTCTTCCGGTCGCTGGCGGCGGCGGGCCGGTTCGCCGAGGCGACCGAGGTGATCCAGGCCTCCGGTCGCGGCCCCTACCTCCAGCTCGGCTGGCTGCTCGCCGAGCAGCGGCGCTTCGACGACCTGGACGCCGAAGCGATCCGCCTGACGGAACGCGACAACCTGCTCGGCCTGGCCCACCTGATCACCGGCGCCCAGCGCAACCCGAACTACCACGACGACTGCCCGCCCGACTGCCAGGCCCGCGCCAAGGCCGTCCCCGACCTGCCGGAATGACCGGGCGGGGCGCCGAGATCAGTAGCCGGGCTCGTCGCGGGCCGCGGCCTGAGCCGGCGTGTCGTAGTAACCCGGGCGGGCGACCAGCACCGACGCGAACCGCTCGTCGTCGAGGCTGAGCGCGAGCAGCAGCTCCGGAGCGACGAAACCGCAGGCCTCGTCGTCCTCGTCGACGCGTGTGTGCCGGCGCAACCCGGCCACCACGCGCTCCGCCGACTCCCCGAAGACCGCTACGTCGCGGAACCGGACGACGACCCCGGCGTCCTCGTCCGGGCGGAACAGCTCGATGGCGTTCACCCGCTGCGCGGTCGGGCCGGCCACCCCGAAGCCGACGCTGATCCGCAGGCCGGTGGGCAGGTCGACGGCGAGTTCGCCGCCCGGGGCGAGTGGCCCGAGCGACGCCAGCGCCGCCCGGGCCTCGCCGGCGGTCATGCCGAGGCGGACCGGGCCGGCTCCGTGCGGCGGGTCGAGGACGATCTCCATCCGGAGATGATGGCACCGGGACCGGTGCGGCGGCTGAGCAGGATCACCAGGGCCGGCATCAGCACCGTGCGGACCACGAAGGTGTCCAGCAGGATGCCGGTCGCCACGGCCAGGCCGAGCTGGGTGAGGGCGACCAGCGGCAGCGCGGCCAGCACCAGGAAGGTCGCGGCGAGCACCACCCCGGCGCTGGTCACCACGCCGCCGGTGGCGCCGGTCGCCCGGCGCATCGCGGTCACCGGGTCGTGCGTCCGGGCCTCCTCGCGGTAGCGGCTGAGCACGAAGATGCTGTAGTCGACGCCGACGGCGAGGACGAAGACCAGCGCGAACAGCGGGATGCGGGCGTCCAGGCCGGCGAAGCCGAACGCGTACCGGCCGGCCGCGACCGTGACGCCGGCCGCCGCGACCGCGGTGAGCAGCACGGCGGCCAGCAGCGCGGCGGCCAGCCGGACGCGGCGCAGCAGCCCGCACAGCACCACCGCGATCACTGCCAGGATCGCGGTGCCGGCCCGGAGCAGGTCCCGTTCGGCGGCCGTCCCGCTGTCCAGGGTCTCGGCGGCCGGGCCGCCGAGCAGGGCGCCGGCGCCGACGCTCGCGGTGAGCGCCCGGCGCAGCTGGGCCACGGTGTCCTGGGCGGCGCGGCTGAACGGCAACGCGGCCACCCGTACCTCGAAGACCGTCCAGCCGGGCCGGTCACCGGTGTGCTCGACGGCCCGCACCCCGGGCTGGCCGGCCAGGACGGCGCGGGCCCGCTCCGCGACGGCCGGTTCGGCGAGCATGACCAAGGGGTCCAGGTGCTCGGTGGGAAAGTGCGCGGCCACCGTGCGCAGCCCGGTGACCGACTCCGGCGGGGTGCGGAACTGCTCGATCGGGTCCAGGCCCCAGCGCAGCGCGCCGACCCCCTGGCCGAGGCTGAGCAGCAGCAGCGCGCTGACCACGGCGGCCCGGACCGGCCGGGCGGCGACCGCGCCGGAGATCCGGTCCCAGAGCGGGGTGGCCGGCGCGGCGGCGCCCGGGCGCGGGATGCGTGGCCAGAAGATCCAGCGTCCGCAGAGGACCAGCAGCGCCGGCAGGACGGTGAGCATGACCAGCGCGGTCGCCGCGACGGCCAGGGCCAGGGTGGGTCCGAGGGCACGGGTCTCCGGCACCGCGGTCAGCAGCAGGCACAGGACGCCGCCGATCACCGTTCCGGCGGCCGCCGCCACGGTGCCGGCGGTGCGGCGCAGGGCCCGGCCCATCGCGCGGTACCGGTCGGCGTCCCGGACCAGCTCCTCCCGGTACCGGGCGACCAGCAGCAGGGCGTAGTCGGTGCCGACCCCGAAGACCAGCACCGTGAGGATCTTGCCGGTCAGCCCGGAGTACTCGCCGCCCACCGCGCCGAACCAGCTGACCAGCGCCTGCGCCACGACCAGCGCGGTGCCGACGGCGAGCAGCGGGAGCAGCCACAGCACCGGGCTGCGGTAGGTGAGCAGCAGCAGCGCCACCACCACGAGCAGGGTGCCGATCAGCAGCGTGGCGTCCGTCCCGGCCTCCACGTCGTCGGCGTCCATGTCCAGCGCGGCCGGGCCGGTGACCTGCGCAGTCGCGCCGGCCGGTGGCCTGGCCGCCGCCGCCCGGACCGCCGGCACCAGGTGTTCCGCGTCGGGGTGGGCGACCGGCAGCAGCGCGGCCGTCCCGTCGGCCGCCGCGACGATCGCACCGGCCCGGTACGGCGTGCGCCCCAGCTCCCGCCGCACCCCCGCCAGCCAGTCCCGGTCCGCCCCGGTCAGCCCGCCGGCCCGGGCGAGGACCAGCACCGCGCTGTCGTCGTGGTCCCCGCCGTCCGCGTCGAGCACCGCCCGGACCCGGGTGCTGTCCGCGCCGCCCGGCAGCTCGATGGTCGCCGTGCCGGTCTCCCGGTCGGCCATCCGCTGGGCGGCCGGCCACAGCGCCACCACCGCCGTCAGCCAGAGCGCCAGCACCGTCCAGAGTCGTACCCGTGGTCTCGCCAGGAATCTCATGCCGGCTGACGCTAGGCACGCTGAGCTGGGAAGCCCTCACCCGGCGGAACGGTCTTCGGACTCCTCCGCGGGGACTACCCCGTGCTGGTAGGCGAAGACCACGGCCTGCACCCGGTCGCGCAGCCCGAGCTTGGCCAGCAGCGCGCCGACGTGCGTCTTCACGGTGTTCTCGCTGACCACCAGGGTGCCGGCGATCTCGGCGTTGCTCAGCCCGCGGGCCACCAGCTCCAGGACCTGCCGTTCGCGGGCGCTGAGCCCGCCCAGCCCGGGCGGCACGGCGGGCCGCCGGCCGCGCCCGGCGGTCCGGACGAACTCGGTGACCAGCCGATGGGTGGCCGCCGGGGAGAGCAGCGACCGGCCGGCCGCCACCTCGCGCACCGCCCGGATCAGGTCGCCGCGCGGCGCGTCCTTGAGCAGGAACCCGCTGGCCCCGGCCCGGAGGCTGTCGAAGACGTACTCGTCCAGGTCGAACGTGGTCAGGATGATCACCTTGGTGGCCGGTGACCGGCGCAGCACCTCGGCGGTGGCGGCGACCCCGTCCAGCACCGGCATCCGGACGTCCATCAGCACCACGTCCGGGCCGTGCCGCCCGGCCAGGTCGGCCGCCGCCCGGCCGTCACCGGCCTCGTCGACCACCACGAAGTCGTCCTGCGACTCGAGGATCAACCGCATCCCGGTACGGACCAGCTCCTCGTCGTCGACCACGAGCACCCGGATCGGCACGGTCAGCCCCTCTCCGACAGCGGCAGTCGCAAGTCGACCACCCACTGATCGTCGACCGGCCCGCTGGTCAGCGTGCCACCGGCGCTGGCCGCCCGCTCCCGCATCCCGCGCAGCCCATGCCCGGTGCCGCGTCGCGACGGATCCGGCGCCCGGTTCGTCACCCGTACCGTCAGCATCTGGTCGTCGGCGCCGACCTCGACCCGGACCGGGGCGCCGGGCGCGTGCCGCACCGCGTTGGTCAGCGACTCCTGCACGATCCGGTACGCGGCCAGGCCGCCCGCCGAGTTGACCGGGGCGTCGGTCGGGCCGTGCAGGCTGACCTGGACACCGGCCTGCCGGGTCTCGGCGACCAGGCCGGTCAGGTCGGCCAGCGCGGGCAGCGGCTGGAGCCCGCCGGTCTCGGCCGGGGCGCGCAGCACACCGAGCATCGCGCGCAGCTCGGCCAGGGTGCGCCGGCCCCGGCCGGCGATGCTGTCGAAGGTGGTCGCGACGCCGCCCCGCCCGGCCTCGGCCGCCGCGGCTCCGCCCTCGGCGAGCACGACCATCACGCTGACCGAGTGGCTGAGCAGGTCGTGCATCTCGCGGGCGATCCGGGCCCGCTCGGCGGCCACCGCGCCGGCCCGCTCCGCGTCGCGCAGCAGGTCCAGCGTCGCGGCGCGCCGGGCGGCCTCGGCCAGCGCGGTCCGGCGGTACCGGCCGACCCAGCCGAGCAGCCAGGCGATCACGATGATCAGCACGGTGTGCAGGCCCTCGACGCTGTCCGTGCCGGCCTCCCGGCCGAGCAGCGTGACCGGCACCGCGACCAGCGCGCCGGCCAGCACCAGCGACGCCTGCCAGCGGTGCGCGTAGGACGCGGCGGCGTGGATCGCGATCAGCGGGCCGAGCGGCACCGGCAGGGCCGGCCAGTCCGCCGTCGCGAAGATGATCGCGCTCGGCGCCACCAGTAGGTTCACCGCGAACGGGGCGGCCCGCCGGGCCGCGATCGGCAACGCCTGCCCGGCCGCGGCGACGTAGGTCCACGCGGTCACCTGGCAGTCGCAGTCACCGCCGTCGGTGACGATCGCCTGCACGCTGAGGGCGAAGACGGCCAGGGCGAGCAGCACGTCGCCGAGCGGGGCCAACCACCGTCGTACCGTGCCGCTGTCCACCCCACCGACCCTAGAGATCACCGTGCCGGCCGGGCATCATGCGCGCGGACCATCCGGCGGCTCACCCGCACGGATGAGGCCGGACTCGTAGGCGTAGACCACCGCCTGGACCCGGTCCCGCAGGCGCAGCTTCATCAGCACCCGGGCCACGTGCGTCTTCACCGTCGCCTCGCCGACGGTGAGTGCCGCGGCGATCTCGCCGTTCGACCTGCCGCGGGCCATCAGCCGCAGCACGTCGGCCTCGCGCGGGGTCAGCTCGCCCAGCTCCGGCGGCGGGGTGGGGCCGGGCCGGTCGGCGAAGGCCGAGATCACCCGGGTGGTGACCGCCGGGTCGAGCAGCGCCTCGCCGGCCGCCACCACCCGGATCGCGGTGATCAGGTGCTCCGGGGAGGAGACCTTCAGCAGGAAGCCGCTGGCCCCGGCCCGCAGCGCCCGGTACAGGTTCTCGTCGGTGTCGAACGTGGTCAGCACGATGATCCGCGGCGCTCCCGGCTGGGCCAGCAGGGTGCGGGTGGCGGTCAGCCCGTCCTGGCGCGGCATGGCGATGTCCATCAGCACCACGTCCGGGCGCAGCCGCCGGGCCACCGCGACCGCCTCGGCGCCGTCCCCGGCCTCGCCGACCACCAGCATGTCCGGCTCGGTCTCGATCACCATCCGCAGCCCGGCCCGGAGCATCCGCTGGTCGTCGGCGATCACCACGCTGATCGTCATCGGACCGGCACCGGCATCGGCAGCCGGGCCCGCACCGCGAACCCGCCCTCCGGGCGCGGCGCGGCGCTCAGCTCGCCACTGAAGAGCCCGGCCCGCTCCCGCATCCCGATCAGCCCGTGCCCGGTGCTCTCCGCGCTCGCCGCGACCACCGGGCCGTCGTTGACCACGGCCAGGTGCAGGCCGTCCGCCCGATGGTCCACGGTCAGCTCCGCGGTCGCCGCCGGCGCGTGCTTGAGCACGTTGGTCAACGCCTCCTGGACGATCCGGTAGGCCGACAGGTCCACCGCGGGCAGCAGCGGCGCGGCCTGCCCGGCCCGGCGGACGGTCACCGCCAGCCCGGCCTCGCGGAACTGCCCGATCAGCTCGTCCAGGTTGTCCAGCCCGACCGGCGCGAGCGTGTCGCCCTCGCCGCGCAGCAACCCGAGCGTGCGGCGCAGCTCGACCACCGCGTCCCGGCCGGCCGACTCGACGCCGCGCAGCAGCTCCGGATCGACCGGCAGGCCGGCCTCCATCCGGCGCCGCACCACGCCGGCCTGCACCACCATCACCGTTACGCTGTGCGCCACCATGTCGTGCAACTCGCGGGCGATCCGCACCCGCTCCTCCATGACCGCCTCCCGGGCCTGGCGCTCGCGCAGCTCGGCCCGGGCCGCCGCGGTGTCGGCCAGCCGCCGCGCCTGCACCGCCAGCACCACCCCCAGCACGTAGGGCGCGAGCGGAAAGAACAGCGCGGCCATCGGGTCCTCGTCGTTGCTGACCAGATAGCACACCACCGTGGTGAGGACCAGGCCGAGACCGGCGACGCCGCGCCGGGACCGTCCGGGCGGCGGCACCCACCGGCCCACCGTGTAGGTGGCGATCATCATCGAGACCAGCTCCCAGAGCCGGAAGTTGAGCGTCTCCTCGCCGCCGACGGTCGCCGGCACGTAGAACATGTTCAGCACGCTGATCGTGTTCGGCACCATCACCAGCAGCGGGAACCGCCGCCGGAAGAGGATCAGCACGGCGGCCGCGGCCAGCGCGAACGGCCACCAGCCGCCGGGCATCCGGATCAGCAGCTCCTCGATCAGCGCGAACACCACGAAACCGGCGGTCAGCGCCACGTCACCGCGGCGGACCCGGGCCAGGCGATCAGTCACGCGTCGACCGTACGGGCCGGGGCCGCCCGCCCGGACCCACCCGCGGGATGACATCAGGTCCGCCGTGCGACGGAGAGCGGATCGATTTCGGTACGGACGACGCCACGCCCCCACGTTCGTAACGTCATCGGCCATGTCCACGACGACGGGGGGAATTCTCATGTGGCGGAAAGCCGCGGCCGTGTGCCTGGTGGCCGCGCCGATCGCGTTGACCGTGGCGACCGGGGTGGACCCGGCGCTCGGCGACGACCAGGGTTACGGGATCTACCGGCAGCACCCGGACGCCGCGCAGTGGCATGCGATCCTGCTGCACTGGGCGTGGGTGCTCTTCGTGCCCGGATTCCTGGGCCTGCTCGCGCCGATCCGGCAGCGGGGCGCGGTGCCGGCCGGCATCGCCTGGGTCGCGACGATCGTCGGGCTGACCACGTTCTCGGCGCTGATGGCCAACGACTTCGTGCTGCTCGCGCTGGAGCAGAACCTGCCGGACGCCCAGGTGGCGCTCTTCGACACGAAGCTGCGGGCGCTGACCGTCACGGCGGCCGGCTGGCAGTGGCCGGGGCTGCTCGGCTGGGGGATCGCGCTGGTGCTGACGCCGATCGCCGCCGCGCGCGGGCGGGTGATCGACTGGTGGACGGCCGGGGCCGCGCTGGCCGGGACCGCGTTGTATCTGGCGTTCGCGATCTCTCCGGTACCGGTCAATCTGCTCGGGCCGGTGGTGCTGATCGGCGCCTATGGTGCCGCGGCCCGGCGTCTGCTGCGGCCGCCGGCCGCTGACGGCCCGGACGCGTTCGGCGCCTTCCGGCGCGCTTTCGGACGACTGTCGCTGTACGCCGCCCCGCTCGCCTTCGCGGCCGGCATGGCGACCGTCCCGGACGCCGACGGCGACTTCGGCAACGACCCGACGCTGACCCAGGTCAGCGCGTTGCTGCTGCACCTGGGCTGGGTGCTGTTCGTGCCGGCCGTGCTGTACCTGGCCGCCCGCGCCAACCGGTTCACCCAGGTCGCGGCCGGCGTCACGGTGCTCGCCCTGATCAATTTCAGCGGCCTGATGCTCGGTGACAGCGCCGACCTGGCCGCCCATCAGGCCTACGGCGCGGAGGTGGCGAAACGGGTCACCGACACCATGGGCGGCTACGCGTCGTTCACCTTCGGCTGGGCGCTGCCCAGCATGGTCCTCAGCCTGCTCGGCCTGATCGCGGTCGCGGTCGGCGCGGCGGTCAGCCGGGTGGCGCGCTGGTGGCAGACGGCGCTGGTGGTCGCCGGGGTGGTCGCCTTCCTCGGGCTGGGCCTCGGCCCGATCGGGGTGACCGGCCCGCTGCTGCTGCTCGCCGGCTTCGGTCTGATGGCCCGGTCGCCGCGGCCCGCCCCGGCCGCGCCGGTCCCGGTCGGCGGCTGACCCGATTCGCCCGGCGTAATCGCGTTGCCGGTCGCGTGCCGATGTGCGACCGTGCGCTGCCCGACGAACGTGGGGCAGCACGGTGAACCGGCGACCACGAGCCGCCGGTTCCGGAACGAGCGGGGACCACCCATGAGCATGGCCATCGTCGACGACCACGACGCGGACGACTGCCGCAAAGCACTGGCCGAGGAGCAGGCCGCCAGTCTCGCCGCGACCGGCAACTGGTCGCACGTCGACAAGGACCAGGTCCATCGCGACTGGCACGACCTCTACGGCGAACTGGCGGGCGCGCTGCCCGGCGCACGCCCGGACGACCCGCACATCCAGGAGCTGGTCGACCGGCACTACGCCATCGCGTGCCGGTTCTACACGCCGAGCCGCCAGGCGTACCTCGGCATGGCGCTGCTGTACGCCGAGGACGCCGCCATGCGCGACTTCCACAACGCCTACCACCCGGAGATGGTGCAGTTCCTCGGGTCGGCGATGCGCAGGTACGCCGAGACGCGCCTCTGACGGCGCCCCCTCCGGGGCAGGGCGGGCAGCACCGGCTAGTTTCTCGCGGATGAACGAGGTGCTGCTCGGTGACGGCGATCTGGCCGGCCGCGGCGTTTACGCCGCCCGTGACTTCGCGGCCGGCGAGGTCGTCATCGACTACCGCCTGCGCCCGTTGACCACGGCGGAGTACCACGCGCTGCCGCCCGGCGAGGATCTGTTCGTGCACAGCTACGGCGGCCGTCGTTTCCTCTACCCACCGCCGGCCCGTTTCGTGAACCACTCCGACGACCCGTCCTGCTGGCAGGACTTCGACCGCGGATGCGACATCGCCCTGCGTCCGATCGCCCGGGGCGAGCCGATCACCATCGACGCGACTCAGGAAACCGCCCGCGAGCTGTCCACCTTCCTGGACGCCTACCGCACGGCGGACTCGGCGGTCCGGCTCGGTGAGCTGGTCGACGCGGACGCCGTGCTCTGGCTGTCCGGGCAGGCCGTCCGCGGCCGGGAGGCGGTGGTCGCCGCCCTGCTCACCGAGAACCGCGATCTGACCCGGGTCGAGTGGACGGTGGGCACCGGCCGCTGGGAGGCGCTCTGCTCCGCCGGCACGACCCGGCACCTCACCATGCTGCTCAAGGTCGTCGCCGGGAACTGGCAGCTCACCTATCAGCACCTCGGCTGACTCAGCCGGCGGACGGCCTGCCGGCGCGTCCTCGGTCACCGCCGCGGCCCCGCCGGTCAGCCGGGTGTTGCCGGAAACGAATCGAGCGCCGCGCGTAAACCCGGCGAAACAGGCCCGGGCCAGCATGGCGGAAAGGTGCGAGACCTCGGACGAAGGAGATCTCTGATGCGGTCGGTTCCCCGGTTCCTGCAGGGCATCTACAGATTCGAGGGCAAGGGGCTGGACCAGCCGTTCCTGCTGGACGCCGGGCTCACCTACACGGTGCCGGACGGGACGGTGGCCCAGCCGGTCTACTTCCGGGGCGGCAACGCCGCACCCGACCTGATCTGCGTGATCCTGATGCGGGACGGCTCGCCGATGCGGTACTTCCCGATCGGCGCGAAGGGGGACGTCCACGTGCCGCTGCGCGTGGTCGAGGACCTGGAGCCGGGTACGGCGATCGAGCTGCACCTGGCCGCGCCGGTCGGTGCCACCGGCGCGCTGGTGGTCGACCTCGGCCTGGTCGAGGTGTGAGGTGGCCCGCAGACTGGTGGTGATCGGCAACGGGATGGCCGGCGCCCGGACCGTCGAGGAGATCCTGGAGCGCGGCGGCGGCGATCTGTTCGACATCACGATGTTCGGCGCCGAGCCGTACGGCAACTACAACCGGATCCTGCTGTCGACCGTGCTCAGCGGCGCCGAGGACGAGTCCGGCATCTTCCTGAACGACGTGGACTGGTATGCCGCGAACCGGATCGACCTGCACCCCGGCGTCCGGGTGACCCGGATCGACCGGTTCGCCCGGACGGTGACCGACGAGCTCGGCGGGACCACGCCGTACGACAAACTGATCCTGGCCACCGGAAGCGACGCCTTCGTGCCGCCGATCGCCGGCCTGCACCGGCCCGGCCGCGGCTATCACCAGGGTGTCTTCACGTTCCGGACGCTCGACGACACCCGCGGCATGATCCGGTACGCCCGGGAGCACCAGCGCGCCGTGGTGATCGGCGGTGGCCTGCTCGGCCTGGAGGCGGCCCGGGGCCTGCAATCGCATCTGCCCCACGTCACACTGGTCCATTCGGCCGGCCACCTGATGAACGCGCAGCTCGACTCGCAGGCCGGGGCGATCCTGCGCCGATCCGTGGAGGCGCTCGGCATCGAGGTGGTGATCGGCGCCCGGACCACCGAGATCCTCGGCAAGGAGGCGGTCACCGGCGTCCGGCTGGCCGACGGCCGGACGATCCGGTGCGACATCGTGGTGGTGGCGGCCGGCATCCGGCCGAACACGGCGCTCGCCGAGCGCAGCGGTCTCGACGTGGAGCGCGGCATCGTCGTGGACGACCAGATGCGCTGCCTGGACGAGCCGGACATCTATGCGGTCGGCGAGTGCGTGCAGCACCGCGGGGAGACCTACGGGCTGGTCGCCCCGCTGTGGGAGCAGGCGCGGGTGCTGGCCGACCACCTCACCGGCGCGGACCCGGACGCCGCCTATCACGGCTCGCGCACCGCGACCAAGCTCAAGGTCGCCGGGGTGGACGTGGCCACGATGGGCCTCAAGGAGCCGGATCGGGACGACGACGAGACCGTGGTGTTCGCCGAACGCCGGCGCGGCGTGTACCAGAGCGTGGTCATCCGGGACGGGCGGCTGGCCGGCGCCACGCTGCTCGGGGACGTCAGCAAGGCGGCCTTCCTGATCCAGGCCTTCGACCGGGGTTCACCGCTGCCGGAGGAGCGCATCCGGCTGCTGTTCGACCTCGGCGGACCGTCCGCCGAAACCAGCGCGGCGGAACTGGCGGACGAGGCGCAGGTCTGCAACTGCAACGGGGTGACCAAGGCCGCCATCGTCGGCGCGGTGCAGTCCGGGACCCGGACCGTCGGCGGCGTCGCCGACGCCACCCGGGCCGGCAAGGGGTGCGGCTCGTGCAAGACGCTGGTCGGGCAGATCGTCGAGTGGGCGGCCGGCGGTGAGGTCGAGGAGGACGAGTCCGCGTCGTGGTACGTGCCGGGCATCCCGCTGGCCAAGCCGGAGCTGATGACGACGATCCGGAACATGGAGCTGAAGTCGGTCTCCGCCGTCTTCGCCGCGCTCGCGCCCGGCGGCGCTGAGGACGCCCGGTCCAAGATGGGCCTGGCCTCGCTGCTGCGGATGATGTGGGCCGGCGAATACGTGGACGAACGTGACGCCCGATTCATCAACGACCGGGTGCACGCGAACATCCAGCGCGACGGCACCTTCTCCGTGGTCCCGCAGATGAAGGGTGGCGTGACCACCCCGCACCAGCTGCGCCGGATCGCCGACGTGGCGGAGCGGTACCGCGTGCCGATGGTCAAGCTCACCGGTGGACAGCGGATCGACCTGCTCGGCGTCCGCAAGGAGGACCTGCCGGCGGTCTGGGCCGATCTGGACATGCCCAGCGGATACGCCTACGGCAAGTCGTTCCGGACCGTGAAGACCTGTGTCGGCTTGGAGTTCTGCCGGTTCGGGCTGGGTGACTCGACCACGCTGGGCATCGCGATCGAGAGCCGGTTCCAGGGGCTGGAGAGTCCGGCCAAGCTGAAGCTGGCGGTGACCGGGTGCCCGCGGAACTGCGCCGAGGCGTACGTGAAGGACTTGGGTGTGGTGGCCGTCGAAGGCGGCCGGTGGGAGATCTACGTCGGCGGGGCGGCCGGCGCGCACATCCGCAAGGGTGACCTGCTCACCACGGTGGACACGGCGGACGAGGTGATCCGGTTGACCGGGCGGTTCCTGCAGTTCTACCGCGAGCACGCGAACTGGCTGGAACGCACGTACGCGTTCGTGCCGAGGTACGGCGTGGACCGGCTGCGCGCGCTGATCGTCGATGACGTGGACGGTCTGGGAGCCGGGCTGGACGAGCGGATGGACGCGTCGATCGCCGCGTACCGAGATCCGTGGAAGGAGGGCGCGGCGCTCGCCACCCCCGGGCAGTTCCGCACCTCACTGCCGCTGATCGCCCTGCCCCGACGCGTGCCCTGAGCACCGCCACCCGCACCGGTCCCCGGCCGGTCCCGCCGGTACGCTGCGCCGATGGAATCGCGGGTGATCCTTCTCGATCTGGACGGGACGCTGGTGGAGCGCGGCCTCCCGGTCCCCGGCGCCGCCCACGCCATCATGGAGCTGCGCCGGGCCGGGCACACCGTGCGGGTCTTCACCAACACCGATTCGCTCGGCGAGGCCGCCCTGGTCAAGCAGATCCGGCGGATGGGGATCCCGGTCGCGCTCGGCGAGGTGTTCACCCCGGTCGTCGCCGCGCTGCGCGTGCTCACCCTGGCCAGCCGGGTCCTGGTGCTGGCCGACCGGGCGGTCCGCGCGGAGTTCCCGGCGCACGGCGACCCGATCGACCCGACCCATGTGATCGTCGGCGACTGCCGGCAGACGCTCAGCTACCCGGTGCTGGACGCCGCGTTCCGCGCGGTTCGCAACGGCGCCGAGCTGCTGGCGCTGCAGAGCGGGCGCTATTTCCGGGGCGCCGACGGCGATCACGTGGACACCGGCGCGATCGTCGCCGCGCTCGAATATGCCACCGGCCGCCCGGCCCGCCTGCTGGGCAAGCCCAGCCGGGACTTCCTGCGGCTGGCCGCGGGCGACGCCGCCGCCGGCCGGCTCTGGGTGGTCGGCGACGACCGCACCACCGACATCCTGATGGCGAACCAGGGCGGGGCCACGTCGGTGCAGGTCCGCACCGGCAAGTTCGCCGACCAGCAGACCGCGGACGGCCTGGCCGAGCCGACCCACGTGATCGACTCGATCGCCGACCTGCCCGCGCTGGTCGAGGCTCAGGCGATCCGGTAGCCGACGCCGGGCAGCGTCACGATCGCCGCCGGCTCGCCGAGCTTGCGGCGCAGCCGCCCGACCGTCACGGTGACCGTGTTGGTGAACGGGTCGGCGTTCTCGTCCCACACCTGCTCCAGCAGATCCTCGCTGCTCAGATAGCCGGGCGCGGCCCGCATCAGCGCTTCCAGCACGCTGAACTCCTTGACCGACAGGTGCAGGCCGACCCCGGATCGGGCCACGGTCCGCCGGATCGGATCAAGTTCAAGATCATTAACTCTTAGCGTACGGGGCTGCGCTCCCGGCCGCCGCCGAGCCAGGGCCCGCACCCGCAGCACCAGCTCCGGGAAGTGGAACGGCTTCGCCAGGTAGTCGTCGGCGCCGAGCGTCAGCCCCCGGACCCGGTCGTCGGCGGACCCGGCCGCGGTCAGCATCAGCACCATCGCCCGCGCCACCCGGCCGGTGATCATCTCGCAGAGCGTGTCGCCGCCGATCCCGGGCAGGTCCCGGTCGAGCACCACCACGTCGTACGTGTTGACGTCGAGTTTCGCCGCCGCGGCCAGCCCGTCGAGCGCCACGTCGACCGCCATCCCCTGGTCCCGCAGCCCTTCGGCGACCACCTCGGCGAGCGTGGCCGCGTCCTC
Organism: Actinoplanes octamycinicus; assembly: GCF_014205225.1. NCBI lineage: Bacteria > Bacillati > Actinomycetota > Actinomycetes > Micromonosporales > Micromonosporaceae > Actinoplanes > Actinoplanes octamycinicus. Next base: position 7,689,630 of record NZ_JACHNB010000001.1, read on the forward strand.
CACCACCAGGATCCTCACGGCAGCCGGATCTCCACCCGCAGCCCGCCCCCGGGCCGGGCCCGCAACCCGAGCGACCCGCCGTGCGCGGACGCCACCGCCGAGGCGATCGCCAGGCCGAGCCCGGTGCCGCTGCCGGTCCGGTCGGCGCCGAGCCGCCGGAACGGCTGCCCGAGCGTCGCCACCTGCCCGGGGTCGAGCACCGGCCCGTCGTTCTCCACCACCAGCGTCCCGTCCCGCAGGGTGACCCGCATCCAGCCGCCGGGGTCGTTGTGCCGCCGCGCGTTGTCCACCACGTTGGACACCATCCGGGCCAGCAGCACCGGGTTGCCGACCGTGACGAAGTCGGCGCCCTCGACCGGCACCCCGGCCGGGATCAGCGACCGCACCGCCAGCGGGGTACGCCCGTCCAGCGCCCCGTGCTGTGCCCGGGCCAGCACCAGCAGCCCTTCCAGGAGCCGTTCCAGCTGGTCCAGCTCGGTGCGCACCCGGCCGGCCAGCCGCACCACCTCGGCCGGCGGCGCCGGTTTCGCCTCGGCCACGTCGATCGCCGCCCGCACCGTGGCCAGCGGGGTGCGCAGCTCGTGCGAGGCGTCGGCGACGAACCGCCGCTGCGCCGCGAACGACTCCTCCAACCGGCCGAGCAGGTCGTCGATGGTGTCGGCGAGCGCTTTCACCTCGTCGGCCGGCCCGGCCACGGCGAGCCGCGAGTGCAGGTTGTCGGCGGTGATCCGCCGGGTCGCCGCGGTGATCCGGCGCAGCGGCCGGAGCACCCGCCCGGCCGCGGCCCGGCCCAGCACCAGCGAGATGAGCAGCATGACCGCGAGGCCGACCAGCGCGCCGGCCAGCAGCTGCCGGGTGTGCGCGGCCGACGCCGAGGCGAGCTCCTCCTGCAGCCGGGCGATCTGCTCGGCCGGCGGCTGGCCGGTGCCCGGCGGCGCCACGTGGGTGGTCCGGCTGACGCTGAACGCCGCGGTGATCGCGAGCAGCCCGGCCCCGGAGATCAGGAACAGCACGCCGTACAGAAGGGTGAATCGCAGCCGGACGCCCATCCGCCCAGCATGCCCTGCCCGGGGTAACAGCGACATGACAGCCTTCGTCGCGCCCGGGTTAGGCGCGGCTCCGTAGAACTTCCGGCATGACAGCGACCATCGAAGTGAACGGCCTGCGCAAACGGTACGGCGCCGCGCTCGCCCTGGACGGCATGACGTTCGTGGTCCGCCCCGGCCGGGTGACCGGCTTCGTCGGCCCGAACGGCGCCGGCAAGTCCACCACGCTGCGGGTGATCACCGGGCTGGACCGGCCGGACGCCGGCACCGCCACGGTCGGCGGGCGGGCCTACGCCTCCTTCGCGACGCCGATGCGGCACGTCGGCGCGCTGCTCGACCCGCACGCCCTGCACCCGCTCCGGACCGGCCGCAACCACCTGATGTGGCTGGCTCGCTCCCAGGACCTGCCGGCCGCCCGGGTCGACGAGGTGCTCGACCTGGCCGGCCTGACCGGCGTGGGCCGGCGCCCGGCCGGCGGCTACTCGCTGGGCATGCGGCAGCGGCTCGGGCTGGCCGCCGCGCTGCTCGGCGACCCGCCGGTGCTGCTGCTCGACGAGCCGTTCAACGGGCTCGACCCGGCCGGCATCGTGTGGATGCGCGACCTGCTGCGGGAGCTGGCCGGGCAGGGCCGGGCGGTGCTGGTCTCCAGCCACCTGATGAGCGAGCTGCAGGACATCGCCGGGCATGTGATCGTGGCCGGGCACGGCCGGGTGATCGTCGCCGCGGACGTGGACGACCTGGTCGGCGAGTACACCTCACTGGAGGCGGCGTACCTGAGCCTGACCGCGGGCGTGGGCGGCATCCGATGATGCCGCGCGCCGAATGGGTCAAGTTCCGCACCGTGCCGTCCTGGCTCGGCGGCGTCGCGGCGGCCGCGCTGATCGTGGTGGCGCTCGGCTGCCTGGCCGCGGCCGGCAGCCAGATGTCCTGCATGGACGGCACCCGCGAGGTGACCTGCCCGCCGGTGCCGGTCAGCTCGGCCGGGATCGCGGTGGAGGACCAGTTCACCTTCACGCACCGGGCGCTGACCGGCGACGGCTCGCTCACCGCGAAGGTGGGCGGGATGGACGGCATCATCACCTACCCGCCGCCGGACCACGACCAGCTGGTGCCCGGGGTGGTCCCCTGGGCGAAGGCCGGCCTGCTGGTCAAGGACGGCACCGAGCCGGGCGCCGACTACGCCGCGGTGATGCTCACCGGCGGGCACGGCGTCCGGATGCAGTCCGGTTTCACCGGCGACACGGCGGCGGCGGACCAGCCGGCCACCCGGGAGGCGTGGCTGCGGCTCACCCGGCACGGCGATGACATCACCGGCTCGGTCTCGGCCGACGGCGTCACCTGGCGGGAGATCGACACGGTACGCCTCGGCGACCTGCCCGACACGGTGCGGATCGGCCTGTTCGTCACCTCGCCGAGCGGCGTCAGCGTCGACGACAGCGCGCGGGGCGGGCACACCGTGGCGGCCCGGTTCACCCAGGCGAGCGCCGAGTTCTCCGAGGTCAGCCCGGGCGGTGGGTGGAGCGACACGCTGGTCGGCTACACCTCGTACCGGACCACCTGGCAGGAGACCCACCCGCCCGGGCACACCGAGTCCGGCGGCGTGCTCACGGTGACCGGGACCGGCGACATCGCCCCGACCAGGCAGGGCGGAATGCCGACCAGCTTCGTGCTCACCGGCGTCTATCTCGGCCTGCTGCCGCTGATCCTGGTCGCCGCGCTGTGCGGCACCGCCGAGTTCCGGTCCGGCATGATCCGCACGACGCTCGCCGCGATGCCCCGCCCGGTCCGGCTCTCCGCCACCAAGGCCGGCGTGGTCGGCGCGGTGTCGCTGGTCGCCGGCCTGCTGGCGGTCGGCGTGACGATGGCCGTCACGTCCCGCATCTTGCACGCCCACGCCGTGGTGGCACTGCCCGTCCCGTGGCCGACCTACCTGCGGGTCACCCTCGGCACGGCCGTCCTGCTGTCGCTGGCCGCCATCTTCGCGTACGGCCTGGGCGCCCTGCTCCGCCGGGCCGTGCCCACCGTGGTGGCGGTGACCGCCCTGCTGATCGCCCCGCCGATCCTGGCCGTCACCTCGGTCCTGCCACCGAGCGCCGGCGCCTGGCTGCTCCGTCTCACCCCGGGCGCCGCCTTCGCCATCCAGCAGGAGGTCCCCGCGTACCCTCAGCTCGCCCAGCCGCAGACGGTCTACGACGGCTACTTCCCCCTGTCGCCGTGGACCGGCCTGGCCGTCCTGGCCCTCTACGCCCTGGCCGCGGTGGCCGCCGCCACCTGGCGCCTGCACCGGACCGCCGGATGAGGGCCGCCCTGCGGGCCGAGTGGGCGAAGCTCCGCACGGCGCCCGCCCTGCTGCTCCCGCTGACCCTCGCCGTCCTGCTCACCGCCGCCGGCGCCGCTCTCGGCGACCACGGCATCGACCCGGTCCAGCTGCGCCTGCTGGGTGTCCGTCTCGGTCAGGCCGCGGTAGCCGCCGCCGGCGTCCAGATCCTCGCCGGCGAATACCGCACCGGCCTGATCCGGAGCACCCTGCTGGCCGTCCCCCGCCGCACCCACCTGCTCGCCGCCAAGGCCACCCTGCTCACCGCCGGCGTAGCCCCGGCAGCCCTGCTCGGCGTGACCGCCGCCGTGCTCACCCTGCCGGCGACCACCCCGATGCTCCGAGCCGCCATCGGGTCCGTCCTCTACCTGATCCTGATCGGACTGCTGTCCCTCGGCACCGCCGCGGCCGTCCGCAGCTCCGCGGCCGCCATCAGCATCGTCCTGGCCCTGCTCTACCTCATGCCGATGCTGCTGCAGATCCTTCCCGACCCGGACTGGCAGCGCGCCCTCTACCGCCTCACCCCGGCCACCGCGGTCCAGGCCCTGACCACCACCACCGACACCACCTCCCTGGCCCTGACCCCGGCGTCCGCCCTGGCCGTGGTCACCACCTGGACCACCGCCGCCCTGCTCCTGGGAGCCGTCCTCCTCCACCGCCGAGACACCTGATCCAGAGCTCCCGCCATTCCCGACCGGCTCGAGAAGTCGTCCCGACACGACCGAGGCACCTCTCCCGGCCAGTTCCCCACCCCCCGGGGGGGGTGGCCTCCGCGCTGGCCGAGCACCATTCCGGTGCACCCGATCGAGCGGCGGTGGCTCGGACGACCACGGACGAGGTATCGTTGCGGTGATAACAAAAACCTTATCGTCAGGCCATGACTTGGAGGGTCGTCATCCATCCGGAGGCAGAGCTCGAACTGGCGAAGCTTCCCACCGCGGAGGCAGTCGCCCTGCTCCACGCGACAGAGAAGCTGATGGCTCTCGGACCCACCCTGCCGTTCCCACACACCAGCAACGTCAACGGGGCCGAAAAACTCCGCGAGCTGCGACCGCGCGCCGGCAGCAGCCCCTGGCGGGCCCTGTACCGCCGGATCGGAACTGTCTTCGTCATCGCTGCCGTCGCTCCCGAGGCGGCCGGCGACCACCGCGGTTTCCATCGCGCCGTCCAGGCGGCCGAGAAACGGCTGCAACAGCTGCAGGAGGACTGACGTGGAAATGCGTGACGTGAAGTTGTCCGGCCTCAAGTCCGCCGGCGAGGTCATCGAGGAGCGGCGCCAGGCCGACGCCGGGTTCCTCGACGAGTGGGACCGGACGGCGTTCGCTCGCGAGGTCGCAGTGACCGTGGTGCGGTACCGGGCCGAGCAAGGCATCTCGCAGCGGCGACTGGCTGACCTCACCGGTCTGCAGCAGCCGGCCATCGCCCGCCTGGAGAGGGGCTCGGAGGCTCCGGGTCTGGCCACGCTGGCACGGCTCACCCGGGCCACCGGCTTGACGTTCCGGCTTGAGATCGCCAACGGCTCCGCCGGTCTGGTGCCGGCCTGAGGTCCGCCTGGGCGATCGGGTCGACGGCGGGACCGGCGACGCGTACGCGCGCCGGTCGAACTCACCGGCTGAATGATCAGCAGAACGGCGGGTTCCCGCCGTCGGCCGATCGACCGAGGCGGGTGACTACCCCGGCAGGGCGGCGGTGAGGTCGACCTCGACTAGCTGGCCGGCGTAGCCGAGAGCCGCCACCCCCACCAGCGTGCTGGCCGTGGTGAAGGCCGGGGCCAGGGCGGACTCGTTCAGCTGCTGCCAGACCGCGGCGAGGACGTGGCTGTCCGGGCTGACCACGTAGATCACCGAGCGGACCACGTCGGCCGGGGTGGCACCGGCCGCGGTGAGGACGGTCAGGCAGTTCGCGATGACCTGCGCGGTCTGGGCGGCGTAGTCACCGTCCGCGCCGACCACCTGCCCGGACAGGTCGAGCGGGCACTGGCCGGCCAGGTGGGCGAGCCGCCCGGCCTCGGTGATCGTCACGTGGGCGTAGCCGGCCGTCTCGTGCACCGACTCCGGATTGATCTTCTTGAGCATCCGGCCAGTATCACCAGAGCGGCGCCCGCCGGCAGCTCAATAAGGCACCGCCCGATCACGGGACGAGCGGCCCCGGCAACGCCGCCCGGGCCGCCGCCGCGTCCCCGTCGAGTTTCGCCCACGGGAACCTGTTCCACAGCGCGAGCAGCAGCTCCGGCGCCGCGCCCCGCAGCTCGGCCACCGGCTCTCCGGGCCCGAAGTCCCAGGACCGGCCGAGATCGGTCGCGGTGAACCGGACCGCCGCCGACGGCGCCGCCATCCGCCCCAGCTTCACCTGCCGTGGGGCGAACGTGTCGAACACCTCGGCCACCCCGTCCCCGCACAGTTCCGGGTCGAGCTCACTGGGGAGGCCGAGCGCGTGCTCCGCGTCCCACCGGTGCACCAGGGTCTCCAGCCACCGGCGCCGCCGCCAGAACGCCACGGTCCGCGGCGGCCAGAACGTCCACGCCTCGGTCGCGGGGTCCGCGCTCAGCGTCGCCAGCATCAGCCGGGACGTCTCGGCCACATGGGGCGCGATCGCCTCGGGCGCGGGCGGCCCCTGGTAACGCCCGTGCTTCTCCCGGACCGCCGCGACCACCCACAGGTTGCCCTCGGCGACGTGCGCGGCCAGGTCGCGCAGCGTCCAGTCACCACAGTGCTCGACCGGCGCGCTGAGATCGCCGTCCAGACGCTGCTGGAACAGGTCCAGCTCGGCCCGGAGCAGCGCCAGGTGATCGATCTCCATGGCCGGGACTCTACCGCCGGCCCCCGACGGAACCGGTGTGATTTCTTGGCCGATTGCCGCCCCGGGAAGCGGCGAAATGCCGACACTCGGTGGATATGACCCAGGTGGTATGGCGGCGGCCGCAGCCCGGTCCCGCAGACTCAAGCTTGTCTATACAGCCCGGTGAACGGAGCACCCCGATGCCCCCACGTCGCCCCGTCCCCCTCCTGCTGCCCGTGCTGGCGCTGGCGCTGGCCCTGGTCGCCGTGCCGGCCTCGGCCGCGAGCCCGCTGACCGTCGCGCAGGCGATCACCACCCAGAGCGGCACCGGCACGGTCCTCGGGTACATCGTCGGCGAGCCGACCGGCACCAGCACGGTCCGGTTCAGCGGCTTCACCGGGGACACCGCCCTGGCCCTCGCCGACAGCCGGACCGAGACCAGCCCGGCCAGGATGCTCTACGTCCAGGTGAGCAGCGCCTACCGGTCGTCGTTCGGGCTGCTGAGCAATCCGTCGCTGATCGGCCGGCAGCTGACCGTGACCGGGACGCTGACCGCGTACTTCACGCATCCGGGCCTGAAATCGCCGTCCGCGATGACCCTGGGCACGACCTCGACGCCCACCCCGACGCCGACCGCCTCCAGCGGCACCGACGCCTACTACGCCGCCGCGAGCGGCAAGTCCGGGGCCGCGCTGAAGTCCGCGCTGCACACGATCATCTCGACCGGCGCGACGAAGCTGTCCTACGAGGCGGTCTGGGACGCGCTCAAGGTCACCGACCAGGACCCGGCCAACTCGGCGAACGTCATCCTGCTCTACTCCGGGATCAGCCGGTCCAAGTCGCTCAACGGCGGCGACCCCGGCGACTGGAACCGCGAGCACGTCTGGGCCAAGTCGCACGGTGACTTCGGCACCAGCGCCGGGCCCGGCACCGACCTGCACCATCTGCGCCCGGAGGACGTCACGATCAACGCGCTGCGCAACAACAAGGATTTCGACTCCGGTGGCAGCGCGGTCTCCGGCGCGAGCGGCAACTACACCGACGCGGACTCGTGGGAGCCGCGCACCGCGGTGAAGGGTGACGTGGCCCGGATGATCTTCTACATGGCGGTCCGCTACGAGGGCGACGACGCGTGGCCGGATCTGGAGGTCAACGACGCGGTCACCAACGGCTCCCGCCCGTACCTGGGCCGGCTGTCCAAGCTGCTCGCGTGGAACGCGCAGGATCCGCCGGACGCCTTCGAGAAGAATCGCAACCAGGTGGTCTACGCCTCCTACCAGCACAACCGCAATCCCTTCATCGACCACCCGGAATGGGTGAGCTCGATCTTCGGCTGACAGATCACCGACCCGATTTCCGGTACGGCGTAAGCGCTCACACACGGGGGCTTCCGGCGTACCGGAAATGGGGGTTGATCGGAGTGGGGTGATTGCTGATAGGGTCACGTCCGTGAACACCGGACCGGCCTTGAGCCACGCACGGATTGGCGACCCGGTGGATCGCTGACCGCCGCTCGATCGGCACGCGGACCGCCGCGACGACAGGACTCACACCCTGTCGATGTCGATTCCGAAATGCGAGGTCAGCTCCATTGCCAGCCACCTTCAACCACACCATCATCGCGTCCAAGGACCGTGTCGAGTCGGCGCGCTTCTACAGTGAGCTGCTGGAGGCGCCCGCGGCTCCGTCGTGGGGATTCTTCACCAACATCCAGCTGGACGGCGGGGTGTTGTTGCAGTTCGCCGAGCCGCCGGTGGACATTCAGATGCAGCATTACGCTTTTCTGCTCGACGACGATCTGTTCGACCGGGCATTGGCCCGGCTGCGGGACGCCGAGATCGAGCATTGGGCCGATCCGCAGATGCGCCGGCCCGGTGAGATCAACAATGAGCACGGCGGCCGCGGCGTCTATTTCAAGGATCCCGCCGGGCACGCCGTCGAACTGATCACTCGCCCTTACCTCTGACGGATCGCCGCCGGGCGTCCACATTGGCGGTCATCGCTGCCAGGACGCCCGGCAACTCCGCGACGGTGGCGGCGGGCAGGCCGCGCACGGTCTCCTCGGCGAGCGCCGACCACAACTGTTTCACCTGATCCGCGAGGGCCCGCCCGGCCGCGGTCAGCTCCACGACGCTGGCGCGTTTGTCACCCCGGGCCTGGGTACGCTGAACGTGCCCGGACGCCTCCAGTTTGCGCACCATGAGGGTGACGCTCGGCGGCTCGCAGCCGAGCGCCTCGCTGAGCTGCGCCTGGATCCGCGGTCCGGTCCGGTCCAGTTCGAGCAGCAGCGCCTCCTGGCCGGGATGCAGCCCGAGCGGCGCGAGCAGCGTCGCCGCCCGGGCCCGATGCCGCAGGCTGAGCAGCCGAATCGCCTGGTTGAGCGCGTCCGCCTGAGCGAAGTCCATCGACCACTCCTTGACAGCCGAGAAGGTTATCTGGATAACGTTATGCGCGTAACTAAATCTATCACCGGAGGACGACATGGTCCTACTGCTGGCCTGCGTCTGCCAGTTCATGGTCATCCTGGACGCGGCCATCGTGAACGTGGCGCTGCCGTCGATCCAGCACGATCTCGGCTTCACCGCGACCGGCCTGGCCTGGGTGGTCAACGGATACTCGCTGACCTTCGCCGGGTTCATGCTGCTCGGCGGGCGGGCCGCCGACCTGTTCGGGCACCGGCGGATGCTGGTCGCCGGGCTCGGCGTGTTCACCGCGGCCAGCCTCGCCGCCGGGCTGGCCACCAGCGCCGGTCTGCTGGTCGCCGGCCGCGCCGCGCAGGGCGTCGGCGCCGCGATGCTGGCCCCGGCCACCCTCGCCGTGCTCAACACGCACTTCGTCACGCCGGCCACCCGTACCCGGGCGTTCGCCGCCTGGTCCGCGGCCGGCGGCGTGGGCGGGATGGCCGGAGCCCTCGCGGGCGGCGCGCTGACCACCCTGCTGTCCTGGCGCTGGGTCTTCCTGATCAACGTGCCGATCGGCGCCGTCCTGATCGCCGCCGCCCTGCTCGCCCTGCCCGCCCGCCGGGTCCGGGAGCGCCCGTCGCTGGACCTGCTCGGGGCTCTGACCGGGACCGCCGGCCTGGCCATGCTGATCTACGGGGTGATGCACGGCGCCGGGCTCCCGATGCTCGCCGGAGCCGCGCTGCTCGGACTGTTCCTGCTGGTGGAGGCCCGGTTCGCGGCCCGGCCGATGGTCCCGCTCGGATTGTTCCGGATCCGCGGGGTGGCGGTCGGCAACGTCATGCTGCTGCTGTTCGGCGGGATCGCGGTGGCGATGTGGTACTTCACCTCGCTGCTGCTGCAGAACGAACTCGGCTTCACCGCCCTGCGCGCCGGCCTCGGCCAGACCCCGGCGGCGGTGACCTTCGTGCTGGTCGCCCGCTGGGCCGGCGCGCTGCCGCCGCGGATCGCGGTGCCCGCCGGGTGCGGCTGCCTCGTGGCCGGCTTCGGCTGGCTCGCGGCAGCCGACGGCGGCTACCTGACCGCGGTCCTCGGCCCGACCCTGATCGTCGCGGCCGGGATCGCCCTGACCTTCCCGGCGATGATGGCCGCCGCGACGTCCGGCGTCCCGGAGGGCGACGCGGGCACGGCCGGCGGTCTCGCCACCACGTCCAACCAGGTGGGCAGCGCGGTCGCGCTGGCGGTGATGGCCACGGCCGCCACCTACGACCACGTCTTCACCCTCGCGGCCCTGATCGGCCTGGCCATCGCGGTGACCGGCCTGCTGCTCCCCCGCTCCGCCCACACCCCGGCGATGACATCAGGCACCGCCCGATGACGCCGCCGGGGTCAGCAGGACTCGCTGACCCGGGCACCCGATGCGGCCGCCCGATGACGCGGCCGGGGTCAGGAGCGCTCGCTGACCCGGGCACCCCATGCGGGCCGCCCGATGGCGGCGCCAGCCCAGGAACGCCCGTCGTCCGGGCCCAGCCGATGACGCCGCCAGCCCAGGAACGCTCGCCGCCCGGGCCCGCCCGATGACGCCGCCGGGGTCAGGAACGCTCGGTGACCCGGGCGCTCATCGCGGGCTCCAGCTCGGCCGCATGGTTGTCGTCGAAGACGGCGTCCTGCAGGCGCTCCGGGAAGATCCGCCGGATGTCCGGGCCGTAGCGGGAACCGTCGCCGGGACCCTCGCTGGTCGGCGGATCGGTCAGGTGCACGGCCACCGGGATCAGACTCGACGACGAGACGGCGCCGCCGGTCCCGCACATCGCCCACACATAGACCGTCCGCGCCTGATCCGCCGAGGTCAGTGTGGGCGGATCGGCGCCGATGACCCGCACCCCGCAGGCCCGCCACTCACCCGCCTGCCCCAGGCCCGGCGTGCTGCCACGCTCGATCACGTCCCGGGCGACGAGCGCCAGCTCGGCGCGCACCGCCTCGGGCAGCTCATCCTCGCCACCGGAATCGCGGGCCACCAGGTAGATCCCCGCGCCGGCGGCCACCCCGACGGCCACCGCCGCCACCACCCACCCGCTCCGGATCCTGCCTGCCACGGCCAGCAGGGTAGCCCGCCCCCTCCACCCGCAGCCCGAGCCTGTCGACCTCAGCGGGTGAAGACCGCTCGCCAGCGGACCACCAGTCGTGAGTCGGGGGCCGGCACCTCCTCCACGGCGAGCTGGCGCAGGCCCGGAGCGGCGAAGGCGTCGATCTCGGCGCGGGTCAGGGGCCACGGTGGGCCTTCGCCGGGAGCGTCGGTGGCGGCCGCGGCGAGGACGAGCAGCGTTCCGCCGGGGGCGACGAACTCGCCGACCACGGCGATCGCCCGGGCCCGGATCTCGGTGGGCAGGGCCTGGACGTTGTTGCTCTCCAGCACCAGGTCGAACGTCCGGTGCCAGTCCGCGGGCGGGTCCAGCAGGTCGGCGACCCGGTAGTCGACCGGCGAGCCGGGGTGCCGCTCGCGGGCCAGGGCGATCGCCGTCGGCGAGATGTCGAAAGCGGTCACCGCATAGCCCAGGGCGGCGAGGTGCTCGGCGTCGCGCCCCGGGCCGCAGCCGACCACCAGCGCACGCCGCCCCTCCCCCGGCGGCAGCGGGAACTCCCGCAGGTTGACGCTGGCGGCCGCGACGTCCCACGGCACCGTGGCCCGGCCGTCCTGCGCCTCCGCGTAGAGCCGCTCGAACCAGCCGGTCGCATCCCCGGCCGCCAGCGACGAGGCCGCGAACTTCCGCGTGTCGGTGGCACCGTCCGGCCGCGCACCACCAGCGGCCTCCTCAGGCGCGGCACGACCGGCCGGGCCGGGCGCGGAGCCGGACGACTGAGAACCAGAACCGGAGCCGGACCACTGAGAACCGGATGCGGAGTCGGACGACTGAGAGCCGGACGCGGAGGCAGGCGGCTGAGCACCGGACGCGGAGGTCATCGGGGGACGACCCGGCGGAGTTCGCGGAGGGCCTGGCGGCGGACGTCGCCAGTGAGGGTGTCGATGTAGAGGCGGCCGTCGAGGTGGTCGGTCTCGTGCTGGAGGGCGCGGGCCAGGAACCCGGTGCCGTGGATCACCAGGGGCTCGCCGTGCTGGTCGAAGCCGCGGGCGGTGACCGACTGGGCGCGCTTCGTCGCATAGCCGAGGCCGGGCAGCGACAGGCAGCCCTCGTCGTCCTCCTGCTCGCCGTCGAAATCGGACAACACCGGGTTCACCAGGTGGCCGACCTGGCCCGCCACGTGGTACGAGAAGACCCGCAGGCTGACGCCGATCTGCGGACCGGCCACCCCGGCGCGGCCCGGCTCGCGGACGGTGTCCTCCAGGTCCCGGACGATCTCCCGCAGGCTGGCGTCGAAGTCGGTGACCGGGTCGGCGGGTGTGCGCAGGACCGGGTCACCATAGAGCCGAATCGGCCGAACTGTCATGCCCCAGACCTTATCCGCTCGTTACGCCTGCCGGCTCAGCCACTCGTCGAAGGTGGTCGGCGCGAGCCGCGCGTCCGACCCGGGCAGCAGCACCTCGCCGGCCATCGACACGTCGAACAGCGACGACCAGGTGGGGACCAGTCTGACCACCCGGCCCCGGGCGGCGTGGGTCCGCCGGGCCATGTCCACCAGGTCCTGCGTCTCCGGCCCGGCGACGTCGCGGTGGCGCCCCTGCGGCTCGCCGGTGGCGATCTCGGCGAGCACGGCGGCCACGTCCTCGGGCGCGATCGGCTGCACGAGCAGGGGCGCGATGGTCGCCGCGCCGTCCCGCTCGGTCCAGCCCGCCACCATCTCGGCGAAGTCGTGGAACTGGGTCGCCGGGACGATCGTCCACGGCACCGGGCCGTCGCTCACCAGCCGCTCCTGCTCCCGCTTGCCGGCGTAGTGCGCGTTGCCCTCGACCCGGTGCAGACCGGCGATCGACAGCAGGACGTGGTGCCGCACCCCGGCGCGCCGGCCGGCGGCGAGCAGGTTGCCGGTGGCGGCGCCGAAATAGGCGACGGCCTCGTCGCGGTCGCCGGCCGGGCCGTTGGTGACGTCGACGACGGCCTCGACGCCGGCCAGGGCGGCGTCCAGGCCGGCGCCGGTGACCAGGTCCACCCCGAGCGACCGGCTGATCCGGACGACCCGGTGCCCGGCGCGCTCCAGGGCGGCCACGGTGAGTGCTCCGATGTTGCCGGTCGCTCCGGCTACGGCGATGCGCATGCTGGTCATGACGCTCCCCTCTCTCCACCGGCACCGTATCTCGGACAATGCAGGTCCGCAATATCTGCGATAGGATTCGGTCATGAAACTGCCGGTCAGCACCGAGTGGCTGTTGCACTGCGCCGCGTCGCTGGCGCAGCTGGAGGCGGGCGCCACCGCGTCGGCCACCCAGCTCGCACGGTATTTCGACGTGCCCGCGGCCTACCTCGCCAAGCAGCTCCAGTCGCTGGTCAGAGCCGGGGTGCTGACCGCGACCACCGGGCCGCGCGGCGGGTTCCGGCTGGCCCGCGACGCCGCACGGATCACCCTGCTGGACATCGTCGAGGCGGTCGACGGCGCCGCGCAGCCCTATGAGTGCCGGGAGATCCGCCAGCAGGGCCGCGGCGCGTTGAGCCCGGAGGAGTGCCGCAGCCCGTGCATCCTGGCCCGCAAGATGGCCGAGGCCCACGACGCCTGGCGGCAGAGCCTCGCCGCGACGACGCTGGCGGACATCGTCGCCGCGATCCCCGCGTCCGCCCCGGCCCGCACCCGCGCGCGCCTGACCGGGACACCCTGACACCGGCCGGACCGCCGCGGGGAACCGGTCAGCTCTCCGGGGTGACCACCCGGGACAGCGCCACCCCAGCGACGATCAGCGCGAGCGCCGCGACCCGTCCCGGCGTCAGCGGATCCTTGTGGAGCACCACGCCCAGGGTGATCGCGCCGACGGCGCCGATCCCGGTGAAGACGGCGTAGGCGGTCCCGACCGGCAGCCCCTTCATCGCCAGCGACAGCAGGTAGACGGCGACGGCGGCGAGCACGAAGCAGACCAGCGTCGGCAGCAGGCGGGTGAAGCCGGCCGTCGGCTTGATGCTCTGCGACCAGGCCACCTCGACCAGGCCGGCGGCGATCAGCAGCAGCCAGCTCACCGGTCCGCTCCGATCTTGCGAGCCGCGGTGCGGGCAGCGGACCGGGACACCTCGTGGGCCTCGCGCAGCTTCGCCAGGCCCGGGTCGATCCGCGCGTTGACCAGTTCGGTGCCGACGAACGCCATGTCGGACTCCGGGACCGCGAAGTGCCCGGTGAAGAAGTCACGCAGGTAGCGCTCCTGGTGGTCGACCGGGTGCCGCGGGGTGCCCGGCCCGTAGGCCCCGCCCCGGGCGTGGGCCACCACGAACCGGCGGCCGGCCAGCGACATCTTGGGGAAGGTGACCTGGTCGATCCAGGCCTTCAGCGACGCCGGGATGCCGAAGTTGTACATCGGGGTGGCGATCAGCACCGTGTCGGCGGCGACCAGTTCGTTCAGCAGCGGTTCGACGATCGCCCAGGCCGCGGACTGAGCCTCGGTACGGACTGCCTCGCCGTACCGGGAGATGTCGGTGATCTGGTGCTCCAGCACGTAGTCGCACAGCTCGGTCCAGGCCTCGCCGATCTGCGGGACCGGGGTGATCGCGAGATCCCGGTGCAGATGGCGGCCGTCCGGGTGGGCCGCGCGCCAGGCGTCGGCGACCGCGTCACCGACCTCCCGGCTGAAGGACCGGCGGCGGGCGCTGGCGTCGAGGTGCAGCAACGTCGGGGTGGTGGCAGACATGCTCGGCTCCTGACAGACGATCGGCTAACCGGACACCGCGTCCAGTTATCTCGACCGTAGCAACCGGACAGCGTGTCCAGTTATTCCGGGGGTGCCGTAGGCTGACGTGGTGGAGACGAGGGAACGCGCGGACGCCGCCCGCAACCGGGCCAAGGTGCTCGCCGCGGCGGCTTCACTGTTCGCGGCCGGGGACTCCCGGGCGGTCACGATGGAGGACATCGCCCGCGCGGCCGGGGTGGGCCGGGGCACGCTCTACCGGCGCTATCCGGACGTGGCGTCGATCGCGGCGGCCCTGCTCGACGACCACGAGCGCACCCTGCAGCACGAGTTGATGCAGGGCGAGCCGCCGCTCGGGCCGGGGGCGCCGCCGCACGAGCGGCTCGCCGCCTTCTTCGCCGCCATGGTGGACCTGCTGGAGCAGCACAGCCATCTGGTGCTGGGCGCGGAGGCCGGGCCGCGCCGGTTCGCGGTCGGCGCCTACGGCTTCTGGCGGGCCCACGTCCTGGCGTTGCTACGGCAGGCCGGCGTCGCCGACCCGGACGCCCTGGCCGACTCGGTGCTCGCCCCGCTGGCCCCGGAGGTCTTCCGCCACCAGCGCGCCCAGGGCATCACCCCGGACCGCCTCAAGGCCGCCCTGACCCACCTGGCCGCCACCGCCACCCGCTGATCCACCCGCCACCACGACCAGCCGGCACACACCGGAGAAGATCAGGCCGCCTCGTCAAGAGCGGCCACTGCCCGGCGCTGACCCGAGCCGAGCACGGAAGCGGAGACCGAGGCAGGCGCGGAGGTCACTGCGGAGGTCACTGCGGGCGCGGGAACAGCGGCAGAGGTAGGGGCCGCGGGCGACGGCACGGCCTGCAGGCCGTCGAAGCGGATGGCGGTCAGGTTGGAGGCGACGGCGCGGTCGATGATCGTGATGGTGGCGGCTTCGCGGTGGACCCGGTGGGCCGGGTCGGCGACGTTGCGGAGCAGCCGCTGCCAGTTCTGGTAGTGGGTGGCGAACGACGACCGCCGCACCTTGCGCTTACGCGCCTCCTGCCCGGCCAGCGCCTCCTCGGCGGCGACGTCCAGGAGCAGCAGGTGGGTCCGCCGGCCGGCGCGGGCCGCCGCGGCGGTGATCAGCTTGCGGACCCAGGAGCGGGTGCCGCTCTCGTGCACCACGATCGCCTCGTCGCCGCGCAGCGCCCGGAACAACCGGGCATAGTGGGCGGCGTGCACCAGCGGCCGCCAGTAGCGGTAGGGCAGCCGGCCGAGGTACGGGCTCCACTCCACGCGGGCCCGCTCGGAGTCCAGCAGCCGCACGCCGGGCCGCGGGAAGAGCCGTTTCAGCAGCGTGGTCTTGCCCGCCCCGGGCACCCCGGCGACCACCAGCACCGAGCGCGCCGGGTAGTTCAGCTCGCCGACCCGCCGGCCCCGCAGGTCCTGCCCCGCGCCGGGCACGGCAGCCCGCCCGACAGCAGACGAGCCGGAGAAAGGCACAGCGGCGACACCGGACGGGGCGACCCACGCGGGCGGCATCAGGGCGGGCGGGATCACGGCCGTGAGCGGCACTGTGTCCAGGAAGGTGCGCTCGCGATGAAGGGGCTCGGTGAGGGTGGTCATCGGTCTCGGTCCAATCCCGCCGCGGCAGCGACCGAACTCCCGACACAGCACCGAGACCCCGGCCCCTGTCCCGGCGACAACGTCACCTGCAGGGCCGAAGGTCTGGTCCACCCCGGCAACCCGGAGCCCGGCCGCCGGGAGCCCGCAGGCTCCAGGATGTCGAACGACCGACGAGGGACTACTCCCCTTCGCGGGAAACTATACCGCGACTCCACAAGCCCCCTCCGCCTGCGAAAAGGACCACGAGAACGAGGCGCGAGCGAAGGCCGCGGGAGGGGGCCGGACGCGAAGACCGGAGCCGCCGATGCGGGCCGCGGAAAGGAGCGGCGAACGGAAGGCTCACGCCACGAAGAGCGTCGCCCGGTCGCGCAGCAACAGGTGCTTCAGCTTGATCAGCGACCGCCGCGTCTGGCTCTTCACGACGGTGATCGGGACGTCCAGCTCGGCCGCCACCTGCTCCACGCTGTGGTCGGCGAAGTAGCGCAGCAGCACGATGGTCCGGTCCCGGGCGGGGAGCCGGCTCAGCGCGTCCATCATCGTGATCCGCAGGTCCCGGTCGACCGCGTAGGACGGCTCGCGCAGCTCCCCCGGCGTCGACTCGGTGGAGCTGCGGCGGCGCCGGTGGTCGAGGTAGGTGCGCACCAGGACCTTCTGCGCGTACGCCGAAAGGTTGTCGCTGCCGGCGGCCCGCTCCCAGCTCAGGAACAGCTTGGTCAGCGTGGCCTGGGTCAGGTCCTGGGCGAGGTGCCAGTCGCGGCAGAGCTGGAACGCGGTGCTGTGCAGGCGCGCGGAGCTGTCCGACGCGAAGCGCGTGAACTGCTCGGTCGAGGCGGGCGCGCGGGCAGGCGCCGGAACCGGGGGGTCGAGGAGTTCAAGCATGGCCAGGGTGTCGCCTTCTCTGCAGCCACCGTGGCAGGCATCGCCACAGTGGACCGTCTCGGGGAAACGCGTGCGCCAAAGTACGCGGTCCTCCCCCGTTCGTGGGGGCGGACGCCGAGAGTGGCACGCAATAGGTAGAGAAGGCTCGGAGGCCGCTATGCGCCGGCTGTGTCCGCGTCCCGCAGCGCCGCGCGCAGCGGCCCGGCCTTGGCGGCCGCCTCGGCGACCTCGGCCTGCGGGTCGCTGTCCGCGGTGATCCCGCCGCCGGCCCAGGCGTGCACCCGCTCGCCGTCGACCGCCACGGTCCGGATGCTCAGCCCCAGGTCGAGGTGGTCGTGACCGATCCAGCCCAGGGCGCCCATGCTCACCCCGCGGCCCACCGGCTCCAGGGCGGCGATCTGGTCGAGCGCGGCGAGCTTGGGCGCTCCGGTGACGCTGCCACCTGGGCAGACCGCGCGGAGCAGGTCGGCGAGCCCGACGTCGCCGTCGAGGGCCGCGGAGACGACCGATTCGGCCTGCCACAGACCACACCACTGGCGGACCGCGAACAGTTCGTCGACGCGCACCGGGCCGGTGCCGGGCAGCCGGGCCAGGTCGTTGCGCTCCAGGTCGACGATCATGACGTGCTCGGCGCGTTCCTTGGCGGAGGCGAGCAGTTCCCGGCGGCCCGCCTCGGTGGCCGGCCGGGTGCCCTTGATCGGCCGGGTCAGCACCCGGCCGTCGCGGACCTCGACGAGGGTCTCCGGCGAGGCGGTGGCGAGCGCCCACCGCCCTTCCGGGTCGGCCAGGACCCCGCCGTATCGCGCGCCGGGCAGGGCCGCGACGCGCCGCAGGGCCGCGGTCGGATTTCCGACGTACGGAGCAGCCGCGTGCCCGACGACGTTGACCTGGTACACGTCGCCCCGCCCGATCGCCGCGCGGACCTGGTCAATCGCCCCGGCGTGCTCGTCCGGCGTCCAGCTGGCCCGCCACGGGCCGAGTTGCCAGCCGGTTCCATGCTGGGGTGAACCGGGGGCACCCCGGTCGGCGTGTACCCAGACGACGGCGTACACGTCGGGGACGACGGGGACCGGAGTGGGGCCGCCAGGAGTGGCGTTGATCATCACGCATCCGGCATCCGCGGACACGTAGAGCGACGCTCCACAGATATCGGAATGGCCATCCGGCCGAGATTTGTCAGCCGAACGGCCGAGGTTTCGCACCGCTAGTCCGTTGGCGGCGAGGAACCCGGTCAGAAGCTCGGCAGGGTCACCGGAATCACCCCGGTGCCACCGGAAGACACGTAACGCATGGTGACGGGCATGGCAGGCGGTCGGAGCCGCCGGCGGAGCACCGGGAGGAGGTGCCGGAGAGTGGTCGACAGACCCCTGGGCGTGGACCATCGATACGGCGGAACCGCGGGCCGATGCCGTCACCGCAGTGAACCGTTCTCGTTCGATCTGAGGTAACGTTCGAGCCCGACTTTGTGAGCCTTCACACAGCCCCCGACCGGAGTAAACCCAAGATGTGCCAGCACCGAATCCCCTGCCCTCCAGCCGATGCCATCGATCGCGAAGCCGCCAAGACCGTGGCGACCTTCTGCGAACAGGGCTGGAGCCTGCTCTGCAACGGCGTCATCGTTTTCGAGGACACCGGCGAGCTCCTGCCGGACGGCACGACCATCGAGCCGCACCGCGGTCCGGCGGTCCACGCCCTCGCAGCGTAATTACTCAGAGTAACAAAACGAACGCCCGGCTGGACAGAGACGGCGCAGGCCGCGATCCGTGGACCGCGACCTGCGCGAGATGACCGATGTCAGCTCTCGAAGGCTTCCGGCGAGGGGCAGGAGCAGACCAGGTTCCGGTCCCCGTAAGCCCCGTCGATGCGGCGCACCGGCGGCCAGTACTTCGCCGTCCGGTCGACGCCCTCCGGGAAGCCGGCCACCGACCGCGGGTACGGGTGCGACCACTCGTCCGCGGTGACCGCCGAGGCGGTGTGCGGCGCGTTCGCCAGCGGGTTGTCGTCCTTGGGCCAGGTGCCCGCGGCGACCTGGTCGATCTCGCCCTTGATCGCGATCATCGCGTCGCAGAACCGGTCCAGCTCGGCGAGGTCCTCGCTCTCGGTCGGCTCCACCATCAGGGTGCCCGCCACCGGGAACGACATGGTCGGCGCGTGGAAGCCGTAGTCGATCAGCCGTTTCGCCACGTCGTCCACGGAGACGCCGGTGGCCTTGGTGATCGGCCGCAGATCCAGGATGCACTCGTGCGCCACCAGGCCGTGCTCGCCCGCGTAGAGCACCGGGTAGTGCTCGCGCAGCCGGGCGGCCACGTAGTTGGCGGCGAGCACCGCGGTGGCGGTGGCGTGGGCCAGCCCGTCCGGGCCCATCATCCGCACGTACGCCCAGGAGATCGGCAGGATGCCGGCCGAGCCGTGCGCGGCGGCCGAGACGGCGTGGTGGTCGCCGGCCTCCAGGGGGTTGCCGGGCAGGAAGTCGGCGAGGTGGGCGCGGACCGCGACCGGGCCGACGCCGGGGCCACCGCCGCCGTGCGGGATGCAGAACGTCTTGTGCAGGTTCAGGTGCGAGACGTCCGCGCCGAACTTGCCCGGCTTGGCGAAACCGACCAGGGCGTTCAGGTTCGCCCCGTCGACGTAGACCTGGCCGCCGGCCTCGTGGACCCGCTCGCACAGCTCGGCGATGCCGGTCTCGTAGACGCCGTGGGTGGACGGGTAGGTCACCATGATCGCGGCCAGCGCGTCCCGGTGCTTCTCGATCTTGGCGGCCAGGTCGGTCAGGTCGACGTTGCCGTTCTCGTCGCAGGCGACCACGACGACCCGCATCCCGGCCATGACGGCGCTGGCCGCGTTCGTGCCGTGCGCCGACGACGGGATCAGGCAGACGTCGCGGTGCACGTCCCCGCGCGCGCGGTGGTAGCTGCGGATCGCGAGCAGGCCGGCCAGCTCGCCCTGGGAGCCGGCGTTCGGCTGGACGCTGACCGCGTCGTACCCGGTGATCTCGGCGAGCCAGCCCTCCAGCTGGGCGACCAGGTGCTCGTACCCCTCGGTCTGCGACGCCGGGGCGAACGGGTGGATGTTCGCGAACTCCGGCCAGGTGACCGCCTCCATCTCGGTGGTGGCGTTCAGCTTCATCGTGCACGAGCCCAGCGGGATCATGCCGCGGTCCAGGGCGTAGTCCCGGTCGGAGAGCTTGCGCAGGTAGCGCAGCATGCTCGTCTCGGAGTGGTGGGTGTTGAACACCGGGTGGTGCAGGTAGTCGCTGGTCCGGGCGAGCGGCTTGGCGCCGCAGGTGGCCGGCTCGGCGACGGTGGCCCCGAACGCCGCCAGGACGGTCTCGACGTGCGCCGCCGTGGTGGTCTCGTCGGTGGAGATCGACACCCGGTCGGCGTCGACCAGGCGCAGGTCCACGCCGTTCGCCGCGGCGGCCGCCACGATCTGCTCGGCGCGGCCCGGCACGACGGCCGTGACGGTGTCGAAGAACGCCTGGTGGGCGACCTCGACGCCGGCCGCGGTGAGGCTGCCGGCCAGGGTCAACGCGTGGTCGTGCGTCCGCTTGGCGATGGCGCGCAGGCCGGCCGGGCCGTGGTAGACCGCGTACATGCTGGCCATCACGGCCAGCAGGACCTGCGCGGTGCAGATGTTGCTGGTCGCCTTCTCCCGGCGGATGTGCTGCTCGCGGGTCTGCAGCGCGAGCCGGTAGGCGGGCGCGCCGTCGGCGTCCTTGGACACCCCGACCAGGCGGCCGGGCAGGCTGCGCTCCAGACCGCTGCGCACCGCCAGGTAGCCGGCGTGCGGGCCACCGAAACCGAGAGGTACGCCGAAGCGCTGCGTCGTACCGGCCGCGATGTCCGCCCCGATCTCGCCCGGCGCCCGCAGCAGCGTCAGCGCCAGCAGGTCGGCGGCGACCGTGACCAGGGCACCCTTGGCGTGCGCGGCCTCGACCAGGGCGGCGTGGTCGCGGACCGCGCCGGACGCGCCCGGGTACTGCAGGTGCAGGCCGAAGAACTCCTCGGGCAGCTCCTCGTCGCGGTCCAGGTCGACCAGCTTGACCTCGATGCCCAGCGGTTCGGCCCGGGTGCGCAGCACGGCCAGAGTCTGCGGGAAGGTGTCGGCGTCCACCGCGTACACCGAACTCTTGACCTTGGACGCGCGGCGCGCGAGCGTCATGGCCTCCGCGACCGCGGTGGCCTCGTCGAGCATCGACGCGTTCGCCGTGGTGAGCCCGGTGAGGTCGGTCACCATGGTCTGGAAGTTCAGCAGGGCCTCCAGGCGGCCCTGGCTGATCTCCGGCTGGTACGGCGTGTAGGCCGTGTACCACGCCGGGTTCTCCAGCACGTTCCGCTTGATCACCGCGGGCGTGTGGGTGCCGTAGTAGCCGAGACCGATCATCGGGGTGACCAGGGTGTTGCGCGCCGCGATGGCGCGCAGCTCGGCGATCGTCTCCTCCTCGCCGATGCCGGCCGGCAGGTCGAGGGAGCCGTGGAACCGGATCGACTCCGGGATCGCGGCGTCCATCAGCTGATCGAGCGACTCGTACCCGACCGCCTTGAGCATCTCCGCCTGCTCATCGGCCTGCGGGCCGATGTGGCGGTGGGTGAATGACGAGGTCATGGGCGACTCCCAGGTTCGAGAAGGCTGACAACGCCCTCCCCCTCTGTCATACCCACATCGGGGCACTTCAGAGTCGCCTGCCCGCGCGGTCCGTTTGCCTGTAGAGATTCCGGGGAGGAGTTGCCCCTTCGGCGCCTGGATGTGCAGGTCTCTCCCGCGCGGCTGGCACCCAACCTACCAGTGCGACCGGTCATGATCGGAATGCCTAGGCTGGGCGTGTGACGTATTCCGCTGCTCATGATCGTTACGAGTCCATGACCTACCGCCGCGCCGGGCGCAGCGGGCTCCAGCTGCCCGCCATCTCGCTGGGCCTGTGGCACAACTTCGGCGACACCCGGCCCGCCGACCGCCAGCGCGACATCGTCCGCCGCGCCTTCGACCTCGGGGTCACCCACTTCGACCTGGCCAACAACTACGGGCCGCCGCCCGGCAGCGCGGAGACCAACTTCGGGCGGATCCTGGCCGGTGACCTGAAGCACCACCGCGACGAGCTGATCATCTCCAGCAAGGCCGGCTACACCATGTGGGACGGCCCCTACGGCGACTTCGGCTCGCGGAAATACCTGGTCAGCTCGCTGGACCAGTCGCTGAAGCGGCTCGGCGTCGACTACGTCGACATCTTCTACCACCACCGGCCCGACCCGGACACCCCGCTCGAGGAGACGATGGGCGCGCTGGACCACCTCGTGCGGTCCGGGAAAGCGCTCTACGTCGGCCTGAGCAACTACAAGTCGGAGCAGACCGCGCAGGCCGCCGCGATCCTGCGCGAGCTGGGCACGCCGCTGCTGATCCACCAGCCGTCGTACTCGATCCTGAACCGCTGGATCGAGCACGACAACCTGCTCGACACCCTGGAGGAGGCCGGCGCGGGCTGCATCGCGTTCAGCCCGCTGCAGCAGGGCCTGCTCACCGACCGGTACCTCAACGGCATCCCGGACGACTCGCGGATCCGGACCAGCGTCTTCCTCAACGAGGAGGCCCTGGACGCCAAGACGCTCGGCCGGCTGCACGCGCTCAACGACATCGCCAAGTCGCGCGGGCAGTCCCTGGCCCAGCTGGCCCTCGCCTGGGCGCTGCGCGACCCGCGGATGACCAGCCTGATCATCGGCGCGTCCAGCGTCCAGCAGCTGGAGAACAACATCGCCGCCCTGGACAACCTGTCGCTGACCCAGGACGAGCTGGACGCCATCGACGGCACCGTGCTCGACCTCTGAGCTAAATCCGGTGCGTGCCCGCGACCGGGATGACTACCGTTCGCGGGCATGAGCGGGCTGGTCGAGAAGCACACGATCCTGGGCGTGGTGGTCGGGTCCCGGGCCTACGGCCTGGACGGGCCGGACAGCGACCACGACCGGCGCGGCGTCTACGCCGCGCCGACCCGGGACTTCTGGCGGCTGGACAAGCCGCCGACGCACCTCGACGGGCCGGCCGAGGAGCAGTTCTCCTGGGAGGTCGAGCGGTTCTGCACGCTCGCCCTGCAGGCCAACCCGACGGTGCTCGAAGTGCTCTGGTCGCCGATCGTCGAGCGGATCACGCCGGACGGCGAGGAACTGCGCGGCGTCCGGACCGCGTTCCTGTCCCGGCGGGTCGCCGAGACCTACGGCAACTACGCGCGGGACCAGCTCGACCGGGTCGCGGCGCGCCGGGCGCGGACCGGGGAGACCAACCACAAGCAGGCGATGCACATGATCCGGCTGCTGATGGCCGGGGCGCACGTGCTGCGTACCGGGGAGGTGCTGGTCGACGTGCGGCACCTGCGGGACCGGCTGCTCGCGATCAAGCAGGGGCTGGTGCCGTGGGAGGACGTGACGGCCTGGGCCGCGACGCTGCTCGGGGAGCTGGACGAGGCCGCGGCGGCCACGACACTGCCGGAGCGTCCGGACCGGGGCCGGGTCGACGAGCTGCTGCGAGGGATCCGGGAACGCGGGCTCCTGGCGTACGGGAAGAGGGGTTGAGATGACCACCGAAGTGCCGGAGTGGGCGGCGGACGCGGCCCGGCAGCTGCCCTATCCCCTGATCTTCTGCACGGTGAGCGGGGCGCACCTGTACGGGTTCGCCTCGGTCGACTCCGACCTCGACCTGCGCGGCGCGCACGTGCTGCCGGCGGCCGAGGTGGTCGGGCTGCGCACCGGCCCGGACACGCTGCAGCGCGGCGGCGTCCGGGACGGTGTCGAGCTGGACGTGGTCTCGCACGACCTGCTGAAGTTCGCCAAGCTGCTGACGAGCCGCAACGGCTACGTCCTGGAGCAGCTGCTGTCGCCGCTGGTGGTGCTCACCTCGCCGCTGCACGCCGAGCTGGTCGCGCTGGCCCCCGGGCTGATCACCCGCAACCACGCCTATCACTACCTGGGCTTCTCGCACAGCCAGGAGAAGCTCTACGCCAAGAACGGCGAGCTCAAGCCGGCCCTCTACACGCTGCGGGTGCTGCTCACCGGCATCCACCTGATGCGCACCGGGCGGCTGGAGACCGACCTGCGGATCCTGGGCGCCGGCATCGACTACGTGCCGGACCTGATCACCGCGAAGCGGGAGGCCGAGCACGGCCCGTTCCCGCCGGGCGCGGCGGACCGGCTGACCGCCGACATCCCGCGGCTGCGCGCCGAGCTGGAGGCCGCCCGGGACAGCTCGCCGCTGCCCGGCAAGCCGTCCTGGGAGGCCGTCGACGCCTTGCACGACCTGGTCGTCCGCACCCGCCTGGCGACTCAGGAGAAGTCGGCGTAGGCGAGGTGCGCCCGGCAGCGCCGGCACCGGAACAGGAACGCCGAGATGGCGCCGTCGGGGACGAGATAGGCGAGAAGGGTCTCGTCCCCGAGATGCTCGACCAGCGACTCCCGGGCGTCCGGCAGCGCCTCGATCTCCCGGGCGCCCACCTCGCCCAGAAACGCGGCGCCGTCCCCGCAGTGCGCCAACCAGGTCTCCTGCTGCCAGCCGGAGAAGCCCGGCGTGCGCCGGATGACCGCGTCCGGCAGGTCCCCCACCGCGTCGGTGAACTGCGCGTCGAACTTCGCCGCCGCACTGCCGTCGGCTATGCACCATGGGCACAGCCGGCGGCGTAGATCGGCGACGGCGTAGACCGGCCCGACGTAGGTCATCGGGCGCTCCCGCCCACAGCAGGCGCAGAGAACCGGCTCGGGCCGGATGGCGCCGGTCGCGATCGGATCCGGGTGGTACGGGAAGTCGGGCAGCTCCACCGCGCGATCCTGGCACAGCCCCTCACACGCGAGTGAACTCCATGACCCAATTGGACTCCCAGGTCTGACCGCCGTCGGCGGAGAACTCCTGCTCCCAGCGGGCCGACGTCGGGGTGATGTCCGACCAGATGAAGTGCGCCTTGATCGGCTTGCCCTCGTGGGTGTCGTCGCCGTAGAAGTCGCCGCGGCCGCCGGCGAACCGTCCGGTCACCGGCGGGTACTGGCGGCCGGTGCGGCTGCTGGACCAGTACAGCGACCACTCCTCGCGCTCGACGTCGAACAGCCGCAGGGTGAACCCGCTGCTGCCCAGCGTCGGGAAGACGATCTCGTCGATGTTGCCGCCGCCGCCGAAGATCTGCTGGCCGGTCGACGTGCCGGGGAAGGTGACCCAGTCGTCGCTGCCGCTGAAGAGGGTGGTGAGCCGCCGGTTGAGCACGGTCCAGGAGCCGATCAGGAAGTCGAAGTCGTTCATGGCGATGATCATGGGACGTTACCCCTGACAGCTTCTGTCAGGGGCCTGGGAGAATCCGCGGATGCGTGCCAGCCGACTGCTCTCCCTGCTGCTCCTGCTGCAGAACCGGGGACGGATGAGCGCCACCCAGCTCGCCGCCGAGCTGGACGTGACCGCGCGGACCATCTACCGCGATGTCGAGGCGCTGGTCGCCGCCGGGGTGCCGGTCTACGCCGAGCACGGCCCGACCGGCGGCTACCAGCTGATGGACGGCTACCGCACCCGGCTGACCGGGCTGACCGCGGAGGAGGCCGAGTCGCTGTTCCTCACCGGGATGCCGCAGCCGGCCGCCGAGCTGGGGCTCGGGGCGCAGGTGGCCGCGGCGGAGCTGAAGCTGATGGCGGCGCTGCCGACGCCGTACCGGGACGCGTCGATCCGGATCCGGCAGCGGTTCCACCTGGACGCCCCCGGGTGGTACCGGGAACCGGGCCGGGTGCCGCACCTGCTCGCCGTCGCTGAGGCGCTCTGGCAGGACCAGGCGATCGAGGTGCGGTACCGGCGGTGGTCGCCCGAGCCGGGCGAGGTGACCCGCCGGCTCCAGCCGCTCGGCCTCGTCCTCAAGGCCGGAGTCTGGTATCTGATCGCGGTCGGCGACGAACGGCCCCGCACCTACCGCGTCTCGGCGATCACCGGCCTGCGGCTGCTGCCGGACCGGTTCACCCGGCCGGACGGCTTCGACCTCGCCGAGTTCTGGCAGCACCACGTGGCACGCTTCGAGCAGTCCGACACCGACCAGGTCGCCGTCGTCACTCTCAGCCCGCGGGGCGTCGCCGACCTGCCCGACCTGCTCGGGCCCCGGGCCGCCCGGACGGCGCGGGGCACCCTGGCCGATCCCGGGCCGGACGGCTGGCGGCAGGCGACGATCCCGCTGGAGAGCGTCCCGCACGCGGCCGCGAGCCTGCTTCGGCTCGGCGCCGACGTGCGGGTCCTCGAACCGCCCGCGCTGGTCGCCCACATGGCCGCGACGATCCGGGCGATGGCCCGGCTCTATCCCCGGTCAGGGTCGGCGGCCGATCCAGACGTCGCGGGTGGCCCGGACCACCAGGTCGTCCCGGCCGGGTAGGTCCGCCACGATCGCGCCGAGGGCGGCCACGTCCGCCGCGCTCAAGCGGTCCGCGAGGCGCTCGCGGGTGCGGTCCAGAACGACCTGCGCATACCGCCTCGCCGTCGCGGACAGCGGGGCCGGCAGCTCGATGACGAAACTGCGCTCACCGACCAGGTCGAAGCCCGCCCCCTTGAGCTGGGCGCCCCAGTCCAGGCCCATGTGCATGCCGGCCTCCAGCCGCAACCGGCCCAGCTCGGCCTGGCAGCGCTCCTCCAGCGCCGCCCCGGCCGGGTCGGTCAGGAAACGCGGGAACCCCTCCAACTCGGCGATCATGAAGACACCGCCGGGCCGGAGGACCTCGCGGACCTGCCCGAGCGTGCGTGCCGGATCGGCCAGGTGGTGCAGGGACGCCGACGCCCACACCAGGTCGGCCGGGCCCAGCTCCGGCCAGTCACCGTCGAGGTCGGCCCGCACCGTGCGGATCCGGTCGCCGAAACCCGCCTCGCCGGCCCGCTCGCGCAGCCGGGCCTGCATCTGCTCGTCGACGTCGACAGCGGTGAGCGTGGCGCCCGGCAGCTGCCGGGCAAGGGCGATCGTCCCGGTGCCGGTGCCCGCGCCGAGGTCGACGATCCGGGCATCGGCCGGGACGAGCTGGCCGGCCCAGCCGATCACCTCGCGGTAGTAGTCGGCCAGCACCTCGGCGTCGAGATCGAGCATCTCCGCCATCTGCCCATGGCCGTGATCGCCGTGTCCGTGTCCGTGCTCGCCGTGACCGTGCTGTCCGTGACCGTGCTGTCCGTGACCGTGCTGTCCGTGACCGTGCTGGCCGTGACCGTGCTGGCCGTGACCGTGTTCGTGTGCCATGCCCACGACGGTAGCGTCGCCTTGCGCCACCGGCATAGCATCTTGCGTATGACGCAAGACGGAGAATTGGACGCCCTCGTCCGCCAGCGCATCCGCAGCCTCCGGGTCGCCCGCGGCTGGTCCCTCGACGAGCTGGCCTCCCGCGCCTACCTCACCCCGTCCACGCTGAGCCGGATCGAGACCGGCCACCGCCGGATCGCCCTCGACCAGCTGGCCGCCATCGCCCGCGCCCTCAACACCACGCTCGACCAGCTCGTCGAGTCCGGCCGCGACGAGGACGTGGTGATTCGCCCGCACCACGACGAGCAGCGCGGCATGACCACCTGGCTGCTCACCCGGGACAGCGCCCCGGCCGGGATGACCGTCGCCAAGCTGCGCGTCGACCGCCCGGTCCCCGCCGACCTGCGGGTCCACCCCGGTCGCGACTGGTTCGTGGTGCTCTCCGGCACGATCGTGCTGCGCCTGGCCGAGCGCACCATCGTGGTCCGGGCCGGGGAGGCCGCCGAGTTCTCCACGATGGTGCCGCACGCCTTCGGCTCGACCGGCGGCCCGGCCGAGGTGCTCTGCATCCTCGACCAGGAGGGCGAGCGCTCCCACCTGGGCCCGCATCACTAGCCCGAGATCAAACCCGATTTTCGGTACGCCCGGAGCCGCCCGGCCACCACACCTCACCCCACCGGCGGCGCCCATCCCGGCCGCCTGATCAGGCAAAACGGGTGCCCAGCCGGATCGGCGAAGACGTTCTCCCCGGCCAGCCGCACCGCCCCGAGCGCCAGCACCGCCGCGGCCGCCTCCGCCAGGTCGTCGACCATCACGTCGACGTGCATCTGCTGCGGCACCGCCGGATCCGGCCAGGTCGCCGCCCGCTGATCGGGCGCCCGCTGGAACGCCATCCCGGACGTCGTGGTGTCCTTCGCGACCACCACGAAGTCCCCGTCGTCGTAGGTGACCGGCTCCCCGAGCACCGCACTCCAGAACCGCGCCAGCCCCAGGGGGTCCGGGCCGTCGAGGATCAGGTGGTGTAGACGTCCGATCGCCACGACGCTAATCTCCCCCACTTCAAGATCCACAGCAACGGACAGGTCACATGAGCATCGACTACTTCTGGAAACGTGTCCCCGAGGCGAGGATCGCCGACCTCTCGCCCTGGGACCTCGCCGGCCTCGTGCCCGGCTGGTTCGACGACGAGTTCGCCGCGCAGGTGCGCGAGCAACGACTGGTCGGCGCCGAGGACACCGGAGCCATGGTCGGCGCGCTGCTGGGCTGCGGCGTGACCAGCGACGCCTCCCGGCGGGCCGTCGAGCACTTCGTCATCGTCCCGGACAACTGGGACGACAACGCCATGACCGGCTACCTGCCGGCCGCGGACGTGCGGACGATCGCCGAGTTCCTCGCGACCGCGCAGCCCGGCGCCTGGGCCCGGCAGCACGCCGCAGCTCTGGCCGCCCGGTTCGCGGAGCTCGGCTATCAGCGGCCCTACGAGCCGGAGACGGCCGCCGAGGTGGTCGAGACCACCGAGGCGGTCGCCGCCCTATTCAGAGCGGCGGCCACCAACGGCGAAGCGGTCATCCTCAAGGTGGAGGCCTAACCGTTTCCGATCAAGGTCGGCAACGCGACACCCGCTCCGGCGCGTCGATGGGCAGCGGACGCGCGTCGATGGGTTCAATCGATCCATGGACTACTACCTGCTCGCCGGAGACGGGATCCTGGTCGAGGAGTTCGCCTACGGCGACGACCATGTGACCGTGGGGCTCGGCGGCGCGATGTGGACCGCCGGCAGCGGTGGGTGGCGCGGCGCCGGATCGTTCGGCAAGGCTTTGCGTACGGACGAGCACCTGCTCGCCACGGTCACGCCGGTCACCCGGGACCGGGCTGCCCAGGTCTACCGGGGGCTCGCCGGCCGGCCGCTGCCCGCCGAGGAGTCGCTGCGCGGGCACTTCGGGGAGTGGGTGCGCTTCGCGACGACGGCGCCGTTGCGGCTGAGCGTGGACGACACCCCGGACGGGTTCGCCGAGAGGCGCGTCTACCGGGTGCTGTTCGCCAAGGAACTGCGCGACAACCACCTGGCCGACCTGAACGACACCTGGCCGGGCGCCAGCAACGGCGGCATCCCGGGCGGCCGCGGACGGGCCGGCAACGACCTGTTCGCCTGGAACCTGCGCCGGGTCGGCAGCGGCCTCGCCTGGGGCCTGGACGTGACGGTCCTGCTGGCCGGCGACAGCCCGGAAGTGGTCGGCGACGTCCTCCGCAAACTCACCGCGGACGTCCGGCGGCGCGGCCTGGTCCCGCTGACCACCGAACGCTTCGCCTGACCTCAGCCGGCCGGGCGCAGTGCCGCCGCCCCGCCTGACTCAGCCGGGTGGGCTCAGTGCCGTCGCTCCGCCTGACTGAGGCGGCCGGGCGCAGTACCGCCGCTTCGCCTACTCAAGCGGCCGGGTGCGGGGCCGCCTCCTCCCGTGACTCACCCGGCCCGGTGCAGTGCCGCCCTCAGCCCTGGTGGCGGGTGGCTGAACAGGCCGACCGTCGTCCGCCTTCTCGTGCGCCTCGCTGTCCAGTTCGAGCACCGCGATCAACAGGTCGGCGGTCGTCGGCCAGTCGCGCGCCGCCCAACGGGCATACACGACGGCCCAGTCGGCATCGTCCTTGGCCGTCCGGAATGCGGTAGGCGAGTCAAGCGCGGGACTGCGCTCCGACACGGGGCGGGGCGCGGCAGCAAGCGCGGGCTCGAAATCAGGCGCCGGGCTGGCCACGAGCGCAGGCTCCGGATCAGGCGCCGAGCTGGCCACGAGGGGAGGGACCGAATGGGCGCTACGCCGCCTGCCGCGCCGGGACCCCGGGCCATCAATGAACGCGAATTCCCATTCCTGGTGCGGAGCCGCGCCCGCCGAACCGGCGTTATGGGGCCAGAAGCTCACGGGGAGCCGCGCGCCGGTAAACGGGCGTTCGGTGACCGGAAGCCTCGGCCCGACGCGGGCAGTCGGTCGTGACCGGCAGCGGCCCGAAGCCTGCTCGGCGGGGCCGTGCATTGGACGTACGAAATAAAATCGAAGCGAATCGTGAGTTGCCGCACGATGTATGTGCATCCTAGGAATCTAGGAGCTTGCTTTCCTGCCGGTATGACGGTTTAGGCTGGGCGCATGTCCGCGAGCGCCGCCCCCGTTGTCCACCTGGCCCGGCCGCACCGGCCGGTCGTCGTGGCCGGCACGCTCGCCGAATTGCGCGGTCCCACCTGCGGTCTGGTCGAGTTGCCGTTGCGGCTGTGGTGGCATCCGCAGCGCGCGTTCGATCTCGGGCAGCACACGATGCTCCTGTGGATGTATGAGAATGTGCTCCGCGAATCGATCCGGGTCGACGAGTTGCGCGCCTTTCTGGACGGCGCGACGCTGCTCCGGGTCTGGCCGGAGCTGAATCTGCCACGCGGCGTCCGGGCGGCGTGGGAGGCGCGCCATCCACGGTTGCGCGCTCGCCTCGCGGCGTGAATAGCCGGCCCATTCCGTGCCCACTCGACCCACCGCCGAGAATGGCCGGCCGCGCTCCACGACACGTGCCCGACACGGCGCGATAAGCCGGATGGACTCCACCCCATGCTCGCCGGCGGGCCGGAAACGCCGAATGCCCACCACTGGCTGCCCGGCTAAAGATGCGGCAATCTCGACCCACCCCGCCCGAAATCACCGGAAATAGCGTGACCAACCCTAGCGTCGACGACTTCTATCGCGAGGTCGCAAGGATTGCTCTGGCGGTCGCCGACAAGCACCGCTTCGTCCTCGGCGGCGGCGTGGCCTGGCTCGTCAACGGCCTGGTCGCCCGCCCCACCGAGGACATCGACCTGTTCACCGACACCGAGGGCGCGGTCCTCGCCGCGGCTGGCGAGGTGGTCGCCGCGCTGACCGAGGCCGGCTACCGGGTGGTCCGCGAGGAGGGCGACGAGCTGTTCGCCGGGATGGACGCCGACATCCAGGAGTTCCTCGTCGCGGGCGAGCACCGGGCGCTGCGGCTCACCCTGTGCCGGCTGGACCGCCAGCGCACGCCGGTCGTGATGGACCTGGGCCCGGTGATGCACCTCGACGACCTGGTCGCCACGAAGGTCGCGGCGCTGGTCACCCGCCGCGAGGTCCGCGACTACATCGACGTGGCCGCGGCGCTGGAGCGCTATCCGCTGGAGCGGGTTCTGGAGCTGGCCTACGCCGCGGACCCGGCGCTGGAGCCGGAGGAGATCGCCGACGCGGGACGCTACCTGGACCGGCTGGATGATGTCCGGTTCACCCTCTACGGCCTGGACGCCGAGAAGATCGCGCAGCTCAGGCAACGCCTCGCGGACTGGCCCAGGGCATAGCCTGCGCGCGCCAGAACGCGGGAGACGCGCGGCGAAAGGCGGAAGGCCGGAAGCGGGAAAACGGCTGGAACCCGACGACGGCCGCCGACGTCGAAGCGGCATGAACAAACGGTTGACCGCAGCGGCGATCGTCCTGGCCCTGGGCGTGGGCGGATGTGCCGATGCCGGCGGCGAGGGCACCACGGACGCCGGCAACCCCGCCGGCCCGCCGAGCGGCGCTCCCCAGGTGCACGAACGCTGGACGTCGTGCGCGACCGCCGGTGCGACGGACGGCTTCGACGCGACCGACCTGTCCCGGCTGGACGACAGCTTCACCCCGGCCGCGGCCGTCGTCTGCCTGACCAGTCCGCGGGAGCGGTTCGGGGGCGGCCATGACCTGGTGGCGACCGAGGCCCGGGCCACCGACCTCACCGAGCTGCTGGCCGCCCTGCGCCTGCCGGACGAGCCACGCACCGACCTGCCCTGCACGCTGGAGATGCCGTTCGTCCCGTGGCTGGCGCTGCTCGACGAGCACGGTCGCTGGGTGCGGCCGGGCGTCCCGGTCGACGCGTGCGGCAAGCCGCGTGCCGAGTTCCGCGTGGCGTACGCAAAACTGCACACCCGACCGGTGAGCAGCGAGGTCGTCCGGGACCTGGATCCTAACGGCGCGGCGGCGGCGGGTTGCGCGCCGGACTGGAAGGACGAGCTCACCGTGGCCCGGCGCACCGGCGGGGGCGCCGCCATCCCGGATCCGCTGCCGGACCCCGGCGCCACCGTCAAGCTCTGCCTCTACCAGGTTCCGGCCGATCAGCGCGGCAGCGATCTGCCGGTCGGCGCCTTCCAGTCCGGCCGGAGGCTGACACCGGCCCAGTGGACGGCGATCCGCGCCGAGCTGGCCGCCGCCGCACCCGGCACGCCTTGTGCCGAGCAGGCCACCCGATTCGCGGTCCTGCGCGCCGGCCCGGCCTGGACCGTTGTCGAAGCGGACGGCTGCCGCCAGGTGCTGCTGCCTCCCGGGGCGATCCGCCAGGGTTCAGCGGCGCTCGCGAAGGCCCTGTCCGGCTAGCCCGGCCACCGCGAGCACGCACAGCACTCCCCCGCTGACCAGCGCCACCGGCCCGGACGTCGCCCGGGCCACCAGCCCGGCCCGCAGGTTTCCCAGGTCCGGCCCGGCCTGCCCGACGATCTGCTCGGCGGCCGCCACCCGGCCGAGCAGCCCGGCCGGCGTGTTCAGCTGCACCACGGTCCCCCGGGAGACGACCGCCACGGTGTCCGCCGCACCGGCCAGCACCAGGCAGCCGAGGCCCAGCCACGGGCCGCCGGCCAGGCCGAACCCGGCGAGCGCCAGCCCCCACACCGCCGAGGCGCCGAACATCACCGGCTGCGGCCGGGGCAGCCGGGTGAACGTCCCGGACAGCAGCGACGCGATCAGCCCGCCGACCGCGATCGCGCTCAGGAACAGCCCGAAGGTGCGCGGGTCGTCGCCGAACCAGGTCGCGTTCATCAGCGCGAACAGGCTGATCGGCATGGCCAGCACGGTTGCCGCGAGGTCGGTGAGCAGGGCGGCGCGGACCACCCGGTGCCCGGCCAGGAAGCGCAGTCCCTCGGCCACCGCCTGTGGGCCGGAGGTGGTGCGCTCGCCGTCGGGCGGCAGCACCGGCAGGCCGAGCACGCCGAAGAAGGCCAGCCCGAACGTCGCGGTGTCGACCAGATAGCAGCCGCCCACCCCGAGCCGGCCGAGCAGCAGCCCGCCGACGGCCGGCCCGACCAGCATCGACGCCTGGAACGAGAGGTGGTCGAGCGCCAGGCCGGCGGCCAGTTCGTCGCGGTGCAGCAGGTGCGGCAGGTAGCTGCGCCCGACCGGTCCGCCGGCCGCGCCGAAGCAGGCCTGCGCCGCGACCAGCAGCAGCACCACCGGGACCGGAGCGGGTCCGAGGAAGCCCTGCACGGCGAGCAGGGCGGTGCAGCCCGCCGCTCCGGCGGTGGTGATCAGCGACAGCCGGCGCCGCTCGGTCCGGTCGGCGAGGGCGCCGGCGAACAGGCCGAACAGCACGATCGGCAGCGCCTGGGCGAACCCGACCGCGCCGGTCCAGATCGTGCTGTGGGTCTGCTGCCACACCTGGTACATCACCGCGACCACGGTCATCTGGCTGCCGAACCCGGAGCACGTCTTGCCGATCCACAGCCGCCGGAACGCCCGCGACGAGCGCAGCGGCCGCACGTCGAGCAGCGCGCCGGTCACCGCCACGCCGGGTCCTCGGCCAGCCGCTCGGCGATCCGGTCCCGGAAGCTCTTGCGCCGCAGCACCTCCTCGATGTCCCGGACCACCCGGGTCATCGGGTAGGGCAGTTCCGCCTCGATCTCGGCGACCGCCGCCTCGGTGGCCCGCCACTCCGCCGCGAGCCGCTCCACCACCGCCTCCGCCTTCTCGGTCAACACCACTTTCTTGGTACGCCCGTCCGCCCCCGCCGCCGTCCGCACCCACCCGGCCGCCCGCATCGCCGACACCTTCTGGCTGAGCGCCGAATGCGTCCGCCCGACCGCCACGGCCAGCTCGGTGATGGTCATCGGCCCGCGCGCGTGCAGCTTGATCAACTCCTTCACCCAGACGGGCTTCAGCCCCCCCAGATCCGCCTCGGCGTAGACCCGGGCGATGTCCGCGTCCAGCGCGGCCTGCAGATCCCACAGCGACCGCCAGACGGCGTGGTCGGTCGGGTCATCGAAGTCGGTCATCACGTCACTGTAACAGCACTTATATAAGCACTGTCACATCGACCCCGGATTTGACATCTACAAGTCAGTAGAAGAATGATGCGGGTTACGAACTTAGGTTTGGCTAACCTTTGGAGCTCCATGACCGCCATCTACCTCATCGGCCTCCGCGAGGGCCTGGAGATCACCCTCGTGGTCTCCATCCTCGTGGCCTTCCTGGTCAAGAGCGGCCGCACCGGCATGCTCCGCCTGGTCTGGGCCGGCGTCGCGCTGGCCGCCGCCATCGCGATCGGGTTCGCGGTGCTGCTGCAGCTCGGCATCACCCGGCTGAGCTCGACCAACCAGGAGCTGTTCGAGGCGATCGCCTCGTTCGTGGCGGTGGCCTTCGTCACCTGGATGATCTTCTGGATGCGGCGGATGGCCCGGTTCATGGGCCGCGAGCTGCGCGGCAAGATGGAGGCCGCGATCGAGGTCGGCCCGGCCGCGGTCGCCGGGGTGGCGTTCCTCGCGGTGATCCGCGAGGGCCTGGAGACCTCGATCCTGTTCTACGCGGCCGCCCAGGGCGCCGCGGACAGCGCCCGGCCGCTGATCGGGATCACTCTCGGTCTGCTCACCGCCGTGGTCCTCGGCTGGCTGCTCTACATCAGCGCGGTCCGGATCAACCTGTCCACGTTCTTCACCTGGACCGGCGCGCTGCTGGTGCTCGTCGCCGCGGGCATCTTCAAGTACGGCTTCCACGACCTGCAGGAGTCCAACGTCCTCGGCGGCCTGGACCACCACGCGTACGACGTGACCGGCGCCTTCCCGCCCGGGGCCTGGTATTCGGAGCTGCTCCGCGGCATGGTCAACTTCACGCCGGCGCCGACCGTGATCGAGACGGTCGCCTGGCTGGCGTACGGGATCCCGGTTCTCGTCCTCTTCCTCTGGCCGGCTCGCAAGCCGGCCCCCGCCCCCGCCACCACCGCCTCTTAGGAGTTCGATGCGCCCCGCACGCCTTATCACCGCCGGAGCCGCGGCCACCGCCGCCGCGCTGCTCCTGACCGCCTGCGGCGACAAGGACGCCGACACGCAGGCCGGCAGCGCCGCCGCCTCCGGCAAGATCACCGTTGCCGCCTCCGACACCGAGTGCAAGGTGGAGCGGACCAGCTCGAACGCGGGCACGGTCACGTTCAGCATCGCCAACAAGGGCACCAAGATCAACGAGTTCTACGTCTACGCGGCCGGCGACCGGATCATGGGCGAGGTGGAGAACATCGCCCCCGGCCTGTCCCGCGACCTGATCGTCGAACTGCCGGCCGGCACCTACGAGACCGCCTGCAAGCCCGGCATGATCGGCAAGGGGATCCGCGGCGCGTTCCAGGTCGAGGGCTCCGCCGCGCCGCTCACCGAGGACGCCAAGCTCGCCCAGGCCACCAAGGACTACCAGCGCTACGTGAAGAGCCAGACCAGCGCGCTGATCGAGCAGACCACCGCGTTCGTGACCGCGGTCAAGGCCGGCGACGTGGCGAAGGCGAAGAGCCTGTTCCCGATCGCCCGCACCTACTGGGAGCGGATCGAGCCGGTCGCGGAGAGCTTCGGCGACCTCGACCCGAAGATCGACGCCCGCGACGGTGACCTGGAGCCGGGTCAGGAGTGGACCGGCTTCCACAAGCTCGAGAAGGACCTCTGGGTCACCAAGGACGTCAGCAAGGACGGCCCGATCGCCGACCAGCTGCTCAAGGACGTGCAGACCATCGTGACCAAGGCGGAGACGGTCACCTTCTCCCCGGTCGAGCTGGCCAACGGCGCCAAGGGTCTGCTCGACGAGGTCGCCACCGGCAAGATCACCGGTGAGGAGGACCGATACTCGCACACCGACCTGTGGGACTTCGCGGCCAACATCGAGGGCTCCCAGGGCGCCATCCAGGCGCTCCGCCCGGCGCTGGAGGAGCGCGACCCGGCCCTGGTCAAGACCCTCGACGCGAACTTCGCCAAGGTCGAGGCCTCGCTCGAGAAGCACCGCGCCGGCGACGGCTGGAAGCTGCACAACCAGCTCACCCAGGCGGACCTCAAGGAGCTGAGCGACACCATCAACGCGCTCGCCGAGCCGATCTCCAAGGTCGCGGCGCTGGTCGCGGCCAAGAAGTAGAAGCAGTTCTCGGACATGGGTTTGCCGGGAGCGGACCAGTTCGCTCCCGGGTCTGGGTTTCGTGACCACCCGCGGACGTCGCCCTTTCGGGTCGGGCGTTCTGGACGCGTCAGCGGCCAGCCCGGCCCGGAAGGGTCCCTGGCGGGAGCGACGATCAGTGATCAGCGCGGATCCGAGTCAGCAAGATCTTGAATGATCTTCAGGGCGACGCAGGACTCGACACAAAATCCGCCTAAGTGCACGAAAGGCAGAAGATGGAACGGCGCAAGGTCCTCGGGCTGGCCGGCGCGGGCGTGGCCGGTGCGGCCGCTGTCGGCGCTGGTGCGCTGGCCCTGTCCCGCAACGACGCGACCACCAGCGTCGCGACCGAGCTGGTGTCCGACGCCGGCGGGGCGATCCCGTTCTATGGGGCTCGGCAGGCCGGGATCATCACGCCGGCGCAGGACCGGCTGCACTTCTGCGCGTTCGACGTGATCACCGACGACAAGGCCGCCCTGGTCGACATGCTGCAGGACTGGACCGCCGCGGCCGCCCGGATGACGCAGGGGCGGGACGCCGGCACGTTCGGCGCGGTCGGCGGTTCGCTGGAGGCGCCGCCGGACGACACCGGCGAGGCGCTCGGGCTGCCCGCGTCCGGGCTGACCCTGACCATCGGTTTCGGGCCCACGCTGTTCCGCGACGCGCGCGGCAAGGACCGCTTCGGGATCGCCGCGAAGCGTCCGGCCGCCCTCGCCGACCTGCCGAAATTCCCCCGCGACGTGCTCGAGGACGCGATCTCCGGCGGCGACATCGGCGTCCAGGCCTGCGCCCACGACCCGCAGGTCGCCGTGCACGCGATCCGCAATCTGGCCCGGATCGGCATGGGCAAGGTCTCGGTCCGCTGGTCCCAGCTCGGGTTCGGCCGCACCTCGTCGACCTCCACCAGCCAGGCCACCCCGCGCAACCTGTTCGGCTTCAAGGACGGCACCCGCAACCTGAAGGCCGAGGAGCCGGCCCTGCTCGACGAGCACCTGTGGGTCCAGCCCGGTGACGGCCCGGAGTGGATGACCGGCGGCTCCTACCTGGTCACCCGCAAGGTCCGGATGCTGGTCGAGACCTGGGACCGGTCCCCGCTCGCCGAGCAGCAGACCATCATCGGCCGGGACAAGGGCGAGGGCGCCCCGCTGACCGGCAAGCTGGAGCACGACGAGCCGGACTTCGCCGCGCAGGACGGCGAGGGCCAGCCGGTCATCCCGATGGACTCGCACCTGCGCCTGGCCCACCCGGACCAGAACGGCGGCGCCCGGATGCTGCGCCGCGGCTACAACTTCGTCGACGGCTCGGACGGTCTCGGCCGCCTGAACGCCGGCCTGTTCTTCATGGCCTACCAGCGCAACCCGCACAAGCAGTTCGTCCCGGTGCAGAACAGCCTGGCCAAGCTGGACGCCCTCAACGAGTACATCCGCCACGTCTCGAGCGCCGTGTTCGCCTGCCCGCCCGGGCTGCCCGCCGCCGACGACTACTGGGGCCGTTCCCTCTTCGCCTGACGCCCCGCCGAACCCGCTCGCAAGGCCCGCCCGGGGTCCGGGTGTACGCGCGGTCCCGGCCCCATCGGCTCGGCCGGCCGGAGGGCACGGGGGCGAGGGCGGCCGGTGAGCGGCCGGGTCAGCGGGTGACGGTGACCGGGGTGGTGACGGTGACCGGCTTGACGTCCGGGCTCTTCGCGACGGTGACCAGCTGGCCGGGGCCGCGGACCAGGCCCTTCGCCGTCACCGTGTAGGACAGCTTGCCGCCGGGCTGACCCGCGTCGCTGGTGACCCGCAGGTCGGACGGGGGCAGGGTGCCCTCGGGCAGCCGCACGCCCCGGGTGCCCTCGGCGTTCTCGGCGCCCACCACGAGCGGCCGGCCGGAGTCGGCGATGGTGTCGAACTTGTAGGCGAACTGGACGTCCTGGACCCCGTTGACCCCGATCCACGCCTGGAAGACCCGCGGCGTGCCGGTGCCGGCCACGTTCTCCTGCCACTCGATCACGAGCCAGTTCCAGACGCCGTCGGTGAGGACGTTGGCCATCGCCCCGGTCATCCCGGTGCCGTCCAGGTCGGTCCAGAACGGCGCGATCACGTTGTTCGGTGCCGCCGGGTCCGGCAGCGTACCGGGTCGGGCCTGGTCGGCGTCGCCACCGGAACCGCCGGGGAGCAGGTAGCCGTTCGACGAGATGCCGACCTTGCCGTAGGTCTTGCCGTTGTAGACGAACCCGGGCACGTCCAGGTTCGCGGTCTGCTCGTCGCCGAGCGGCAGGATGGTGTTCCCGCCGAACGCGGTCAGCGGGATGTACCCGAAGACGTGCCCCGGGTCGGGCGCGACCGACGACGGCCCGGCCGGCCGGGTGCCGGCCAGGGTCGCCTTCGGCGGATACGCCAGGAACGGGGTGAACAGCGACGCCCCGGACGCCGCGGTCATCGGCAGGTTCACCGAGGAGACCGTGCCCAGCTCGGCGGTGATCTCCGCGGCGCCGGTGTTCTCGGCGGTGACCGTGCAGGTGGTGAGCTGCTTGACGGCGACCGTCGCCGGGTCGCAGGCCTGGGTCACCGTGACCGGGCTGGCCGGCAGGGCGCCCGCCGCCGTGCTGCCGGCCGCCGCGGCGCTCCGGCTCTTCGCCGCCACCGGCGCGCTCGTGGTCAAGTGAATGCCGGCCGGGCGGAGCCTGCCGTGGTCCGGGGCCGCCTGGGCCGGCCCGGCGCAGACCGCCACCAGCATCGGCGGTACGAGCCCGGCAGCGGCCGCGGCCGCTTTCCAACTGGTGCGAGACATCGTGAATCCCTTCCGTGACGTGTCGGAACCTCGGCTACACGACGGGCCGGCGCGGCGCCGAGTACCGGGTGTCCGGAAGGCGTCAGACCAGCGGGATCAGGCCCGGGGAAGGAACCGGACCTCGGGGAAGTGCCGGCTCGGACCGTCGAGCAGGTGTCCCCGGCCGCGCAGATGAAGATCGAAGAAGGCTTTCGGGTACGCCCGCTGGATCCGCACCGCCCGGCCCGGGTCGAGCGTGCCGACCCAGTCCGCCAGGTCCTCGCCGCCCAGGCCGACCAACTCGGCGAGTTGCGGGACCAGCCACTGCTGGTCGTTGTACGACCCGTGCGCCGCCCCGTCGGCCCGCACCTCGAGCCGCCAGCCGCGCAGCATCGACCAGAACTCGGCGACGCTCGGCTCGGCGTCCCGCCCGTGCTCGGCCGTCATCAGCATGAACGGCCGGTCGAGCCCGGCCACGGGCGGCTGCGCCTGCATCTCGCCGTCGAAGCCGAGCCCCGCCCTGACCCGCCGGTCGACGTTCATCACCAGGGCCGTCGAGGTGGCGCCCTTCGACCAGCCGAACATGCCGATCCGGCGCAGGTCCAGCGCGGCGCCCAGCCCGGCCGGCAGGGGGCGGCCGTCGGCGTCGGGGTTGCGCCCGGCCGCGATGTCATCCAGCGCGTCGAGTGCGACCAGGACGTCCGCGGCCGAGTCCCACGGGGTGAACGACTCGGCGGTGGGCAGCGTGACCCGGCCGTCCGGGAACTGGCTGACCCCGTCGTAGGTGTGATCCACGGTGACCACGACGTACCCGTGGCTGGCCAGTTCCTGCACCACGATGGTGGTCTCGGCGCGACAGGAGTCGTTGCCGTGCGAGTACAGCACCACGGGCCGCCGGTCCCGGCCCCGCGCCACCGGTGCGCCCAGGTGTCCGGCGGTCCGCGGCGGCGCCACCTCGGCGGCGAGACCGACCCAGGCGAGCAGCTCGTGCCAGCCCGCGGCCGGCATCCAGTCGGCCACCGGGTGACGCCCGGCGCCGCGGCCGGCCGGATACCAGACGGAGGCCATCAGTTCCCGGCGGCCGCCGGTCTCCGGGTCGGGCCGCGACTTGTCGACGAGGTGCAGTTCCGCGGTCCCGACCCGGTGCGGCCCGGTCGGCCCGGGCAGGGTGATCCGCGCCGGCCCGCCCTCACCGGGCGACGGTGTCCGGGCCGGTGCGGCCGATCCGGGGCGGGCGGCCAGCGGCACGGCGAGTCCGGTGGCGACGGCGGAGGCGAGCAGGCTTCGACGACTGAGAATCGGATTCATGCCAACAGGTTTCCACAGCAAACCTGTTGGCGCTAGAGTGAGATCGTGGCGCTGCTCGGCGCCTCCGCAGGAGCGGCGAGGTGACACGGGGACGGCAGCGCCGCCGCAGGATCGATGCCGGCCCCGGGCACGGCGCGACCGCCCCGGGGCCCGGACGACGGCGGGGGCGGTTGACGTACCGGAAATGGGGGTGATCGCCGGCGAGAAAAGCCGGGGCGGTGGGTCAGCGGAGCGCGGCGTGGATCAGTTCGACCAGGTCGAGGGTGGCCTCGCCGGTCCAGATCACCGAGCTGAGCGCGACCGCCGCCGGGAGCAGGAGGAACAGCGGGGGCGCCGGGCGGGGCTGCGGGCGGAGGAGGTGGGCGACCCGTTTCGGGACGACGCCGCCCGGGACGGCGGCGTGCAGCGCGGCGGCGAACGGGCTGCCGGCACCGGCCAGGGCCGCGACGCCGATCGCGTGGGCCAGGGTCTTGCGGCTGCCGAGCGAGGCGGCGGCGCGCTCGTCGGCGGCGCGCTCGATCAGGTAGTCGACGTGTTTGCCGACCCACCACAGGGCCGGGTGGGCGGCGACCGCCAGCTCGGCCAGCCGCGCCAGGCGGTGGTGGTGCTCGGAGAGGTGGGCGTGCTCGTGGGCCAGCAACGCCTCGAACTGCGGGTCGGTGAGCAGGCCCCGCATGCCGGTGGTGACCACCACGTGACCCGGGTTGCCCGGGACGGCGAAGGCGCGCGGGGCGTCGTCGGGCAGCAGGACCAGGCCACCCGGGCCCGCGGCGGGGACCATGGCCAGCACCCGGCGCTGCCGGCGCCAGCGGAGCGTGACGGAGAGGATGACCGCGACCAGCAGGACCAGGCTGAGCCACGGGACCCACTCGACGCCGGCGGTGTCGGCGGCGACGACCGCGGCGGACCAGCCGAGCAGCCGGCCGACCGCGGGGACCTGGGCGAGGGCGTGCGCGGCCAGCAGGAGCAGGTTGATCGTGCTGGTGGCGGCGACGGTCACGGCGGACCAGGCGACCACGGACGCGGCCCGCCCCGGAGCCAGCCGGTCGGCGAGCAGGCGCACCACGAGCACGGCCAGCGGCGGAACGACCACCACCGACCACAAGAAATGATCGAACACCTAGGCACCTCCCCCGCCGATGTTCTCACCCCGGCCGGTGGACCTTTCGGCCCACTCCGCCCGGGCCCTTATTCCTCCCCGAGCTGCTCCAGGGCCCAGCGCGCCCACTCGCCCTGCGCCTGCGCCTGGAACCGGCCCAGTTCCATCGCCAGCCGACCGAAGCGCAGGCCGCCGCGCGGGTGCGTGTCGGCGTCGGCCGCCTCGGCGAGCGCCCGCAACTCCGCCGCGCGCTGCTCCGCCTCGGCCAGGTGCTCCCGGACGACCGCGCGGGCCTGCGCCGGCTCCAGCGCCGAGATCAGACAGAGCCGCAGCGCCTGCTCGTCCCGGACCGCCCGCGGTTTCGGCGGGGACATCAGCCACTCGCGCAGCGCGGCCCGCCCGGCGTCGGTGATCGCGTAGGTGCGGCGGCCCCGCGCGCCCTCCTCGGCGACCTCGATCAGGCCGTCCTCGGCGAGGCGGGCCAGCTCCGGGTAGATGTGGCTCTGCCGGGCCGTCCAGGCATAGCGCTGCAGCGAGCGCTCGAATCGCAGGGTCAGCGTGTAACCGCTGGCCGGCCCGTCCTCGAGCAGGCCCAGCATGGCGAACCGCAGTGACAACTTCGTGCTCCCCTCTAGACACCTCCAATCGTACAGGTACGTTTGTAGCTATGGACGCTGTGGACGTACTGATCGCCGGTGCCGGTCCGACCGGCCTGACCCTGGCCTGCGACCTCGCCCGGCAGGGTGTCGCGTGCCGGATCGTCGACCAGTCCGCGGGGCCGGGCGGGGGCGGGCGCGGGTTCAGCCTCAAGCCGCGGTCGCTGGCCGCCTTCGACGACCTCGGGCTGGCCGCGGCGGTCACCACGGCCGGGTCGGTGGAGCGGCGCACCCGGTTCCACCAGGGCACCCGCCGGCTGTTCCAGCTGGACACGCCGCCCGCCCCGGTGACCGGGACGGAGCCGTACCCGAATGTGGTCGCCCTCCCCCAGTGGCGCACCGAGGAGCTCCTCCGGGACCGGCTGGCCGAGCTGGGCGGCAAGGTGGAATTCGGCCGGCGGGTGACCGGGGTGGCCGGCGGCGAGGTGACGCTCGCGGACGGCGAGCGGGTGCGGGCCCGCTTCGTGGTCGGCGCGGACGGCGGGCGCAGCACGGTCCGGCGGCTGCTCGACGTGCCCTTCACCGGGCGGACCGACCAGGACACCCGGGCGATGATCAGCGACGTGCGGCTGACCGGGCTGGACCCGGCGGGCGGGGTGAGCATGTGGCTGTCGGCGGACCGGGGTGTCGCGGTGGCCCGGCCGGTGGCGGACACCGGGGTGTGGCAGGTGGTGACCTCGCTGGGGCCGCACCTGGCCGGCGACCAGGAGACGCTGCAGCGCCTGCTGGTCGAGCGTTCCGGGCTGCCCGGGCTGCGGATCACCGAGGTGCTCTGGCACTCGGTGTGGCGGTACAACGTGCGGATCGCCGAACGGTTCCGGGTCGGCCCGGTGTTCCTGGCCGGGGACGCGGCGCACGTGCACAGCCCGTTCGGCGGGCACGGGATGAACACCGGGATCCAGGACGCGTACAACCTGGGGTGGAAGCTCGGCATGGTGATCCGGGGGC
This sequence comes from Actinoplanes octamycinicus, assembly GCF_014205225.1. Lineage (NCBI taxonomy): Bacteria > Bacillati > Actinomycetota > Actinomycetes > Micromonosporales > Micromonosporaceae > Actinoplanes > Actinoplanes octamycinicus. The sequence goes on from NZ_JACHNB010000001.1 coordinate 7,732,587, forward strand.
TGCTGCCGGAGCGGGTGCTGGAGTCGTACGAGGCGGAGCGCATGCCGGTGGCCCGCGCCATTCTCGCGGACAGTGACCAGCGGATGAGCGGCATGATGCGGTGGCGGTTCGCGCGGCCGCTGGCCGGGCCGCTGCTGAAGAGAGGCTTCGCCCGGCAGCAGCGGGTCACCCGGCGCGATCATCCGGTCTATCCGGCCGGACCGCTGATCGGCGACGGCGGCGGTCAACCGGCGCCGGACGGATCGCTGCCGACCGGGGCGCGGCTGTTCGACCTGTTCCGCGGCTCGCACTTCACCGTGCTCGGGCCCGGGGCGGTGCCCGGGCTCGATCCGGATCTCGTCCACGTGCACCGGGTCGGCGGGGACTTCCGGGTGGTCCGGCCGGACGGCTACCTGGCGCTGACCGCGCGGACGCCGGGGCCGGTCCGCGACTACTTCGACCGCCTCACCGTCGCGCGCTCAGTGCCTGTCTCGCTACTTCAAGGTCGGATTAGGGGCGGTTCTACGCTCGCGGAATGAGCGGTGTGAAGCGCGCTGCCCGGGGCTGGTTGTCGCTGGTCCCACAGCCGACCGGTACGGCAGAGAGGCCGTCGCCGCGGCGGTGCCCGGTCTGTGGTGACCGGTTGCCGGTCACGGCCCGGCCGTCTACGGTGTTCTGCTCGCCGGCGTGCCGAGCTCGGCATTGGCGTGCGGTCCGGCGGAGCCGGGCCCGGATCGTTGCAGACCGTCTACGGGTTCTTCGCTCGCTGGGCCAAGAACGGCGTCCTCGACTAGCTGCGGCGCCGCATCCGCGTCGACGCCGGCCGGTGCCCCCGCCCAGTCACCGCCATCATGGACTCCCAGAGCGTGAAAGCCGCCGCGACCGTCAGCCGAGACACCTGGGCAAACATCACCCTCATGACCCGCCGAATCACCCGCGCGGATGCCAGGCGGGCCGCCCTGCCCAAGCTCAGCGCCGCCTGACCACCAGGGTCGGCGTCACCGCGGGCGCAGGTCGTTGACTATCTCGTTGAGGGCGGCGATCAACTCAGAGGAATGCGCGGTCAAGTCGGCCTCGTCATCGATCAGGCCGTCGACGTACATGAGCACGCTGATGCTCGCGTTGCCCGAAGTGGCGTATGCCCGCACCAGCGGACGATTGGCGCCCTTGCTGCTGCCGTCGAGAACCGCCAGGCCGCCGTCGCCGATTCCGGACAGTGGCACAACGAGGTGGCCAGCCATTTTCGAAACTCTCACGGTCTGCTCCAGGCCACTTCGATGATCAGCGCCGGGATCTGCCCGGTCGATGTCAACCGTGGCGGATCTAACCCTGCCGTCATAGGTCCAGACTCGCTGGAACTGGGCGTCGTTGTCGAATCCGTTCATGGAAGCCAGCGGCCCGGTCGTCACGCGCTTCGAGCCGGAGAACTCCGGACCGCTGCCGACTACCGAATACCAAGGCGGTCCGGCCTGGGCACTGGCGGCTGCAGGTGAGGCAGCCGAAGAGGACATACTGCTATTTACTGACTCGACGGACACGGTGGGTGCCGCACTGCCGCCATGGCCTTCAGGGCCTGCACCTTGCCCGCAGCCAGCCATCGCGACCATTAACATGACTCCCGCCCACAGCCAGCGCATACAGGACCCATCCTTCGGAGACTGCGCGATCTTTCCATAGCCCCGGCTGCAGAACCGCATGCAGGGGCTGTAGCAACTCGGGTAGCAGGCACGCAACGGCGGCTTGCAAGCTAACCACCATCGCGCCCAGCGAGCACTGCGGTCAGGTCGCGCCGCTGCGGCTCAGGGTAGGTAGCCCGCCCGCGGTGAACCGAACGCCTTGTCATCTTGACGGCTGCCTATCAACCAGCTTCGCGCGTTCGGATGGGCGTTACCGTGACGGTGATACGAACGCCTGGGAGGGATCCCGGAAGGCCAATGGTCGCACTAGCTGCAGAAACAGGTTGCGAGACAGCCACTAGACTCCCGACCGCCACCTACCGCTGGCTTCGAGCGCAGGGTGGTCCGGCATCCTGGGGACGTGACAGATCCGGATCGCTTCCTCACGTTCGAGCACGGGTACCGAGATGGGCTGCACTCCTACACGGTTGCCGTCGATGAGTCGGATCTGCCTGTCCCGGTTTGGCCGGGTTTGCAGAAGCGGGACTCCTACCCAGACGATCTCCACCTGAATCCGTGGCACCGTCACGGAATCAACAACTGCCACGGGGAGTCTCTAGCGGTCTGGCGCGCGTTGGCTTGGGCGTTGACCGAGGGTCGGAGCCGATATGCCATTCCCTGTTACTACCGTGACGAGGTGGCGCAGTGCCTCGGCGTCGACCGCGAGGCCATGCAGCTGATTCGATGGGAGTACGAGGTTGACGTTGAGCTGCCGGACTGGGGAACCGCTGACTACGGGTTCGTCCCTGCTCGCACCAACGGCTTCCTGCGTCCGGCCGCGGACACCTGGGACATAGACCACGTCGGATTCGCTGGCCTATTCGAGGTGAAGAGCTTCCGGCGGTTCACCGACATCGACCGCGTGATCGCGGGCGATAACGCATCCGAACTCACGGTGTTCGCCCTCCACCATTCAGGCAGGCGAGACATCTTGGTCGCAGCGCTCAACCAGAGTGACCGCCCCCGTCTGGCCACACTCCTGGAGCCCGGCGAAATCTTCGTCGATATGGCGGTGGTCCGCGAAAGTGGTGCCGGTGCCAGGAGCTACCTCACCGTCAAGGCGCCCGAAGAGACCCGCCAGGTCGATCAACTGGCTGAACACTTCAGTCAAGCGTTTCGTCGCTACCTGGACCTCGTCGGTCAGATCCAAACGTTGAACGACTTTCATGCCGCAATCGATGGCCTGCTCGCCCCACCTCATGCCGTCGGCCTCCACCAAGGCTGATGACCGCTTGCCGGGACGCCAGTCTCCGGCGTTCGGATCGGCGTCACGGTGACGCCGATCCGAACGCCGGGAACGGAGCTCGGTAGTTCATGGTGAGCGCTAGCTGCGAAAACAGGTTGAGAGACAGCCACTAAGCCTGTTCTTTAACCTCGAGCGCGTGTTGGGCTCTTCCTGGTCGTGCCGTTGCCTACGCTCGCCATGTGGAGACGATCGTGGCCACAGGAACATGGATGTACGACGGCGTCGCGCCCACGACGGTCCGCGTGGTCATGCTCGACTACGACTTTTGGCACGCCCTCGGAGAAGCCGAAGATGACCTGGACGTGGACGAGTCTCCGGAGCTGAACGCCGACGGGCGCCTCTACTACGTGCGGCATCGACCAGGGTGGCCCGACGGAGAACGCACCTTCTGGCCGGACTCTCAAGGTTTCGACACCCTGGAGGAGGCGGTCGCCGCCGCGGAGTCGGCCGTGCCTGGCCCCATCCGGTGGCAGTAGGTCGGGGTGGGTCGCCTCGCCACTGGGCAGCCATCTCGAAAGGCTGGCGGTTGAATCTTGAGTCTTCTTCTGTCTGACACTCGTTGTAGTGACCGTGGCAGATGAGGTCCGGGCAGCCGGTGTCCTGTCGGGATTCCGGGATGAGTTCTACCGCTGCTTGAGCACGCGGTCGGACGCGTTGTTCGAGCTGGCCGACGCGGTGTTGTGCACGGATGGTCCAGTCAAGACGTTGGTCGATCTGACGCTGGCGGCCGAGCACCGGCGTGGCCACGGCGCGTTGTATGACGCGCTCAACCAGGGCCGCATCGATGTGGGACGGCTGCGGCGGGCGCTGACGGCGCAGCCGCTGCCGCGGTTCAGTGATGATCGGATCGTTCTGGCTGTCGATGTGTCACCGTGGCTGCGCTCCGACGCGGCGTGCAGCCCGGACCTGTTGTTCTGCCACGTATACGGGCGCGCCAAGAGTGCTGCGCAGTTCATCCCCGGCTGGCCGTATTCGTTCGTCGTGGCGCTGGAACCCGGCCGGACGTCGTGGACAGCGATGCTGGACGTGGTCCGCCTCGGCCCTGCCGACGACGCCACGGCTGTCACCGCGACGCAGTTGCGTGAAGTGGTCGACCGGCTGATCGGCTGCGGCCAGCAGCAACCCGGTGACCCGGGCATCCTGATCGTCTGCGATGCCGGCTACGACGTGACCCGCCTGGCCTGGGTACTGCGTGATCTGCCAGTCGAGGTGGCCGGGCGTATCCGCGCCGACCGGGTTCTGCGGCTACCAGCCCCGCTGTACGAGCACCCTCCGCACGGCGGCCGTCCACCCAAGCACGGCGGCGAGTTCGACCTGAAGGAGCCTGACTCCTGGCCCGAGCCGGCCGTGACCACGATCAACGAAACAGCAAGCTACGGCAAAGCCGAAACCCGGGCCTGGGATGCTCACGGAACCCTGCCAACACATCGATCGCTTCCGCCCTGTCGGTCACGACCGCCACAACGAGCGTCGATAGGTGCCCGATGCGCTCATCCTCACCGGATGGCGCTCGGTTACCGTCGGCCAGACCGGAGGTGGTCCCTACGAACACGCTCAACTGCCGATGAGTACGCGCCCCGAGCTTCCGCCGCGACTCCACGCGACCAGTACGGCGGGCCCACCGTTCGGCCTGAAGCTATCAGCATTGCTCGGATCGAGGCCGCTGCCGTCGATGGGGATGGTCGTGGAGTCCGCTGTCTCGCCTAACCGAGGAACTATACGGTTCCTCCCCGAAACGGGCATTTCCAGCCTGTGGTGGTTTACCGCCTGGGTGGGGTGCTACATCTACTTCACCGCCACGGCTGATCCAGCACCCTCTTGCGAGGGTTCGGAATGCTTCAGCGCGCGCGAATGGGCGCTGGCCGGAGTGATCCTCCTGGGCGCCCCGCTGGCCATGGCGGGCGCTGTCATCAGCTCGGCCGCCATCGCAATCCTCAGGACCACCGTCAAACGGCCGCGATGGCCGACGGGCGTGGTCGGCACGGCCGTCACCTGGATCGCCTGGTTGCTGATCATTGCGCTCTGGACTGCCCGCCGCGCAATCGGCTGACGCACCCGCCTGAGCGGACGGCCCGCCTCTTCATCCGGATCTGCCGCCGAGAAGGCGCACTTGGCCCGGTCTTTGCCCGCGCACGGCGCGTCGGCCGGCATTCGCTGTAGTCGCCGTCGGCGACGGAGCCGGCGCTCCGCCGGAGGACCGGCTGGGGTAGTCGAGGTTAAATGACAAGCTCAGCGGGAGCGGGGACGTGAGCGCTGGGCGGGAGCGCTGGGCGTACCGTCAAGCGGGTCAGCGGCCGGCGACGGATCGGCGGACCGCGACCGGGAGGACGCAGCCCGTCAGGGCGAGGATCGCGCCCAGGAGAAACCAGCCGGGCCGCCCCCAGCCGAGACAGAGCCAGATCACCAGGGCCGGCCCGAAGGTGTCGGCCAGGCCCGCGCCGAGACCGAAAACGCCCAGGTACTGCCCGGTCGCGTGGGCCGGCGCGAGCGCGAACGACACCTCGAAACCGCCGGCCGAGTTCCACAGCTGGCCGACCGCGTGGATCATCACGGCGACGATCAGGATCGCGGCGGCCACCGCGGCGGGCGGGCCGGCCGCGAGCGGGATCAGCGAACAGGACAGCAGGAAGGCCAGCCCGGCCCGGCGGTAGGCGCGGCCACCGGCGGCCGGCGAGTCGACGCCGCGGCTCGCCCGGACCTGGAAGAGCACCACGATCCCGGTCGCGGTCGCCATGGTCACCGAGACCAGCCAGCGGGGCGCCGCGGTGAACCCGATCAGCCACAGCGGCATGGCCACGGTCAGCACCTTGAACTGGATCGCCATCACCCCGTCGAGCACGGTGAGCAGCAGATAACGCCGGTCCCGCAGCGCGATCCACCGCCGGCCCGCCGGCGCCAGCGGCTCGACCCCCGGCACCAGCGTCAGGATCGCCGCCGCGACCAGCGAGGCCGCCACCATGCCCAGGACCAGATTCCGGTACGCCGTGAGCGTCCCCACCTGCACCGCCCACCCGGCAAGCGGCGCCCCGATCGCGATTCCCAGATTGGTGACCGCCCGCAGATACCCGCGGAACTCCTGCGGCCGGTCCCCGCCGTAGTGCCGGATCAGCGGAGTCCGGGCGGCGAACCCGGCCGTCTTCGCCGACGCCGCGAGGCAGACCACCACCAGAAACGTCGGGAAATCCCCGGTCAGCAGGAACGCCCCGTCCGCGACCGCCTGGGCCAGCAGGGTGCCCAGATAGACGCCCCGGGCGCCGACCCGGTCCGCGAGATGACCGATCATGATCCCGGCGGCCAGCGACCCCACTCCGGCCACGCCCAGCCCCAGCCCGACCTGCGCGGCGGGCAGACCGACCGCCTCGGTGAAGTAGAGCACCCCGGCGGTCAGGTAGAGCCCGCTGCCGACGGTGAAGGCGAGGTTGGCGGCGGCCAGCGCCCGCTGCGGTCCCCTCACCGGACTTCACAGCTCGGCTCGATATGGTTCACCGCGTGACGGAAGCACGCGGCCGCCGCCGGCCCGGTCAGCTGGAGACCGAGATCATGACCGTGCTCGGCGCGGCGGAGCGTCCCCTCACTCCGGGCGAGGTGCGTGACCTGCTCGACCCGACCGGCGAGCTGTCCTACAGCACCGTGGTGACCACGCTGACCCGGCTCTACGAGAAGGGTTCGGCGTCCCGGCACCGCGACGGCCGCGCCTTCCGCTACGGCGCGCCGGACGGCCCGGCCGGCCTGGTCGCCGACCGGATGACCCGGCTGCTCGCCGTCGAAGCGGATCGGGCCTCGGTGCTGCGCCGCTTCGTCGGCAATCTGGACGCCCACGACGAGCAGCTGCTGCGGGACCTGCTCAGCGAGTGATCGACGGCGGCTTCGACCGCACCGTGATCGAGGAGAACCAGGCGTCGACCGCGACGCGCACCTCCGGTGTGCCGGGCAGCCGCGGCACCGGCGCCAGCCGCAGGTCGTGCGAGCTGAACGCGTTGGTGCCGGTCAGGTCCACCTCGACGCCCTCCGGCACGATCACGGTCAGCTCGCCGAACCAGCTCCGGCCGATGATCTCGATGACCGGCGCGTCGGTCAGCACCTCACGCAGATCCAGCTCGGTGGAGCCGAACACGGTGAGCAACCGGACCACCCGGTCACGCAGCCGCCAGCGGCCGCCCCGCTTCGCCGAGCTGAAGACGGTCACCACCTTGTCGACCGTGCGGGCCGACCCGACGATCGGCTGCGGCGCCAGGCCCTCGGACGCCTTGGCCAGCTCGGCGTCGGTCTCGGCGGCCCAGACCGCGCCGACCCGGACGCTGAACTCCTCCAGGGTGAGCCGGCCCTCCCCGCACGCCCGCTGCAGCATCTCGGCCACTCGTTCACGGTCGCCGTCGGAGGCCGGCGCCGGCACAGGAAGTCCCACGGCCGAGACCCTACCGGCTCCCCTTGACGCGAGGTTGCCCGCGAAATGACAGACTTGCAGGATCATGACGCTGACCGATCGCCTTCCCGGCACCGCTGAACCCGACGCCGTCTTCGAAGCCTTCCAGGCCTGGGTGGAGGAGCAGGGCCTGACCCTGTACCCGCACCAGGAGGAGTCGCTGATCGAGATCGCGACCGGCGCCAACGTCATCCTGAACACCCCGACCGGCTCCGGGAAGAGCCTGGTCGCCGCCGGCGCCCACTTCGCCGCCCTGGCCGACGGCCGCACCACCTTCTACACCGCGCCGATCAAGGCGCTGGTCAGCGAGAAGTTCTTCGCGCTCTGCGAGATCTTCGGCGCGCACAACGTCGGCATGCTGACCGGCGACGCCAGCGTGAACGCGGACGCCCCGATCATCTGCTGCACCGCCGAGATCCTGGCGAACCTGGCGCTGCGCGAGGGCGCCGACGCCGACGTCGGCCAGGTGGTGATGGACGAGTTCCACTTCTACGCCGAGCCGGATCGCGGCTGGGCCTGGCAGGTGCCGCTGATCGAGCTGCCGCAGGCCCAGTTCGTGCTGATGTCGGCGACGCTCGGCGACGTCACCCGGTTCGTCGACGACCTGACCCGGCGCACCGGCCGGAGCACCGCCGTGGTCAGCAACGCGGAGCGCCCGGTCCCGCTGATCTTCAGCTACGCGATGACGCCGCTGCACGAGACGATCGAGGAGCTGCTCGCCACCAAGCAGGCGCCGGTCTACATCGTGCACTTCACCCAGGTGGCCGCGCTGGAACGGGCCCAGTCGCTGATGAGCATCAACATGAGCACCCGCGAGGAGAAGGACAAGATCGCGGCGGCGATCGGCAGTTTCCGGTTCACCGCCGGTTTCGGGCGCACGCTGTCGCGCCTGGTCCGGCACGGGATCGGCGTGCACCACGCGGGCATGCTGCCGAAATACCGCCGGCTCGTGGAGACGCTCGCCCAGGCCGGCCTGCTCAAGGTGATCTGCGGGACGGACACCCTCGGCGTCGGCATCAACGTGCCGATCCGGACCGTGCTGTTCACCGGCCTGTCGAAGTACGACGGGGTGAAGACCCGGCTGCTCAAGGCCCGCGAGTTCCACCAGATCGCCGGCCGGGCCGGCCGCGCCGGCTTCGACACGCTGGGCACCGTGATCGTCCAGGCGCCGGATCACGTGATCGACAACGAGCGCGCCCTGGCGAAAGCCGGCGACGACCCGAAGAAGCGGCGCAAGGTGGTCCGGAAGAAGCCGCCGGAGGGTCAGGTCGGCTACGGCCGGCCGACCTTCGACCGGCTGATCGAGGCCGAGCCGGAGCCGCTCACCTCGTCGTTCCAGGTGTCGCACGCGATGCTGCTGAACGTGCTGGCCCGCGGCGGTGACCCGTTCGCGGCGATGAAGCACCTGCTCACCGACAACCACGAGGACCCGGCCCAGCAGCGCAAGCACATCCGCCGGGCGATCGCGATCGCCCGCGCGCTGATCGCCGGCGGGGTCATCGAGCGCACCGACGCCGGGGTCTACAAGCTGGTCGACGACCTACAGCTGGACTTCGCGCTGAACCAGGCGCTGTCCCCGTTCGCGCTGGCCTGCCTGGAGCTGCTGGACAAGGAGGCGCCGGAGTACCCGCTGGACGTCGTCTCGGTGATCGAGTCGACCCTGGAGGATCCGCGCCAGGTGGTCTCGGCGCAGCGGCAGAAGGCGCGCGGCGAGGCGGTCAACGCCATGAAGGCCGAGGGGATCGAGTACGAGCAGCGGATGGAGCTGCTCGAGGAGGTCACCTGGCCGCAGCCGCTGCGGGAGCTGCTGGAGGCGGCGTACGAGACGTACCGCCGCGGCCACCCGTGGGTCGGTGACTACGAGATCAAGCCGAAGTCCGTGGTCCGCGACATGTACGAGCGGGCGATGACGTTCACCGAGTACATCTCGTTCTACGGCCTGTCCCGCTCCGAGGGCCTGGTCCTGCGCTACCTCGCCGACGCGTACCGGGCGTTGCGCCAGACCGTCCCGGAGGACGCCCGCACCGAGGAGCTCGGCGACCTGATCGAGTGGCTCGGCGAGCTGGTCCGCCAGGTCGACTCCAGCCTGCTCGACGAGTGGGAGCGGCTGCGGAACCCGGGCGCGGTCGTCGAGGAGGTCCGGATCGACGACAAGCCGCCCGCGGTCACCCGCAACGTGCGCGCGTTCAAGGTGCTGGTCCGCAACGCGATGTTCCGCCGGGTCGAGCTGGCCGCGCTGGGCCGCTACGACGAGTTGGGCGAGCTGGACGGCGAGTCGGGCTGGACCGCGGAGCGCTGGCGCAAGGCCATCGACGAGTACTTCGACGAGTACGACGAGCTGGGCACCGGCCCGGCGGCGCGCGGCCCGGCGTTCCTGCACATCGACGCGGGTCCGGCGGTGTGGACGGTCCGCCAGGTCTTCGAGGACCCGGAGGGCGACCACGACTGGGGCATCGACGCGACGGTCGACCTGGCCGCCTCCGACGAGGCGGGCAGCGCGGCGATCACCATTCTCGCGGTCGGCCCGCACTAGAACCCCTTTTCAGTACGGCCGCAGCGCCGTGGTACCGGCATGTACCACCGGGAGTCCGTGCCGGTTCTACCGTCGGGGCATGACGCCACGACCGACGCCGGACCCGACCATCGGGGACCGCATCCGGGACCGCCGCCTGCGCCGCGGCTGGAGCATCCGGTACTCCGCCAGCCGCGCCGGCGTCTCGCACGCCACCTGGAGCCGGATCGAACGGGGGCTGCAGGCGGCGGACAACCGGTTCGTGCTGGCCGAGATGGCCGCGGCCCTGGAGTGCTCGCCCGCCGAGCTCGCCGGGACCGCGGTGCCGGCCGGTGACCGCGCCGCGGTGGCCGCGCACGCCGCCGTCCACGGCATCCGCCAGGCCCTCGTCGACCTGGACCTCTCCGCTCCGCCCCCGCCCTCGGCGGACCCATCGCCCGCGGGACCGCCTCTCGCGGATCTGGCGCGGACCGTGGCGCTGGTCGACGACCTGCGCCGGTCGTGCGACTACGCGGGAGCCGGCCGGCTGATCCCGGAGCTGCTGCGCGGCCTGCACCCGGCGACCGCCCGGCCGTCGCGGGCCGCCACCGGCGAGGACCGGGCCCGCGCGCTGCGGCTGCTCTGCGACGTCACCTTCATCGCCTCCTCGGTGCTGCGCAATCTGGGCCACCCGGCCGACGCCTGGCTGGGCGCGGAACGCTGCCGGGACGCCGCCGACGCGACCGAGGACCCGGTCATGCGGGGGTACGCCGCGTACGCCCGGGCCAGCGCGGCCGGCGCCTGCGGCTCCTACGACCGTGGCTACGCCCTGGCGGAACGGGCCGTCGACGCGCTGAGCCCGCACGCCGCCCGCCCGGGCGCCGCCGAGATGCTCGGTTCGCTGCAGCTGATCTGCGCCTACACCAGCCGGGGCCGGCGCCGGCCGGACGACAGCCGGGCCTGGTGCGCCGAGGCCGCCGAGCTGGCCCGGCAGACCGGGGAGACCACGACGCTGGGCCTGTACTTCGGCCCGACCAACATCGACTTCTGGCGGATCGGCATCGAGACCGACGGCGACGACCCGGGCCGGGCCGCCCGGATCGCCCAGGACACCGACCCGGCGGCGCTGCCGGTCGGTTTCCGCCAGGTGTTCTATTACGCCGACACCGCGCGGGCCCTGGCCCGGCTGCGCGGCCGTGACCGGGAGGCGATCCGCTTCCTGCTCACCGCCGAACGGGTGGCCCCCCAGCACGTCCACACGTCGTCGCTGGTCCAGGAAACCGCCCGGGCCCTCCTCGACCGCTCCCGCCGCCAGGCCGGCGGCACCGAGCTACGAGCCCTCTGCGAACGCCTCCACCTCACCTGACCTCCCCGCCCTCGCCAACCTCCCGAACCACCCCGAGCGCCACACCGCCACCCACCACGGTCCGCGGCGCGGGTCCCGGCTCACCGGCTGGGCCTCATGGGTGTCTCACGGTCCGTGAGACACCCATGAGGCCCAGCCGGGACCCGCGCCGCGGGGGGGCAGGGCGGGCGTCGCGGCTGTGGGGTTTCGGTGACCAGCCGCGGACCGTGAAGGGCGCGGCGATTGTTTTGGACGCGCCAGCGGCCAGATCGCCGCGCCCGGCCCGCGCGGCAGCATGCGATCCGCACCCCAGCGGACCTGCGTAAATGAAGATCTTGAAGTTGATCTTGGGCGCGGCCGCGAGCCGGAAGCGGGTCGACGAGGGGGCCGGGAGCGGTCACGGTCTGTCGGGGGGTCGGGGGCGGGCTCGGGTGTGGAGGCCGGCGGCCAGCAACGTGGACCTGGCTTCGGCGAGGCCGGCGGTGAAGTCGCTGCTGTCCTGGGTGTAGTAGCGCCGGAAGAACCACCTCGGCACCCGCGGGGCGCGGCGGCGCGAGAGGAAGAGCTGGTCCTGGACCTGGCGGGCCATCCGGCAGAGGTCGCGGTTGACTTCCGGGTCGAGGTTGGCGGGGGCGAGCATGGCGCAGCGGGCGCGGGAGTAGCCGCAGACGCGGCGGCGGTCGGTGGCGACCCGGCGCTGTTCGCGGAAGGTGTCCCAGCCGAGCATGAACATGCCCAGCGACGGTACGCACCACTGCACGAACAGGTCGGTGATCGTGGAGTTGCGCAGCATCGCGGTGATCAGCCCGAGCATCGCCCAGCCGGTCATCGCCAGCATCACCACCTGGGCGTAGCGGCGGCGGACCCGGCTGCCCCAGGAGAGGTTCTGCTGCTGGCGGGCGAGCACGTCGAACGGGCGGGGCAGGTTCGGCATCTCGTGGTGGTCGCGGGGCGGGTCGCCGCGGTAGCGGCTGCTCAGGTGCCGGACGTCCTCCGGGGAGATCTCGTCGCCGCACAGGATGCAGTTCCACGGCAGCTGGAAGAGGCGCACCTCGAAGGACTCCTGCAGCAGCGCGGCGCGGTGCAGTTCGCGGTCGGACCAGGAGGCCAGGCCGAGCGAGTAGGCGAGGGCCCAGAGCACCCCGATCACCGACAGGGTGACGCTGAACGGCTTCCCGGTGACGGCGCCGAAGAAGACGGCGATCAGTCCGGCGCCGGCGAGCGCGGCGGAGATCGCCAGGCGGAGTGCGGCGAGACGTCTGACCCGGGCGTGGGAGACGGCGGTCGCCCGCAGAAGATGACTCAGCGTGGGGTCGATCGGGCGTTGGCGGACGGCAGGTCGGCGATCGGTCATGGCTGTCACCGCCTCGGACAGTGACATCGGGCACGAAGCCACGAAGGGGCGATACCCAACATTATCGCGAAATCGACCGACGGCCATCTATTTCAGCAGCTCACGTGCGGTTGACGAATTATTAGCGTACGGTCGTCAACCAATTACGCACAGTAAGTGTCGCGCGCACGTCGTCCTCGTTGTACCGGAGCAACCGGACGGCCGCCGCGCGGTCCCCCTCGCGGGCCCGCCGATGCCATTCCTGGGACTGCCGGCCGCCCGGATCCTCGTCCCGCCAGCGGAACCCGGCGCCGTGCACGGCGACCGTCTTGAGCCCCAGCCCGGCCCGCGACTCGACCGCCGCGCGGACCACCGAGTGCAGGTCGATCCACCGGTCCGGGTGCGCCGCGCCGCGCGGCAGCGGCGGGAACCGGCGGGCCCGGGTGCGTTCCGGCGAGGTGTAGTGGAAGACCAGCAGGCTGCGGCCGGCCGCCTCGGCCTGCGCGGCCAGCGTGTCGAGCCGGTCCAGGCAGCGGCGCGCCGGGTGGGCCTCGTCCGGCAGCACCGGGTCGAAGAACGACTCGTAGCGGCTCACCCCGTCCGCCGTGATCAGCAGGCCCCACAGGTAGACCCGGTCGTCGACACCCCATTCGGCGTCGATGTCGATCTCCACGTCGGCGCGCGGCACCGCGGGCAGCGGCCCGTCCTTGATCCGCAGCACCAGGCCGTCCCGGGCGAGCCGCGCCGCGACGGTCGCCTTGTGCAGCCGATGGCGGTGCTGGCGCAGATGACCGACCTCGGCGCCATAGGCGCCGGCGAGGAGGGCGGCGGGTTCGCTGTCCGCCAGCTCCTGGACGGTACGGACACCCGCGCCCCGCAGCGCCAGGTACTCCCGGACGCTCAGGGTGCCGCGCAGTTCCCGGCTCAGGTCGGTGGCCGGCAGCGACTCCACGCACACCGGAGCCCACGGGCACGTCTCGCACTCGGCCTGCCCGACCGGCGCGACCAGCGGCTCCGGGTCGGTGGGCCGCCCCTCGCGCTGCCCGGCCACCTCGGCGACCCGGACCCGGAAGGCGTGCTCGTGGTCGTAGCGGTGCAGGGCGCTGCGTTCCGCCCGGCCCCGGCTGCGGGAGAAGGTGACGAAGCGGGGCAGGCTCAGGTCGTACCAGACGAGCTGCAACCCGTCGGTGCCGAGCACCGCGCCCCACGGCGAATCCGCCTGGTGCCCGCAGGCCTGCAGCATCCGCCAGTAGTGGGCGAGCTGGATCAGGTCGTTCTCGTGCGCCTTGGCCCGGGCGTCGGTGAGCCGGGACGCGTCCGCCAGCGCGGGTGCGTCGAGGGTGCTGACCAGGGCGTCAGTTCCGGTGCCGAGCACCTGGTGGGCCTTGATGTCGGCCGGGTGGTAACCGCCGCCGGGGGCGCGCAGCAGCAGGTCCGGCTTGCCGGTGCGGTGGCCCGCCTCGTCGTCCGGCAGCCGCCCGCCGACGATCACCGACGCCCCGGCGCGCATGGCGCCGATCGTGGCGCCGATGTGGATGCGCTTGTCGCCGTCCAGGTCCCGCAGGTCGGTGTAGCCGGGCAGGCCGAGCGCCGCCCACTTGCCGAGCACCTCGTCCTCGAAGGCGACGCCGGTGTCGAAGAGCTGCTGCAGCTCGGCGGCGACCGGCAGCTCCGGGCGCGGGACGGTCCGGTCGTACCGGTTGTGCACCGCGCGCGGGCAGGACTTCGCCGCATAGCCGCCCAGCAAGATCATGCGCGATGGTAGATCACTCGGGCTCGTCCGGCTCGTCCACCCCGGTGATCGATATCAGACTGACCGGTACGCCGGCCCGGGTCGCCCGGACGACCAGCTCCGCGCCGAGCGTGGTGTCCTGGCCGGGCGGGCAGCGCCACCAGCCGCTCACCTGGTCGTCGCCCGGGAAGAGCATGCCGCACGTGGTCCAGCCGCCGGCGAGCGGGAACGAGCGCAGCGCCCGGGCCAGCCGGTCGACCGCCCCGGAACTCATCGCGGCGACCCCCAGCGTGGCCAGGACCAGACGTTTCTCCGGCAGGTCGGCCTCGGTGTCGGTGAGGTCGAGGGCGTCGTGCTCGGTCAGCACGGCGGCCGCGATCCGGTGCATGCCGTCCAGGATCTCCCGCGCGCCCGGGTCGACCAGGATCGGCTCGGCGAACCCGCCGTGCAGCACCAGCTCGGCCCGCAGCAGCTCGACGACCTGGGCGCTGTCCGGGTCTGCCAGGATGCCGGGGATCGCCCGTTTCCAGGTCACGCCACCGAAGGCGGGCCGGAAGGCGGCCAGGACCTCGGTGAGCGGCATCCGGCGTACGGTCACTGGCGAAATGGTGCCACGCCCGGGTTGACCTGGCCATTCACCGAAGGGTGAACAACAGTGTCGCCAATAGGACGACCGGGACACAGGCGATCGTGGTGAGGAAAATGGTGTCCCGGGCCAGCACCAGGCCGACGCCGAACCGCTGGCCGTACAGGTAGACGTTCTGCGCCGTCGGGAGACAGGCGAGAACGGTCACGGCGTAGGTCTCGTCGGCGGACAACCGTAGGCCGGTCGCGAGCAGGACGGCGAGCAGCGGCATCGCCACGGTCTTCAGCAGGACCGCGACGACGGTCGCGGCCCGGTCCGGGCCGGGCGCCAGGACGCGGCGGCCGGAGAGCGACATGCCGAAGGCGATCAGGACCAGCGGTACGGCGGCGTGCCCGACCGTGATCAGCGGGTCGAGCACCATCGCGGGCAGCCGCACGCCGGTCAGCGAGACGGCCGCGCCGAGCAGCACCGCCACGATCATCGGGTTGCGCAGCGGGGTGGTCAGGGTGGCGCGGACCGAGGTGCGGCCGGTGGCGGCCAGTTCCAACAGGGTGAGCGCGATCGGCGTGACGACCAGCAGTTGCAGCATGATGATCGGGACGACCAGGGCGGCGTCACCGAGGATGTAGGTGGCGATCGGGATGCCGATGTAGTTCGCGTTGACGTAACCGCCGGACAGCGCGCCGATGATCCGGTTCTGCCGGTTTCTGACGATCACCGGATAGGCGGCGAAGCAGAGCAGCGCCGCGCCGGCCGAGGCCAGCAGCGGCTCGCTGAACAGCGCGGTCAGGTCGGCGCCGGCCACCCCGGTGAACAGCAGGCACGGGTTCAGCACCAGCCAGACCACCCGGGCCAGCACGGTCTCGGCGTTCGCCGGCAGGTCGGCCCAGCGGCGCAGCCCCCAGCCGGCCGCCACGATCACACCGATCAGCAGGAACCCGGAGAGCGCCGCCACCATGATCAGCGACGCTATCGGGCGACCGGGCGGCGAATCGACTCCGGGGCGCGGCGGCCGGCCGTACGGTGACCGGGTGGGGGACGAGGCGGCGGAGTACTACGACCGGATGCTGGTGGACGCGGAATGGGGCGAGGCGTTCTGCCTCACCTTCGTCCGGGGGCTCGACGACGCCGCGCTGATCAGCGCCTTCGGCGGCGACCCGGCCGCGATCATGTCGCAGGCCGCGCTGGCCCAGGTTCTGGACGGTTTTCCGTACGGGCAGGAGCCGGCCACCCTGGTCGTCGCCGCGCTGGGCGACTGGCGGATCGGCATCGAGATCAACGGCTGTCAGGGGAACCGCTCCGAGGTGCTGCGCCGGGCGGCGGCGGCCGGGGACGGGGTCGCGCTCAGCGTCTACCGCAACGTCAACGGGCGGTCCGAGTTCAGCTACGTGCGGGACGACCGCATCCAGGTGGTGATCGACCACCTGCGGCCGGAACGGCGGACCGGCGAGAACCCGGAACTGCTCGACGAGCACCTGGACGGGCTGCCGTTCGGCTACGAGGACGATGTGATCCCGGAGGCGGCCGGGCTCGCCCTGGCCGAACGGATCACCGGGGTCCGGCTGCCCTTCGACCTGATGGAACGGGACCTGCCCGGCGCGGTGCTGACCCTGGTCCCGGACGACCTGGTGCCGGAGGGCGGGCGGGGGCTGGCGGCGCTCGACCATCCGTTCGTGCAGCGGATGCTGGCCGCGCCGACCGCTGCGAACGTGCCGGCGATGGTCGCGTTCCGGGCCCGGCTGATCGCCGAGGACTCCGGGTTGATCGGTGAGCCGGTGATCCAGGAAGTTCTGGACGCCCTGGACGCCGGGCGGGCGATCGGGCCGGAGGTCCGGTCGCGGCTGCGGGAGCTGCACGAACGGGTCGCCGACGACCTGCCGGCGATGAACGCGGTGCAGGACCTCGCGGCCGCGGCGGTGCCGTCGGGGGATGCCCGCGAGCGTTTCGGTACGGCCTACGCCCTGCACGACAGCGACCGCAGCCTGCAGGCGGTGGTGGTCCGGCGCTGCGCCCTGCGCGCGTTGCAGGACACCCCGGCCACTCCCCCGGCCCCGACGGTCCTGGCCACCGCCGGCCCCACCCCATCCGCGTCCGCCTCTCCCTCCGCCCTGAGCGGCCTCGCCTCGTCCGGCCCTGCGTCGTCCGGCCCTGCCTCTTCCGGCCCCGGCTCGGGCAGCTCCGGCCGTGACGAGTCCGGCGCCGGCCTTCGCGCGGCCGACTTGGACGTGGCCAGCCTGGACGCGGCAGGCCTGGACGCGGCCGGTTCTGGTCGCGGCGCGCCGGCACTGGGCTCCACCGCGGCGTACGCGGTGATGGCCAAGGAGTTCGCCTCGTGGGACGCGACGAAGCAGCGGGCCGCGGCGCGGTGGCTGGCTCGGCGGGCTTTCGAGGTCGCCGGGCTGGACCGGTTGGCTTGGGCCCGGCCGGCCCTGGAGGCTCTGGACCGCGGGGAGCCGCTGCCGTTCCCGGATCGGAAGGCAGTGTTCCGGCTGATCTCCGCGGCCGCGCTGGTCACCGCCACCACCGGGCTCCCGCTGGATCAGCTCGGCGACCGGTTGACCGAGTCCCAGCGCGCCGAACTCCGCGAACGCATCGACCGCGCACCGATGGCCGTCATCACCATCTTCAACACCGCGAACCCCGATCCCGCCAAGGCCCTGATCGACACCTTCGCCACCGCCCTGGAAACCTTCGACGGCCGGGACGAAGACCTGACCACCGAACTACGCGCCCGCTTCAGCACCGCCATCTGATATCGCCCCGCCCGGGCGCCTGTCGGTCGGCTGGGTGTTTGGCCGTTGTGACCTATCTGTCCACTCCGGATGGAACATCGAGTACTACGATGCGCTCAGATCTTGGGCCGGGTGCGGTTCTCGATCGACAGGGGTTCGCGCGGCACGAAGGAGGGCGTCGGTGGCTGACCGGCGGCACGCACTGGATCGGATCGACACGACCGTGGCGCATCCGGCCCGGCGCTACAACTATCTGCTGGGCGGCAAGGACAACTTCGCCGCCGACCGCGCTTCGGCCGAGGCCATCGAGGCCGCGATGCCGACGATCCGCCTGGCCGCCCTGGAGAACCGGGCCTTCCTGCAGCGAGCCGTGCGCTTCCTGGCCGAACGCGGCATCCGCCAGTTCCTCGACATCGGCACCGGGATCCCGTCCGCGGACAATACCCACGAGGTGGCCCAGCGGATCGACCCGGCGTCCCGGATCGTCTACGTCGACAACGACCCGATCGTCCTCACCCACGCCCGGGCCCTGCTGACCAGCACCCCGGAGGGCACCACCGCCTACATCGACGCCGACCTGCGCGAGCCGCAGGGCATCCTCGACGACCACGAGGTCCGGTCCACCCTCGATTTCACCCAGCCGATCGCCCTGATGCTGGTGGCCGTCCTCCACTTCGTCCGCGACGACGAGGACCCCCAGGGCATCGTGGACACCCTGATCGACGCCCTCCCGCCCGGCAGTTACGTGGTCGCCTCCCACTCCACCTGGGAGTACCTCCCCTCCGAGGCGATCGAGAAGCTGGAAGCCGCCAACCCGGACGGCCGCTTCCGTGCCCGCACCGCGGAACAGCTGGAAAAACTCTTCACCCGCCTGGACCTGCTCCCACCCGGCGTCCAGTCCGTCTCCGAGTGGTGGCCGGAAGACGCCCCCAACCCCCGCCCCCGCATCGAGGACGTAGCCTTCAACGCCCTGATCGGCCAGGTCCGATAGCTCCCGGGCACTGCGCGACGTGCCGCTCCGGCGGCGCATCGCCCGGACAGCGGCGCATCACCCGGACAGCGGCGCATCGCTCGGGCAGCGACGCGGACCGAGGACGGTCTCGGGCGGGACTGCGTCACGCTGGGAAGAGCCACTCCAGCGCGGTGAGCGACTTCTCGGCATAGCGGGACCGGCCGGTCTCCAGGCCATAGGCGAGGTCTTCGACGACAGCGCACCTGGCGTAGAAGACGGCGCGATCGATCAAGGCCGGATCGGTGACGGCGAGTGCGGGCGGCCCGAGGTCGCGGTAGAGCCGGCCGTAGTCACAAGCCGGGTCCACCAAAGCAGCGTCGCTCCAGTCGATGACGCCGGTGACCGTGCCGGACTCGTCCACCAGGACGTGTTCGATGCCCAGGTCGTTGTGGGAGAAGACGAGTTCGTAGTCGGCGGCCGGCGGACCGGTACACAGGAACGACTCGATCCGGCCCCGGAAGAACGGCGGAACGTGGGCGGCGACGGTCGCGTACAAATCGGCGGTCTCCTGAATCGACCCCTCCCCTGACTCGTCGTCGATCTCGGCATCGGCGGGCCGGATGGTGTGCAGGGCCGTGAGCAGGTCGCCCAGCGCGGCGACGACCCGCTCGGCGTGCGCGTCGCGGAACCGCTGCGACCGGTCCAGCAGCGGGACACCGGCAAGCTTGTAGTAGGCAAGACAGCCACGCTCCGGGATCACGAAGGCCGGCGAGGGCACCGGAACCGGCGCGACCGCCGCGACCGCGTCCAGGAGGCGACCCTCGTGCGCGGTCCGCTCCGGATCAGGGTCTTTGCTGATGCGGACGATCAGGTCACGGTTGACCTCGTACGCGAAGTTGTCGAGACCGTCTCCGATGGGCGCCACCGACTCGATCTCGTAGCCCGGCAGGCCCACCGCCACGGCATCGCGAACCTCTGCCACGGTCATGAACCCATCGTCGCAGCATCGACCCCTCCGCCGCGCGCTCCGCCTCGCCCGAACCGATCGTCAGCCGAGCTTCCGACTCGGGCCGGGCGCATCTGGCTGCAGGACATCGCCGGCCAGAGTCCGGACGAGGCCGCCGAGACCGTGCGTCACACCGCCCTGGCACTGCTCGATGCCGCGCTGCGCGAAGGAGCCGGAGAGATGGAGGTTCGGCGTTGACCCGGCCCCGAGGTGCGGGTTTAGCGTCGGGACGGTCGGCTCAGCGAAGGGACGTCTGATGGGCAGCACACTCGCCGGGGATTTCGACTACGACCTGCACGGTTCGGGATATGCGGTCCAGCGGCGGGCGGATCCGCGGATCGCCGGCATGATCCAGGCCGCACTCGGGGACGCTCGCACGGTGGTCAATGTGGGTGCGGGCGCCGGGTCCTACGAGCCGGCCGACCGGTATGTGACCGCCGTCGAGCCGTCCGCCGGGATGCGGGCTCAGCGCCCGCGGACGGCGGTGCCCGCGGTCGACGCCTGGGCGGAGGCGCTGCCGTTCGACGATGACGCGTTCGACGCGGCGATGGCCACGATCACCGTGCATCAGTGGTCGGACCTCGGCAGAGGGCTGTCCGAGCTGCGCCGCGTCGCCCGCGGCCCGGTGGCGCTGCTGGTGTTCGACCCGGCGGCGGCCGGCCGGTTCTGGCTGGCCGAGTACTGTCCGGAGCTGATCGCCACCGAGCAGCGCCGCGATCCGGCGATCTCCGACCTGACCGGCGCGATCGGCGCGAGCTGCGACGTCGTCGAGGTGCCGATCCCGATCGATTGCGTGGACGGTTTCACCGAGGCGTTCTATGCCCGCCCGGAGCGCTTCCTCGACGCCCGGGTGCGCGCCGCCCAGTCGGCTTGGGGATTCGTCGACGAGGCCGCGACCGCCCGGTGCCTCCGCAGTCTCCGCGACGACCTGGACTCCGGCACTTGGGACGCCCGCTTCGGCCACTTGCGCACCCAGCCGGAATGGACCGGTTCCCTTCGGCTCCTGGTCGGCCACCCCTGACCGACCCAACTCCATGACCAGCCCAAAGAGCGGAGACAGCCACAGGAAGGCAGGAGACGTAACGGATCGCCGGCCTCGCGCGAGGCTCACTTCCGGTACGCAGTAAGCACCCGACTCGCCCAAGGAGGGAGGACCTCCGACGAGGCCGCGAAGCGCGCCAAGCGGGCGCGGGCGTTGCGATGTCTGAGCCGGACGGGCGCACGGATCTGGAGGCGCGGGCCGGGCGGGCGCAAGCGTCCGGAGGCGGGCCGGGCGGGCACGGGCGCGGGAGGTGCTCGACAGCACTAGCGGCTGGTCATTTGTTCGATCATTCGCACTGAGCGTTCCACCGTGTCGAAGCCGCGGGGCAGCATCTGGCGCTCGTAGGAGGCGACCGCGTCCAGCAGCGGAGCGCCGGAGAGCAGCTCGCCGGCGAGGGTGGCGGCGTCCTGCAGGGCGGTGTTCGCACCTACGCCGCCGGCCGGCGGCATCGTGTGGACGGCGTCGCCGAGCAGGGTCACCGGGCCGGTCGGCCAGGCGTCGACACGGTCGCTGGCTCGGATGGTGATCGGGAAGAACGAGGCGCTGTCGGCGTACGCGAGGATTTTCTGGATCTCCGGATGCCAATCGGCGGTCGCCTCCGTCACGGTCTGCCAGAGATCCGCAGGATCTCGCTGTGCCGGGTCGAACCGGTCGGCGGCCCCGACCAGCGCGATCATCAGGTATCCGGGCTGCCCGTCGCGGTAGTGGACCGGCGCGAAACCGGCGCCGAACCCGTTGTCGCCGGCGACCCAGCAGAAGCCGCGCTGAAAATCCGCTGGGATCCACGGCGCTCGGCTGGAATCGGAGGGCGGCATTGAGGCCAGGCCGGGGGCCGGCGTGGGGTGGGCGGCCGGAGGTGGCGTGGGGGATGCGGCGGGAAGGGGCAGGCGGCCGTAGACGCAGCGGAGGCCGAGGTCGCGGAGTGTGGCATGAGGGAGCAGCTGGCGGCGCACCGCGGAACCGACGCCGTCCGCGCCGACCAGCAGGTCGCCCTCGTCGAAGCCGATGCTGACCCGGCCGCTCCGGGTGATCTCGTAGCCGGTCACCGGGCGGCCGAACGTGACCACCTCCGCCAGGCCGCTCAGCAGACCGCGGCGGAATCTGTCCCGGTCGATGGTGGTGAGCTCGCTGTCCGGGATGCCGGGGAACTCCTGGGCATGCACCCGCCGCAGATCCTGGGTGAAAGACGCGACCAGGTCCCCGTTGACCCCGCTGGTGTCGCGGACCCGGTCGAGCACCGCGGGCGGCAGGCAGGCCCGCAGGGCGGCGTTCCCATCCGGGTCGAGGTGCAGGCGATAGCCCTGGTTGCGGCTCTGCGGGCTGGGTTCCCGCTCGTAGACGGCGACGTCGAGGCCGCCCCGGCGGAGGGCGTGGGCGAGCGCGAGACCACCGATCCCGGCGCCGCTGATGAGGATGCGTGTCATGCCCCGGACGGTATCAACCAGATGCATGCACTTGTCAATCAGATGATTACTTGACTGTGTCAAGCGGCGGTATGATCGGCCTGTGCCGTCAACGAGTCCGCGCAGGTCACCCACCCCGCAGGAGCGTCAGCGCGATCCGGAGCGCACCCGGCAGCGGATCCTGGACGCCGCGGCCACCGAGTTCGCCGAGCACGGGTTCGCCGGCGCGCGGACCCGGGCGATCGCCGCCCGTGCCGGGGTCAACCAGCAGCTGGTGTCCTACTACTTCGGCGGCAAGGAGGGCCTCTACCAGGCGATGTCCGAGCGCTGGCAGCAGCGGCAGAGCGAGCTGTCCGCGGCCGGGGACTCGCTGCCCGAGCAGCTGCGCGGCTTCGCCCTGGAGGCGGTGCGCAGCCCGGAGGGTGTCCGGATGTTCGCCTGGAGCGGCTTGCAGTATTCCGGGCCGGATCAGGACCCGGACCGGGAGTCGCGGACCCGGATGCTGCAGGGCGGCGTCGACCGGCTGCGCGCGATGCAGGCCGCCGGGCGGCTGCCGGCCGAGGTGGATCCGGCCTGCCTGCAGGTGATCCTGATGGCCGCGTGCATGGCGACCACCACCCTGCCGCACGTGATCGAGGGGCTGTGCGGGACCGATCCGCGCGCACCGGAGTTCGTCGAGCACTTCGCCGGCCAGGTCGCGATCATGGCCCGGCTGCTCGGCCTGGACGACACCCCGGAGCAGTGAGCGGCGACCGAAAGGCCGCGCCGGCAGCGCGCGCCCTAACGAATCTTCACCAAGGCGTCCAAACCCGGGCACTTCCGCCATAATTGAACACGAGAATGGTTTCCGGAGCGGTGCGGAGGTGGGCGAGTCCTCAGCACGGTCGGCGGCTGACCGATCACCCGGCATGGTGGCGCAGGTGTCGGAGCGAGGAGGACGATGATCAGCCGCTCGGCGATTGCTCGTCTGGCCCGCACGGCCGGCTTCCTGATCGGGCTGCTGGTGCTGGTGACCAGCGTGGTGACCAGCGTGCTCGCGGCCCGTGACAAGCAGTCCACCGCGCAGGACCACACCCTCGACCTGACCCTGGAGCAGCAGACCGCGGCGGTCCGCAACTATTTCGAGCAGTCCCGGGCGATCGCCCAGGTGCTCGCGAACAGCCCGGTCTTCATCGACTTCTATCAGGCCCCCGGCACCAACCAGGAGAAGATCGCGGCCGGCGGGCTGCTGCTGGAGCGGGTCAACGACACGCTCGCCTACCTGGAGCAGCTGTATCCGGGGCGGGTCGGCGAGGCGTGCTTCGTCGACCGGGACGGCACCCAGATCGCCCGGGTCGTCGGCGGCTACCCGACCGCGGCCAAGGACCTGCGCACCCACGAGAACCAGGCGTCGTACTTCGCGCCGACGCTGGCGATGGGGCCGGCCCGGGTCTACCAGACCAAGGCGTACCAGTCACCGGACACCGGGCACGCGGTGATCTCCAATTCGATACTGGTCACCGCGTACGGGCACACCGGCATCGTGCACTTCGAGAGCAACCTGGACAGCTTCCGGATGCCGGCCACCACCGGCGACCGGGCCGCGTCGATCCTGGACGCCACGACCGGGCGGGTGTTCGTCGACTCCCGGACGGCCACCACGATGACCGGGAACGCCGACCGGACCTTCGAGCCGCTCGCCCGGGCGGGCCGGCTCAAGGGCATCACCACGCTGGACGGGCGCCGGGTGGCGTACCAGCGGATGCCGGCCCAGCTGAACAACGCGAACGACTGGTACGTGGCGGTCTCCGCGCCGGCCTCGGCGGGCGGCTGGACCCACGGCTTCAGCGTGTGGTCGCTGTCGCTGCTGCTCGGCGCGCTGCTGACGATCCTGGTGTCCGGGCTGAGCTGGCGCAGCCACTCGCGGTCGGTGCGCCGGGCCGCCTCGCACGACGCGCTGACCGGCCTGGCCAACCGGGAGAAGTTCAACGAACGTACCCGGAACGCCCTGCGCGGCGGCCGGCCTGCCGCCGCCCTGGTCATCAACCTGCAGGACTTCCGGACGGTCAACGACGTGCTCGGCCACCGGCACGGCGACCTGCTGCTGGTCCAGGTGGCGCAGCGGCTGACCGAGGCCGCGCCGGCCGGGGCCACGGTCGCCCGGATCGGCGCCGACGACTTCGCCGTGCTGCTGCCCGGCGACGACCTGGTCGCCGCCCGGGTCACCGCGGAGCGGCTGCTGGCCGCGCTGCATCACACGTTCCTGATCGACGACTTCCACCTGGACGTGGAGGCGAACGCCGGGCTGGCCGCCGCCCCGGAGCACGGCACGGATGCGGAGACGCTGCTGCGGCACGCCGACGCGGCCCTGCACCTGGCCCGCGAGCAGGCGTCGACCGTGCAGCAGTACGACGCCGCGCACGACACCGGCGCGGAGAACCGCCTGGAGCTGCTCGGCGACCTGCGCCGGGCGATCGGCGCCGACGACCAGCTCTCGCTGCACTACCAGCCGAAGGTGTGCCTGGCCACCGGCCGGGTCACCGGGGTCGAGGCGCTGATCCGCTGGCAGCACCCGCGGCTGGGCCGGATGGCGCCGGACCGGTTCATCCCGATGGCCGAGTCGACCAGCCTGATCCGCCCGCTCACCGCGCACGTCCTGGACATCGCGGTCCGCCAGGCGAAACTCTGGGCGGAGCGGGGCACGCCGATCCCGATCGCGGTCAACCTGTCCACCCGCTGCCTGCTCGACCCGGGGTTCGCCGGCCAGGTGTTCGGCCTGCTCTACCGGACCGGGCTGCCCGCCGCGCTGCTCAAGCTGGAGATCACCGAGAGCGTGGCGATGGCTGATCCGGATCGGGCACTGACCGTGCTGCGCGCCCTGCACGACGCGGGCATCAGCCTGTCCCTGGACGACTTCGGCACCGGCCACTCGTCGATGGCCTATCTGCAGCGCCTGCCGGTCGACGAGCTGAAGATCGACAAGTCGTTCGTGCAGGCCATGGCGGACAGCCGGGCCGACGAGGTGCTGGTCCGGACCGCGATCACCCTCGGCCACAACCTCGGGCTGTCGGTGGTCGCCGAAGGTGTCGAGGACGAGGCCGCCGTGGGCGCGCTGCGGGCGCTCGGGTGCGACATCGCGCAGGGCTACCACTACGCCAGGCCGATGCCGCCCGAGGAGTTCGACCGCTGGCTCGCCGGTTACACCGAGTCGCTCACGGCACTGGCGACCCGCAACTGAAGCCAGCCGGAATAGGTCACCCGGCTAGGAGACGGCGGGCGGTTCGATCTCGGTGGCCGCGCCGACCCACTCGATGATCTCGCCGTCGTCGCCGAGCAGCGGGATGGCCCGCGACTCGGTCCAGCCCAGCGACCCGTCCGGCCGGCGCACCCGGTGCCGCAGGTGGAAGACCTTCTTGCCGGCGACCGCGGTGGCGATCGCGGCCAGCACCTCCGGCTGGTCCGCCGGGTCGATGTAGGTGTCCAGCCAGTGCGCCGACGGCTCGGCGGTGTCGGCGAGGAAGCCGCGGCCGTCCAGGGCGCGCATCCGCGACCAGTCCGGGTCCATCCGATAGACCACGTCGAAGCTCGCGTTGACCAGAGCCCGGAACCGCCCCTCGGTCTCTTCGCGGACCCGGGCCAGCTCCAGCTGCGCGCCGATCCGGGCGATCAGCTCCCGGGCGGCGAACGGTTTGACCAGGTAGTCGTTCGCCCCGGCGGCCAGCCCCTCGATCGCTGCCTGCTCGCCGGCCCGAGCGCTCAACATGATCATCGGCAAGCCGCGCAGCGTGCTCTCCGCGCGCAGCTGGCGCAGCAGCCGCAGACCGTCGACGTTCGGCATCATCACGTCGGTGAGGATGAGATCCGGCCGGGTGCGGCGGGCCGCGTCCATCGCCTGCTCGCCGGTGCCGACCGCTTCCACGTCCCAGGAGACCGACAGCAGGCGGGTCAGGTAGTCCCGCATGTCCTGGTTGTCGTCCACGACGAGGATCCGGGCGTTGTCGTACGGCCGGAGCGCCTCGGCCGGCGCCGCGTCCACCGGGGCGTTCCAGAAACTCGCCACCTCGGCCAGCGCCCCGGCCACCGGGTACCGGCGCTCGGCGGGCTCCGCGACCGGTTCCGCCCCGGCGCCCCGCGGCTGGCTTTTCGGCAGCCAGACGGTGAACCGGCTGCCCTCCCCCACCGTGCTCTGCGCCCGGACCCGCCCGTGGTGCCGCCGGGTCAGCTGGTTGACCAGCGCCAGCCCGATCCCGGCGCCGTCGTGGGTGCGGGCCTCGGTCTCGGCCACCCGGTGGAAGCGTTTGAAGATGTGCGGCAGCTCGACCGCCGGGATCCCGACGCCGGTGTCGCTGACCGTGAGCTGGGCGTGCTCCGGCAGCTCCCGCAACTCCACGGTGACCGCTCCGGAGAAGGTGAACTTCAGCGCGTTGACCAGCAGATTGGCGACGATCTTCTCCCACATGCCGGGGTCGACCTCGACCGGCGTGCTCATCGGCGGGCAGCTCACCCGCAGCTCGACGCCGGCCCGCTCGGCCGCGCTGCGGAACGCGGCCGCGATGTCCGCGGTCAGCGCCGCCAGGTCGGCCCGCTCCAGGCGGGTCCGCAGCCGGCCCGCCTCGAGCTGCGAGAAGTCGAGCAAGGCCTCCACCATCACCAGCAGCCGGCGGGCGTTGCGGGCGGCCACCTCCACCTCGGCGCGCAGCGGCGCGGGCAGCCCGGCGGCATCCGTGCCCAGCGTCTCCAGCGGCGCCAGCAGCAGGGTCAGCGGGGTGCGCAGTTCGTGGCTGATGTTGGAGAGGAACTCGGTCTTGGCCCGGTCCAGCTCGGCCAGCCGGTCGATCCGGTCGCTCTGCCGCTGCCGCCCGCTCGCCTCGGTGAGTGAGGCCGCCACCTGCACCGCGACCAGGGTGAGGAACTCCCGGTACGTGTCGTCGAGGCGCAGCCGCGCGTTGACGCCGAGGACCAGCACCCCGACCACCACGACGTCGCCGTCACGGTGCCCGCGCAGCGGGAAGACGATGGCGCTGTCGGGTTCCCGGCCACCGTTGAGCGTCACCCCGCGGAAGGTCTCAGCGAGCTGGTCGACCACCACCAGGTCGTCGGTGCGGACCACCCGCCCGACCGGCCACGCGGCGGCGTCGTCGAGCAGCGGGACGGTGTGCGGCGCCATCGGACCGCCGGGCGTCACCCCGGCCGCCCCGGCCAGGTCGGCGTGGGGCCGCCCGAGGTCCACCGTGTACGCCACCGCGAACTGCACGTCCGCGTCGCCGACGGTCAGCGCGGTGAGCGAGCGTTCCAGCGACGCCCGCCGCGTGGGAGCCCCGGCCGGGCCGGTCGCCAGCCGGTTCAGCAGCTGCAACCGGCGCCGGTTCAGCACCTCGGCGGTCTTCTCGATCACCGTGGCGAGGATGCCGGCGACCTCGCCGTCCCGGTCCCGGATCGGGCTGAAGGTCAGGTCGAACCAGGCGTCCTCGACCTCGCCCCGCCGGGCGACCGGGTAGGGCGAGTCGGTGAGGGACACCGACTCACCGGCCATCACCTGGGCGTACCGCGACTCGTTCAGGTGCCACACCTCCGGCCAGCACTCCCGGTTCGGCTGGCCCAGACCGGCCGGGTGCTTGTCGCCCATCATCCGGCGGTAGGCGTCGTTGTAGAGCTGCAGGTACTCCGGCCCCCACAGCACACTCATGCTCAGCGGACTGGCCAGCGCCACCTGCACCACGGTGACCAGCTCGTCCGGCCAGCCCTGCACCGGGCCCAGCCGGGTGCGCCGCCAGTCCAGCCGGCGGAACAGCGCCGCGACCTCGCCCGGGCCGGGGAACAGCGTCCCGGCCAGCGAGCGCTCCGCGCGGACGCGGGGCAGTTCGCCGCCGCGGATCAGATCGGCCAGCACCGGGCCGATGTCGCGCACGTCCAGGACCAGGTCGGCCGCGCCGGCCTCGACCACCGAGCGGGGCATCCCGGTGTGCTCGGCCGAGTCCTCGCTCTGCGCCACCACCGTGCCCCCGGAGACCCGCAGGGCCCGGGCGCCGAGCGTGCCGTCCCGGCCCATGCCGGAGAGCACGACCGCGACCGCGCGCGGCCCGAACGAGTCGGCGAGCGAGATGAGCAGCGTGTCCAGGGGGCCGCTGGCAGCCGAATTCGGCGCCGGCGACACCGACAGTGTGCTGTCCGGCAGCACCTCGACCGCTGTCTGCGGCGGGGCGACCGTCACCCGGCCACCCTTGAGCGTGGCGCCGTCCTGCGCCCAGGAGACCGGCAGCCCGATCCGGCGCTGCATGATGTCGACCAGGGCGCTGCCCTGCCCACCCAGATGCTGGGCGACCAGCACGGCCGCCGGGAAGCCGGGCGGGAGGCGCTTGAGCACCGCGGTGATGGCGCCGAGGCCGCCCGCGGACGCGATCAGGGCGACGACGTCAGGAACCGCCCGTTTCTCGTCCATCCTCACAGTCTGCTCCACCACCGAGGGGATGGACCCGATCGGCGCGGCGGGACCGGCTGCGCGCGACGGATCGGCGGGCACCGCGGCGTACCGTAAAGAATTGGTTTCCTTTTCCTCCGCCATCTCCACCATAGCGTGGGAATGGGGGCTTGCGGCAAGGCCCCCGGCATGCCGGAGAATCGCCCGCTGGACGGCAATTACGGTGAAACAAAGATGGGGGTTCTTCGTGATTGACGTGATCATCGCCGGTGGCGGCCCGACCGGCATGATGCTCGCCAGTGAGCTGCGGCTGCACGGCGTGCGGGTGGTCGTGGTGGAGCGGGAGACCGAGCGGCCGCCGCATGTGCGCTCGCTCGGCCTGCACATCCGCAGCATCGAGATAATGGATCAGCGCGGCCTGCTGGAACGATTTCTGGAAGCCGGCCGGAAATACCCGCTGGGCAGCGGATTCGGCGGCGTGCACAAACCGGCGCCGGAGCGGCTGGACACCGCGCACGGGTTCACCCTCGGCGTTGCGCAGCCGGTCACCGACCGGCTGCTGGCCGAGCACGCCGCCGAGTCCGGGGCGGAGATCCGGACCGGCGTCGCGGTGACCGGGCTGAGCCAGGACGACTACGGGGTGACCGCCGAGCTCTCCGACGGCACCGAGCTGCGCGGCGCCTTCCTGGTCGGCTGCGACGGCGGTCGCAGCACGGTGCGCAAGCTGCTCGGGGTGGACTTCCCGGGCGAGCCGTCGCAGAACGACGCGCTGCTCGGCGAGATGGAGCTGACCGCGCCGGCCGACGAGATCCTGGCGGTGATGACCGAGGTCCGCAAGACGCAGCTGCGGTTCGGCGCCGGGCCCAGCCAGGACGGGTTGTACCGGGTGGTGGTGCCGGCCGCTGAGGTCGGCACCGCGCAGCCGACCATGGAGGAGTTCCGGCAGCAGTTGCGGCTGCACGCCGGGACCGATTTCGGGGCGCACTCGCCGCGCTGGCTGTCCCGGTTCGGCGACGCGACCCGGCTGGCCGCGGCGTACCGGACCGGGCGGGTGCTGCTGGCCGGGGACGCCGCGCACGTGCACCCGCCGCTCGGCGGCCAGGGGCTGAACCTGGGCGTGCAGGACGCGGTCAACCTGGGCTGGAAACTGGCCGCCGAGGTGAACGGCTGGGCGCCGGCCGGGCTGCTGGACACCTACCACGCCGAGCGGCATCCGGTGGCGGCCCAGGTGCTGGACAACACCCGGGCCCAGTCCGAGATGCTGACCAGCGCGCCGGTGCGCCGGCTGATCGAGCGGCTGATGGACTTCGAGGACGTCCGGCGGTACCTGATCGGCCAGGTGACCGCGATCGACATCCGCTACGACTTCGGGTCCGGTCAGGACCTGGTCGGACGCCGGCTCAAGGACGTCCGGCTCGGGCGCGGGCGGCTGTTCGAACTGCAGCGGACCGGGCGCGGGCTGCTGCTGGACCAGACCGGCCGGCTGTCGGTGACCGGCTGGGCCGACCGGGTCGACCACGTCGTCGACCAGAGCGAGGAGCTGGACGTCCCGGCCGTCCTGCTGCGCCCGGACGGGCACGTCGCCTGGGCCGGCGCCGGCCCGGAGGGGCTGGCGGATCAGCTGGCCCGCTGGTTCGGGGCCGCCGACCCGGCCTCGTAGGCGGCGAACTGGTCGAGGAGGCTGTGCGGGGCCCGGTCGTCGAAGCACAGGACCAGGTTGCGGGCGGCCTCCCCGGCGGCTGCGGCGCTGCGGGTGAAGAGCGCTTCCTCGTACGCGAGAAGGGCCCGCTCCTGATCCTCCGGATGGGCCGCGAGCGCCTCGCCCAGCTCGGCGCCGTCCAGCATCGCGAGGTTGGCGCCCTCACCGGCGAACGGGGACATCACGTGCGCCGCGTCGCCGAGCAGCGTCACGCCCGGCACCCGCTCCCACCGGTGCTCGACCGGCAGCGCGTTGATGGTCCGCGGGATGAGCGCGCCGTCCGCCTCGGTGATCAGCGCGTGGAACTCCGGCGCCCAGTCGCGGAACTCCTCGACCAGCAGGGCCTTCGCCTGGTCCGTCGCGGACCAGTCGATGCCGGCCACCCAGCCGGCCGGTTTCCGCAGGGCGATGTAGATGTGCAGGCTGCCGTCGGTCTCCCGGTGGGCGAGGAAGCCGCGGCCGGAGCCGAGCGCGAAGAGCATGCCGCCGCCGACCGTGCGGGCCGGGCCGGGGTGACGCCGGTCGGCGTCCCGCAGGTCCACCTCGATGAATGACATGCCGGTGTAGGCCGGCTGGGCGTCGGAGAGCAGCGGCCGGATCCGGGACCAGGCGCCGTCCGCGCCGACCAGCAGCCCGGTGCGGACCGTGCGGCCGCCGGCGAAGGCCAGCTCGTGCCGCCCGCCGCCGAGCGTCCGGACCCCGGTGACCTTGCTGCCCCATGCGATGGTGCCGGCCGGCAGCGAGTCGAGCAGCATCCGGCGCAGGTCGCCGCGGTCCACCTCGGGCCGGGTGCCGTCGCCGGCGTCCTGCTCGTCGGTGTGCACGGTCCCGTGCTGGTCGAGGATCCGGGTCGCCTCGCCGCCCGGGTGGATGAGCTTCCGGAACTCGTCGGTCAGGCCGGCCGCGTGGATCGCCACCTGGCCGTTGTAGTCGTGGATGTCGAGCATGCCGCCCTGGGTCCGGGCCTCCGGGGAGGCGTCCAGCTCGTAGACGGTGGCCGGGATGCCGTGCACGTGGAGCACGCGGGCGAGGGTCAGGCCGCCGAGTCCGGCGCCCACGATCGTGACGGGTGTGGTGGTCATCTTGCTCTCCGATCATCAGTTTCGTTCACTGAACGCGTTCTTGACGAACATGTTCGGCATGGGCACGGCAAAGCTGCGAGCTTTCCCCGAACTATTTCGGTACGGCCTGAATGCCGGCTGTCAGCACCGTGAAAGCCCAGGCCAACCGCTCCTCGCCGGTGCCGGAGAAGAGCTCGTCACGAACCCGGGCGACGTGCGGGAACTCCGGCTCGGGCGCCTCGCGCAGCGCCATCACCAGCATCTCCTGCTCGCGGTCGGCATCCTTCGCCTCGCCGCGGGTGCCCTGCTCGGCGGCCGTGGCGGTGCCCAGCTGCAGCAGCAGGTCGAGACCCCAGGCGGCCTGGGTGGCCGGCACCCCGCCCGCCCGCAGCAGGCCGAGCACGGTGTCGATCAACCGGACGTAGTGCGGGCCGGACGGGCGCAGGGTCAGCACCGAGCGGGCCAGACTCGGCCACGCCATCAGCAGGCGGGTGTAGTCGCACATCAGCGCGACCAGCCGGTCCCGCCACCGGTCCGCGTCCACCGGCGGCAGCGTGAGCTCGGCCAGCAGCTCGTCGAGGATGGCGCCGTGCAGCTCGGCCATGTTTTGCACGTAGACGTAGAGGGAGGCAGGGCCGGTGTCCAGCTCGGCGGCGAGGCGGCGCATGGTGAGGCGCTCCAGGCCCTCCTCGCGCATGATCCGCAGCGCCACGGCGACCGCGCCGGCCCGGCTGAGGGCGGGTTTCGCCGGCCGGTCCCGCCGGCTGACGGGTTCACGTCGAGGACTCATAACGCGATCGTAGCGAACATGTTCGTCACCGTCGACCGCTTCCGCTCGTCCCCGCGCTCATAGCGTCCGCGCCGGCCCGGCGCCCGTCGAAGACCATCTTCGCTGCCGCGATGCCGCCCTCACCGCCACGGATCCCTTTCCGGTACGACCCGCAGCCCCGTGGCAACCGGCCCGCGATGCCCGCTCCCCTCACGACCGCCACGCGTGTCGTGCGGGCCCGCGCGCCGAACGCAAGGCCCGCCGTGCCCCGGCCGCGACGCGACTCACGGTTCACCGGCTGGCTCTCACGGGTGTCTCGAAGGCTTCGAGACACCCGTGAGAGCCAGCCGGACCGGCCGCGACGCGCGGGGCGGTTCGGGGCACGGGCGGGCGGTGCGGGCGTCAGCCGTTGAAGCGGGCCGGGTGCGGGCCGGTACGGCCGTCGCGGTCCAGGGCGTCGATGGCGGCGACCTCGGCGTCGGTCAGCGTGAAGCCGAAGACGTCGAAGTTGGCGGCGATCCGGGACGGGGTGACCGACTTCGGGATGACGACGTTGCCGTGCTGCAGGTGCCAGCGGAGCACGACCTGGGCCGGGGTGACGCCGTGCGCCTCGGCGGCGGTCGTCACGGCCGGCTCGTCGAGGACGGCGCCCTGGGCGAGCGGGCTCCACGCCTCGGTGGCGATGCCGTGCCGGGCGTTCGCCTCGGCGCTGGCGCGGTTGAGCAGGGCCGGGTGAAGTTCGATCTGGTTGACGGCGGGGACCGTGCCGCCGAGCGCGACCACCCGGTCCAGGTGCTCGGGCAGGAAGTTGGAGACGCCGATCGCCCGGGTGAGACCCTCGGACTGGAGTTCCTCGAGGGTCTGCCAGGCGTCCAGGTAGGCGTCGGTGGCCGGGGCCGGCCAGTGGATCAGGTAGAGGTCGACCTGGTCCAGGGCGAGCCGGTCGAGGCTGGCGCGGAGCGCGTCGCGAGCGCGGCCCAGGTCGCTGATCCAGAGCTTGGTGGTGATGAAGAGGTCGTCGCGCCGCAGGCCGGAGGCGGCGACCGCGCGGCCCACGCCGGTCTCGTTGCCGTAGACCGCGGCGGTGTCGATGCTGCGGTAGCCGGTCTCCAGCGCGGTGGTGACCG